>NZ_JACHYK010000003.1:0-564230 GCF_014192825.1 Pseudomonas sp. OG7 | reverse complement strand
GGGGTTTTGTCTTTGTGGCCTGAAAAAGCCAAGCCCACGCAAGTCTCGGCTTTACCCAGATCCCTGTAGGAGCGGCTTTAGCCGCGAACACCGGCAACGCCGGTGCCATCCACCGTGTCGCCTGTTTCACGGGCGCGCCCGCTCCCAGAGGAAGGTCATACACCCTCCTGGCCAAGGTCAGCTCCCACAATTCGAGCCAGAACACTAGAATAGCCCCACGCACCTATTCAGAAGCGCTATATGCCAAACCCTGTCGATCCCGAAACCCTGGCCCAGTTGCCGCTGGACGAGCTTGTCGCCTGTCACGAATGCGACCTGCTGCTGCGCAAGCCCGTGCTCCAGCACGATGAAAAAGCCCAGTGCCCGCGCTGTGGCTACGAGCTCTACGCTCACCGGCACAATGTGGTCAACCGCAGCCTGGCCTTGGTGTTGACCGCCCTGTTGCTTTTCGTGCCAGCCAATTTCCTGCCAATCATGCAGCTGCATCTGCTTGGCCAGACTTCGGACGACACCGTCTGGAGTGGTGTGCTGGGCCTGTACAACTCAGGCATGCGCGGCGTAGCCGTGGTGGTTTTCCTGTGTAGCATGGCCATCCCCCTGGCAAAACTGCTTTGCCAGTTGGCAGTGCTGCTGAGCATTCGCCTGAATGTGGGGCGTAACTTCGGCCTGCTGTTCTACCGCATCTATCACCACCTGCGTGATTGGGGCATGCTCGAGGTCTATTTCATGGGGGTGCTGGTGGCCATCGTCAAGTTGGTGGACCTGGCTGAATTGACAGTGGGCCTGGGGTTGTTCTGCTTCATCAGCCTGTTATTGATCCAGGTGTGGCTCGAAGTGGTGATGTCACCTCACCAGATCTGGAGTGCGCTATCGGGGGAGGACCTGCATGCGGGCGATTGATGCGGGCATTCTTGTCTGCAATGAATGTCACCAGCTTAACCGGCAAGCGCCCGACAGCACTTCACAGACCTGTACGCGTTGCGGCGCCATCGTGCATGCGCGCCGGCCCAACAGCATCGTGCGTACCTGGGCGTTACTGATTGCTGCATCGATCCTGTACATTCCGGCCAACATGCTGCCGATCATGACCGTGAGTACGCTCGGTCAGGGCAGCCCTGACACGATCATGTCCGGCGTCATCACGCTGCTCAAGCACGGTATGGTGCCCATCGCGGCTGTGGTGTTCATTGCCAGTATCCTGGTGCCCACATTCAAGCTGGTGGGTATTGGCTTGCTGCTGTACTCCGTTCAGCGTCGGCAACCGCTGTCTGCCCGACAACGGATATTGATGTACCGCTTCATCGAATTCATTGGGCGCTGGTCCATGCTGGATATCTTTGTCATTGCCATTCTGGTGGCGGTGGTGAATTTCGGCCGAATAGCCAGTGTCGAAGCCAACCTGGGCGCTGTCGCCTTCGCAACTGTGGTGATCCTGACAATGCTTGCCGCTTTAACTTTCGATCCCCGACTGATTTGGGATAACACGGAGTCGGATGACGACCATGAGTGACCTGCCAACGGCTAAAACCCGCCCAGCCTCGAACTGGTCGGCTATCTGGATCCTGCCTTTGATTGCCTTGATGATCGGTGGCTGGCTCGCATGGCAAGCCTACCGTGATGCCGGTGTGCAAATTGAAGTCCGTTTCGAGTCGGGCGAGGGCATCGTCGCCAACAAGACTGAGGTGATCTACAAGGGCATGCCGGTTGGCAAGGTGGTAAGCCTGGTGCTCGACGCCAAGGGCGACAACCAGGGTGTGATCGCTACCATCGAGATGAACAAGGCCGCCGAGCCTCACCTGACCAAAGGCACGCGCTTCTGGCTGGTGAAGCCGAGTGTCAGCCTGGCGGGTATTTCCGGTCTTGAAACATTGGTATCGGGTAACTACATCGCCGTTAGCCCGGGGGAGGGGGAGCGCACGAAACGCTTCACTGCATTGAAGGTGGCACCACCGCTCTCGGATACGGAACCGGGCCTGCATTTGACGCTCAAGGCCGACAGGTTGGGCTCGCTCAACCGTGACAGCCCGGTGTTCTACAAACAGATCCAGGTTGGTCGCGTAAAAAGCTACCGCTTGTCCGAGGACCAGAGCACTGTAGAGGTCAAGGTCTTCATCGAGCCAGCCTACGCCAGCCTGGTTCGCAAGCACACGCGTTTCTGGAACGCCAGTGGCGTCAGCATCGATGCTTCGCTTTCGGGTGTTAAGGTGCGCAGCGAGTCGCTGTCGAGCATCGTGGCCGGTGGTATCGCTTTCGCCACGCCGGAATACCGCAAGGACAGTCCGCCCACCGACCCGAGCCTGCCGTTCCGTCTGTATGAAGACTTCGATGCAGCGCAGGCCGGTATCCGCGTCAAAGTGAAGCTGAGCGACTATGAAGGCCTGCAGGCAGGTCGCACGCCGGTGATGTACAAGGGTATCCAGGTGGGCTCGCTGAAAGCCCTGAAGATGGAAGACAACCTGGCCAGTGCATCAGCGGAGCTGACGCTGGACCCGCTGACCGAGGACTACCTGGTCGAAGGCACGCAGTTCTGGGTGGTCAAGCCGTCGATTTCCCTGGCCGGTATCACCGGCCTGGAGGCATTGGTCAAAGGTAACTACATCGCCATTCGCCCCGGCGAAAAGGGCGCCCGGCCCGAGCGTGAGTTCGAGGCCCGCGCCAAGGCGCCACCGCTCGACCTCAAGGCGCCGGGCTTGCACATGGTGCTGTTCGCCGACACCCTGGGTTCGCTGGAAATCGGCAGCCCGGTGATGTACCGCCAGGTGAAGGTGGGCAGCGTGCAGAGCTACCAGTTCGCCCGTAACAGCAACCGCATTCTGATCGGCGTGCATATCGAGAAAGAGTACGAGAAGCTGGTCAACGGTTCATCGCGCTTCTGGAACGTCAGTGGTATCACCCTGACGGGTGGCCTGTCGGGCATCAAGATCAAGAGTGAGTCGCTGCAAACGCTGATGGCCGGTGGTATCGCCTTCGACACGCCACGGCCCGATGTGGCGCTCAAGCGCCATATTCCACGTTTCCGCCTGCATGATAGCCAAGAGGCGGTAAACCGCGCGGGTACCTTGATTACCATCCGCGTTGACCGGGCAGATGGCCTGAAGCCGGGCACGGCGATCCGCTTCCGTGGCCTGGATGTGGGCAGTATCGAAAGCGTCGACCTCACCGACGACCTGCAGGCGGTGCTTCTGCGCGCTCGCATTACCGAGTCGGCAGACCGTATCGCCCGTGTCGGGACGCAGTTCTGGGTGGTCAAGCCGGCTTTGGGCCTGGTACGCACCGAAAACCTCGACACCCTTGTGGGCGGGCAGTACCTGGAAGTGCAGCCGGCGGCCAAGGACCGTGGCCCGCAGCGCGATTTCATCGCCTTGGCTGATGCGCCGCAGGTGGCGGGGCCAGAGGTCGGTTTGCCATTGACGCTTAGTGCGCCACGCCGCGGCTCGATCAAGCCCGGGGTGCCGGTGACCTACCGTGAGGTGGCGGTGGGGAAGGTGACGGGCTTCGAGCTGGGCCAGAATGCCGACCGCGTGCTGATCCATATCCTTATCGAGCCACGCTATGCGGCTTTGGTGCGCAGTGGTAGTCGCTTCTGGAACAGCAGTGGCTTCGGTTTCGACTGGGGGCTGTTCAAGGGGGCTACGGTGCGTACCGAGTCGGTGGAGACCCTGATCGACGGTGGTATCGCGTTCGCCACACCAGATGGCGAGCAAATGGGTAACCCGGCCCGGCCACAGCAGACCTTCGCCTTGTTCGACAAGGCCGAGGATGAATGGCTGCAGTGGGCTCCGAAGATTCAGATCGCCAAGTAGATTGCAAAGGGGGCCGCTTTGCGGCCCATCGCCGGTAAGCCAGCTCCCACAGGAGTACCGCCAGACTCAAGGCTGGCACAGTCCCTGTGGGAGCTGGCTTGCCGGTGATGCGGTCAGATCAGGTTACTTGGGCAGGTCCATCAAATCACAGGCAACAAAAAGCCGACCCTAGGGTCGGCTTTTCGACTAGCACGTCGCTTAGGCAGCTGCAGTTTCTTTCAGCGCCTTGATGTGGCCATTCAGACGGCCTTTGTGACGAGCAGCCTTGTTCTTGTGGATGATACCTTTGTCGGCCATACGGTCGATTACAGGTACAGCCAGAACGTAAGCGGCTTGCGCTTTTTCGGCGTCTTTTGCGTCGATGGCTTTAACTACATTCTTGATGTAGGTGCGGACCATGGAACGCAGGCTGGCGTTGTGGCTGCGACGCTTCTCAGCCTGTTTTGCACGTTTCTTGGCGGAAGGTGTGTTGGCCACCGTCGAGCTCCTCGAAAGACTTTAGGTAAATAGCAAACAAAATAGGCCGCGAATCATGCCGATCAGTCGACCGGATGTCAAGGCCACCTGCAAGGTTCCGCCGAGCGGTGCGCCAACAAGCGGGAAAGATTCCTTTCTGCTGCGCGACCTGTACACTCGGGAATTTTTGGCTCCCCTGCGAAGGCGCGGGAGTATCGCACATTCGGACGCTGTCTGGCAGCGTCCTCTGTCATTGGCGTGAATCTTTTCGATGAACCTGCTCAAATCCCTGGCTGCAGTAAGCTCGATCACCATGATTTCGCGGGTGCTGGGCTTTGTTCGCGACACCATCCTGGCCCGCATCTTTGGTGCTGGTGTCGCCACCGATGCCTTCTTCATCGCGTTCAAGCTGCCCAACCTGCTGCGGCGCATCTTCGCCGAAGGGGCCTTCTCCCAGGCCTTCGTGCCGATCCTGGCCGAATACAAGACCCAGCAAGGCGAGGAGGCGACTCGCACTTTCATCGCGTATGTCAGTGGCCTGTTGACCCTGGTCCTGGCCTTGGTCACCGCCATCGGCATCCTGGCTGCACCGTGGGTGGTGTGGGCCACAGCCCCGGGCTTTGTCGACAGCGCGGAAAAATACGAGCTGACCACTGCGCTGTTGCGGGTGACTTTTCCTTATATATTGCTGATCTCGCTGTCTTCCCTGGCCGGGGCGATTCTCAATACCTGGAACCGTTTTTCGGTACCCGCCTTCACCCCGACCCTGCTGAACGTGGCGATGATCGCCTTCGCCGTGCTGCTGACGCCGTACTTCGACCCGCCGATCATGGCTTTGGCCTGGGGTGTGCTGGCCGGTGGCCTGGCGCAGTTGCTGTACCAGCTGCCAGCGCTGAAAAAGATCGGCATGCTCGTGCTGCCGCGCCTGAACCTCAAGGACGCGGGTGTATGGCGGGTGCTGAAGCAGATGCTGCCGGCGATTCTCGGGGTTTCGGTAAGCCAGATTTCGCTGATCATCAACACCATCTTCGCCTCCTTCCTGGTGGCCGGCTCGGTGTCGTGGATGTACTACGCCGACCGCCTCATGGAGCTGCCCTCGGGCGTGCTCGGCGTTGCCCTGGGTACCATCCTGCTGCCGACTTTGGCCAAGACCTATGCCAACAAGGACCGCGAGGAGTATTCGCGAATCCTCGACTGGGGCCTGCGGTTGTGCTTCCTGCTGGTACTGCCATGCACCTTGGCCTTGGCCATCCTTGCCGAGCCGCTGACCGTGGCGCTGTTCCAGTACGGCAAGTTCAGTGCGGTTGACGCGGCCATGACCCAGCGTGCGCTGATTGCCTATTCCGTGGGCTTGCTGGCGATCATTCTAGTCAAGGTACTGGCACCCGGCTTCTATGCGCAGCAGAATATCCGCACACCGGTGAAGATCGCGATTTTCACCCTGGTCTGCACCCAGCTGTTCAACCTGGCCCTGATCGGCCCGCTGGCCCATGCCGGCCTGGCCCTGGCGATCAGCCTGGGCGCCTGCCTGAACGCCGGCCTGCTGTTCTGGAAGCTGCGCAGCCAGCAGCTGTTCCAGCCCCAGCCCGGCTGGGCGATGTTCCTGCTCAAACTGGTGCTGGCGGTGGGGTTGATGTCGGCGGTACTGCTGGCCGGGATGCACTTCTTGCCGGCCTGGGAGCAAGGCAACATGCTTGAGCGCCTGCTGCGCCTGGGGGCGTTGATCCTGGCAGGTGTGGTGACGTATTTCGGCTGCCTGTACCTGTGCGGCTTCCGGCCCCGGCATTTCGCCCGCAAGGCCCTGCACTGAGGCTTCGGACGGGTCAGGCGTCGGTTTTTCACATTCCACGCCGCCCTTGGGCGCTGCTGCCTGTCACCAGCGCCCGGGTGTGGTTATAATCGGCCACTTTATGAGCAAGAAGCGCGTTATGCAGCTGGTTCGAGGTCTTCACAACCTGCGCCCCGAGCACCGGGGCTGTGTCGCCACCATTGGCAACTTCGACGGGGTTCACCGCGGCCACCAGGCAATCCTGGCGCGCCTGCGCGAGCGCGGCCAGGCGTTGGGCCTGCCGACCTGTGTGGTGATCTTCGAACCGCAACCGCGCGAGTATTTCGCCCCCGATACCGCACCGGCGCGTCTGGCACGCCTGCGCGACAAGGTCGAGCTACTGGCCGCCGAAGGTATCGACCGAGTGCTGTGCCTGGCGTTCAACCAGCGGCTGAGCAAGCTCAGCGCCGATTCCTTCGTCAAGGCCATCCTGGTTGACGGCCTGGGTGTGCGTCACCTTGAAGTGGGCGACGACTTCCGCTTTGGCTGCGACCGCGCCGGCGGCTTCGCCTTCCTGGTCGAGGCCGGCCAGCAGTATGGTTTCACCGTCGAGGCCGCCAACACGGTGATCCAGGACGGCCTGCGCGTCAGCAGCACTGAGGTGCGCAAGGCCCTGTCCGAAGGCAACTTCGAGCTGGCCGAACACCTGCTGGGCCGCCCGTACAACATCACCGGCCGCGTGCTGCATGGCCAGAAGCTGGCCCGCCAGCTCGGCACACCTACCGCCAACATCCAGCTCAAGCGCCGCCGCGTGCCGCTGTCCGGGGTCTACCTGGCCAGCATCGAGATCGACGGCAAGGCCTGGCCGGGTGTCGGCAATATCGGCGTGCGCCCCACCGTTGCCGGTGATGGGCGCCCGCACCTGGAGATTCATCTGCTGGATTATGCCGGCGACCTTTACGGCCGGCGCCTGACGGTGGAGTTCCACCACAAGCTGCGTGAAGAGCAGCGATTTGCCTCCCTGGAGGCGCTGAAGTCGGCGATCGATGCGGATATCGCCGCCGCACGTGCACATTGGCACGCTCAACCGCTAACGAAGAGCCTGAAATGACCGACTACAAAGCCACGCTTAACCTTCCGGACACCGCCTTCCCCATGAAGGCCGGCCTGCCTCAGCGCGAACCGCAGATCCTGCAGCGCTGGGACAGCATTGGCCTGTACCAGAAGCTGCGCGAAATTGGCAAGGATCGTCCCAAGTTCGTCCTGCACGACGGCCCGCCCTATGCCAACGGCAAGATTCACATCGGTCATGCGCTGAACAAGATCCTCAAGGACATGATCGTCCGTTCCAAGACCCTGGCCGGCTTCGATGCGCCGTACGTGCCGGGCTGGGACTGCCATGGTCTGCCGATCGAGCACAAGGTCGAGGTAACCCACGGCAAGCACCTGTCCGCCGACCGCACCCGCGAGCTGTGCCGCGAGTATGCTGCCGAGCAGATCGAAGGGCAGAAGACCGAGTTCATCCGCCTGGGTGTGCTGGGTGACTGGGACAACCCGTACAAGACCATGAACTTCGCCAACGAGGCCGGCGAAATCCGCGCCCTGGCCGAAATGGTCAAGCAAGGCTTCGTGTTCAAGGGCCTCAAGCCGGTGAACTGGTGCTTCGATTGCGGTTCGGCGCTGGCCGAGGCCGAGGTCGAGTACGCCGACAAGAAATCCCAGACCATCGACGTGGCCTTCCCGGTTGCCGATGAGGCCAAGCTGGCCGCCGCTTTCGGCCTGGATGCGCTGGCCAAACCAGCCTCCATCGTGATCTGGACCACCACCCCGTGGACCATCCCGGCCAACCAGGCGCTGAACATCCACCCGGAGTTCAAATACGCCTTGGTCGATACCGGTGAGCGTCTGCTGGTGCTGGCTGAAGAGCTGGTCGAGTCGTGCCTCAAGCGCTACAACCTGGAAGGCTCGGTCATTGCTACCGCTGAAGGTTCGGCGCTGGAACTGATCAACTTCCGCCACCCGTTCTACGACCGCCTGTCGCCGATCTACCTGGCCGACTACGTCGAGCTGGGCGCCGGTACCGGCGTGGTGCACTCCTCGCCAGCCTACGGTGAAGACGACTTCGTCACCTGCAAGCGCTACGGCATGGTCAATGACGACATCCTCACCCCGGTGCAGAGCAACGGTGTGTATGTCGAGTCGCTGCCCTTCTTCGGCGGCCAGTTCATCTGGAAGGCCAACCCGGCCATCGTCGAGAAGCTGAGCGAAGTCGGTGCGCTGATGCACACCGAAACCATCAGCCACAGCTACATGCACTGCTGGCGTCACAAAACCCCGCTGATCTACCGCGCCACCGCGCAGTGGTTCGTGGGCATGGACAAGCAGCCGACCACTGGCGAGCCGCTGCGTGAGCGCGCGCTGAAAGCCATCGAAGACACCAAGTTCGTGCCGGCCTGGGGCCAGGCGCGCCTGCACGCGATGATCGCCAACCGCCCGGACTGGTGCATCTCGCGTCAGCGCAACTGGGGTGTACCGATCCCGTTCTTCCTGCACAAGCAAACCGGCGAACTGCACCCACGCACCGTCGAGCTGATGGAAGCAGTGGCCAAGCGCGTCGAACAGGAAGGCATCGAAGCCTGGTTCAAACTGGACGCCGCCGAGCTGCTGGGCGCTGAAGCCGACCAGTACGACAAGATCGCCGACACGCTCGATGTGTGGTTCGACTCGGGCACCACCCACTGGCATGTGCTGCGTGGTTCGCACGACATCGGCCACGCCACCGGCCCGCGCGCCGACCTGTACCTGGAAGGTTCCGACCAGCACCGCGGCTGGTTCCACTCTTCCTTGCTGACCGGTTGCGCCATCGACAACCATGCGCCTTACCGCGAGCTGCTGACCCACGGCTTCACCGTGGACGAGAACGGCCGCAAGATGTCCAAGTCGCTGGGTAACACCATCGAGCCGGAGAAGGTCAACAACACCCTGGGTGCCGACATCCTGCGCCTGTGGGTTTCCGCTACCGACTACTCCGGTGAAATGGCGGTTTCCGAGCAGATCCTGCAGCGCAGCGCCGACGCCTACCGCCGTATCCGCAATACCGCGCGCTTCCTGCTGTCCAACCTGTCCGGCTTCGACCCGGCCCGCGACCTGCTGGCCCCGGAAGACATGCTGGCACTGGACCGTTGGGCCGTGGACCGCACCCTGTTGCTGCAACGCGAGCTGGAAGAGCACTACAGCGAGTACCGTTTCTGGAACGTCTACTCCAAGGTGCACAACTTCTGCGTGCAGGAGCTGGGCGGCTTCTACCTCGACATCATCAAGGACCGCCAGTACACCACCGGCGCCAACAGTGTCGCCCGCCGTTCCTGCCAGACCGCGCTGTACCACATCAGCGAAGCGCTGGTGCGCTGGATCGCGCCGATCCTGGCATTCACCGCCGATGAAATCTGGCAGTACCTGCCGGGCGAGCGCAACGAGTCGGTGATGCTCAACGGCTGGTACCAGGGCCTGAGCGAGCTGCCGGAAGGCACCGAGCTGGACCGCGCCTACTGGGATCGCGTGATGGCAGTGAAGGCCTCGGTCAACAAGGAGCTGGAAAACCAGCGTACCGCCAAGGTCATTGGCGGTAACCTGCAGGCCGAAGTCACCCTGTACGCCGACGAAGGCCTGAGCGCCGACCTGGGCAAGCTGGGCGACGAACTGCGCTTCGTGCTGATCACTTCGGCCGCCAGCGTGGTGCCGTTCGTGCAGGCGCCAGCGGATGCTGTGGCCACCGAAGTCGAAGGCCTCAAGCTGAAAGTGGTCAAGTCCGGTCACGCCAAGTGCGGCCGTTGCTGGCACTTCCGCGCCGACGTCGGCAGCCACCCGGAGCACCCGGAAATCTGCAGCCGTTGCGTCGACAACCTGAGCGGTTCGGGCGAGGTGCGTCACTATGCCTAACCCTGCAGCGGGGCGCTTCGGGCGCCTTGCATGGCTTTGGCTGAGCTTGCTGGTCCTGGTCCTTGACCAGGCCACCAAGCTGTATTTCAACAACGCCTTGACCATGTACCAGCAGATTGTCGTCATCCCGGACTACTTCAGCTGGACCCTGGCCTACAACACCGGCGCCGCCTTCAGCTTCCTGGCGGAAAGCTCGGGCTGGCAGCGCTGGCTGTTCGCCCTGATCGCCGTGGTGGTCAGTGCCGTGCTGGTGGTGTGGCTCAAGCGCCTGGGGCGCAACGAGACCTGGCTGGCTGTGGCGCTGTCGCTGGTGCTGGGTGGTGCGATCGGCAACCTGTACGACCGCGTCGTGCTGGGCCATGTGGTCGACTTCATCCTGGTGCACTGGCAGAACCGCCATTACTTCCCGGCGTTCAACCTGGCCGACAGCGCCATTACCGTTGGCGCGGTGATGCTGGCGCTGGATATGTTCAAGAGCAAGAAGTCCGAGGATCCGGTCCATGACTGACACGCGTATCGGCCAGAACACCGAAGTCACCCTGCACTTCGCGCTGCATCTGGAAAACGGCGACACCGTCGACAGCACGTTCGACAAGGCCCCGGCCACCTTCAAGGTGGGCGACGGCAACCTGCTGCCAGGTTTCGAAAACGCGCTGTTCGGCTTCAAGGCCGGTGACAAGCGTACTGTGGTGGTGGCCCCGGAGAACGCCTTCGGCCAGCCCAACCCGCAAAACGTGCAAGTCATGCCGCGGTCCAACTTCGAAGGCATGGAGCTGTCCGAAGGGCTGCTGATCATCTTCAATGACGCCGCCAACACCGAGCTGCCGGGTGTGGTCAAAGCGTTCGATGACGACCAGGTGACCATCGACTTCAATCACCCACTGGCTGGCAAGACCCTGACCTTCGAGGTGGAGATCCTCGGGGTGAAGGCCCTGTAAGCCTGGAGCCGAGCATGCAAATCAAACTCGCCAACCCTCGCGGCTTCTGCGCGGGGGTCGACCGGGCGATCGAGATCGTCAACCGCGCGCTGGAAGTTTTCGGCCCGCCGATCTATGTGCGTCACGAGGTGGTGCACAACAAGTTCGTGGTGGAAGACCTGCGCAACCGCGGTGCCATCTTCGTCGAAGAGCTGGACCAGGTGCCGGACGATGTCATCGTCATCTTCAGTGCCCACGGTGTTTCCCAGGCTGTGCGCCAGGAAGCGGCTGGCCGCGGCCTGAAAGTGTTCGATGCCACCTGCCCGCTGGTGACCAAGGTGCATATCGAGGTAGCCAAGTACAGCCGCGATGGCCGTGAGTGCATTCTCATCGGTCACGAAGGGCACCCGGAAGTCGAAGGCACCATGGGCCAGTACGACGCCAGCAACGGTGGTTCCATCTACCTCGTCGAAGACGAAGAGGATGTGGCCAAGTTGCAGGTGCGCGACCCGGACCACCTGGCCTTCGTGACCCAGACCACGTTGTCGATGGACGACACCAGCCGCGTCATCGACGCCCTGCGTGCACGCTTCCCGAACATCGGTGGCCCGCGCAAGGACGACATCTGCTACGCCACCCAGAACCGCCAGGATGCCGTGAAGCAACTGGCCGGTGAATGCGACGTGGTGCTGGTGGTGGGCAGCCCTAACAGCTCCAACTCCAACCGCCTGCGCGAGCTGGCCGAGCGTATGGGCACCCCGGCTTACCTGATCGACGGTGCTGAGGACCTGCAACAAGGTTGGTTCGACCAAGCCGCTCGAATCGGCATCACCGCCGGCGCTTCCGCCCCAGAAGTGCTGGTGCGTGGCGTGATCGAGCAGCTCAAGGCCTGGGGCGCCACTGGCGCTGAAGAGCTGGATGGGCGGGAAGAGAACATCACGTTCTCGATGCCTAAAGAGCTGCGGGTTCGTTCGCTGATCTGATCAATGGCCTGCGCACAGGGAAACCTTTTCCGGTTCACCTGTGCGCAGTCTGATTCGCCCGGTGGAAGCCATCACCACCTGAGTAAAACTGGTGGCGGCGTTTTTCTCGCAGAGCTCCAGCGTGCCACCTCTCTTGCCCAGTGGGACACCCAGTGCGCTGAACCTGATCTGATCGCCTGTATTGGCCATTATCCTTATGGGCCTTGAAAGACGTTGTTCACGCAATACCTGCTCATTGTGCTCCAGCAACACTCGCCATCCTTTTCCCCAATCGCTCTCAACGCCCTGGACCCGCACGTTCTGGCCCAGCAGCAGTGCATGGCTGCGAGCACTGCGCAGTGCCTGTGCCAAATCTCGGGCAACTGCTGCCCTGTGTAGGTCATCAGTCATTCTGGCGTAAGCCGGCATACCGAGCTGTGTCAGCAAGACGGCCACGGCCAAGGCCGACAACATTTGAATCAGTGTTACGCCTCGTTGCTTCACCGTGCATTCCTCCCTGGAAGTGCTTGGCTATAGCTTCACGTTCATCGGCCAAACCGTCTAGTCGGCCGGGTTCAGGGCTATTGCAGGAAAAGTCGCGGGAGGTGCAGGGATGCACGCAAGGCAACGGGGCATGACGCTCCTGGAAGTGTTGTTGGCAGTCGTGGTTGTGGCCGTGGGCATGTTCGCAACAGCAGCGATGCAGTTGCAGGCATTGCAGGCTGCGGACGGCGCACGTCGTGATGGGCAGGCCGCGATGGCGGTGCACAGCGAGCATGAGCGGAGGCGGCGATGAGGCGCCGCCAGATTGGGTTCGGTCTGGTTGAGATGGTGATGGCGCTGGCCATCGGATTGATGCTACTGGCAGCGGCCAGCCAGCTCTTTACCTCTGCACACCAGACCTGGCGTCTGCAAAGTACGGCAGTGCGCATGCAGGATGAGGCACGACTTGCTTTGCTGCGCATGGCGCAGGATATCCGCATGGCAGGGATGTTTGGTTGCCTGCGGATTAAACCTGACGACTTTGAGGACCCGGCTGCGCGGCAGGCTTTCGCCCGCCCCCTGGAGGTTGAACCCACTACCCTCAGCCTGGTTGTGGCGGAGTTGTCCGGAAAAACTGGCAACGGTGACTGGGTTTTGCAGACGGACTGCATCGAAAAAGTGCGCGTGGATGAAAAAACAGTAGAGGGTTACCCACTGACGTTCCCCATCAGCCAGTACGTCTATCAGTTCCATGGCAATAGGCTGAGGTTCAAGCGAAAAGGCAACTTCCAACCGCTGGTCGAGAATGTGCGAGAGGCGCGTTTCGAACGTGTGCAAACGCCGCAGGGGGAGAGGGTAGACATCACGCTGATGTTGTACGAGCCCACGCTCAAACTCGAACAGCGCCATGAACTGAGCGTGGCGCTGCGCAATCGGGTGCCGGGGCCATGAAGCGCCAACGCGGTGTCGTGCTGCTGTTGGCGCTGGTACTGAGCCTGCTGCTCGGCTTGCTGACAGCCTCTGCCTTGCGTGATGCCTTGGTAGAGACGCGAATGGCCGGCTACCTGCGCGATGGCCTGCTGGCGTTCGAAGAGGCAGAGGCCACATTGCAGGCCGGGGCAGATGAACTGCTGCGGGCACCTCCAGGCAAATGCCAGATGTGCCTGCCTCCGCCGCACCCGCACGATTTGACTGGGCAGTGGCAGCGCAGCAGCAGCGGCTACTTTCAGGTCCAGCATCTAGGCATGAGCACGCGCGTTGCGTACATGCCGGAAGGGCAGCCAGTTGTGTTGTACCGGGTAACTGCCGTCAGCCAGCAAGCACAAGCCCGGCAAGTACTGGAAGCCGTCTACGCCGTGGCCGGCGACACAATCCAGCGCATCACCTGGCGCCAAAGACTCAGAGGAGACTGACATGCAGCAAGGCTTGAGCCTGATCGAGTTGTTGATTGTGCTGGCCGTGACCGGCATTCTGGCAGCCATTGCCTACCCCAGTTACAGCGACCAGCTTCGGCGAGCCGCGCGCAGCGAAGTGGTTGGCCTGCTGCACGATGCCGCCTTGCGCCTGGAGCGCCACCGCGTGCGCACCGGCCAATACGCCGAAGGCGACCCGGCCTTGCCCGACGGCACCCGCTATTACAGCCTGCAGGCCCAGCGTGACAGCGACACCTTCACGCTGCGCGCCCGGCGGCTGCCGCATGGGCTGATGGCGCAGGATGGCTGTGGCGACTTCCAGCTTGACCAGGCCGGTGTGCAGCGCAATCCGGGTGCTGTTGAACATGGCGCCCACTGCTGGGGAAGCTGAAGGTTGAATGATGCCCCGTGCATCGCGGTTTTACTTCAGGTGTTGGATCGACAGATGAGCAAGCAAGTAGTGGTGGTCGGCGGCGGGGTCATCGGCCTGCTGACGGCGTTCAACCTGGCGGCGAAGGTTGGGCAGGTCGTGGTGTGTGACCAGGGCGAGGTCGGCCGTGAGTCGTCGTGGGCCGGTGGCGGCATTGTTTCGCCGCTGTACCCGTGGCGCTACAGCCCGGCGGTGACCGCCCTGGCGCACTGGTCGCAGGACTTTTATCCACAGCTGGGCGAGCGTTTGTTCGCCAGCACCGGCGTCGACCCCGAAGTGCACACCACTGGCCTGTACTGGCTGGACCTGGACGACGAGGCCGAAGCGCTGGCCTGGGCCGAGCGCGAACAGCGGCCGCTAAGTGCCGTGGATATCTCGGCGGCCTATGATGCGGTGCCGGTGCTGGGCCCGGGCTTCAAGCGCGCCATCTACATGGCTGGCGTGGCCAATGTGCGTAACCCGCGCTTGGTCAAGTCGCTGAAGGCGGCGTTGCTGGCGCTGCCGAACGTAACCCTGCGCGAACACTGTCAGATCACCGGCTTCGTTCAGCAAGACGGGCGTGTGACCGGTGTGCAGACGGCTGATGGCGTGCTGCCGGCCGATGAGGTGGTGCTCAGTGCGGGCGCCTGGAGTGGCGACCTCTTGCGTACCCTTGGCCTCGAGCTGCCGGTGGAGCCGGTGAAGGGCCAGATGATCCTGTTCAAATGCGCCGAAGACTTCTTGCCGAGCATGGTGCTGGCCAAGGGGCGCTATGCGATCCCGCGTCGCGATGGGCACATTCTGGTGGGCAGTACGCTGGAACATGCCGGGTATGACAAAACCCCGACCGGGGATGCGCTGGAAAGCCTGAAGGCATCGGCGGTGGAGTTGTTGCCTGAGCTTGAGGGGGCCACCGTGGTTGGACACTGGGCGGGACTGCGGCCGGGGTCGCCGGAAGGCATTCCGTATATCGGGCCGGTGCCAGGGCATGCGGGGTTGTGGCTGAACTGCGGGCATTACCGCAACGGGCTGGTGCTGGCGCCGGCTTCGTGTCAGCTGTTTACTGACTTATTGACAGGGGCCGAGCCGATCATCGACCCGGCGCCATATGCGCCAGAAGGGCGTTTGGGCTGAGATTGCCGGGGCTGCTTTGCAGCCCCGGAATGTCAACGCGGTGCCTGCAAGTGCCGGCTCGGGTAATGCTGCTCATACACCTTGCACACCCGCAGCACCTGCTCATCGGCAAAGCGCCCGGCCACCACCTGCAGCCCCACCGGTAATCCTTCGCGGGTAAACCCACAAGGCACCGAAGCCGCCGGCTGCTGGGTCAGGTTGAAGGGATAGCTGAAGGGCGTCCACTCCATCCACTGCGCCATCCCCGACCCAGGCGGCACGTTGTGCCCGGCTTCGAATGCCACCAGCGGCAGCATCGGCGATACCAGCACGTCATAGCGCTGGTGGAAGGCATTCATCTGCGCAATCAGCGCCGCCCGTGCCTCCAGCGCCTGGGTGTATTCGCCAAGGCCGATCTTTGCGCCTTGCTCGGCAATCCAGCGTAGCCCGGGGTCAAGCAACGTTCGCTGTTCATCGCTCAAGGCACTGGCTAACCGCGCCGCGCCGGCAAACCACAGGGTATTGAAGGTTTCCAGCGGGTCGTTGAATCCCGGGTCCACCTCTTCCAACTGCGCGCCCAGCCGTACCAGGCGCTGCACTGCTTGCGCCACCAGTGCCTGGATTTGCGGGTCGACCTGCACGTAACCGAAGTTGGCACTGTAGGCGATGCGCAGGCCGCTCAGGTCTAGCTGCTGGCCCATCCACGGCGCCTGCCGTGGTGCACCGGACAGCCCGTCACGGGCATCGGGGCGGGCGACGCAGTCGAGCATCAGTACCGCGTCGTCTACGGTGCGCGTCATCGGCCCCAGGTGCGACAGCACGGTCATGGCGCTGGCCGGCCATTGCGGCACATAGCCGAAGGTCGGTTTGATGCCGAAGGTGCCGGTAAAGGCACACGGGATACGAATCGAGCCCCCGGCATCGCTACCCTGGTGCAGCACCCCCAGGTTCAGTGCGGCGGCGGCCGCAGCTCCCCCCGACGAGCCTCCGGCAGTCAGCCTTGTATCCCAGGGGTTGCGGGTGATGCCGTACAGCGGGTTGTCTGTCACCCCCTTCCAGCCGAACTCCGGCGTGGTGGTTTTGCCCACCAGCACTGCGCCGGCTTCACGCATGAACGCGGTGAAGGGGGCATCGACGTCCCATGGCCCTGCGCCGGAGGTGGTGCGTGACCCCTTGCGGGTCGGCATGCCACGGGTCAGGGTCAGGTCCTTTATCGAGGCGGGTACGCCATCCAGCCGGCCACAGGGCTCGCCCCGTTGCCAGCGCTGCTCGCTGGCGCGGGCGGCGGCGCGAGCACCTTCACCGTCGACATGGCAGAAGGCGTTTACCGCCGGGTTGTGCAGGTCGATGCGCGCTAACACGTCGTCGATCACCTCGACCGGCGACAGCTCACGGCGCTGGTACAGTTCGAGCAATTCGACGGCGGTGAACTCACCCAACTCGGTTTTCTGGGTCATCTCAACGGGCTCCCGGGTTGGCGGCCTGGAACATGGCACGCAGCAGGACGTCACAGCCGTCGGCCAGGTCCTGCGGCGCGGCATTTTCGATTTCGTTGTGGCTGATGCCACCCTCGCATGGCACGAAGATCATCCCGGCCGGGCCCAGCTCGGCGAGGAAGATGGCATCGTGACCGGCGCCACTGACGATATCCATATGGCTCAGCCCCAGCGTGCGTGCGCCCTGGCGCACGGCGTCTACGCACTGCTCGGCGAAATACAGTGGCGGGAAGTCGGCGGTGGGGGTCAGCTGGTAGCTCAGCCCGTGCCTGGCCGTGCTGCTTTCGATGGCCGTGCGTACTTCGCTGACCATGGCAGCGAGGTGTCCGGGGTCGAGGTGGCGCAAGTCGATGGTCATGTGCACCTGGCCGGGGATGACGTTGCGCGAGCCCGGGTGCAGGGTCAGGCAGCCGACCGTGCCGCAGGCATGCGGCTGGTGGGCGTGGGCCACGCGGTTGACCGCAGCCACCACCTCGGCCGCGCCAACCAGGGCGTCCTTGCGCAGGTGCATCGGGGTGGGGCCGGCATGGGCCTCGACACCGGTCAGCACCAGATCGAACCATTTCTGGCCCAGGCAGCCCTGGACAACACCGATGGTGGTGCGCTGGTCTTCCAGCACCGGGCCCTGCTCGATATGTGCTTCGAAGTAGGCACCGACGGGATGCCCGGTGGGCACACGCGGGCCGGCGTACCCAATGCGCTGCAGCTCGGCGCCGACCGACAGGCCCTGATCGTCGACCTTATCAAGGGTTTCCTGCAGGTCGAACTTACCGGCGAACACACCCGAGCCCATCATGCAGGGCGGGAAGCGCGAGCCTTCTTCGTTGGTCCACACCACCACTTCCAAGGGCGCTTCGGTGGTCAGGCCGAGATCGTTCAGGGTGCGGATCACTTCGAGGCCAGCCATGACGCCATAGCAGCCATCGAACTTGCCGCCGGTGGGTTGGGTGTCGATGTGGCTGCCGGTCATCACGGGTGGCAGGGCAGGGTTGCGGCCGGGGCGGCGGGCGAAGATGTTGCCGATGGCGTCGATGCTGACGGTGCAGCCGGCATCTTCGCACCAGCGCACGAACAGGTCGCGGGCCTGGCGGTCGAGGTCGGTCAGCGCCAGGCGGCATACGCCGCCCTTGGCGGTGGCGCCGAGCAGGGCCAGGTCCATCAGCGATTGCCACAGGCGCTCGCGGTTGACCTGCGAACCTTGGCCGAGCAGGTGCTGTGAGGGATCGATGCGGGTGTTCATGGGCGTTCTCCTTTCAGGCGCTCAGGGCCAGGTAACGGTTCTTGATGCTCGGGTCCTCACGGAACTGCGCCGCGCTGCCCTGGTAAGCGACCCGGCCCTGCTCCAGCACGTAATGGCGGTCGGCAAGGGCATCGCAGACCATCAGGTTCTGTTCCACCAGCAGGATCGACAGGCCCTCGTCCTTGATGCGCCGCAAGATCTTCACCAGCTCGTCGACAATCACCGGGGCGAGGCCTTCGGTGGGTTCATCGAGGATCAGCAGCTTGGGGCCGTTGAGCAGGGCGCGGGCGATGGCCAGCATCTGCTGCTCGCCACCGGACAGCGCGAAACCACCATTGCGGCGGCGCTCCATGAGCCGTGGGAACATGCTGTAGACGTCTTCCAGCTGCCAGCGGCTGGTTTTGCGCACGGCAATTTTCAGGTTCTCCTCGACGCTGAGCTGGCGGAAGATGCCGCGGTGTTCGGGCACCAGGGCAATGCCGAGCCGGGCGATATCGAAAATTTCGCGGCCCACCAGCGGCTGGCCGTTGAAGCTGATCTGCCCCTGCCGTGGGCGGACGATGCCGAGGATACTGCGCAAGGTGGTGGTCTTGCCGGCACCGTTGCGCCCAAGCAGGGTTACCAGCTCGCCGGCCTCGACCTTGAGCGAAACCCCTTCGAGGACATGGCTCTTGTCGTAGTAGGCGTGGATCGAATCGACGTTGAGCATCAGGCAGCCTCTCCAAGGTAAGCGGTGCGTACGCGCTCGTCGTTGCGCACCTGTTCAGGGGTACCCTCGACCAGAATCTGGCCGTGGCTCATCACCGTGATGCGCTGGCTGATCGACATGACGATGCTCATGTTGTGCTCTATCAGCAGCACGGTATGGTCGCGGCCAAGGTCGCTGATCAGGTCGGTCATTACCGGGATGTCGTCGATACCCATGCCCGAGGTGGGCTCGTCGAGCATCAGCAGGGTGGGCTTGGCGCAGATCGACATGCCCACTTCCAGTACCCGTTGCTGGCCGTGCGACAGCTCACCGGCCAGGGTTTCGGCGCGGGCGCTCAGTTTCAGGCGCTCCAGCACCTGGTCGGCGGTGTTCCAGTGGCTGCGCTTGTGCTCGACACTGCGCCAGAAGTTGAGCGCGCCCAGGCCATCACGGCCTTGGGCGGCCAGGCGCAGGTTTTCGCGCACGGACAGGTTCTGGAACAGGCTGGTGAGCTGGAACGAACGGGCCATGCCCAGCGCCACCCGCCCGTGGGATGGCTTGCGGATGATGTCCTGGCCGTTGAACAGGATCTTGCCTGCGGTGGCCTGGCGTTCGCCGGTCAGGCAGTGGAACAGGCTGGTCTTGCCGGCGCCGTTGGGGCCGATGATGGTGTGGATGGTGCCGGCGCGCACTTTCAGGTCAACGCCCGCAACCGCCTTGAACGGCCCGTAGGCCAGCTCCAGCTGGCGGGTTTCCAGGAGGTAGTCGCTCATCACAGGGTCTCCTTGGTCTTGGCCTGAGGTTTGTCATTGGCATTGCGGGTGGCCAGCAGGCGTTTGCCCAGTTCGGCCAGGCCACCCCACAGGCCGCCACGCATGAACACCACGACGAGGATCAGGATGACCCCCAGCAGCATCAGCCAGCGTGGCCACAGCTCCGACAGCACGTCGCCCAGCAGCACGATGGCGCCGGCCCCCAGCAGCGAGCCGAACAGCGAGCCGGTCCCGCCGACGATAGTCATGATGAGGATGTTCTCGCTCATCATCAGGTCGATGTTCGACAGCGGTGCAAAGTGCAGCAGCATGGCGTACAGCGCCCCGGCGATACCGGTGATGGCGCCCGACAGCATGAACACCAGGATCTTGAAGTGGCGGGTGTCGTAGCCGATGGCCGCGGCGCGGGTTTCGTTCTCGCGGATGGCCAGCAGGGTGCTGCCGAACGGCGAGCGGATGACCCGCAGGGCTGCGGCGAAGATCAGCAGGAACAGCACCGCCACAAACACATAGAAGTGCCGCGGGTCGGCCAGGTCGACCAGCACATGGCCGGCGATTTCGATGTTCGGCCGGGGCACATCGAGCAGGCCGTTGTCACCGCCGGTCCAGCCGCTGAGGGTGTAGGCCAGGAAGTAGGCCATCTGGCTGAAGGCCAGGGTCAACATGACGAAGTAGATGCCGGTGCGGCGAATCGCCAGTGCGCCCACCAGCAATGCCAGGAAGGCACCGAACACGGCGGCACCCAGTAGCGCGGCGAACATGCCCCACTGCAGGTGGATCATCAGCAGCGCCGCGCCATAGGCACCCACGCCAAAGAAGATGCCCTGGCCGAACGACAGCAGGCCGGTGTAGCCGAGCAGCAGGTTGCAGGCCAGCGCGGCCAGAGCAAAGATCAGGATCTCGGTGGCCAAGGTGGCCGACGGCAGCAACAGTGGCAGTGCCACCAGGCTGGCAACCACCAGCAACAGCAGCGCCGGGGCGCGGCCTTTGGCGACTGGCAATGGATTTTTCTCGCTCATATCAGGCTCTCCCGAACAGGCCATAGGGACGGACCAGAATCACGGCGGCCATGGCGCCGTAGATCATCAGGCTGGCGCCTTGCGGCCAGAGGCTGGTCATCATGCTTTGCACCACACCTACCAGCAGGCCGCCAACCAGCGCACCGCCGAACGAGCCCATGCCGCCGATTACCACCACCACGAAGGCAATGCCGAGAATTTCCGGGCCGACGAAGGGTTGCGCACCCCGTAGCGGGGCGAACAGCACACCCGCCACGCCGGCCAGGCCCACGCCCAGGGCGAAGGTCAGGGAAAACAGGCGGAAAATGTTGGTGCCCAGCAGCGACACGGTCTCGGTGCTTTCGCTACCGGCCCGCACCAGTGCGCCGAAGCGGGTGCGCTCCAGCAGCAGCCACAGGCCAAGGCCGATCAGCGCGGCGAAACCGATCAGGAACAGGCGGTAGTAGGGGTAGATGAAGTCCCCGAGGATCAGCACCCCGCGCAGCTCGGGCGGTACGGCAATGTTCTTGCCCACCGGGCCCCAGATCAGCACTGAGGCTTCCTGGATGATCAGTGCGATGCCGAGGGTGACGAGGATCTGGAAGGTGTGCGGCAGGTGGTAGATGCGCTTGATCAACAGGCGCTCGACCGCCCAGGCCAGGGCGGCCACCACCAGCGGTGCAATCAGCAGTGCCAGCCAGAAGTTGCCGGTGATGGCCACGGCGGTGTAGCACAGGTAGGCGCCCAGCAAGAAGAACGCGCCGTGGGCGAAGTTGACGAAGTTGAGCAGGCCGAAAATGATCGTCAGGCCCACGGCGATGAGGAAGTAGATCATCCCCAGGCCCAGGCCGTTGAGCAGTTGGAACAGGTACAAATCGAGCATGAGCGTGCCCTCGACAGCGCGCGGTGCGGCTGCCTGTACGAGTGTGTGTGACTAACGCCGCGGCTTCAGGCCAGGGCGCAACCGGTGTGGTCGACCTCGACGAACGAACGGCCTGAGCTGATGACTTCGGCCAGGTCGTCCTCGTCGCGCATCTGCCCCTGGGGCTTGCCGCGCAGCAGGTAGTAATCCTTGAGTACCTGATGGTCGCCAGGGCGGATCAGTTCTTCGCCGGTCGGGCCCTGGAAGCGCATGCCCTGCAATGCCGCCGACACGGCGGCGCCCTCCAGGCTGCCGGCCTTGACGATGGCTTCGAGCATGACCTTGGTGCCGATATAGTCGGCAGCCAGCGGGTAGTTGGGGTTGATGCCATAGGCCTTGCGGGTTGCGGCAACCAGTTGCTTGTTCAGCGGTGTATCGACCTGGTGCCAGTACTGGGCACCCAGGTACACGCCTTCGAGCACGTCGCTGCCCAGCTCCTGAAACTGGTCGAGGCCGGCAGACCACACCATCAGCACTTTCATGCGGTCCTTGATGCCGAAGTTGACGGCCTGGCGCAGGGCGTTGGAGGCCTGGCTGCCGAAGTTGAGCAGCACCAGCACATCGGGTTTGGCGGCGATGGCGTTGGTGAGGTAGCCGGAGAACTCCTGTTCCTGCAGCGAGTGGTAGCTGTTGCCGATGTGTTCCACACCAAGCTCGGCGAACACCTTGCGGGCGTTATCCAGCAGGGCGTCGCCGAACACGTATTGCGGGGTGATGGTGTACCAGCGCTTGGCCTGGGGCAGCTGGCGGATCATGGGCACCAGGGTTTCGCGGATGGCGCCGTAGGTGGGCACCGACCAGCGAAAGGTCGATGCGTTACAGTCTTTACCGGTGATTTCGTCGGCGCCCACGGGCGTCATGAACACGCCGCCGGCTTTGTGGATTTCCTTCGACACCGCCAGTGCCGAAGACGACAGGGTGCAGCCCTGGAAGAAGCGTGCGCCATCCTGGCCGATGGCTTCCTGTACCTTGCGCACCGCCTTGCCGGCGTTGCCTTCGGTGTCGATGACCTTGTACTTGAGCGGGTGGCCGAGCAGCTGCGGGTACTCGGCGATGGCCAGGCGCGACCCCATGTCGGCGTACTTGCCGTAGCTGGCGAAGGCGCCCGACATGGACTTGAGCCCATAGAAGGTCAGCGGTTGGTCGGCGAATGCCCGGAGCGCTCCCAAGGGGAGGCTACCTAAGGCACCCAGGGCAAGGCCTGCCTTGAGCAGGGTACGTCTTTGCATGAGTAACTCCTTGGTTGTGGTTATTAGGCAGGAGTGGCAATGACAAAGCGGGTACGGCCGGGCCTGTGTGCAGGCCTCTTTCCAGGCGCATCAGTGGTGGTGGTCGAACTCCAGCAGGAAGTTGCGGGCAACCTCGCCTTCCAGCGCGGTCATGTGGTGCTCGGCGTCGCACATGTGTTCATGCATCAGCCGGCGTACAGCGGGTTCGTCGCTGGCGCGCAGGGCGGTCAGCAGTTGCTTGTGGTAGTCGATGTTGGCGGCGGCGAACTGCTGGCGCTTGGGCAGGTAGGCCTTTTTCAGCACCACCAGGTCGCGCAGCAGGTCGTTGAGGAACACCGCCATGAACCGCAGCAACGGGTTCGGGCAACGGTCGGCCAGCAGGGTGTGGAACTCCAGCTCTGCCAGGCGCTGCTCGCGCTGGCCTTCCTCGCTGTCTTCCGGTGCGCTGCAGAAGTCGATGTTGGCTTGCAGCGCGGCGTAGTCGGCTTCGCTCAGCTTGCCCATCACCGACACCGCCAGCTCTACCTCGATGACTTTGCGCAGCTGGTAAACCTGCTCGCCGTCCAGGTGCTGGAAGTGCAGGTAATTGCGCAGCGCGCGGCTGGCCGGCTCGGTACCTACTTCATTGAGGTAGGCGCCGCCGGTCGGGCCGGTACGGGTACTGACCAGCCCTTCGACCTCCAGCGCCTTGAGCGCTTCGCGGGCGGTGCCCTTGGAACACTCGAAATGCTCCATCAGCTCACGCTCGGTGGGCAGGCGGTCACCGGGGTGCAGCGCTTCGGTGACGATCGAGCGCTTGACCGATTCGACGATCACATCGGACAGCTTCTGGCGCTTGCGTTTGGGTTTGAGCATTTCGCTATTTTTCATATTTATGCGGATAAATAGGATTTAGCGAATTTTACCGGGATGGGTCAATGCTGGCGTCGGGGGAGGGGTCGTAATTGGTGTGAAAGGGTCGGGGAGGGATAAGTGATGCAGGGTTCACAGGCCTCTTCGCGGGCATGCCCGCGAAGGGATTCAGGTGATACTGGCTCAGCCTTGGCGACCAGGGCCTTGTTGCAGGTGTGCCTGGCTGCAATACCACTCATTGCCCTGCTGCAGCGCCCGGTCGTTGGGCAAATGCACGCCACAATGGGCACAGCGCACCATCTTCAGCGGTGCATCCAGCTTCGCCTCGGGGTGCGACTGCTGGCTGACTTTGAACTTGCGCCACAGCCAGAACGCGGCGGCGATCAGGGCGATCCAGAAAAGTAGGCGAACCATGGTGTCCAGCTTGTCGGTTGAAGAAGCCGACAGTCTAGGACGCGGCCAATAAAAAAGGGAGGCCCAAGGCCTCCCTTTCATTTACCGCTGTGTGTCAGTCAAACAGACCAAAGGTCATGTAGCTGAACCAGGAGCGGTCTTTCTCGGCTTCTTTCGGGCCTTCCGGCACGATCGGGTCGCCGTTCTCGTCCTTCGGCAGCAGCTCTTGCGGCATCTCGTCGCGGGCGTCCTGGAACTGCTTGACCACGTCCTGGTTGGCGCGGGTTTCGCCCGGCGGCAGCGGGGTATCGGTTTCGATCAGGCCCAGGGTGGCCTTGGACAGCCAGCCACGGCCGTCAGACTCGGTCTGCTTGGGCTGGAACTCGCCATCGACCAGGCTCGGGTGGTCCGGGTAGTTGAGCTTGAGGGTTTCCAGGCTGCTGGCGGCCAGTTCGTCCAGGTGCATCTTCTGGTACGACTCGACCATCACCGCCAGGCCGTCACCGACCGAGGGGGTTTCCTGGAAGTTTTCGACCACGTAGCGGCCACGGTTGGCGGCGGCCACATAAGCCTGGCGGCTCAGGTAGTAATCGGCCACGTGGATTTCATACGAGGCCAGCAGGTTGCGCAGGTAGATCATGCGCTGCTTGGCGTCTGGCGCGTAGCGGCTGTTGGGGAAGCGGCTGGTCAGCTGGGCGAACTCGTTGTACGAGTCGCGGGCGGCACCCGGGTCACGCTTGGTCATGTCCAGCGGCAGGAAACGCGCCAGCAGGCCACGGTCCTGGTCGAACGAGGTCAGGCCCTTGAGGTAGTAGGCGTAATCCACGTTCGGGTGCTGCGGGTGCAGGCGGATGAAGCGCTCCGCAGCCGACTTGGCAGCCTCGGGCTCGGAGTTCTTGTAGTTGGCGTAGATCAACTCGAGCTGCGCCTGGTCGGCATAGCGGCCGAACGGGTAGCGCGATTCCAGGGCCTTGAGCTTGTTCACGGCGCTGGTGTAGCTGGAGTTGTCCAGGTCAGCTTGCGCCTGCTGGTACAGCTCGGCTTCGCTGAGGTTCTCGTCAATGACCTCTTTATTAGAGGAACAGGCCGCGGTAAGCCCGAGGATGGCGATCAGCAGCAGGTGTTTCACTTGCATGGCGGCTTGCGTCCCTTTGACGGCCGCTGTCTTGGGCGGTGCCGTCCTGTTATGATGAGCGCCCCGGCCAACCCCGGGACAAAAGAAGCCGTATTTAACCACAAGCTCGCAGCCGAAACCAAAGGCTGTGCGCCCGCCGAATCGAGCATGTCCGAGATCATTCAACTTAGCGCAGAGGTACCGTCCGATCTGGGCGGTCAACGCCTCGACCAGGTCGCCGCCCAATTGTTCGCCGAGTACTCGCGTTCGCGGCTTACTACGTGGATCAAAGAAGGCCGCCTGACGGTCGATGGCGCCGTCGTGCGCCCTCGCGATACCGTTTATGGTGGCTCAGTGCTTGCGCTGGAGGCCGAGCAAGAGGCCCAGGGCGAGTGGATCGCAGAAGACATCGCGCTGGATATCGTCTATGAAGACGACCACATCCTGGTGATCAACAAGCCTGCGGGCCTGGTTGTGCACCCGGCCGCCGGCCATGCCAGCGGCACCCTGCTCAATGCGCTGCTGCACCACGTGCCAGACATCATCAACGTGCCGCGTGCCGGTATCGTTCATCGCCTGGATAAAGACACCACGGGCCTGATGGTGGTGGCCAAGACCTTGCAAGCGCAGACCAAGCTGGTTGAGCAGATGCAAGCCCGCAAAGTCAGCCGCATCTATGAGTGCATCGTGATTGGCGTGGTGACGTCCGGTGGCAAGATCGATGCCCCGATCGGCCGCCACGGCGGTATGCGCCAGCGCATGGCCGTCACCGACGGCGGCAAGCCGGCGGTCAGCCACTACCGTGTGCTCAAGCGCTTCCGCTCGCACACCCATTTGCGGGTCAAGCTGGAAACCGGCCGTACTCACCAGATTCGCGTGCACATGGCCCATGTCGGCTTCCCGCTGGTGGGTGATCAGACGTACGGTGGGCGCTTCCGCATTCCGCCGGCCGCCAGCCCAACCATGGTCGAGGCGGTGAAAACCTTCCCGCGCCAGGCACTGCATGCGCGTTTCCTCGCCTTGGCCCACCCGATTACCGGTGAAGTCATGAAGTGGGAATCGCCACTGCCGGATGACTTCCTCTGGTTGCTGACGCTGCTGAACGAAGACCGCGAGAGCTTTATCGGATGAGTGGCCTGACGCAGTCGCTGTTGTTCCCCGACTGGCCGGCCCCGGCCTCGGTTCGCGCCTGTGTCACCACCCGTCAGGGCGGCGTCAGCCTGCCGCCCTACGAAACCTTCAACCTTGGCGACCACGTAGGGGATGCCCCTGCGGCGGTCGCCGAAAACCGCCGCCGGCTGAGCGACGCGTTCGCCATCCAGCCGGCCTGGCTCAAGCAGGTGCATGGCCTCGTGGTGGCGGATGCCGACCCGGCTGTGGTGGCCGAGGCCGACGCCAGCTGGACCGACCAGCCAGGCATTGCCTGCACCGTGATGACTGCCGATTGCCTGCCTGCGCTGTTCTGCGACCGGGCGGGGACGCGCGTGGCAGCCGCGCATGCGGGCTGGCGCGGGTTGGCCGGTGGCGTGCTGGAAGCCACGCTGGACCGCCTGGCGCTGCCGCCAGAAGAGGTGCTGGTGTGGTTGGGACCGGCCATTGGCCCGCAGGCCTTCGAAGTAGGGCTGGAAGTGCGTGATGCCTTTACGGCGGTGCATCCGGAAGCGGTCCGTGCTTTTGTCGAGGGTGAGCGGCCGGGCAAGTTGATGGCGGATATCTACGAGCTGGCGCGTATTCGCCTGGCTGCACGTGGGGTGACCGCTGTGTATGGTGGCGGATTGTGCACGGTCAGCGATGCGCGGTTCTTCTCTTATCGCCGTACCCCGCAGGGTGGGCGGTTTGCATCGTTGGTCTGGCTGGACCCGCGCTAGCCTGTACCGGTCTCTTCGCGGGTTTACCCGCGAATGCCCCAGCGACAATCCAACAGGTTGACCTTGGTCAACCCCGCTACGCTTGAATCTTCCAGAATCAGCCTTATCTATAAGGTCATCTCAGGCAGGTTTCTTCATAAACAGGCGCTGTCCATCGCTCCGACCTGCCCTTTAAAGGAAGGTACACCATGCGAATAGACCGTTTGACCAGCAAGCTGCAACTTGCAATATCCGATGCCCAATCCCTGGCCGTTGGCATGGACCACCCCGCCATCGAGCCCGTGCACCTGCTGCAGGCACTGCTCGAACAGCAGGGCGGCTCCATCAAGCCCCTGCTGATGCAGGTTGGCTTCGACATCAACAGCCTGCGCCAGGGGCTGGTGAAAGAGCTCGACCAGCTGCCGAAAATCCAGAACCCCACCGGTGACGTGAACATGTCGCAGGACCTGGCGCGCCTGCTCAACCAGGCCGACCGCCTGGCCCAGCAGAAGGGCGACCAGTTCATTTCCAGCGAGCTGGTGCTGTTGGCCGCCATGGACGAGAACAGCAAGCTCGGCAAACTGCTGCTGAGCCAGGGTGTGACCAAGAAGGCCCTGGAAAATGCCATCAACAACCTGCGCGGCGGCGCGGCAGTGAATGATGCCAACGCCGAAGAGTCGCGTCAGGCGCTGGACAAGTACACCGTCGACCTGACCAAGCGTGCCGAAGAAGGCAAGCTGGACCCGGTGATTGGCCGTGACGATGAAATCCGCCGTACCGTGCAGGTGCTGCAACGCCGCACCAAGAACAACCCGGTGCTGATCGGTGAGCCTGGCGTGGGTAAGACCGCCATCGCCGAAGGCCTGGCCCAGCGCATCATCAACGGTGAAGTGCCCGACGGCCTCAAAGGCAAGCGCCTGCTGGCGCTGGACATGGGCGCGCTGATTGCCGGTGCCAAGTACCGTGGCGAGTTCGAAGAGCGTTTGAAAGGCCTGCTGAACGAGCTGTCCAAGCAGGAAGGCCAGATCATCCTGTTCATTGACGAACTGCACACCATGGTCGGCGCCGGCAAAGGCGAGGGCGCCATGGACGCCGGCAACATGCTCAAGCCAGCCTTGGCCCGTGGCGAACTGCACTGCGTTGGCGCTACCACGCTTAACGAGTACCGCCAGTTCATCGAGAAGGACGCTGCGCTGGAGCGCCGCTTCCAGAAGGTGCTGGTAGAAGAGCCGAGCGAAGAAGACACCATTGCCATTCTGCGTGGCCTGAAAGAGCGCTATGAAGTGCACCACAAGGTGGCCATCACTGACGGCGCCATTATCGCTGCGGCCAAGCTCAGCCACCGCTACATCACTGATCGCCAGCTGCCCGACAAGGCCATCGACCTGATCGACGAAGCCGCCAGCCGCATCCGCATGGAGATCGACTCCAAGCCGGAAGTGCTCGACCGCCTTGATCGCCGCCTGATCCAGTTGAAGGTGGAATCGCAGGCGCTGAAGAAAGAAGAAGACGAGGCGGCGAAAAAACGCCTGGAAAAGCTGACCGAAGAAATCGAGCGGCTGGAGCGTGAGTATTCCGACCTGGAAGAAATCTGGGCGTCGGAGAAGGCCGAAGTGCAGGGCTCGGCGCAGATCCAGCAAAAGATCGAGCAGGCCCGCCAAGAGCTGGAAACAGCCCGTCGCAAAGGCGACCTGAGCCGCATGGCCGAACTGCAGTACGGGGTAATCCCGGACCTGGAGCGCAGCCTGCAGATGGTCGATCAGCACGGCAAGACCGAGAATCAGTTGCTGCGCAACAAGGTGACCGAGGAAGAAATTGCCGAAGTGGTATCGAAGTGGACCGGTATTCCGGTGGCCAAGATGCTCGAAGGCGAGCGCGAAAAGCTGCTGAAAATGGAAGAGCTGCTGCACCAGCGCGTGATTGGCCAGGGCGAGGCGGTAACCGCCGTGGCCAACGCCGTGCGCCGCTCGCGTGCCGGGCTGTCCGACCCTAACCGGCCAAGTGGCTCGTTCCTGTTCCTCGGCCCGACCGGTGTGGGCAAGACCGAGCTGTGCAAGGCGCTGGCCGAGTTCCTGTTCGACACCGAAGAGGCCATGGTGCGTATCGACATGTCCGAGTTCATGGAGAAACACTCCGTGGCTCGCCTGATCGGTGCACCACCAGGCTACGTCGGCTACGAAGAGGGCGGTTACCTGACCGAGGCCGTACGGCGCAAGCCTTACTCGGTGGTGCTGCTGGATGAGGTGGAGAAAGCCCACCCGGATGTGTTCAACGTGCTGTTGCAGGTGCTGGAAGACGGCCGTCTGACCGACAGCCACGGGCGCACGGTAGACTTCCGCAACACCGTGATCGTGATGACCTCCAACCTGGGTTCGGCGCAGATCCAGGAACTGGTGGGCGACCGCGAAGCGCAGCGTGCAGCGGTGATGGATGCGGTGGGTTCGCACTTCCGCCCAGAGTTCATCAACCGTATCGACGAAGTGGTGGTGTTCGAACCACTGGGCCGCGAGCAGATTGCCGGCATTACCGAAATCCAGCTGGGCCGCCTGCGCAGCCGCTTGCTGGAACGCGAACTGTCGCTGAGCCTGAGCCCGGAGGCGTTGGACAAGCTGATTGCAGTGGGTTACGACCCGGTGTACGGCGCACGGCCGCTGAAGCGTGCCATCCAGCGCTGGATCGAAAACCCGCTGGCGCAGCTGATTCTGGCGGGCAAGTTCTTGCCGGGTACGGCGATCACCGCCAAGGTGGAAGGCGACGAAATCGTCTTTGGCTGATTCTGTTGCACCATGAGCCCCGCATTTGCGGGGCTTTTTTTGGCCGTTAACCTATACCGGCCCCAGTAAAATCGGGGTTTCGCGGATATTCTGGATAACCTGCTGAAATTTTTGAAATTTTTGCTTGCATCAATTTCCGAGTGCCCCTAATATACGCCGCGTTGTCAGGCACTAAGCGAACCACCAGCGACATCGGTGACCGCAAAACAACTTACAAATCAGTAAGTTGACTGAAAAAAAGTGGTTGACAAGCAAAACGAAGAATGTAGAATAGCCGGCCTCAGCAGCGACAACGCGAAAGCGAAGAAGCCAAAGAGTCCGAAGCGAACACGCTCTTCGGAGTAGCAAATCGGTAAGTTGTACCGAAGTTCAGTTCCGCGATAGCTCAGTCGGTAGAGCAAATGACTGTTAATCATTGGGTCCCTGGTTCGAGTCCAGGTCGCGGAGCCAATCTCGGGGTGTAGCGCAGTCCGGTAGCGCGCCTGCTTTGGGAGCAGGATGTCAGGAGTTCGAATCCCCTCACCCCGACCATTTTCCGGGTCGTTAGCTCAGTTGGTAGAGCAGTTGGCTTTTAACCAATTGGTCGTAGGTTCGAATCCTACACGACCCACCATGTAAAGAAGGGCATCTCAAAGAGATGCCCTTTTTTTTGAAAGACCCGGGGTGTAGCGCAGTCCGGTAGCGCGCCTGCTTTGGGAGCAGGATGTCAGGAGTTCGAATCCCCTCACCCCGACCATTTTTGGGTCGTTAGCTCAGTTGGTAGAGCAGTTGGCTTTTAACCAATTGGTCGTAGGTTCGAATCCTACACGACCCACCATGAACAAAGGGCATCTCGAAAGAGATGCCCTTTTTCTTTTGCCTGGCGAAAGTGCTTGGCCAACAGCTGGTAAACGAGCAAAAAGAAGGGCCGCATCAGCGACCCTTGGCTTTCAATCAGTGCAGCTTCAGCCGCGGCTCGGTTCCCCGGCCAATCTTGCTGCCCAGCATCATCAACGCCGTACGGAAGAACCCGTACAACGCCATCTGGTGCATGCGGTACAGCGACACGTAGAACATCCGCGCCAGCCAGCCTTCCAGCTTCACGCTGCCCATCAGGTTACCCATCAGGTTGCCCACCGCCGAGAAGCGCGACAGCGACACCAGCGAGCCGTAGTCCTTGTACGCGTAAGTCGGCAGCGGCTTGTTCTCCAGACGCGCCTTAAGGCTTTGCGCCAGCATCGAAGCCTGCTGGTGCGCGGCTTGGGCCCGTGGCGGCACATTGCGGTCGCTGCCTGGTTGCGGGCAAGCGGCGCAGTCGCCGAAGGCGAAGATGTTGTCGTCGCGGGTGGTTTGCAGGGTAGGGCGCACGACCAGCTGGTTGATGCGGTTGGTTTCCAGGCCATCGATGTCTTTCAGGAAGCCCGGCGCACGGATACCGGCCGCCCACACCTTCAAGCTGGCCTGGATCACTTCGCCGTCCTTGGTTTTCAGGCCGTCTTCGGTCACTTCACTGACGGCAGCGTTGGTCATCACCTTCACGCCGAGCTTTTCCAGGGTCTTGTGCACCGGCACGCTGATGCGCTCTGGCAGCGCTGGCAGCACGCGCGGGCCTGCCTCGATGATGGTGATGTGCATATCCTTGGGCTGGATGCGGTCCAGGCCATAGGCTGCCAGTTCGTGTGCGGCGTGGTGCAGCTCGGCCGCCAGTTCCACACCAGTAGCACCCGCGCCGACGATGGCGACGCTGATTTTTTCACTGGCCACATCACCGGCATGGGCGCGCAGGTAGTGGTTGAGCAACTGCTGGTGGAAGCGCTCGGCCTGCTTGCGGGTGTCCAGGAACAGGCAGTGCTGCGCCGCGCCCAGGGTGCCGAAGTCGTTGGTGTTGGAACCTACGGCAATGACCAGGGTGTCGTAGCCCAGGGTACGCGCAGGCAGCAGCTCGCGGCCCTCTTCATCGAGGGTGGCGGCCAGTTGAATCTGTTTGCCTTCACGGTCCAGGCCGCTCATGCGCCCCAGCTGGAAGTTGAAGTGGTTCCACTTGGCCTGCGCCACGTAGTTCAGTTCGTCTTCCGAGGAGTTCAGCGAGCCGGCAGCCACTTCGTGCAGCAGTGGTTTCCAGATGTGCGTGAGGTTGGCGTCGACCAAGGTAATCTCGGCCTGCTTGCGCTTGCCCAGGCTTTTACCCAGGCGGGTCGCCAGTTCCAGGCCGCCGGCGCCGCCGCCGACAATCACGATGCGATGAGTCATGGGGATATCTCATAAGGTTTACGGAATTCGTGGCCCAGGGGGCCGGCCGCAAACTGCACGAGGGGAGGGCGAGCGCGAAGCAGCTCATAGCACCAGTCCACTTAGCAGGCGGCTGATGAGACCCAACCCGATGGTCACGGCCACCACCAGCACAAGGAGCAGCCACGGCCGGAAGGGCCTGCGCTCGACTTGGTGCTGGGGGGCTCGCAGATACTCATCGACACGACGCTGATCTTCCGGATTCAGGCGGCTGGTCATGGTGGGCCTCGTCAGGTAGACGTTTGTGACTGCGCAAACGCTACAGCGTTCGCGCAAGCGCTTGAAACAAATGATAATGCTTTCTATCCCTGGCGCCGAGTGTACGCCATCGCAAACATTCGCTGCACTGGATCAAAGACTGATGCCCACATCGAAGACGATGCTGCGGCCCAGGTTACCGCGCAAAAAGTCTGGCGCGTCTGGGTGGGCGAACAGCACCCGGGCAAAGGTCGGCCCCACCAGCGACAGTGAACGCCAGCCCTGGCGCAGGTATTCGGTAGGCGGCGGGAAGTGGGTGTTGAGGTCGAGCACTTCGCGCTTGAGGCTGGCGAAGGCGATGATGTCCAGCTCGTTCAGCTCCAGCCCGCGTTCCCGGTAGTTGTGCGCCTTCTTGCGCAAGGTCGGCGCCAGGCGCCCCAGCAACTCGGTGGCACTGATGCGCCGGGGGCGCGCTTCGCGGCGCACCAGCTGCGCCAGGGAAAACGCACTGCGCCGGCGTTGCAGCTCTTCGCGCCATTCATCGTTCAGCCGGCGGCCTTCGTCGAGCACGAAAAACACCTCGAACGCGGCATCGCGGAACAGTACGTCTGGCGGCTCTTGGCCGGCCGGGGTGAAGTCTTCGCTGCGGTAGGGGATGTTCAGCCCCTGCAACAGACGCTGGCACACCCAACGCTCCCGCTCCCACTTGCGGGCGTTGGAGAGAAAGGCATTGGCTTGTTCGGCCTGGATGGTAAGCAGGCGCAGGTAGTCTGAGTCATCCATGCAGACAAGCTTAGCCGTTAATCGATGACGGTAAGATGCTGTTTAAGCGCGGGAATCAGCCCAGCACTGGCCACTGCTGCACCAGCCCGACCAGGTGCACCAGGCCGAAGCCCAGGCAGATCAGTGAACTGACTACGATAAAACGCTGCGAACGCCCGGTGCCCGCCAGCAATCTTGGCCCCAGCAGACCGCGCAGCAGGTACACCAGGGTGATGAGGCAGATGGCTGGCAGCAGCAACGGCAGCCGCCCGATTGCCCCGGCAGCCGACAGCGCATAGGCCGACCAGGCCAGCAGCACGCAGGCGATGGCTGCAGTGACAAGTGCCGGGTACCAGCGGCCCTTCTCGGCGGCTACCGCCATACGTTCACCCGCCCCGAACAAACGGTACCAGCGTGGCCCAACGGCGATCACCGCCAGGTGAAGTAGGCCAATGATGGCGTTGAGTGCCGCTGCCAGCAGCAGGGTGGGGTTGATTCCTTCCGGCATGGCCAATGCTTCCTGCATCGAATGAGGGCGCCAGCCTACCGCAGCCGAATGAAACGGAGAATGGGTGTAGACTCGGGTTTATCCACATGGCTGCAAAGGGCATTGCTCAGGTGATCAGCGCGCAGGTGTTGTCCGGTACCACCCTTACCCTTGGTTGGCTGGGTTATGTGCCGTTGCTGGTGTGGGCGGTCAGCCAGGTGCGCTGGGTTGAACTGTTCACCGACCGGCGCCGGCAGCATCTGTTGTTTGGCACCGTGTTTTGTCTGTTTGCGTTGTGGCTGGTGAGGCGTGATTTCGATACCGGGGTGTCCTACCACTTCATCGGCATGACGGCAGTTACCCTGTTGCTGGACTGGCCGCTGGCGGTGCTGGGTGGGTTCATGGCTCAGCTCGGTTTGCTGGCGCTGGGGCGGCAGGATTTGGCGGCGCTGGGGGTGAACGGCTTGTTGCTGATTGGCTTGCCGGTGCTGATTACCGAAGTGTGCGCGATCGTGGTCGAGCGCGCTCAGCCGCGAAACCTGTTCGTTTATATTTTTTGTTCAGGGTTCTTTCCTGCGGCGCTGACTGTGCTTGTTTGCGTGCCTGCGGCGCTAGGGGTGTTGTGGCTGGATGGGCGTTTTGCCATGCCGGAATGGCTCAGCGACTTTGTGGGCTACCTGTGGCTGATGATGTTCCCCGAGGCGTTCATCAACGGCATGGTGATCAGTGCGCTGGTGGTGTTTTGCCCGGAGTGGTTGGAAACCTTTAACCGCACAAGGTATTTGCAGGCGCCCTGGAAGGAGGATGAGCGGTGAATGTGTGGTGGCCGTGCCGGCGTGTTCGCGGGCACAGCCACATTGAAATCCGCTTAGTGCCGAGGCTCCAGGTCCCCCGAATACAGCTCATCCTCAGATTCTTCAGCCCCCGGAATCTTGTGTTCCTCAGCCGCCCAGGCCCCCAGGTCGATCAGCTTGCAACGGTCCGAGCAAAACGGCCGGAACGCGCTTTTCTCGTTCCATTCCACAGGTGCGCCACAGGTCGGGCAGTCGACGGTCAATGGCTGGCTCATGGCTGGCCTCCTTTCAAAGTCAGGTAAAAGTGGTGCAGGCGGTCAATCTGCTGATGCAGCGCGGCCAGGTCGCCGTCATTGACCACCACGTCATCGGCATGGCGCAGGCGATCCTCACGGGCCAGTTGGGCCTGCAGAATCGCCTGCACCTGCTCGGCACTGGTGTTGTCCCGTGCCAGGGTACGGGCTATTTGCAGTTCCTGCGGCGCATCGATCACCAGCACGCGCTGGGTCTTATGGTATTGCCCCGACTCGATCAGCAGCGGCGACACATATACCGCATACGGCGACTGGGCCTTGGCCAGGTAGCTGAAAATCTCTTGCCCGATCAACGGGTGCAGCAGTTGCTCCAGCCATTTGCGCTGCGCCGGGTCGGCGAAGATCAGCTGGCGCAGGGCGGCGCGATCCAGCTGGCCGTCGGCCTGCAGCACACCCGGGCCGAAGCGCTCGACAATGCTGGCCAAGGCCGGACGGCCGGGTTCGACCACCCAGCGCGCCGCCTGATCGGCATCGACCAGGTGCACGCCAAGCTCGACAAAGCGCTCGGCAGCGGCGCTCTTGCCGCTACCAATGCCGCCGGTAAGGCCGAGAATCCAGGGGGTAAAGGCTGCAGTGGCCATCAGTATCCAAGCAGTTGCATGTAAGAGGCGACTATTTCATCACCCCAGAGCACGGCAATCCACCCCGCAATCGCCAGATAAGGCCCGAACGGCATCGCCGTGCCCATGGCATGCCTGCGCAAACGCAGCAGGCACAGGCCAACAAGCGCCCCCACCACCGATGACAGCAACAACGTCAGCGGCAACACCTGCCAGCCACCCCAGGCCCCGATCAGCGCCATCAGCTTGAAGTCGCCATAGCCCATGCCTTCCTTGCCGGTGACCAGCTTGAACACCCAGTACACCGTCCACAGGCTGAGGTACCCGGCCACCGCGCCCAACAGCGCGTCGGTTAGCGGGGCGTACAGGTTGAAGGCATTGACGATCAGCCCCAGCCACAGCATCGGCAGCACCAGCACATCCGGCAGCAATTGGTGTTCTGCATCGATCAGGCTCAGGGCCAGCAGGCACCAGGTCAGTGGAAGTGCCAGCAACGCCTCTACCGAAGCGCCAAAACGCCACGCCACCACCAGCGACAGCAGCGCGCTGGCGATTTCCACCATCGGGTAGCGCGGGCTGATAGGGGTTTTGCAGGCTGAGCAACGCCCGCGCAATGCCAGGTAACTGATGACCGGAATGTTCTCCCACGCGCGAATCTGATGTGCGCAATGTGGGCAGCGGGAGGCGGGCAGGCACAGGTCGAACCGTTCGTGCTGCGTAACCGGCAACCCCAACACTTCTTGTGCCTCACGCTGCCATTGCCGCTCCAGCATGATCGGCAGCCGATACACCAGCACATTGAGAAAACTGCCCACCAACAGGCCGAGCAGCGTGGCCAGGGTGAGGAAGTACGCCGGCTGCTCTGCCAGCAAAGTCCATAAAGTCATGTTCAGATCAAGCTACCCAACTGGAAGATCGGCAGGTACATCGCCACCACCAGGCCACCGACCAGCAGGCCCAGGATCAGCACGATGGCCGGCTCCAGCAGGCTGGTCAACTGGTCCAGCGCCTGGCTGACCTGTTCCTCGTAATGGCTGGCGGCCTTTTCCAGCATCTGGTCCAGCGTGCCGCTGGATTCACCGATGGCCGTCAGCTGCACCAGCAACGGTGGAAACAGCGGTTCACCCGCCATCGCCTGGTTCAGCCCCTGCCCATTGGCCATGCCCTGGCGCAGCCGCAACACCGCCTGCTCGTGCAGATCGCCACCGGTTACCCGGGCCACCGTACCCAACCCATCCAGCAACGGCACCCCGGCGCTGTAGGACGTTGCCAGGCTACGCGCAAACCGCGCCAGCGCCGCCTGCCCCAGCAATTTGCCGAACACCGGCAAACCCAGCACCTGCCGAGATATCCACAGGCGCGCTGGCGCATGCTGTCGGTACACTTGGCGCCCGGCAAAACCTAACACCGCAGCGATCACCAGCAACAGCGGCGCAAACCGACTCAGCCCTGTGGACAAGTCGATCACCCACTGGGTAAATGCCGGCAAGGCTGCCCCTACACCCGCAAACAGGCTCTCGAATTTCGGAATAACTTCTAGCAACAAAATGGCCGACACCCCCAGCCCGGTCAGCAACAGCAAAAGCGGGTAGATCATCGCCTTGCGCACCTTCTTGTGCAGCGCCCGCCGCTGTTCCAGCATGCCCGCCAGCTGCTCCAGCTGGCGATCGAGCGTGCCAGACTGCTCACCCACCCGCACTAGGTTGCAATACAGCGCATCGAACCATGCCGGGTGACGCTGCAACGCATCCGCCAACCCCAGGCCCGAGGCCACATCGTGTTTCAATCTTTCCAGCAACGCCGCCTGCGCCGCATTGCAGCCACTGCGCCCCATCACCTCGAACGCCTGCAGCAGCGGCACGCCGGCCCTGAGCAAGGTCGCCAACTGCCGGCTGAAACCCGCCGGGTCGGCCTTCTCGCGGCGCTTCGGCAAACTGAACGTCAGCCCGCTGGCCGGCCGTAAACTGGCCACCGTGATGCCCTGGCGAATCAGCCCGGCGCGCACATAAGCCGGGCTGCGCCCGGGTGTTTGGCCACTGACCGGCGTGCCGTTGGCGTCGGTGCCATGCCAGCGGTAGAGGGGTGAAGATGAAGTCATGCAAAGGTCCTTTTTCTGCCCGTGCGACAAGCCTGGAAACAGCTTGCCGCGTCCATGCAAGGGCGCGCGTCCGTGATGCTCACTAGAGTAGTCCAGCGAAGATGACGCCCAAGCGGGCAGGGGTGACAAAAGGTGTCTGTTCAGGCCTACTGCGCCGCTGCCGGTTGGGGCGCAACCGACCTCAACGTGTTAGCGAATGAAAAAGGAAATACGTTCATGAAAGGGCAACGCGGTATCACCCTGATCGAACTGATGATCGTTGTCGCGATCATCGGCATTCTGGCGACCATCGCCTTACCGATGTACACCAACCACCAGGCACGCTCCAAGGCGGCGGCCGGGTTGCTGGAAATCAGCGCGCTGAAGACGGCGATGGACCTACGCCTGAATGACGGGAAAGACGTGGGGGGCGTGGCCGAGCTGGGTGGCCAATCTGCCACGACGCATTGTGCGATCACCGCCGGAGGCAAGGCGGCGGATGGCAGCGGGAAAATTGAATGTACGCTGGTGGATGCGCCGGCCAATGTGGTGGGTAAGGCACTGACCTTGACGCGCTCGGCCAGTGGGTGGGCATGCACTACCGACATCGAGGAAGACCTGGCGCCCAAGGGTTGCAAGGGGGCTTGAGGGTAGGGGATTAAACTAGCGGAAACAGGGGTTTGCGTTGCGGGTGTGAGCAGTGGTACGTTGCGCTACACGCCGGTGTAGCTCAGTCGGTAGAGCAGCGCACTCGTAACGCGAAGGTCGCAGGTTCGATTCCTGTCTCCGGCACCACATCCAGCTCCACTGCATTCCGCCTAATGCTTTGGAAGCTCTCTAAACCGGACTTTTGGCCGGTTTTTCGTTTCCACGACCCTCCGTCGGGAACCAACTAAATCCCCAATAACCGGGGGTATTTTTGGGGTACAGCGTCTTTCCTGAATGGAGAACGTACCCCTATGCCACGGCTAGCCACTCCGCTCAGCGACCTCAAATGCCGTACGGCCAAACCGCGTGATCGTGCCTACAAACTGTTCGACGGCGGGGGGTATGTACCTTTACGTCACGCCCTGTGGCTCGAAGACCTGGCGGCTGCGGTATTTCAAACCCAACGGCAAGGAAGGCACGCTGATCATCGGCAAGTACCCCATCGTTTCGTTGGCTGTCGCGAGGACCAAGCGCGATGAGGCCAAGGCCTTGTTGCTCGATAACCTTGATCCGATGGAAGAGAAGCAGAAGGCCAAGATCGCTGCCCAGCGTGCGAGTCTTCTGTTTGAAACCGTCGCTTTGGAGTGGCACGTCGAAATGTCCCGGCGCTGGACTCAGGGCCACGCCAAGACGGTGCTGAGCAGGTTGCGCACCCATGTGTTTCCACTGATTGGCCAGCGGCCTATCGCTGAACTCGACACCCACGATCTGCTTGAGGTCACCCAGCGGATCAAGGATCGCGGCACCATGGATGTAGCGCTGCGTGTACAGAACTATCTATCAACGATCATGCGAGGTGCGAAGCGGGCGTGGCAGATTACTCAAAATCCGGCGCTCGATTTGGCCGGCTCGATTCAAGCGCCGCGCACTGTGCACCGTCCAGCGCTCTCGCTGAACCGCCTTCCTGAATTGTTGAGCCGAATTGACAACTACACCGGTCGCGAGCTGACCCGGCTCGCAGTGCTGCTGACGCTGCATGTGTTCGTGCGGTCCAGTGAACTGCGCTTTGCGCGGTGGGATGAATTCGACCTGCAACGGGCAATGTGGGAGATCCCCGATACCCGTAAGCCAATTGAAGGCGTCCGCTATTCCACACGCGGGACCAAGATGAGTGGGGACATTCAGATAGTGCCGCTGTCGCCTCAAGTCATCGAGATCCTTGAACGGCTGCGCAGCTTGAATCGCTTCTCTGAACTCGTATTGCCCGGTGACCACAGGTACTGGAAACCCTTGTCGGAGAATACGGTTAACCAAGTGCTGCGCAATATGGGGTACGACACCACCAAGGACATCTGCGGGCATGGTTTCAGGACCATGGCTGGTAGTGCCTTGCTCGAATCAGGGCTATGGACGGACGCGGCGATTGAGCGGCAGATGAGCCATCAGGAGCGTAACCGCGTGCGCGCTGCTTACATCCATAAGGCCCAGTTTCTGGAGCAGCGTCGGTTGATCATGGCGTGGTGGAGTAACTACATCGATGCCAACAGATCGGGCCATGTCACCCCGCATGAGTTTGCCCATCCGGTAGGCGACAACGTCACCGCCTTGCCAAATGGGCATGGCGCATTCAATCGCGGGTGAGTCTGAAAGATCGGCGCTGGCTGCTCTTTCACGCGGGTCCATCCAAACAGGGCTGCAAAGCCGCCCTGTTTGGATGGACCTCACTTTGAAGAGCTATAAGGCCACGACGTTGTCCGGGATGTACCACGGAATTCCACCGGTGGATAACCGCTTTTCACGTACCAAATAGGGGTGAATTTCGACCCTTGACCGGATTTATCCACAGGCGTAGAACTGGCCGTGCAAGCGCTGTCGATGACAGCACCCAGGTGGCCCAACCTTCAAGGCCACGCCGCTCTCGCGGTGGTTCTCTCCAAGGGCGATTCGCATCCGGCAGCTCGCCCGGTCACTACCCATGTGATGGATGCTCTTACACATATAGCGCTCGCGCGCCAGATACACCGGACCTCGCTGCACTGCAGCAACCTATCCGCATGGCCAAATTTTTGCGCCAACCTATGCCCGTCTCTTTCTGTGGAAAGAGACGGGCACTTCTAACACTGCTGCAGCCCTGATCGCACAAGGCTTTGCGGCATTCCCCCTCGTGACAATCGGCGTGACAAATGCCGATGTCACCAGCAACAGCCATGTAGATGATGGTGCCGCAGGGCCAGGAATGGACTGCACCTGACTGACAGTCAGGCATGCCCCGGTCATCGCATTGCTGCTTGCACATGGCTCAGGATCTTCAGGCGCTGGTCTCGTCAGCCAGTGCTGCCTCCACCCGCCCACCGGTAAAGGTGTTCAGGAGGCCAGATCATGAGATGCCCGTGCTCCCGGTCGTAAGGAGCCGCCAGTCCCGCGTTAAAGGACATCCCCACAGGTCGCAGGGGCCTTTATCCCTGATAACACTCAGCATTCTTGGCGGGATGACGTGGGGCGAGAATTGGAGATCGGAAGATGGGGTGATCGACATGGCATTGGTAGGTAGGCGCGACGGTCGTAATTTTGGCTACGGCAGGCAATTGAGCTACGCAGGGCCGCAGGCCCTGAAAGACATGTTTGGTGGCGGCCACTACGGCACGGTCAAGGCGCACTGTGATCGGTGGCGGGCATTCGTAAAGTGGAGCCGCTCCGAACAGGGGCCCGGTATCAATGATGCGCGGCAGATTGATCGAAAGGTATTGGCCGACTACGCGGCGTATCTGCGCGACATTGTTAAGAGCGGTGATCTCGCCGTCAGCACCGCGCAAAACCGATTATCCAGCGTTAACAGGACCATGGCAGCGCTTCGCGGTGATCAGCATGTGAAACTGCCAAGTCCGAGCAAGGCGTTGGGTACGCAGCGCAGCGGAATTCGACACTCGGTGCCACAGGGCCAAGACCGCAAACAGGTTAAGCAGATTGTCGATGTACTTTGCCGCGATCATCAGCAACGGGCCGCTGCAATCGTTCTGTTGGCGCGAGCCACCGGCATGCGCTTGCGTGAGGCCATCCTAGCCGACTTGCCACGGCTGAGCCGTGAGGCTAACGACCTAGGCAGGATCAACATCCAGGATGGCACCAAAGGCGGTCGCACCGGCGCGACGGCGCCCCGTTGGATCGCAGTGAACGACCATGTTCAAGGTGCGCTCGAGTCGGCACGGCAGGTTTCGCCTGCGGGTAGCCGCAACCTGATTGCGCCACACGAAAGCTATCTGAATGTTCTGCAAGAAGTCGTTCGCCCTGCGCGTGCCATCCTGCATGCATACAACCTCAGAGGCTTCCATGAGCTCCGTGCAGCGTTCGCATGTGAGCGCTATGAGCAGATCACCCAACACCCCGCGCCAATCAATGGTGGCCAATGTTGCCAGGTAGATAGGAAGCTTGATCACAAGGCTCGGAGGCGAATCAGTTACGAGCTTGGGCACGGTCGGATCGACGTGGTCGCGGCGTACATTGGAGGGCGGACATGAACAAGCCATTCGATATGGAGTTGTTCTTGGCTGGCGTGCTGACCGGATCGCACTCCACACAACAACGCCATTTGCGGCAGGCTAGATTCATCCAAGCAGAAATCTCAGAGCGCTGGCAGCGACAGACGCCTTGGGCTTGGCAGAAAAAGCATGTGGATTGGTTTCTTGAGCATCGCCTAAATGCACACAGCGAGGCGACGCGGTATTACTATCTGCTGACTGTGCGGCTACTCGCCCGTCGTTTGCAAAAAGCATGGGTGTTCAATCTCTGAGGGATACTGCTCTTGATAGGCACGACTGAACGTAATCGTCCCTTTGCGGCCGTTCGAGGCGCCACGAAACCAGGGGCGATTGAAATCTACGACTCTAGCCTTGGGAGTTCTCTGCCGATTCGTGACAGCCTAAAGCCAGCCACCATCCAAGATTTAAGAGAACTCTGAATGTCGCTACCGACCAAAACGCCCCTTCGCAACGTTCACATGCGAGCGTTAGCGAGCGTCAACGACCAATTGTGCCTCACCCTGTTTATGCACGAAGATGTCGCTGCTCGTTGGCAGGAGCTAGCTGCGTTGCGTCCGACTGAATTCACGAGCGAAGTGTTCCCAAGCAACGAGTTCGCTGATCGAATACACATTCCTATGACACGCCTGTTGTCATTTCGTGATGCTCAGCTCAATACTTCACTGGGAGTGAGCTTCGCATTTGCAGTCGAACAACTGCTCCTCTTCATTGAGGCTGCTTTACAGCACTGGGGAGATATAGCTGAAACTCCCATTAAGCTGGCTGATCCCATTGATGAGACCTTGAATCAGTATTTGCTGACGCATAATGTGCCAATAGAGCCCTCATTACTGAGGACGGTCAAATATCTGAGATTAAGGCGAAACCACGTAATCCACGGAGCCACTGAGCTTTCGACCGAGTATTCGAAGCTCCTGAAGCACGACGCATCACGTCTTCAGCAATTCTGGGAGGCGCGCTCAGCCATCCCAGGTCTGAATTTCGGAGACAAATCGCCAACAACCTTTTCTCCGAGTGAGACGATTACGTTGGTCAAGCTCGTCAGGGTGTGCCTTGAAGAAATTGACACTTGCGTTGCTGGTCAGTTGCGGCCAAATTGGATCTTTCGGTCAATCAATGCGGGGCTTCTGAAAGATCGCCATGAACTACGGGTGACAAATCCGGTGGTGGTGGGGCGAAGAATCCGAAAGATCAAAAATAAGTCGAGCTCGATGTATGGTCTGCACGTTCAAGCGTCAGATATTGCGAGTGCTCTGGGAGAGTCATTTCAATAGTTAAGTCAATGCTATACAGACAGGCCTTTGATAGGCTGGTTAACTGAAGTCTTTGTTTTTTGATAGTCACTGTGAGGAATAATGAATCGCACCGTACCTGAATGGCTTATTCAGATAACTTGGTGGGGCTCCGGGATTTTTGCAACTGGGGCGCTTTGGTATTTTATATCAGTTAAAGACTACCCCTTTGCGCTTGGGTCAGCTGCTACGGCAACTGTACTTGCTATTGTCGCAGTGCTTCTACACCGGCGAAAGGATCAGCTCGCAGAAAGTCAAGTTCCAGCCGAGGTGAAGGACTCGCTTCCAGATGATTATATAAGAAGATCGTTCGATGACCCTAGCGATCTACGCCTCTTTGATGGTTTGCCAAACATTAAGATGCTGGCCTATGCAAACGCACAATCAGGTTGGGGCACAGGCGTAACCATCGAAATGAGGAAGGCTTCCTATGATCTTGTGGACTTCTATGAATTCTTTTGGCTTAGATTGGCAGAGTTCTATTCACACAAGCACTTTGGTTCAGGTGGGGCTAGTGCCTATTTTCGTCAGTACGTTCGTGAACGATATAAGTTTCATTGGGCGAAGCACGAGCCAAGCGGCCCAGGAACAGGGGGCACCATTGTTGGTGTTCTAACGGGCAGAGATGTTATTGAGGATCTTGATCGACTTATAGTTGACACTGCGACTGCAATCGTTGGCTACAGGGATGATTTTGATTTCACATCATGGCTTCAACGCTGGAAGGACCTGCCCTCCGATGCTTAACCTGTCATTCAGCAAATCGCCTAGTAGTACTAGTTAATTATTGACGCCAAATCCATCGCTGGTGCGGGTGCAGGAATTTAAAGCTTGATTTATATGCGGAAACATAAGTTCCAACGTAGGTATGCAATGAGATTTAAAGTTTTGCCCGTTGATTCTCCTCTAAAAGATTGACCGTACGCCGCTCTCGCTTGAGGTAGGCAGTAGTCGCGAAGAAGTAGCTCTGGCATAGGTTCACCTCATAGCGTTCACCGTCGTGAGCCCAGCCAATTACCGGGTTTTTTATGCACGGATTTGACGCGAGTGGCCGCCACCGACCCATGGCGGACCTTAGACACGGGCCGCGTTCAGCTGGAAAATGTCACTTGGATGTATCTAGAAGTCTTGGGGGAAATCACCGATCAAGCCGCTGATGTGCCCTATAGATATCTTGAGTAATCCTTATCAAGCGTGCGCTTCTTGAGCATGGAGCAAGTGCGCCCGCAAGGAGTGAGGTCGTTGAGTACGGGGTTGATAAAAGTTTTTCGTTCTGATAATTAGTGAGTGAGGCCGCAACGGACTCCTGCGTTCTGGCACGTCGTGTCACTGCAAGTGCGGTGGAAGCCATCCTTCAGTTATGGAAGAAGATTTTATGGAAATGCAGAAGGACAAAATTTATCTATTTGATCATCCGACTCTTCAGGGTTACAGGATCATAGATGGATGGGTTAATTTGCACGGAAAAACTGTAGGGGTTGTTGGCAAGAATAATGGGTCACGGCGATTCTATCCAGAAGGAGTTATTGATTTTTACTCTCATCTTCCGGACTTACCAAAAGAGTGGAAGAAATCCATAATTATTCGAGGGCTAACTGCGATCCTGCCTAGTGAGGAATTAATTCCTCTTTACGAAATGCATTCTGAGCGTCCGAGTAGTATTGAAAAGCGGCGCGCTGAAACGTTGCGCTATGAAACTGCGTTCAATGATCTGGCCAATGAGATCCTAGATGAGGTCAAAGGCTACCTGGGTGAAAATCACGATTCCGCGGCAGTTAAACTCTTCTATAATCTGCTTGTATCATTTAAGAGCCGAATGGGGCGTGATGCTTCTTTGCCAAACTTGAATGGCTTTTTCTTAGGCCTTCAGGCTGCGTCGATTTTAGATGAAAAGCAATCCAAGCTTACTCGTGAGAAAGTTGACCAGCTTCATGAGCTTGGAGGTATATATTCAGACTATATATCTCACCGTTAAATAATACTTCCGGTATTGATGGTGGGGCGTTGACATTAATTCCTGATAATAGAGGGCTCCACCACCTCGGAGCCCCGCAGAACTGTGGCCCCTGAGGCATTTCGACCCAGCTTTTGCAGTGCGAATCGACGTCTCTGCGAGCGTTTCAACCAGATGCTGTACCCGATGTCGGCGACTGATACTTCTTGACCTATAGCTGCTCTTCATCAGTGGCATTTGAGAGACGTTAGCGTTCCCTCGTGACCGGCAGCTTTCGGCCAAGAACTGTCGCTCAAGTATTTATCGAACCAGAGGCGATTCATTCGAATGCGAATGGAAATTCCCATTCAGATCCGTCCTTCAAGCGGTCGAACAATTTTTCAGGGTTTTTAATTTCTGAATGGTCAGCTAAATCCAGGTAATAGTTAAGCCCGTCATGAATGTAATAAACAAGCCACTCACCCGTAAGTGCTCCCCTCTTTCGTCTTGACTCGATCCCCTCATAAACAACTGAATGTGATATTCGATTGGCCATAACAACGCGATATCTTTCAATGTCAGCATCGTCCTCTTCAGCCATAAAGATTTCTCGGAGCTTTTCCTTGAATAGGCCGTGTTTAAGTGCGTAATCACCAAACCACTTATTTTGAAAGTTCTGCGCCAAATGTCTTGAATCGCAATAATGCTTATGCCAGAACCTACCTAGAATAGGCCCTCTAAATTTTTCAGCTGCTTTGGTTCCTGTAGAGCGGCTAGTTGGTGTTCTCTCTAGTAGTGCAATTTCATCTAGCACCGAGAATTTATTTATCCGTCTAAGAGATGACAGCAGTTGAAGCTTTAGTGCTAAACTTTGACTCAGTCGGTGTGAATAGGGTTGCGACAACGTAACGCTTTTCTTGAGCAGCAGTGAGTCGTATCTATGAAGTAAGGGCATAGGTTTTCCTCCAGCACGGATAGCTCTAGGTATTCTAGATCATTCGATGTCTGCTCCTGGCCGATAGCAGGCTCTGGCTGAAGACCGCTAACGACAAGCAGCGGTGAGAGACTTTCAGTCAAGGGCATCACGCCGGCACTCAGCTTTTTGAAGCATTGCAGCTAAGCGATCTATTTGCACTTTGATTTGAGCCCTGGTTTCATAACCAATCGAGATGAGTCCAGCAATTTCCAATATGACCCAAGCTGCCCATTTGCTTATTGTAATTATATCGCGCTCCGATACATGGCTATGACTTGCGTCATGCACTGCTCTGGAACGCAACTCATAAAGTGTGTCGATCTCCTTTTCAAGTTCTTTCCATTTATCTAAGCTTGCAAAGCCGTAGCTTCCAAATGTCAGCAGCGCGGTCAATCCACGCTTGATTTTATTTGTGGTCTCGCCCGAGTTTTCGAAGGAAAAAAAGCACTCAATACAACTCCAAAACTTTACCAGTTGCATCTCTTCTGATGTGTCTGTCTGTGCATCGAAGAACCAATAGATGGCGCGACGCACTGCGTGTTCCGCGTCAGTCCCACTATTCCGCTGGATGATTTCAGCTAATTCAACGAACCATTCGGACTCGTGTAATTGCTTGACGAGAGCATCATCTAGGTCGATTGATTGGAACCCTCGCATAGATGAGCTTGTGCATAGTTCATGAGATGAGGTCTCAATCGAAAACCACGTCGCCGCGCTCGGCCTAATTCTACCATCCATGCTGGGCGTCAAGCGGACAGCGTAGCCACCTTTTTCCAGAACGGTTGTCAAAGTGACGGCTAGTAAACCGCACGCAGCTTTGACGTCTTTGAAAAATTGCTTTTCTGCGTATTTTCTACTTCCCGTGATCTCAGCAGAAACCCAGAGCCCGCTTTTCATTCGTCCCCACGCACCGTCAATCATGGATTCGTAGGCAACACAATTCTGAAGAATTGCTAGATCTGGAGTTTGCACAGTCAATTTACCGACTCTCACCTGGTTGACACCGACAAGCCTCAAACCATCGAGAGTCGTGTAAAATACACGGGTAGCAATATCGCTTTGAATAGCAGCATCCACTGCGCACAGAAAGGTATCGATATCCTTTAGGGGCGTTTCCTGTTCATACATACGCCCTAACACCAGTTTGCATGTTTGATAAATATCATCAGGCAAAACCAAGTCACGACTTGGTAGATGTATTTCTACGATTTCCACCAAGCGCAGAAAACTTGTATTCGCTTTGTTGGAGAGATATACCTGGCCACCGCTGGGAGTTACGATCTCTCGGTACAGCCTTTCCATTACTTCAAATTCCTTGAGTGCTTTAGGCGCTGGCATCAGTTCCTTCGTTCGGAACAACGTAGCAATATCGCTATCAGCAGCTCTTCGCGTCTTCGGATGCATTTCCATCAATACGGCCTGCTATTTTAAAGTGAGCTGCAAGGATAGCGTAGGGCACTGGTTCATGATCGTAGTACTTTCATCGAATGCGTCCGGCGACCTAAGTATACGTGAGCGGTCTCGCCCTGCGGGTCTTCGACATCCAGGCCGCGATGCAGCTTACACCTTGGTAGATGCCGATTTCACTGCACCCACGATTCGCCAGGACGGACAGGTTTGGGTCGATTACGGTCAGTCGTGACCGGCTGCTTTCGACCCTAAGCGACCTTCCGTAAGAGGCAAAAAACGGCACTGCGGGCCCCAACCTCTGCGCCCAGGGATGTCAGCGCGACGCCAAGCGGACCCAAATGTACCAGCTACGACATTGAGTTACGCAGGAAACTCGCTGCGTCTCGACCAAAATTCTAGAACTCATCCAAACAGCTATCGGCTTCCAGTACACTTGGGCCGCAGAAAATTCAACTAAATTTTGGCCAAGACAGTGGTTGCTGAATGAAACATGCAGAAGAGTATCTCGAAAGAACAGAAAGCGCCGTACGACTTTTATTCAAGGCTGTGGATGGTTACCTCGAAAATTTAAGAGCGGGTATAAAGCCCATTTTCGTCTCGGGACTACCCTACGGGCCAGAGCAAGATGCCCAGTATGCTGCCTGGCGCATAGAGAATGCGGATGCGTTAGAGGAAGCGAAAGCTGCCCAGCGAGCTTTTCGAGCTGAGACTTTTGCTCTCGACACTATATGCGGAGCGATACTGCAAATCGCAGAAAAGGGTTTAGAAATTTATTCAGAGAACACGCAGGTGCTGGAAGCTTGGACAGCAAAAATCCCTCCGTCTTTAGCGAAGTTCTGTGTCGGACGTGTAGTGCGAAGCACTCCTTTAGGACTCATAGTGTACGCAGCTCGAAATCAGCATACTCACTTCAATGACCCCCAGCTTCGAAAAGCTAGCGCAAGCGTTTTCGCGAATCTGGCCTCAGAACATGGATATAGTTGCTCCGCACTTGATCCAGCTTTCGACTTGAACAATCCAAGTCTCACAAGCTATGCGGGCAATGTAACAGCCCTCATAGAATGGAGAAGCTTTGAGAAATACCAGGACGACATGTGCAGAATGCTTGGCCTGCAATACCGGTCTTAAGAATGTAGTGAAAAGAGCTAGAAAGCTAACCCCAGACATCGTGAATTGCTCTCAATGACCGACGGCTATGGGGCGGCTGCCCTTCGGAACACTCAGCTAGCAGCTAAAATTTTAAGCATAATGGCTGCTAGCAAATCAAAAGTAGTTCACGTAACACTCCATAAAATATAGGACTTTTAAGTGATTAATGGATTTGCTGATTTCAAGATGTCAAACTCGGGTGAAATAAGTGATTGCTATAGAGCAAAGTCAACCTCTCAACTCAGCACGGAAGAGCTGGCAAATATTCATCTGGATATAAATCGCAAATGGCACTGCCTGACTGACGGGAATATCTCAAGCAACATTTACGACTTGAACGAAGCAGTAAACGCAGCGTTTAATAACGCCCGTACAGAACAGTATGTCCCACTGCTAGCCTGCTTTGCCATGCTGGACCAAATTGGTAGCCTATACCAGCGCACCGATATAAAAAGCCATTACAATAACGGAATAAAAAAAGCGTTTGATAGCTACTCAAACTTTAAGTCGCCTGACGACCTAGAGGCCATAGTGACATTGCGTCACGGCCTTCTGCATAACGGAAGTCTAACCTGCATCAATAGTCGAACCGAAACAAAAGTTTTTTTTCGCATGATCAAGAACAGCAAAAAAATCTATACACCACCAAAGAAACAATGGGACGGGATCTATCATGACAGCATGTCTGACTTTACTTCCCTCATCGATTTAAGGGAGCTTCACAATACAACAAAAGAAATCATCAGTGAGTGCAAGAGACTATTGCAGGATAAAAAGTTAGAAATTAAAGTATGTGCACCGAGGGAGCTATTTTTCAAATATCTATTCCTATCTCCTCGCAATGAGGATATTAATTCTCTAGCGGTCTCGGCAACGCTTTAATGAGTTATGCTTTAAGCGAGCTTAATTTTAGCGATGGCCAAACCCCGCCTTGATCGAGCGCAAACAAGATACCATATACTTGAACAATCTTAGCTTTTCTATACAACTACGAACCGCGTCTTGTGGCCCTTAGCAGTCCGTCCTGAAGGGCCGCTATGGGTCGGTTTCTGCCGTTCCTTACGTACCATTTAAAGTGGGTGGGAGGAGCCTCCGCAATTCCTGATTCGATTCCACAGAAAGCCATAACTAGCTGATTTTTTTATAGATACCCTATGAGGTACATCAAAAAATCCACCAAATTCCAGTCCCGCGAAAACCGGGCCCTCACGGCCCACAACCGTCCGTCTGTCTCCGCACCAGTTCAGGTTCCAGCGAAGGCTACCAAAATCTCTGGAACCCCCGTAAAACCCGCCTTCTGGCGGGTTTTTTCGTTATGGCGTTCCGTCGGAATCCAACAGCTCCCTGCCGACTTAGGGTGTTGCGTTTGTGTGAGGATAAATTGCGGTGAACACATAATCGGTAGTGGGGTGCCGGTTTTTCGCGTGCAACGTTTCTAATCAGCAAAATATTGCCGGTTCCTGCCGTGTGCACTATGATAATCAGCATTAAACTGCTGATTAATGGTGTGGCCATGCCGCTCAGACTCACGATCCAAGCTTTCTCAGAGGGGGGATGGCGCGATGCAGCGACGCTCACGGTTGAGAACCCCGAGCGTGTGGCTGATGGACGTTGCCTTGTCGCATACGACAGCGACTACATCATCGCGAACTTTGATCGCATGGAGGATCGTTGCGAACGGGCCCTAAGCGTTAACCTTCCGTTGAACTGGGACCACCATGACGTCAAAGGGTATCCCGCATTCCTCTACGACATCATTCCCTCTGGTGCTGCCAAGGACTCTCTTGAATCCCGCTACGGGCGTCTCAAGCCCGAAGGCGTGGAACTGGAGCTGTACCTGCTAGAACGCTTCACGCCGGCCCCTGTTGGGCATCTGCGCATCAAGGAGTCGGTGGAAGGCCTTCAACCGGATCGGAGCGAGGCTTTCGCGCATGCTGAGGTCGTGTACAGGACGAACGAGTTTCTTGAATATGCCTACGAAACCGGCGCGGCATTGGGCGGCGCTACCGGTGCCAACGGTCAAGCCCCCAAACTGGTCATGACCGAAGCACACGACGGTGCTCTGTACGCTGATGCGATGCTTCCCGATGACCAGGCGTGCCGTCACTGGCTGATCAAGTTCGCGCGTAATCGAGGCGGCGAGCGCGACAAAGACATCCTGCGAACAGAGTTTCATTACTACAAGGCGGTTGCTGCCCTCGGTCTTGATACGGTTCCCACTGATGGTCTGGCGCTTGAAGAGGCAGTGAAGCCAAGCCTCTGGATGCCACGGTTTGATCGCCAGGTAGTAGATGGCGTGGTGGAGCGGATACCGCTGGAGTCGGTGTACTCGATCTGCGGCATTACCGGCTACGCGCATCCGATGGCGCACGTCGAAGTGGTTCACCGGCTGGTAAGTCTATGGGTCGATAACGGCCAGCAGGATGAGGTGGACGACCTGGTGTTCGAGTATGTACGGCGCGATCTGCTGAACCGCATTCTAGGGAACACCGATAACCACGGTCGCAACACCTCCATCATGCGTGTGGGTGGGAGGTTTCGTTTGGCCCCAATCTATGACCTCGCGCCAATGATCCTGGATGAAGAGGGTATTACGCGGACGACGAAGTGGGCTGCGGAGCGTAAGGGGTCTTCTAACTGGAGCGACAACTGCGCTGAGCTTATTGGTTACACGGATCCCGATGTTCTACTGCAACGGTTGATGAATGCGGCTGAGGAATTCAGGGCGTTGCCCGATCTGCTGATTGATGTTCCTGAATCGATGCGCAATGCAGCCTCTCTACCCGTGAATAACCTGGACAAGCGACTCGTGGAGTGGGGACTGCGATGAAAAAATTACAGCCTGAAGAGCGCGCTCAGCTCGTAGAGGAAATCGTCAAGCGCAATGCGGCGGGGCTCGATCCAATTGGGATATCCATCCGCCGTCTGCGGCTCGAAGTGACTGGGCTTGACCAAGAGACCTTCGCTGCCATGTGCAAGATCTCCACGAAAAGCCTGTACGAACTGGAGAGCGGGAAATCGAATCCGAAGCTCAGTACTTTAGAGGCCGTGCTGCGTCTCTTTGGCATTCGGATGGGTATGGTGATGACTGCCAAAGATGATCCCACTGCAACGGTCGCCGGCAGCACTGTCGGCCAGTTGAAGGCGGGTGGGCCAATCGCTGTGGTTGCGCGGCCGGTGGCGAATCTTTCGCCCCTGGCCAACGCTTACGTGGTGGCCGGACCGAAACGCGGGAAAAGCCCTGCGGCAGCCAAAGCGATGAAGGAAGTGTCGAGGCCGGCATCGCCACGGGCACGGAAAAGCAGTCAGGAAAAGAGAGATTGATTTATGACGGTGGTGCGCGGGACACCTTCGGGTGTGCCGGGCTCCTTTCGTCCCGGTCGGCCAACCCGCGTATTGCTGCCACCTTAACTTGCTTGGCCGCGAGCGGTGGCAGTTCCATCACGGAAGGAACTCATCACCGTTCGTAGGTTTTCAGCGCCACGGTGAGCATTTCATGGATATGCGCCCTCAGGGCCAAAGGTTCCAGCACCTCGATATCGGCAGCGTTCGCCATCAGAAACAAGCGTAGCCCTTGGGTGTCGCGAATCCTGCAGGTCAGCAACCATTTGTCCCCGTCTTGCAGCAGCTTCTGGTTTTTCTCCAGCGGGTTCTCAGAAAGCCGGTTGTACAGGTTGGGGCTTAGCCGAAGGCGTGTTTTCTGTGCTGGTGAATGGATGGTCACCAAGTCTTTCTGGACTTCATCAGCATGAATGTCGTAACCCTCCGGGTCATCGATGATGCGCTTGCCCGGCTCTACCTTGGTAATCCTGTGTAGCATCAACGCACAGAGTTTATTGGGGCCGTTGCTGCTGTACTTGCCCCGCGGCACGCCGGGGCCAGGTGCTTCGCCGAGCCACTGCTCTTCGGCAACATATGCGGAGAGGTAAATATTGGAGTCCTGGTGAGATAAACCCAGTGGCTTGAGTTGGTAAACACACTCGACACCGTCGGCGGCGAGCGGGCGGTACCAGACCTCAAGGGGCTTGCCTTCGAGGATTGCCATTTGCAGGCGCTCAAGGTGTTTGGCGTTGTACTTGCCCGGCTGTAAAACAGTGAACCGCGTTCCTGAAGTAATGCGCTTGCTGAAGTTCAGCTTGCGCCGGGAACCATCATGCATGACCCGTTCGGTGTAGTCCTGCAGGCCCTTCAACTCGTCAGTCGCTGCTTGCAGGCCGAATCGTTCGGCATGCTTGAAAATCGCCGAGAGCGACATGGCGTCTGAAGGCGAAAGCACCAGCGAGTGGCTTCGGCCCACCGCAGACCAGAGCAAACTCCGTTTATCTGCCTCGTTGATGGTCGATCGAACGTAATCAAGGTCCTCGAGCACCTTCAAATCCCTGATGGTGGTTTTTTCATGCTGTTCGTCATCGTCATCCCCATGCCGACGAACCCACGCAACCAGCTTCGCATGCACTTTCGCGGTGGTCAGTGGCTTACCCGCTGCATTAAGAATCTGCCGCAGATAGTCACGGCGATGAGCTCGGTTGATCATTTAGTTTCAATTCGGACAAGAAGTGTCCCTATTGGAGTGCAACATGCTTCTCGTTGGCAAGGGAAAGACCTTGATCATGCCACTCACACCTCCATCGCAGAGGGTGTGGCGGAGAAAAGAGGGCACCGCGATGAGCGACATCGAGAGCGTCAAAGCACTGATTATTGAAAGCGCAGCCGACGGCATCGACGCTGTTGAGCTGCACCGGCGGTTGATGCAGGCGGATGTGAGCCTCGGTGAGGCTGAGGTTCAGACGATCCTGTTGGCATTGCAGGAAGAGGGTCGCCTGATCGGTCAAGAGGTAGAAGGCCAATGGCGGTACACCCGCTTCGGCAACAACGACGCTGCAAATGCAGCCCTGGAATACAGCCCGCAATTCGCGGAACGGATCCTCGCCGCTTCGTGCGATGAGTATGTAGAAATCGATGTAGACGACATGATCCAGATGCTTGATGACATGCTCGCTCAAGCAAGATCTCGCCGAACCGATACCCAGTAAGCGCCTGCTACCGGGCATTTGTCAGCCATCTGAGGAAGTAAACACCATGGTAACCAGTGATGTGACGTCTGCCATTGTCAACGCCAAGCCGGGTATCCAGAAGTATCTGGCTTTGATGAGCCAAGTGGAAACGGTAGACGTTTCGACTGACGCACTGTTTCAGCGAGCGTATAACGGCTTCTATCGTGTGCAGCGGCGTGAGCGTTCCTGGTATGGCGCCTACTACCAGCTTATGGAGCAGTTGAAGGGATCGAAGCCCACGTTTGCCGAGGTTCTCGATCATATGCACCAGGCTACCGGGCGTTATGAGCCGTCGTTCTCCAGCAAGCTGGTTGCTACGTTGAACCCGCAAAAGCCGGTTTGGGATACGCATGTACTGCGCAACATCAACCGCAAGGCACCTTCCTACCAATCCCGTAAAAAGATCGAGGACGCCAAGAGCTGTTATGCGTACATGGAGGATTGGTACCAGGCCTTTCTGGCGTCCACTGAATGCGCAGGTTGGATAGGGCAATTCAACGAACGGGTGCCCGAACACGGCAAGCTGACCGATTTGAAGAAAGTTGACTTCATTCTTTGGCAGATGCGCGGCTGACGGGTTGATCTGGGCTGGGTAGGGGTCAAGACGGTATCTACAACGCCCGCGCAAGCTGCTGAGGTATGTGCTTGCGCGGGCGGCCTGTATAGCCTGTGGAGGCAACTGTCTTCTTGTGGCGGTCAGGCCATTTTGAACCTGGCTCAGCTCACCGTAATCGCCGCATTCAACACCAACACCACCATCAACCCGACCAAAGCCACGATGGACTGCACCACCGAAATGGTCTTGGTGGCTTCGCCCATGGTCATGCCGAACGATTCCTTCACCATCCAGAACCCTGCATGGTTGGCATAGTTGAAGAACAGCGACCCGCAGCCGATGGACAAGGCCAGCAACGGCAGGTTGAGGCTAGGGTCTGCCCCCGCAAGCGGTGCCAGCAAGCCGGCAGCCCCGACGATACCCACCGTGGCGGAACCGGTAGACACCGAGAGCAACATCGCGATCAACCACCCCAGGATCAAGGGCGGGAACGCCGATTGCTGGGTCAGGTGCACAATGGCATCACCCACCTTGGCGCTGGTCAGCATCTCCTGAAAGGCGCCGCCGCCGGCAATGATCATGATGATGGAGGCGATAGGCTTGAGGCTTTTGCCCAACGCATCGCGCAGCTGTTCGGCGTCGCCGCCACGCACCAGTACCAGGCTGGCGCCGGCGAACAGCACGCCCAGCAGCATGGCGATCAGCGGGTTGCCCAGGAAGCTGGCCATTTCCAGCAGCGCGTTGCCTTTGGGCAGCAGCATCTCGGCAACGGCATGCACCAGCATCAGGATTGCCGGCAGCAGCGCGGCCAGCATGCCGATGAATACGCCGGGGCGGGGCTGGTTGTCGGCTTTTTCAGTCAGGGTGAACTGGTCCAGCAATGCCTGATCAGGCCGCGTGCTCATACGCTTCGAGATGAACATGCCATACAGCGGGCCGCCCAGAATCATTGCAGGGATAGCGGCCAGGAAGCCATAGAGCATGGTCGGCCCCACCGAGGTCTTGAGTACGGCAATGGCGGTCAAGGGGCCTGGGTGCGGGGGGACCATGCCGTGCATGGCGGCCAGCGCTGAAATCACCGGCACACCAACGTACACATACGCCGAGCCTTTGAAGCGCGCCTTGCCTTCCAGCTTGCGTGCCACGCTGAAAATCAGCGGCAGCATGATCACCAGGCCCACTTCGAAAAACATCGGGATGCCGATGACAAAGGCAACCAGCATCATGGCCCACGGAATCAAGCGGTCCGGGGTGCGTTTGAGGATCACATCCGCGACCTGCTCGGTGACGCCCGCGTCAGCCAGGATTTTGCCAAGCATGGCACCAAGCGCGATCACCACCCCGACTGCGCCCAGGGTCTTTCCGGCGCCTGTGAGCAGGTGGGAGACGATGCTGCCGGGCTCCATGTGGGTAGCGAAACCCACGCCGATGGACACCACCAGCAAGGCCAGGAGGGGATGCATCTTCAGGCGCGACACAATGAGTGCCACCAACACCAGGACACTGACCAAGGCAGTCAGCAACAGCTGTATATCTAAAGGAGTCATGCAAGGAATCTCGGTTGGGCAGGCGCTCTGGCGGCACTCAGGATTTGAAGGCGGACGATTCGACGTCGAGAGGAATGGCACTGAGGCCTGCGGGTGGGGGTTCCGCACACGGCAAATGAACATTGTTTGGTGGGGTATTCATGGAGCGATTCACCTTGTTATTTGGTCATCTATATGAATCGTTTCAAAGTATTTCGGTTGTGACCGGACACTGTCAAGCGCAGGCGGTCGTCTCTAGAGAAATGCACAGAGCCATTCCTGTGGGGGCGGGGTAAGGGGCGCTCTGTTGTCAGGCATCACATTCGAGTGGCCTTTTAGCCCCGGCGGGCAATACTTCTCTCTATACGCAGGCGTGTTCCTGGTGGCGCGCGCCGCTGGGAGGTGTCTGGTGAACAAACTTTCAATCATAGGTGCCGGCCTGGTCGGCGAGGCGGCGGCGCAGGTCATCGCCAGGGATGAGTTGTGCCGTGAGCTGGTGTTGATGGACGTGCAGGGTGAGCTGGCGCAGGGCAAGGCGCTGGATGTGTGGCAGGCCGCTGTGGAGTCCGGCTCCGATACCCGTGTGTACGGCGGGGCCAAGGCTGAAATGCTGGTCGGCTCCGAGCTGGTGGTGATCACCGCAGGCGTGCCGCGCAAGCCCGGCCAGTCGCGCCAGGATGTGCTGAGCATCAACCTGCCGATACTGGATGGCATCATGGCGGACATCAAACGCCATGCCCCGGCGGCAACGGTGCTGGTGGTGTCCAACCCGGTCGACGTGCTCACCTATCGTGCCTGGAGCCTCAGCGGCCTGGGGCGCGACAAGGTGTTCGGGCAGGCGGGGGTGCTGGATACTGCGCGCATGAAGTGTTTTATCGCTGAGCAAACCGGGTTCTCTGCACGGGATATCACGGCGCTGGTGCTGGGCGGGCATGGCGACAGCATGGTGCCGCTGATGCGCTACTGCCAGATCGGCTCGGTGCCGCTTTCCCACTTCCTGTCCAATGAGCAGATCGAGCAAATTGTGGAGCGCACGCGTAAGGGCGGCGGCGAGATTCTGGGCTTGAAGAAGATGGGCAGCGCCTGTGATGCACCAGGCGTGGCCATTGCGCAGATGGTGGATGCCATCGCCAATGGGCGAAACCGCATTTTGCCGGCAGTGGCCATTCTGGAAGGGGAATACGGGCGCAAGGATATTGCCATGGGCGTGCCCTGTGTAATGGCGGACGCGGGGCTTACGCGGGTGATCGAGTTGCCGCTGGATGCGCAGGAGCAGGCGATGTTTGACCATTCAGCCGATCAGGTGGCGCGGGATATTGCTGAGATGAAGGCGTTGTGAATGAAAGGCTGGCCTTATCGTCGGCGCACTGGTCGGCGATAAGGCTTATTGGAAACAGCGGTCAGAGCAAGATGACCCAGACCGAGGTTGGCGAAGACTACAAGATTCAACCTGGCCCTGCGGGCCAGGTTCTGACTGCCTAGCCCGCGGCTGGGCCTGTCAGCTACCGCTGATAGGCCTTGCCAAAATGCCGCTCCAGCCGCGCCTGCACCAGCTCCAGCAGGATCGACAGCACCCAGTAGATAACCGCCGCCGTCGTCAGCATCTCCAGGTAGCGATAGCTCGATCGCCCATACGATTGCGCAAGGAACATCACTTCCCACACCCCCATGACCGAAATCAGCGATGAATCCTTCAGCATCGAGATGAACTGGTTGGCCGTAGGCGGAATGATCACCCGCATGGCCTGGGGCAGGGTGATGTACCAGAAGATCTGTGGCGTGCGCATACCCAGGGCCAGTGCCGCTTCACGTTGGCCCCGCGCTACGCCCAGGATGCCGGCGCGGAAGATCTCGCTCAGGTAGGCGCCATAGTTCAGCGACAGCGCGATGATGCCGGCACTGATGGCGCCGGGTACCAGGCCAAGTTGGGGCAACCCCAGGTAGATCAGCAAAATCTGGATAAGCAGTGGGGTGCCGCGGAAGAACGAGGTGTAGAAGCTGGCGATGCCCACCAGCACCGCGCTGTTCGACAACCGCGCCAGTGCAGCGGCAAAGCCGAGCAGCACCGATACCACCATCGAGCACAGGCACAGAAACAGGGTCAGCGCTGCGCCTTGCAGAAAGCCGTTAGGCCCCAGCCGGAAGCCGGCAAGGTTCGGAAACTTCTCCAGAATGATCGAAAACTTCAGATCGAAGCTGAGGAAAAACGCAACGAACAGGCCGAACAATGCCAGCCAGGTCAGCAATAACCGGGTGCGAAAGCCGAACAGGCCGGCGCCCGTGGGCTTGACCACAGGCTTGGGGGAGGGGGGGAAGGTGCTCATTTGCTGATATCGGCGCCAATCCATTTCTGCGAGAGCTTGGCCAGGGTGCCATCAGCCTTCAGCTCGGCAAACACCTGGCGCACTTTGGCATCCCACTCCGCGTCGCCCTTTTCGATGGCCACCGAGTTCGGCTCTTCATACAGCGGGGCGCCGGCCAGCTTGAAGCGCTTGTCCTGGTCCAGACGCGGTTGCGCGGTCACCAGGTTGGTGAGAATGGCGTCCAGGCGTACACCGGCGCCCAGGCCCAGGTCCTGGAAGGCGACGTTGTCGGTGTCGTATGGCGCAATCTGCACGAAGTCGAAGGGGTATTCGATTTTCTTGTCTTCGTCGCCTTCGATGACCAGGTTCTTGTTCAGGTAGCTTTCGTAGCTCGAGGCGCTGGTCAGGCCCACCTTGCGGCCATCCAGGTCCTTGGCGGTGTGGATACGTTCGTCCTTGGCATTGACCACGATCACCGCAGGGGAGGCGTAGTACTCCACCGGGAAGTCGAACACTTCGCTGCGTGCCTTGCTCGGGGTCATCGAGCAGATGCAGATGTCGTAGCGTCCGCTCCAGCGGCCCGCCGCGATCACGTCCCAGGAGGGGGTTTCGAGGCGCAGCTTGACGCCGAGTTTGTCTGCCACGGCCTTGGCGACGTCCACGTCAAAACCGTCCAGCTGGTTCTGGTCGTTGAGGAAGGAAAACGGCGGGTAGCTTTCCATCAGCACGTTGACCAGCTCCTTGCGCGATTCAACCCGCTCGAGCGTGGCGCCGGCAAAGGCCTGGGAAGCAGTGGCGAGCAGCACGAGGCCTGCACCGAGCACGGTAGGAAATCGCATGTACATACCTGATATGTTGGGCAAAGGAGTGATAGGGTATTTAATAGTTATAAACCTCCGTGAACTAATGAATTTAATTCATAAGAACCTTCAGAGTAGTTATATGAAACAGCGAGCGATGGTGATTCTTGACGGCGGCATGGGCCGTGAGCTGCAGCGCAGTGGGGCGCCGTTTCGCCAGCCCGAATGGTCGGCACTGGCGCTGAGCGAAGCGCCCGAGGCGGTGGTGGGGGTGCACGCAGCGTTCATCGCCGCCGGTGCGCAAATCATCACCAGCAACAGCTATGCGGTGGTGCCGTTCCACATCGGCGAAGAGCGCTTTGCCAAAGAAGGGCGGCAACTGGCCAATATCGCAGGCCAACTCGCGCGCCACGCGGCAGATGCCGGCCCGCACCCGGTCCGGGTGGCGGGGTCGCTGCCGCCGCTTTTCGGCTCCTATCGCCCAGACCTGTTCCAGCCCGAACGCGTGGCAGAAGTGCTGTCGCCGCTGCTGCAGGGCCTGGCGCCACATGTCGACCTGTGGCTGGCAGAAACCCAGAGTTCGGTAGCCGAGGTGCGGGCCATTCACGCCCACTTGCCGGCAGACGGCAAGCCGTTCTGGGTGTCGTTCACCCTGCAGGACGAAGAGGTTGATGAAGTCCCGCGTCTGCGTTCCGGTGAGCCGGTGGCAGATGCCATTGCCGCCGTGGTCGATCTGGGCGCCGCCGCAGTGCTGTTCAACTGCAGCCAGCCCGAGGTCATTGGCGCTGCGGTCGATGTGGCGCACGCGTTGATCGAGCAACGCAACGCCGACGTCGCGATCGGCGCCTATGCCAACGCCTTCCCGCCGCAGCCGAAGGAGGCCACCGCCAACGACGGCCTGGATGAGCTGCGCGAAGACCTTGACCCGCCGGGCTATCTGGCCTGGGCCAATGACTGGCGTAAACGGGGCGCCAGCATGATCGGTGGCTGCTGTGGTATCGGCCCGGAGCATATCGCCGAGCTGAAACGCAATTTGGCGTAAAGCCTGGCAGGTGGCTGGGCGGCTGCTGCGAGCGCCCGGTCCCCAGCCATTAAAAAAAACGCCACTCAGACCCGGATTCCATCGTTTTTCAGTCTCCCGCCATGTCCCTATAGTCCGCTGAAGGCCGATCCTGAATCGGTGTACACAACTCAGCTGTGCGGGAACCGGATATGAACAACAACGAAAAAATCGAGGGTAATGCAGCGGCCGGTGTCGGTACGCGCGTGGTGTGGGGCGGCGAGCAGGTGCAGCACCCGTACAATGCCACTCAGACCCCGATCGTAGTCAGTGCCGCCTACGGCTACAACGACATCGACGCCTGGTACGACGTGGCTCAAGGCAAACTGCCGGGCTACATCTACAGCCGCATGAGCAACCCTACAGTCGCCACCCTGGAATCGAAGCTGTGTGAACTGGAGCAGTCGGAGTCGGCAGTGGCATTCAGTAGCGGCATGGCGGCCATCAGTGCCGTGCTGCATACCTTCCTCTCCAGCGGTAAACGCGTGGTATCCACCCGAGACAGCTACGGCGGTACCAACAAGATTTTTGAAGAGTTCCTGCCCCGCATGGGCGTGCAGGTGTGCCTGTGCGACACGCTGGACACCGAGGCGCTGGAACGCGAAATCGCTGCGGGCTGCGACCTGCTGTACCTCGAAACCCCCACCAACCCCACCTTGAAGGTGCTGGACATCCGGCGCTTGAGCGCTGCCGCTCGGCAGGTGGGCGCTGTGGTGGTGGCCGACAATACCTTCGCCACCCCGCTGAACCAGAACCCGCTGGCCCTGGGCGTGGATGTGGTGGTGCACAGCGCCACCAAGTTCCTGTCCGGTCACGGTGACGTGCTGGGCGGTGTGGTCTGCGGTGCGGAGCCGTTGATGGCGCAGGTACGCCACTACCGCGAGATCAACGGTGCGGCGCTGGACCCGTTTTCGGCCTACCTGATCATCCGGGGCATCAAGACCCTGGCTCTGCGCCTGCGCCAGCAGCAGGCCAGTGCGCTCGTGTTGGCGCAGTACCTGAGCACCGAACCCTTGGTCGAGGCGGTCAACTACCCCGGTTTGCCCCAGCACCCTGGCCATGCGATTGCCAAGGCGCAGATGCGTGGCTTCGGCGCCATCGTCAGCTTTGTGCTCAAGGGCGGTATGCCGACCGTTGCGCGTTTGCTGCCACGGCTCAAGTATGCCCACCGTGCCGGCAACCTTGGCGCGGTAGAAACCATCTACGGCCCGGCCCGCACCACCAGCCATGTGGAGAACACCCTCGAAGAGCGGCTGGCCCTGGGTATTTCCGAAGGGCTGGTGCGCGTTTCGGTGGGTATCGAGGACACCGAAGACCTGCTGGCAGACCTTGCCCAGGCCTGTGCATCGGTGCGCCAGGAGTTGGCCGCAGCAAAGGAGTTGCACGGTGACGCGTATGCCGGCCTGGGCCAGGCGCAGGCCTGAGGCTGACGCGTAGCACTCACCCTCGCGGTGAGTGCCACTTCATGAAGTCGAACAAAAACAATATGCAAGGCCATTCGCTTCGCTCTGCCAAGACGAGGTCGTCGTAACGTCCTTGCCCGCCCACTTTCATGAGAAACCCACAATGTCCCTGCAAACAACGACAACGAGAAATGCTTCGGCGCATGGCTTCAAACAGGACATGCAAACCCGCCATATCGTCATGCTGGCGCTGGGCGGTGTTATCGGTACCGGCCTGTTCCTGACCTCGGGCTACACCGTCAATCAGGCGGGGCCGCTGGGCGCGGTCATCGCCTATGTGCTCGGCGCGATCATGGTTTACCTGGTGATGATGTGCCTGGGCGAGCTGGCGGTACACATGCCGGAAGTCGGTTCGTTCAGCAGTTACGCCACCCGCTATATCGGCCCAGGCACCGGTTACATGGTGGCCTGGATGTACTGGCTGACCTGGACGGTAGCCATTGGCTCGGAGTTCACCGCCGCCGGCATTCTCATGGTGCGCTGGTTCCCGGACACGCCGGTATGGATATGGAGTGCGCTGTTCGGGCTTGCGGTATTCATCAGCAACATCATTTCGGTACGTTCGTTCGCCGAGACCGAATTCTGGTTGTCTTTGGTCAAGGTGCTGGCGGTGATCGCTTTCCTGGTGGTGGGTGGCGGCGCCATCCTGGGCGGCTTCGAGGTTGCCCACGCGCAGAGTGTCGGGCTGGGTAATTTTACCCGCGAAGGGCTCTTCCCCACGGGGTTCTGGTCGATTGCCATGACCTTGCTGGCAGTGGCCTTCGCCTTCTCCGGCACCGAGCTGATCGGCATTGCTGCCGGCGAAACCCAAGACCCTGAAAAGAACGTACCCAAAGCCATCCGTACCACCGTGCTTCGCCTGGCGTTGTTCTTCGTCGGCACCATCTTCGTGCTCGCCACCTTGTTGCCGCGCGAACAGGCCGGTGTGGTGGAAAGCCCGTTCGTGATGGTCTTTGAAATGATAGGGATCCCCTACGCGGCGGACATCATGAACTTCGTCATCATCACCGCGCTGTTGTCGGCGGCCAACTCCGGGTTGTACGCAGCCGCGCGCATGCTCTGGACCCTCAGCGACCAAGGCAACATGCCACGCCGGTATGCCTCGCTGTCCCGTCGCGGCACGCCCTTCAATGCCATCGTGCTGAGCATGGCGGGCGGTATGGCTTCACTGCTGAGCAGCGTGTTTGCGCCCGATACCATCTACCTGGCGCTGGTGTCCATTTCCGGGTTGGCGGTGGTTGTGGTGTGGATCAGCATCGCCGCCAGCCAGATTGCGTTCCGCCGTCATTACATCGCCAATGGCGGCAAGCTCGAAGACCTCAAGTGCCGCGTGCGTGGTTACCCGTTCGTGCCGCTGGCAGCCATCTTCTGCTGTGTGCTGGCCTGTGTGGGTATCGCCTTCGACCCGGCCCAGCGTGTGGCGCTGTACTTTGGTTTGCCCTTTATCGCCTGGTGTTACCTGGCGTTCTGGCTGACCTGCAAATTCCGCCAGCGTCGTCCGTTGCCGCTGGAAACCGTGGCGCCCGGTTCCGAGGCCGCCTGAGCAGGGTGATACTAGGCCACCGGAACGTTGCCACGAGAAACCGCCGATGACCCAGAAAACCCTGCCCCCCTTGAACTGGCTCAGAGCCTTCGAAGTGTCGGCGCGCTACCTGAACTTCACCCATGCAGCAGAAGAGCTGCACCTCACCCAGGGGGCGGTGAGCCAGCAGATTCGCCACCTGGAGAGCCAGTTGGGGGTAGCGCTGTTCAAGCGACTGCCGCGTGGGCTGGGGCTGACCGAAGAAGGGCAGTCCTACCTGCCGGTGGTGCAGGACGCGATCAGCCGGCTGGCGGTAGGCACCAACGAAATCTTCGGGCAGCGCCAGCGTCGGCCCTTGAAGGTGCGCGGCAGCCTGTCGTTCCTGCACTTCTGGCTGGCGCCCCGGTTGGCCGATTTTCGGCGTTCGCATCCCCAGGTGGACATCCGCTACATCAGCAACCTGTGGGTCAAGGAACTGGATGCCGAGGACGACCTGGAAATCCGCTGGGGCAGCGGGCAGTGGGCCGGTGTGGAGGCGCAACGCCTGACCCGCGACGTGCTGGTGCCGGTCTGCGCGCCCGCGCTGGCCGCCGATTGCCCGCTGCGCGAGCCGCGTGACCTGGCCCGTGCCCCGTTGCTGCATGTGCTGGGTTACGAGGAAGGCTGGGGCTACTGGCTGGAGCGGGTGGGGGCCGATCAGGTCGACTCTTCGAGCGGCCTGCAATTCGACACGCTGGTGTCGACCTTGCGCATGGCTGAGTTGGGGCTGGGTGTGGCGCTGGCGCGCTCGTCGCTGGTAGAGGACTTGCTGCAGGAGGGGCGGCTGGTCGCGCCCTTTACCCCGCGCATCGAGGCGAGCGAGTCGTTTTACCTGGTACGCGGCCTGGGTGAAGCGTTGTCCCCGGACGCCCAGGCGTTCAGCCACTGGCTGGTGGCCATGGCGCACCGTTAATTCAAGTACCTGTCTGGAGCACCGATGCAGTACACATCCACGCGCGGCAACGAAACACGAGTCGATTTCCGCACAGCGTTGCTTTCTGGCCTGGCCGACGATGGCGGGCTTTACGTGCCCACCTCGGTGCCGGTGTTCAGCCCGCAGGAGATTGCCAGCTGGTCGTGGTTGCCGTTCGACGAACTGGCCTGGCGGGTGATGGCACCGTTTGTGGGCGATACCCTCGACGAACCGACCCTCAGGGCGCTGGTCAGCGACAGCTATCGTGGGTTCAAACACCGTGGCATCGCGCCGTTGCAGCAGTTGGGCCATAACGAATGGATCCTGCAGCTGTTTCACGGGCCTACCCGCTCCTCGAAGGACTTTGCCGCACAGTTGCAGGCACGGCTTATCCGGCACTTTTTGGGGGCCGATTGCGAGCGGGTCATGCTGGTGGGCGCCAGTAACGGCGATACGGCGGTGGCGGCGATCGAAGCCCTGCAGCATTGCCCGGCAGCGGGCTTGCTGGCGCTGTATCCCAATGCAGGCACACCCGCTGACCGGGCAGCGGTGATGCGCCGTGCCGCGTCCGACAGCGTCAGCTGCGTGGCCGTGGATGGCAGCTTTGACGACTGCCAGTCGCTGGTGTCGGCGCTGCTGCGTGCCTGGCCATGCCCCGGGCTGATTCCGGTGAGTTTCAATTCGACCAACTGGGTCGGTGTGCTGGCGCAGATCGTGTTCTATTTCCATGCGGCGCTGCAACTGGGCGGTGGGACACGCCCCGTGGGCTTCAGCATCCCCACGGCCAGCTTTGCCGAAATCTACGCAGGGTTCATTGCCCAGAAGATGGGCCTGCCCATCAACCAGATCATCGTCTCCACCAACCGCAACGATGCCTTGCACCGGTTCATTCACTGCAATCGCTACAGCCGTGGCTCAACCCGTCAGACGTTGTCACCGGTCATGGATTTCTCGCTGTTCTCCAATCTGGAGCGCTTCGTCTGGGAGCTGTATGACCGCGATGGCGGGGCGACCCGCGCGCTGATGGAGCATTTCGAGGCCTGTGGCGAGCTGAGCATCGGCAACCGCCAGTGGTTGCATGCACGCATGCTGTTTGACTCCTACGCCGTGGACGACGCGTTGATTCGCGAGGAGATCATCACGCTGTTCCACGAAACAGGCAGCGCAGTAGACCCGCATGCCGCAACAGGGGTGTTCGCCGGGCGTTTACACCGGCGCAACATCGGCGCGCCCATCGTCACGCTTGGGCAGTTTGCCCCGGAAAAGTCTGCCGGGCTGCTGGCGGAGCTGGGGGCCTGGCACGGTGAGGTGCCGGCCGACGTCGAAGGTACTGCCGGCGCCGGGCCACTGCTGAAACCAGAGGACCTGGCGGGGGTTCATGCGTTGTTGGCACGCTTGCAGGCCGGGCGATGAAGCGCATCCTCGACCTCCTGGACGAGCGCATTCTTGCCGAGCTCACCGCCAATGCGCGTATTGCCCATGCCGAATTGGGGCTGAAGGTAAACCTGTCGCGCAATGCGGTACGCCAGCGCATCGAGCGACTTGAGCGCGACGGGGCCATCCAGGGCTATACCTTGCGCATCGGTGAGGGCCGACGGCCGACGTCGCTGATCAACGCGGTGATATTCGTCTACCGCTATGACCGCATGCGCGGTGACGCGGTGCTTGATGCGCTGCGCCAAATCCCCGAGGTGATCCAGTGCGAAGTGCTCAGCGGTGAATTCGACCTGCTGCTGCGCGTCGAGGCCTCAAGCCCGGAGCGGGTACACCATGTGTGGAAGGAAATCGCCGCCATGCCCGGGGTCGAGAACACCGTGACATCGTTTGTGCTGGCCACGGTGATCTGAGCTGCGCTGTTGCGTTTGATGACCCGCCTTACACCCACGCCGCCCGGGCTTGCACCCTGGCGGCGTTTTGCATTCCAGCAGGCGCTCGGGCGTGCAGGGGCACTGGCCAGATTGACCAATAAATACAGCGGATTGCCATATTCAACTGGCATTGCACGGCTCTTACGCTTGTCCTCATCGACCAACCGCCTGGAAAGGACAGCAAACCATGACCGAATACAAAATTGCACTCGTTGGCTTTGGTGGCGTGAACCGTGCCCTGGCCCAACTGATTGCCGAACGCAACGCGCGCTGGCAGCAAGAGCTGGGCTTTGGCTTGAAGATCGTTGGCGTCACCGACCTGTTCCTGGGTTCGGCAATCGACCGCGATGGCCTGGATGCCGCCACGCTGGCCGCGTTGCCGGCTCAAAAGGGGGCGCTGGCGCAAATCCCTCAAGGTTCGGCTGAAGCCTTCAATGAGGCGGTGATCAAGCAGTCTGGCGCCGACATTATCGCCGAGGCCACATTCACCAACCCAACGGACGGTGAGCCAGCGGCAACCTTCTGCCGCTGGGCGCTGGAAGCGGGCAAGCATGTGGTCACCACCAACAAGGGGCCGATCGCCTTGCATGCCCAGGCGCTCAAGGCATTGGCCAGGGCCAATGGCGTGTCGTTCGAATACGAAGGCGCGGTGATGAGCGGTACGCCAGTGCTGCGCATGGCGCGCCAGACCTTGGCGGGCGCGGGCCTGGTGGGGTTCGAGGGCATCCTCAACGGCACCTCGAACTACGTGCTCACGCGCATGGAGGAGGGGCTTGGTTTTGCCGAGGCGGTGGCCCAGGCACAAGCACTTGGGTATGCCGAGGCAGACCCGACCGCCGATGTGGAAGGCCATGACGTACGCCTGAAGGTGGTCATTCTGGCCAATGAGTTGCTCGGCGCCTGCCTGCAGGTGAGTGATGTCGCCTGCAGTGGTATCAGCGCCATCGACAGCGCGGCTATCGAGCAGGCGCAGGCCCAGGGCCAGCGTTGGAAGCTGATTGGCAGCGCCAGCCGGCAAGCCGATGGTTCGGTAAGTGCCCGTGTCGAGGCCCGCCTGTTGCCGGGTCAGCACCCGCTGGCGGGCATTTGCGGTGCGATCAATGCGGTTGCATTCAACACCGAGCTGCTGGGCGCGGTGACCGTGTCCGGCCCGGGTGCAGGGCGTGTCGAAACCGCATTTGCCCTGCTGTCGGATATCGTCGCCATTCACACCGCCGGCCGTTCGGCCTGAGGAGCAACGTTCATGAGCCTGACTTCCGTGTCCCGGGTCGCCAATTGCCAACCCGACTTGATCGATGTGTTCAGCCCCTTCGACGGCAGCCTGGTGGGGAGCGTTGCCAACCTTTGCGCCGACGCGGTGCCAAGCCTGCTCGCCCGTGCTCGCGGCGGCGTGCGCGAAAGTGCCGCGCTACCCCGGCATCGACGCGCCAGCATTCTGGAGCAGGCTGCCCGCCTCATCGAGCGCGACGCTGCAGATTTTGCCGGCCTGATCGTCGATGAAGCAGGCAAGACCCTGCGTCAGGCCGAGAAGGAGGTGAAGCGCTGCATCAATACGCTCAAGCTGTCTGCAGAAGAAGCGCGGCGCAATGCCGGTGAGGTGTTGCCTTTCGATGCCTATGAAGGCTCCGAGTCGCGCCAGGGCTGGTTCACCCGCGAGCCGCTGGGGTTGATCCTGGCCATTACCCCGTACAACGACCCGCTTAACCTGGTCGCGCACAAGTTGGGGCCAGCCATTGCGGGCGGCAATGCAGTCATTCTGAAACCCTCGGAGCTGGCCCCGCTTTCTGCCGTGAAGCTGGTGCAGTACCTGGTTGATGCAGGGCTGCCGGAGGCCGTCGTCACGGTAGCCACGGGGGGCGCCGAGCTGGGCAAGGCCCTGGTGGCCATACGTGAAGTACGCATGATCTCCTTTACCGGAGGCTTCGCTACCGGCGAACAGATTGCGCGGGGGGCTGGCCTGAAAAAGCTGGCGATGGACCTGGGCGGCAATGCGCCGGTGCTGGTGCTGAAGGACTGCGACCTCGAGGCGACTGTCGAGTCGTGCGTGTCGGGCGCGTTTTGGGCGGCGGGCCAGAACTGTATCGGCACCCAGCGCATCCTGGTGGACGCCGCGATCTATGAGGCGTTTCGCCAGCGCTTCGTCGCCCTCACCCAGGCAATGGTACTGGGCGACCCGGGGCAGCGCGCAACCGACATGGGGCCGATGATCACCGAAGCCGCTGCACGGCAGATCGAAGAACGCGTCAACCAAGCACTTCAGGGTGGTGCTCGCCTGCTCTGCGGCCATCAGCGTCAGGGTGCCGCCTATGCCCCGACAGTGCTGGAGGGCGTTGACCACGCCAGCAGGCTGTGGCGTGAAGAGGTGTTTGCACCGGTGGTGATGCTGGCGCCGTTCGAGAGCATCGAGCAGGCGGTAGCGCAGGCCAACGCCCCGGATTACAGCCTGCATGCCGGCGTGTTTACCCGCGACCTGTCGCTGGCGTTGAGCTTGGCCCGGCGTATTGAGGCTGGCGGGGTGATGATCAACGATTCGTCCGACTACCGCTTCGATGCCATGCCATTTGGTGGCTCCAAGTATGGGAGCCTTGGGCGCGAAGGGGTGCGGTTCGCCTATGAAGACATGACCCAGCCCAAAGTCGTCTGCCTCAACCAGATTGGCGGCGGGGAGGCCGCTTCATGATCACTCGTTTCGGGGCCGGCGAGCGGATGTCCCTGGCGGTCAGCTACAGGGGGTTGTTCGAAACGGCGGGGGTGGTGGCGGGCAACCTGCAGGAAGATGTGCAGGGGCAGCTGCGTCAGGCGCTGAGCACGATCGACGGCCTGATGGCAGAGGCCGATATCGGCAAGGCGCAACTGACCAGGGTTCAGTTGTGGCTTGCCGACTACCGCCATTTCGACTTGGTCAATGAGGTGTACGACACCTGGCTGCAGGGTTTTCCCAAACCACCACGGGCGTGCGTCGGCGCAGACCTGGGCGAGGGGTACCTGGTCGAGGTGCAGGTGTTTGCCGCATACCCTTGGCGCTCGTGACCGGCGCGATCCTTAGCCACGGGTCAGCGTATGGCCCGTGGCACCGCTCTTACATAGACAAGCTCGCTTATCAACTCCACCAGTGTCTGCGTGATCACCGCCGCAGCCGCCAACCCGCGTATCGCTTCGGGCAATGCCAATGCCAGCGGTAGCACCACCAGCGAGTTTCGCGTGGCGGCGCTGAAGGTGACTGAGCGTGCTTCGGCGACGGGCAGGCGCAGCAGCCGCGCCGAAATGAACCCGAGCACGGGCGCTAGCAACATGAAGCCGATGTACACCGGAATGACCGGTAGCAAACGGTCGAAGTCTCGCAGCACCACAGCAATCTGCGAGGCGATCACAACCACCAGCACCAGGGCCATCGCCGGTACGGGCAACCACGCCCAGGCGTCGTTCCAGGCCGAAACCGCGCTTGAGCGACGAGCCCCGGCACTGGTGAGCACGGCCAGGATCATTGGCAGCACAATCAACACTAAAAAGGCGTCCACGAACGGGATGATGGAGATGGCCACGTTGCTGCTGTCTCCCAGCATCCAGGCCAGATACACCGGCAGTAGCACCAGTTGCAGCAACAGCAGCACAGGTGTGGCGGCCAGGGTAAGGCGCGAATCGCCTTTGCCGATGTGGGTGAACACCACCACATAGTCGATGCACGGCGTAAGCAGCACCAGCAAGGCGCCGACGAGGATCGCCGGGTGTTCCACCAGCCCACGGGTAATGGCCCAGACCAGTAGCGGCACGAGGATGAAGTTGGCGAGCAGCAGCGCGGTGATGAAGCGGCGGTTGCCCAAACCCTGACGCAGGTCGAGGAAAGGGATCTGCAGAAACATCGCATACATCAGCACGGCAATGGCGGGGGTGACCAGGGCTTCCAGCTGGCTGGCGCTGTCGCTGGCCATCAAGCCGAAGGCTACGGCAGCAAGCACGGCGGCGAAGTAGATCGGGATCTGGTGGGTTTCGAGTTGTTCCCTGGTCAAGGTGCGGCCTGTGCTCGATGAGTGAATGGGGGCACAGGGTAATACGTGATTGCAGCGGCGCAAACGAAAAAGCCCGGCACTAGGCCGGGCTTCTTCACATCAGGCAATCGCCAATCAGTTGCCGTAAACCGGCAGCTTCTTGCAGATGGCCTTGACCTTCTCACGTACAGCGTCGATAACCGCTTCGTTGTTCAGGTCAGCCAGGATGTCGCAGATCCAGCCGGCCAACTCGCGGCACTCGGCTTCCTTGAAACCACGGGTGGTAACGGCTGGGGTGCCGAAACGCAGGCCCGAAGTGACGAACGGCGAACGTGGGTCGTTCGGTACCGAGTTCTTGTTGACGGTGATGAAGGCTTTGCCCAGTGCGGCGTCAGCGTCTTTACCGGAGATTTCCTGCTTGATCAGCGACAGCAGGAACAGGTGGTTCTGGGTGCCACCGGACACCACGTCGAAACCACGCTCGATGAACACGCTGGCCATGGCTTGGGCGTTTTTCACCACTTGCTGCTGGTAAGCCTTGAACTCAGGCTGCAGGGCTTCCTTGAAGCAGATGGCCTTCGCCGCGATGACGTGCTCCAGCGGGCCGCCTTGGGCGCCCGGGAAGACAGCGGAGTTCAGCTTCTTCTCGATGTCGGCGTTGGCGCGGGCCAGGATCAGGCCGCCGCGCGGGCCGCGCAGGGTCTTGTGAGTGGTGGTGGTGACCACGTCGGCGAATGGAACAGGGTTCGGGTACACGCCAGCGGCAACCAGGCCGGCAACGTGGGCCATGTCGACGAACAGGTAGGCACCGACCTTGTCGGCGATGGCGCGGAAGCGGGCGAAGTCCAGAACCTGCGAGTAGGCCGAGAAGCCGGCAACGATCATCTTCGGCTTGTGCTCGACAGCCAGGCGCTCGACTTCGTCGTAGTCGATCAGGCCGTTGCCGTCGATGCCGTACTGGATGGCGTTGTACAGCTTGCCCGAAGAGCTGACGGAAGCACCGTGGGTCAGGTGGCCACCGTGGGCCAGGCTCATGCCCAGGATGGTGTCACCGGCCGACAGCAGGGCCAGGTAGACGGCAGCGTTGGCCTGGGAGCCAGCGTGCGGCTGGACGTTGGCGTAGTCGGCGCCGAACAGCTCCTTGGCACGGTCGATGGCCAGTTGCTCGACGACGTCGACGTACTCGCAACCACCGTAGTAGCGCTTGCCTGGGTAGCCTTCGGCGTACTTGTTGGTCAGGACCGAGCCCTGAGCTTCCATGACTGCCGGGCTGGTGTAGTTTTCCGAAGCGATCAGCTCGATATGCTCTTCCTGGCGCAGAGCTTCTTGCTGCATGGCTTCGAAGAGCTCGGCGTCGTACTTGGCAATGGTCAAATCACGGCTGAACATGGCGGTCCTCAAGGATCGGGGTAGTTTGGGGGGGCATTCTAACCGATTGATTCGCGGCTGGCATATGAAGTGGCATCAAGTCGCGGACCAATGGGCTTCATGTTGCATCCCGCGCCGTGTCTGGGCTGCGCGGGCGCGGTAGTTGACCCGAAAGTCCGCTTTTGAGGGGCTTTGCACCCCTCAATGGAACATGAACAGGGTCTCGTTGGAGAACTGCGCCTCGAACTGATGCGCCGGCATCGGCCGTCCGAACAGGTAGCCCTGTACTTCGTCGCAACCATGCTCGCGCAGGAACTCCAGCTGTTCGTGGGTTTCCACACCCTCGGCGATGACCGCCAGGTTGAGGCTGTGGGCCATGGCGATGATCGCCCGGGCAATTTGCGCATCCTGCTCACCTTCGGGCAGGCCGTCGACGAAGGTGCGGTCGATCTTCAGTACGTCGATGGGGAACTGCTTGAGGTAGTTGAGCGACGAGTAACCGGTGCCGAAGTCGTCGACCGCAATGCTCAGGCCGAGGTTCTTCAGGCTGGCAAGAATCTGCAGCGCCTCGTTCACTTCGCGCATCAGGATACTTTCGGTCAGTTCCAGCTCCAGACACGCAGGCGGCAGGCCGCTTTCTTCAAGGATGTTGGCAATGCGCGTGCCCAACTGGCCGTCGGAGAACTGCCGCGCGGAAATGTTCACCGACACCTTGGGTACTCGCACTTTGGCCTTGTGCCAGGCCTTGAGCTGCCGGCTGGCCTCGCGCAGCACCCAGTCGCCCACATCCACCACCAGGCCCAGTTCCTCGATCACCGGGATGAAGTCGCCCGGTGGCACCAGCCCACGGGTTGGATGGCGCCAGCGCAGCAGCGCTTCGGCGCCGGTCAGGCGCTTGCCGTCGCCGCTGAACTGCGGCTGGTAGTAGAGGATGAACTCGTTCTGCTCCATGGCATGGCGCAGGTCGCTTTCCAGTTCCAGCCGTTCCAGGGCGCTGGCGTTCATTTCGGCCTGGTAGAACTGGAAGTTGTTCTTGCCGCGTTCCTTGGCGTGGTACATGGCGGTATCGGCGTTTTTCATCAACTGGCTCAGCTCGCCCCCATCCTGCGGGCTGAGGGCGATGCCGATACTGGCGGTGACGAAGAACTCGCGGTTTTCCAGCACGAACGGGCGCACCAGGCTGCCGAGGATGTTCTCGGCCACGTGGATGGCGCGGTTAAGGGCCATCTCGCGGGTGGGGCGCGGTTGCAGCAGCAGGGTGAACTCGTCGCCGCCCATGCGCGCCACGGTGTCGTCGTCATCCACGCAGGCCAGCAGGCGCAGGGCCATGTCCTTGAGCATGCGGTCGCCGGCGGCATGGCCGAGGGAGTCGTTGATCGGCTTGAAACGGTCCAGGTCGAGGAACATCAGCACCACCCAGGCCTTCTGCCGCTCGGCCTGCTGCAGGGCGTTGTACAGGCGGTCCTGGAACAGTGTGCGGTTGGGCAGGTGGGTGAGGGCGTCGTAGTAGGCCAGGCGGTGGATGCGCTGTTCGCTGGCCTTGCGCTCGCTGATGTCGGTGAAGAAGCATACGTAGCTGGCCAGGTCGCCCTCGTCATCGAGTACGGCGGTAATGCCGACCCACGCCGGGTAGTGGTCGCCGTCGCGGCGCTTGAGCCACACCTCGCCTTCCCAGCTGCCGCGCTGGTGCAGTTGCTTGACCACGTAGCGCAGGTGGCCTTCCTGTTGTTCATCGACGGTAAGCATGCCCGGCAGCTGGTCGAGCACTTCGCTGACGGCATAACCGCTGACACGGCTGAATGCCTCGTTGGCCTGGACGATATAGCCGGCCGGGTCGGTGATGAGGATCGCCGACGTGGAGTGCTCGAATACCGTCGCGGCCATGCGCAGGTCTTTTTCGGCGCGGCGTTGCTGGCTGATGTCGCGGCCCACGCCAAGTACGCCTTCAAAGCGTTGGTCATCGTCCCACACCAGCACCAGTCTCAGCTCGATCGGGATCTTGCGGCCATCGGCGCGCAGGCAGTCGAACAGGAACAGCTGGGTTGGCAGCTGGCTGCGCAGCTGGGCCAGTTGTGCCGGGTCGCCCATGGCGTTGCTGACGCGTTCCATCAGGCTGTAGATGCCGGTGAGCTGGGCCGGGTTGGCGATGATCGATTGCCAGCCGTTGGCAAAAATCCAGTCAGCCTGGTAGCCCAGCACGCTCTGCACGGAGGGGCTGACATAGTTGAGCTGCAGCAGGCTGTCGGTGGAGAAGATCACGTCGCTGATGCTTTCGGCGAGCATGCGGTAGCGCTGTTCGCTGTCGCGCAGCGACTGGCTGGCCTCGATCTGCACCGTCACGTCCTTGCCCACGCCGATGATGCGCGTTACCAAGCCATCGGCGTCACGGGTCAGCACCTGTTCGCGGATGTCGTAGCAGCGCCAGCCGTCATCACGGTGGCGGAAGCGCAGCTGGCAGTGCAGCGGTTGATCATGGCCGTTGTCACGCTGTTGCTGGCGCAATGCCTGGTAGTGCGCGGCATCTTCGGGGTGCAGCAGCAGCTCCCAGAAGCGGTCGCCCATTTGCGCAAGCTCGGTACGGTCGTAACCCAGGCTCTGCCCCAGGTGGCGGTTGCTGAAAATCATCCGCTGGCTGATTACGTCTTGCACGTACAGCTGATCGGGCACGGTACGCACCACGTCCGACCAGAAACTTTCGCGCTCCAGCAACGACAGCTCGACCTGTTTACGGCTGGTGATGTCGCTGATGCTGAGGATCACGGCCTGGTAGTCGCGGCGCTGCTGCGGCAAGCGCGCCATCAGCCACAGGTGCAACTCACCACCCAGCGGAGCCGGCAGGCGCACTTCAAGCTCCAGCACCTGGCGTTGTTCGATCAGCGCGTCGATCAGTTGCATGCCGACGCTGTCGCGGCCATCGCCACTGCCATCGATCAGCCGCTGCCAGGCCCCTTCGTGGCATTCGATGTTCAACAGCTGGCGCGCTACCTGGTTGACCTCGGTAATCTTCAGCTCCAGCAACAGCGAGCGGCGCAGGTTCGGGTCCAGTGCCAGGCTGTGCTTGAGTGCGGCGTGGTTGCGCAGGTGGTAGCGGTCGAGCTGGCCGGGCAGGCTGGACAGGTCGAGCACGCACAGGGCCACGCCGGTGCCTTCGAAGATTTCCTGGTAGCGCCGGCGGTCTTCCTGCAGCGCGCGCTGGCGGCGGCGCATGTTGATCAGCGCCAACACGGGCAGCAGGGCGCAGAACAGCACCAGCAGGCATTTGCCGATCAGCGCAGGCAGCAATTTTTGCTGGGTCAGCTTGGCGTCGAACAGGCCGCGCAGTTGCCAGGTGCTGTTGTCGATGAAGGCCAGCATCACGCTTTGCAACGGCTCGTGGCTCGTGTCGGTTGGGGCGTGCTGCTGCAGCACTTCGCCGCTGCGGCTGTTTTCCAGCAGCCACAGCGGGTGGCCGCCGCCATCGAGGTGAGTGGTGAGTTCGCGGTAGTAGTCCGGTGACAGGCGCAGCAGCCAGTAGCCGCGGTCCTGTTCGGCGGCCTGGCGCAGCAGCAGGTACAAGGTTTGATTGTCGACCGAATTGGTAAAGAAGTACGGGCGCCCCTGGTTCAGCGTGAGCAGCTCGTCAAGCAACTGGCGGTCTGGGCTGCCTGGCAGGCTGTCACTGCGCAGCTGCCCGACGCTGTCCAGCCAGGCCATGCTCTGCAGGGCGGGCAGGCGTTGGCGCAGGGTATCCAGCAGGCTGGGCAGGGCGGCAGGCGTCGGCGCATTGACGTAGGGCTGTACCACGTTCACGGCCTGCTGGGCCTTGAACGCCATGTTCAGGCTCAGGTGGTCGGCCAACTCTGCGGTGGCGTCCAGGCTTTGTTTGCGCAGGTCGGCCTGGGTGTGGTTGAACTGGGCGAACAGCTGCCACAGCAGCAGGCCCAGCAGGATCAGGGCCAGCAGCGCCAGCGCACCCTTGATCGACCCGCGCAGGGTAGCGGCGGGCGCTTGTGGCGCGGAACGCAATGACGACGGATGAGTTAGGTTGGTCAAGCGTTGATCCTGCGATTGGGCTGGCGATGGCAGGGAAGGATCATGCACGGTGTGTGCCGGTACCTGGCTGGCGCAACGCGGTGGCGCACTATAAGGCCGGACACCTGAAACCGGCTAGCATGCCTAGGATTATGGCAAAGTGCCAGCCATGTTGACCGATGGTGCCTGCCGGGTGGTTCGGCAAGCCCCTGCAACCTGTGCGAGAATAGCGCCCGCTTCACATGACAACGCATCGGAGATGTTCGGTTTTGGTTACTCACTTTTCCTCCAATGGCCTCGATTCCGCCTGTGGGCGCAGCAGTCAGACCCTTGTCAGCACTGCCGTGACCGAGGACGTATCCTGCAAGTCTTGCCAGCGTTCGCTGAGCAAACCCGAGGCGGCCAACGCCGCCAAAAGCAAGGCCCCATCGCTGGCTGAACTGCGCAAGACCGCCAAGGCGGCAGCAGAGCCGGCAGTTGCAGTTGCTGCGGCCAACAAGCCGGTAGCCAAGGTGGTCAGCACGGCGCCTGCGGCCGCCAAACCCGCCAAGGTTGCCGAGCAGCAGCCTGCCCGCAGCGGTGGCTTCAGCGTGAAGTCTGCCTGGGCTGCGCGCCTGGCCGAGCAGGGTGACCGTTGTCGGTTGCCGCGTGGCAAGGCCCCACAGCGTCACGTCTGAGCCATTTTCGGCTGCTGTGCCGGCCCTTTCGCGGCTAAAGCCGAGAAGGGGCCAGCACAGGCAATACGTTTCTCCCAGGGATCACTCCGATCCCAGCCCACCATCGCCCCTCCTATGCAACGCCGTGCGTTGGCGTAGAATGGTCGACTTTGTTCAACGACACCCAAACACACATCTCCCTGGCCAGCGCGCCGGGGCGATCGTCGATGTCTTTACCTATCTGATTAGAGGGCTTGGTTTTGGCTCAATACGTCTACACCATGCATCGGCTGAGCAAGGTCGTGCCGCCGAAGCGGGAAATTCTCAAGAACATTTCCCTGTCGTTCTTCCCGGGCGCCAAGATTGGCGTGCTCGGCCTGAACGGCGCCGGTAAATCGACCCTGCTGCGGATCATGGCGGGCGTCGACAAGGAATTCGACGGCGAAGCCCGTCCGATGCCCGACATCAACGTAGGCTACCTGCCGCAGGAACCGCAACTGGACCCTAACAAGTCCGTTCGCGAAGTGGTCGAGGAAGCCGTCAGCGTGATCAAGGACGCCCAGGCGCGCCTGGACGAGGTCTACGCCGCCTACGCCGAACCGGATGCCGACTTCGACAAGCTGGCTGCCGAACAGGCCAAGCTGGAAGCCATTCTGCAAGCCGCCGATGGCCACAACCTGGAGCGCCAGCTGGACGTCGCCGCCGATGCTCTGCGCCTGCCAGCCTGGGATGCCCGCATCGAGCACCTGTCCGGTGGCGAGAAGCGCCGTGTGGCCCTGTGCCGCCTGCTGCTGTCGGCCCCCGACATGCTGCTGCTCGACGAACCCACCAACCACCTGGATGCCGATTCGGTGGCCTGGCTGGAGCGCTTCCTGCACGACTTCCCGGGCACCGTGGTTGCGATTACCCACGACCGTTACTTCCTCGACAACGTCGCCGGCTGGATCCTGGAACTGGACCGCGGCGCCGGCATCCCGTACGAAGGCAACTACTCGGGCTGGCTGGAAGCCAAGTCGGACCGTCTGGCGCAGGAATCCAAGCAGCAGAGCGCCCACGAAAAGGCCATGAAAGAGGAACTGGAGTGGGTGCGCAAAGGCGCCAAGGCTCGCCAGTCCAAATCCAAGGCCCGTTTGCAGCGCTTTGAAGAAATGCAGTCGCAGGAATTCCAGAAGCGCAGCGAAACCAACGAGATCTACATCCCGGCTGGCCCGCGCCTGGGCGACAAGGTCATCGAGTTCAAGAACGTCACCAAAGGCTACGGCGACCGCGTGCTGATCGACAACCTGTCGTTCGCCATGCCAAAAGGCGCTATCGTCGGCGTTATCGGTGGTAACGGTGCCGGTAAGTCGACCCTGTTCCGCATGCTGATGGGCAAGGAACAGCCGGACTCGGGCAGCATCGAGATCGGTGAAACCGTGCAACTGGCCTGCGTGGACCAGAGCCGCGAAGACCTGGACGGCGCCAAGACCGTGTTCCAGCAGATTTCCGACGGTTCCGACATGATCCGCATCGGCAACTACGAGATCCCGTCGCGTACCTACGTTGGCCGCTTCAACTTCAAGGGGGGCGACCAGCAGAAGTTCGTCAAGGACCTGTCCGGTGGTGAGCGTGGCCGCCTGCACCTGGCGCTGACCCTGAAGGAGGGCGGCAACGTCCTGCTGCTCGACGAACCGTCCAACGACCTGGACGTTGAAACCCTGCGTTCGCTGGAAGAAGCCCTGCTGGACTTCCCGGGCGCCGCGATCGTGATTTCCCACGACCGTTGGTTCCTGGACCGTGTGGCTACCCACATCCTGGCGTACGAAGACGACTCGAACGTGGTGTTCTTCGAGGGTAACTACACCGAGTACGAAGCCGACCGCAAAAAGCGCCTGGGCGATGCTGCTGCCCAGCCGCACCGTGTACGGCACAAAAAACTGGCCCAGTAAGCCGGTTTGAGATGCACAAGGATGGGGCTCTACGGAGCCCCATTTTTGTGCCTTGGTGAACCTTGAAAACGGCTGTTTCGGCAAGAATTTTGTATACACTTACATAAAACGCACCAAATAATTTCAAAAAAACGACATCGCGCCCTATTCCAGTGCGATTGCTTCTTGGTACATTCCTGAAAAAAACCAATAAGTCCAAACCCTTCGGTGAGATGTCTACCATGATCGAATCTGTCGACAATTTCCTTGCACGCCTGCAACAGCGTGACCCAGGCCAACCCGAGTTCCACCAGGCGGTGGAAGAGGTGCTGCGCACCCTGTGGCCATTCCTTGAAGCCAATCCGCATTACCTGCAATCCGGCATCCTCGAACGTATGGTCGAGCCGGAGCGTGCTGTGCTGTTCCGCGTTTCCTGGGTCGATGACCAGGGCAAGGTGCAGGTCAACCGCGGCTACCGCATCCAGATGAGCAGCGCCATCGGCCCGTACAAGGGCGGCCTGCGCTTCCACCCGTCGGTGAACCTCAGCGTGCTGAAGTTCCTGGCCTTCGAGCAGGTGTTCAAGAACTCGCTGACCTCGCTGCCCATGGGTGGCGGCAAAGGTGGCTCGGACTTCGACCCGAAAGGCAAGAGCGACGCCGAAGTGATGCGCTTCTGCCAGGCGTTCATGAGCGAGCTGTACCGCCACATCGGTGCTGACTGCGACGTACCGGCCGGTGACATCGGCGTGGGTGCCCGCGAAATCGGCTTCATGTTTGGCCAGTACAAGCGCCTGGCCAACCAGTTCACCTCGGTGCTGACCGGCAAGGGCATGACCTACGGCGGCAGCCTGATCCGCCCCGAAGCCACCGGTTATGGCTGCGTGTACTTCGCTGAAGAAATGCTCAAGCGCCAGGACAAGCGTATCGATGGCTGCCGCGTGGCGATTTCCGGCTCGGGCAACGTGGCCCAGTATGCGGCGCGCAAAGTCATGGACCTGGGCGGCAAGGTGATCTCGCTGTCCGACTCCGAAGGCACCCTGTACGCCGAAGCTGGCCTGACCGACGCCCAGTGGGATGCGGTGATGGAACTGAAAAACCTCAAGCGTGGCCGCATCAGCGAGCTGGCCGGGCAGTTCGGCCTGGAGTTCCGCAAGGGCCAGACTCCGTGGAGCCTGCCGTGCGACATCGCCCTGCCGTGCGCCACGCAGAATGAACTGGGCGCCGAAGACGCCCGCACCCTGCTGCGCAACGGCTGTATCTGCGTGGCCGAAGGCGCCAACATGCCGACCACCCTTGAGGCTGTGGATATCTTCCTGGACGCAGGCATTCTGTACGCCCCGGGCAAGGCCTCCAACGCCGGCGGCGTGGCCGTGTCGGGCCTGGAAATGTCGCAGAACGCCATGCGCCTGCTGTGGACTGCCGGTGAAGTGGACAGCAAGCTGCACAACATCATGCAGTCGATTCACCATGCGTGCGTGCACTACGGTGAAGAGGCGGATGGCCGTATCAACTACGTCAAAGGTGCGAATATCGCAGGCTTCGTGAAAGTGGCCGATGCGATGCTGGCTCAAGGCGTGGTCTGATTCGAGATCACCTGGGGCCGCAACACGGCCCCAGGTTTTTCAACCACCAATCTCGATAATCTCGATTTCCTGATCCCCCACCGGCCGCCGCCAAACCACCTCATCCCCAGGCCCTGCGCCCAGCAACGCCCGCCCCAACGGTGAGCCCCAATTAATCAAGCCCCGGCCGGCATCCGCTTCATCCTCGCCCACCAGCTGCACCACCTGCTCCTGATCCTGGGCATCCACAAACCGCACCCGGCTACCAATCTGCACCTTGCTGCGTGAAGTCGCTGCCGGCACCACCTGGGCACTCTGCACCCGCGCAGTGAAATAACGCAGGTCCCGCTCGGTCTCGGCCATGCGCTGTTTGTCGGCACGCTCACCCTGCGCCTGCAGTTCGCTGCGCAGGGCATTCAGTTCGGCCAGGCGCGCCTGTAAAAGGCGCAGGCCGTTGGCAGTGACGTAGTTGGGTTGTTCGCTGACGCGGCGCTCGACGGGCGGGTCGGCCTGGTCGGCAGCCTGGTCTTCGTTGACGAATGCTCGGCTCATGCTGGGCCTCCTTGTGCTGAAGACCAGCATGGCAGGCCGCCGGTTTCAAGGGATGTCCGTTTGCGACTCAGTTGTGGCGATAGGCGCGTGCCGCGTCGCGGTCTTTTTCCTGCTCCCAGTCGCGGTCGCGCTGGTCCCAGAAACGCTCATGGTACTCGCGCTGTTCTTCGCTGTTCTGCATGGCGTGGCACTGGCGAAAGCCGTCGTCCCAGCCGGTTTCATACTGACGTTCGTGCAGGTAGCGCGGCACGTCCTTGCGGAAGTTGCCCACCATCAGCCCGGCGGCCTGGCGGCCGCTGCTGCAGCCGTCCTGAAAGCCATCGGCGTAGGCAGGCGGATAACCACGGTTGACCATCTGCTCGTGGGTGGTTTCGCAACCTGACAGCAACAACGCCATGCACACGCCGAACCAGTACCGCGACATAACCACCCAGCCCTCCAATTGATAATGGAAAGTCTAGGTGGCGATTTGTCGGGGAGCTGTCAAAACGGTGTCAAAGAGTCGATTGGGTCACTAGTAGTGATACCACTTCAGCTCCAGCATCACCTCATTCTGCGCCGTCGCCAGGTGGCTGAACGCGCGCGATGCACTTAACCGCACGCCCAAATTCTGGCTGATCTCCCACTGCTGGTTCAGGCTCACACTGCGCCGTACTTCACCATTGGTGAAGTAGTCGCCCTTGGCCTCCAGTGTCATGTTGCCCAGCCCGTTGCGCCACAGCAGGCCGCCATTGAACCCCGCCGCAGGGGCGATGAACTGGGAAAAATCGTTGTGATGCTCGACCCGCACGGTCCCCAGGGCAAAGCCCAGCAACCCGTCGGCCAACTGCCAGGTACCCCCGGCGCCACCATTCACATGGCTGACCAGCACTTCGTCATCGTGCTTGCCGGGTACGCGCTCCAGCCCGCCAGCCACTTGCCATGACCAGGGCTTGAGCAAGGCGTTGCGCGGCGTCAGCGAGCGGATGGTGGCCAGGTCAAGGCGCTGCACTTGCCAGTCGTTGCCTTCGTACTGGCGCACTTTCAACTGCAGGATCTCGATTTGGGCACCCAGCGGGAAACCGTAGGCGTTGTCGTTGAGGTCGTGATAGGCCATGCGCAGCCCATACTCGGCGTAGGCGCGGTCTTCACGGGTGCCCACTCCCAGCTGCCAGGTGCGTGAATCGTGGCCATCCTCGGGTAAGCCGGGGCGTTCGATCTGCAAGGGTGGCGGCGGGTTGCTGTTGATCGCCCGCAGCAGCTCGAAGCTGCGCTTCGCCTGCCCAGGGTCGCGCTCCTGGCCATTGGCCCGGTAACGCTCCAGGCGGTACGCGGCGTCTTGCACGAGCGCTTGCCGTTCGCGGGGCAGGGCCTTGAATTCGGGGCTCTGCAATTGTGCGGTGTCGGCACTCACGGCCAGCACCTGCTGCTTTTCGTCGTGGTCCAGTGGCTCGGCGCGGGCCAGCAATTCACGTTCGCGAGAAGGGCGGTATGTCTCGCTGGCGACCAGGCCGGACTGCTTCACGGCCTTCACAGTATCGGTCGGGATGGCGGTCAACGGGAACTGCGAGGTCAGGTCCAGGCTCGGTCGGGCCACTTGCAGCAGCTCCAGCAGGCGGTACGAGCAGTTTTCGTCGAAGAAGAAGTAGTCGAACTGGATCTGCTTCAACTCCCACACATGTTCGACCATGCGCCCGGTTTCTTCGGGGGTGAGGTCCAGCTGGTACTCCCACAGGTCGCGGTTTTCCAGGCTGCGGTATTCGGACAGTTTTTCCTGGTAGGGCATTAGCGCGAACAGCCCCGGGTAGCCGCCCATCAAGCCCTTCCAGGCGTACAGGATGCTGTTGTCGCTGCCTTCGATGTAGGCACCGAAGTTGATCGCATAGCTCAGCAGCGTGGTGTCGTCGCTGCGGGTGTTGGACTGGTCGATGCGCAGCAGGGTGTGGCCGAACATGGACGATGGGCTGTTCAGGTAGGCCGCCGGGAAAATCAACGCGGCGCTGTGCGGGTCGATCGACTGGTACCAGGTCTTGAATTCCTGGCAATCCGGTTGCGGCAGGCCCTGCAGGCCAAGCTGTTCACGTAGCCAGCGGGTGCGTGCTGGGAATACACACTGGGCATGCTTGTCGCCGAGGCTGGCCGGGGCATACAGCGCCTCGACCGTGGCTTGCAGCTCCTGGTCGGGGTGGTGTGCGCCGTCCTTGGCGAGGAAGAACGCATCGTCGTCCACATAGCTGCGCCAGCCCCCGAGCTTGGCGGTTTCGTAATGGCCCAGGGCAATCCAGTAAGGGGTGTTGGCCAGTTGCTGGAGACGGCCTTGATCCAGTACGGGCGCGGCATGAACAGGGGCGCAGGCACACAGCGCCAGGGCAGCGAGGCGTTTGAGCATATCGGGCAACTACTTCTTGACGATGCCGAAAAAGGCGAAACCCGCCCCGGGTGGGGCGGGAGCAGCTGGGCTTAGGCCTCGGTAGCGTATTTGGCCAGGCGTGGGTCGTTCTTCAGAACGGCCAGGGTGTTGCTGTGGACAGTTTCAGCAGTGACGTCGGCGCTGGTGAAAATCTGGTTGAAGTGCTGGTGGGCGACCGACTGGAAGTAGCTGCGGTCTTCCGGGGCCACACCGAGGACCACGGCATAGGTGGTCAGTGCTTCGCCCTGGCCCATGGCCATGTCTTCGGAAAGCTCGTTCATCATGCCGTTCATGGCGAACCACGACTTGCCGCCGTAGGTCAGCGAGGCTTTGGTGGAGCAGCCGTTGGTGCCGGAGGTCATGCCGAAGGTGGCGTTACCGGAGGTGCCGTTGGTGGTGGAGGCCAGGAAGTGTGCCGGCGTGCCGCGCTGGCCTTCGAACAGCATGTTGCCCCAGCCGCAGTTCGGGCCGCCTGGCGCTTCGGCCATGGCGTTCAGCGAGACCACGGTGAACAGAGTACCCAGAAGAATCCGTTTCATAGCATTTGTTCTCTTTGTCTTAACCAAGGGTCAGGGTTTCTGGCAACTCGGTTGCCAGGTCGGGAAAGCATTTCACCCACCCGCGCAGCTTGGAGTTTAGGCACGATCTAAAGGTTGCGTTGTTGATTGCGAAAAATTTGCTGTCACATGACGTGCATGGGCTGCGACATAAAGTCCCGCAGAGCCTTGCAAGGCGCGCGCAGGCAGCGCCAGAATGCTGCGTATCTGCCCCGCCGAAGTAAGGAAACCCAATGCCCGATCCTGTCGCTGCGCGCCTGCGTCTCGCGCCTGAAGCCCTGACCCGGCGTTTCTCACCCGAGCAGTTTGCCTTTACCAATACCGACGATCTGGAGCCGTTTCGCGGAGTCCTGGGCCAGGAGCGTGCTGTCGAGGCCCTGCAGTTTGGTGTGGCCATGCCACGCCCCGGTTACAACGTGTACGTCATGGGCGAGCCGGGTACCGGCCGCTTCTCGTTCGTCAAGCGCTACCTCAAGGCCGAGGGCAAGCGCCAGCAGACCCCGGCTGACTGGGTCTACGTCAACCACTTCGACGACACCCGTGAACCGCGTGCGCTGGAATTGCCATCCGGCAGCGCCGGAGCGTTCATTGCCGACATGGGCGGGCTGATCGACAACCTGCTGGCGACCTTTCCGGCCGTGTTCGAACACCCGTCGTACCAGCAGAAGAAGGGCGCCATCGACCGTGCCTTCAACCAGCGTTATGACCGTGCCCTGGATGTGATCGAGCGCGCCTCGCTGGAAAAGGACGTAGCGTTGTACCGCGATGCCAGCAACGTTGCCTTCACCCCGATGGCAGACGGCAAGGCGCTGGATGAAGCCGAGTTCGCCCAGTTGCCGGAAGACGTGCGCGAACAGTTCCATGAGGACATTGCCCAGCTCGAAGAGCAGTTGAACGAAGAGCTGGCCAGCCTGCCGCAATGGAAGCGTGAGTCGAACAACCAGCTGCGCCAGCTGAATGAAGAAACCATTACCCTGGCCTTGCAACCGTTGCTGGCGCCGTTGTCGGAAAAGTATGCCGAGAACGCGGCAGTGTGCGCCTACCTGCAGTCGGTGCAACTGAACCTGCTGCGCACCGTAGTCGAGCAATTGGTCGACGACAGCAAGACCGACGCTGCCGCGCGCAAGCTGCTCGAAGAGCAGTACGCCCCCAACCTGGTGGTCGGCCACCATGCTGCCGGTGGTGCGCCGGTCGTGTTCGAGCCGCACCCGACCTACGACAACTTGTTTGGCCGTATCGAATACAGCACCGACCAAGGCGCGCTGTACACCTCGTACCGCCAACTGCGCCCGGGCGCGTTGCACCGTGCCAACGGCGGTTTCCTGATTCTCGAAGCCGAGAAGATGCTGGGCGAGCCGTTCGTCTGGGATGCGCTCAAGCGTTCCTTGCAGTCGCGCAAGCTGAAGATGGAATCACCGATCGGTGAGCTGGGCCGTGTTGCCACTGTCAGCCTGCAGCCGCAGATGATTCCGCTCAACGTCAAGCTGGTGATTATCGGTTCGCGCCAGCTGTACTACGCCTTGCAGGACCACGACTCGGACTTCCAGGAGATGTTCCGGGTGTTGGTGGACTTCGACGAAGACATGCCCATGGTCGACGAGAACCTGGAGCAATTCGCCCAGCTGTTGCGTACCCGCACCAACGAAGAGGGCATGGCGCCGTTGACCAGTGACGCGGTCGCGCGCCTGGCGACCTACAGCGCCCGCCTGGCAGAGAACCAGTCGCGCCTGTCGGCACGCATCGGTGACCTGTTCCAACTGGTCAGCGAAGCCGACTTCATCCGCCAGTTGGCCAGTGACGAAATGACCGACGCCGGGCACATCGAACGTGCGCTGAAGGCCAAGGCCACCCGCACCGGGCGTGTGTCGCAGCGGGTGCTGGACGACATGCTTGCCGGCATCATCCTGATCGACACCGAGGGCGCGGCCATTGGCAAGTGCAACGGCCTGACCGTGCTGGAAGTGGGCGACTCGGCGTTCGGTATGCCGGCGCGCATCTCGGCCACCGTGTACCCGGGCGGCAGCGGCATCGTCGACATCGAGCGCGAGGTCAACCTGGGTCAGCCGATTCACTCCAAGGGGGTGATGATCCTGACCGGTTACCTGGGTAGCCGCTATGCCCAGGAGTTCCCGCTGGCGATTTCCGCGAGCATCGCGCTGGAGCAGTCGTACGGCTATGTGGACGGTGACAGCGCCTCGCTGGGCGAAGCCTGCACGCTGATTTCGGCCTTGTCGCGCACGCCGCTCAAGCAGTGCTTCGCCATCACCGGCTCTATCAACCAGTTTGGTGAAGTGCAGGCAGTGGGTGGGGTGAACGAGAAGATCGAGGGCTTCTTCCGCCTTTGCGAGGCCCGTGGCCTGACCGGTGAGCAGGGGGTGATCATCCCGCGTGCCAACGTTGCCACCCTGATGCTTGACGAGCGCGTGCTTCAGGCGGTGGAGAACGGCATGTTCCACGTCTACGCGGTCAGCCAGGCCGATGAGGCGCTGAGCCTGCTGGTAGGCGAGGAGGCCGGAGTGCTCGATGACAACGGCCAGTTCACCGAGGGCAGCGTCAATGCCCGGGTGGTGGAACGCCTGCGCGAAATCGCCGAAATGATCAGCGAGGAAGAAATCGAGAAGGCAGAAAAGGAACGCCTGGAAGAGGTGATTGCCCAGGCCAAACCGGCCTGAGTCAATAAACCGGCGCTAGCGGCGATGTGCTACCGTTCAGCGCCGGTTTTCCATCTTTCTGTACGGTTCTTCTATGCTGGAACTTAAGGACGGTACAGCGTTCAGGATGGAAACAGCCTGAGGTACAGGCTGAACAAGGCTCTTTGGAGGGGACGCGGCCATGCGCAACCTCAGCCTCACACGCCAGTGCCTGGGCCTGGTGACCCGCATCGAATGCAGTATCCGCCCACTGGCTGGGGACAACGGCATGTGGACGCTGCTGTTTGCCGCCGGCATGGCCGGTGAACAACCCTCTGCGATCAAGGCTCAAGGGCCTTTCCATGGGCCGCTTGTGGCCGAATCGGTGCTCAATGCCATTGTCGACAGCCTGACCTTGCACGGGTACCAGGTGGCCGAGGACCCGCAGATCTGGTGCCTGCACCTGCAGGCGCAGTTGCGCAAGATCAATGGCGAGCGGTGCCGGAACCTGGGGGATTACCAGTTTCATCCTGAGACTTGATTGAGCCTGGGGCCGCTTTGCGGCCCCAGGCTTTTGCTGTTACAGGTGGCTGGCTATACTCGCCGTCGTTTTTTAGTCACCTGATGAGTCCTGAACTTCATGGAACGTATCCTCGAAAATGCGATGTATGCCTCGCGCTGGCTGCTCGCACCCATCTACTTCGGCCTGTCCCTCGGCCTGCTGGCCCTGGCGCTGAAATTCTTCCAGGAAGTGGTCCACGTCCTGCCCAACGTTTTCGCCCTGAGCGAAGCCGACCTGATCCTGGTGATCCTGTCGCTGATCGACATGTCGCTGGTGGGCGGCCTGCTGGTGATGGTGATGATTTCCGGCTACGAGAACTTCGTTTCGCAACTGGATATCGACGAGAGCAAAGAGAAGCTCAACTGGCTGGGCAAGATGGACTCTTCGTCGCTGAAGATGAAGGTTGCTGCTTCGATCGTGGCGATTTCATCCATTCACCTGCTGCGGGTGTTCATGGATGCGCAGAACATCTCCACCGATTACCTGATGTGGTACGTGATTATCCACATGACCTTCGTGGTGTCGGCGTTCTGCATGGGCTACCTGGACAAGCTGACCAAGCACTGAGCCAGATAGCTGTTGGCGCCGCCCGTCCGTTGCAAAACGGACGGGCGGTGTTGTTTCTGGCTTGTGCTTTCAGCCGACCTGTACAAAAAATGAGCTCTCATGCGTGGTTCCCGTCGCGAGGTGCTCTCATGAACCTGCATCAGCTCAATACCGAGGCCAGGGCTGGCCATGTCGATGAACTGAACCTGATCGCCATCGAAGGCGGTGACTACCTGCTCGAGGCCCGGGTCAAAGGCCGTGCCCACCCCTTGTCCGACACCCGTGGTGAGCGCTTGCGTGTGCACTCGGTGGAGGATGCGCGCAAGTTGCTGCAAACCATCCCCATGGTTTCGATGAACCTGGTGCACTGGTCGGTGCAAGATGAAATGTGCGGCATGGGCACGCACCCGGAAGAAGACCTGAAGGTGCCGATTTCCCAGCGTTCGGCCTGGTAGCTGCTCGCAGCGCCCCAGTGTGCTAGGCTGCTCGCCCTTTTCATCAAGGGCGCGGCTGCACTGCGCCCTGCAGTGGAGCACGACAATGTCCGAACTCAACCTGTCCACCGACGAAACCCGCGTCAGCTACGGCATCGGCCGTCAGCTGGGCGGCCAGCTGCGCGACAACCCGCCACCAGGTGTCAGCCTGGAGGCCATCCTGGCCGGCCTGACCGATGCCTTCAATGGCGCCGACAGCCGCGTCAGCGAAGCCGACCTGTCGGCCAGCTTCAAGGTCATCCGTGACGTGATGCAAGCCGAAGCCGCAGCCAAGGCCGAAGCCGCTGCTGCTGCTGGCAAAGAATTCCTGGTCGAGAACGCCAAGCGTGAAGGCATCACCACCCTGGCGTCGGGCCTGCAGTTCGAAGTGCTGACCGCCGGTGAAGGCGCCAAGCCGACCCGCGAAGACAACGTGCGCACGCACTACCACGGCACCCTGATCGACGGCACTGTGTTCGACAGCTCCTACGACCGTGGTCAGCCGGCTGAATTCCCGGTAGGCGGCGTGATCGCGGGCTGGACCGAAGCCCTGCAGCTGATGAACGCAGGCAGCAAATGGCGCCTGTACGTGCCGAGCGAGCTGGCTTACGGCGCCCAAGGCGTTGGCAGCATCCCGCCGCACAGCGTGCTGGTGTTCGACGTCGAGCTGCTCGACGTTCTGTAATGCCTCGGGGCCGCTTTGCGGCCCATTCGCGGCACAAGGCCGCTCCTACAGGGGTATGCATTTTCCCATGAATATGTGTACCCCTGTAGGAGCGGCCTTGCGCCGCGAACGAGGGCGAAGCCCTCGCCAGACCTGTCAGTTCCAATCCGTTCCCGCCGGGCGCAACGCCCGCGCATAGCAGAACAGAAACAGATTCCGCACCAGCTCCTTGAGCACCCCCGGTTCACTCGAATTCAGCCCGCTCATGTCCAGGTCTCCCTGGTCACGCAGCTCGTCGAGTGCTTCCTCTTCAAGCACCGCGCACACTTCGCCGGTTTCCCGATGAAGAATGCGCAGGTAGGGGTGAGGGCGATCCAGCCAGGCGTCGATCAGATAAGTCATGGCTATTCTCCTTGGATAGCAGTCCCAATGAGAATAATTCTTATTATCTAAATAGCAAGCGCCAATTGGCAGATTTTTGTGTAATCAGACTTTGCGCACGAACTCGGACTTCAGCTTCATGGCGCCGATGCCGTCGATTTTGCAGTCGATGTCGTGGTCGCCGTCGCACAGGCGGATGTTCTTGACCTTGGTGCCGACCTTGACCACCAGGGACGAGCCCTTGACCTTGAGATCCTTGATCACGGTGACGGTGTCGCCGTCCTGCAGGATGTTGCCGACCGAATCCTTTTTCACCACCTCGTCGCTGGCCGCCTCGGTATCGCCGCTGGCCGACCATTCGTGGGCGCATTCAGGGCAGATCAGCTGAGTGCCATCCTCATAGGTGTATTCGGAGTTGCATTTAGGGCAGGGTGGCAGAGTGCTCACTTCGGTTCCTCAAACAAACAGACGGGCGGTTAAAGGCCTGCATTGTAAAAGGTATTTTTCCAGAAGGGATTATGTCCGGACAAAAGCACCGCGGGCAAACACGCTCCTACAGTCGCAAATCCTGTAGAAGCGGGTTTGCCCGCGAATGAAGACGGCTCGGTCTATCAGTGAGTACGCGCGACCGCAAACTCGCTCAATTCAACAAGCGCATCCCGATACTCGCTGGCCGGCAGCACTTCGAGGCACTCGATGGCACGCTTCACGTAATCACGGGCCAGCTCTGCGGTGTACTTAAGCGCCCCCGATTCCTCCACGGCCACGCGAATCTGCTCAAGGTCCTCCAGGCCACCTTTCTGGATCGCCTGGCGCACCAGTGCAGCCTGTTCGGCAGTGCCTTCGCGCATGGTGTAGATCAGCGGCAGGGTAGGCTTGCCTTCAGCCAGGTCGTCACCCACGTTCTTGCCCAGGGTTTGCGAGTCGCCTTTATAGTCCAGCAGGTCGTCGACCAGCTGGAAGGCCACACCCAGGTGGTCACCGAAGGTGCGCAGGGCTTCGCGTTGTTCGTCTGTCGCTTCGGCCAGCGCGGCAGCGCTGTGGGTCGAGGCTTCGAAGAGCATCGCGGTCTTGCCGCGGATGACTTCCATGTAGACTTCTTCGGTGGTGCTGGCATCGCGTACTCGCGACAGCTGCAGCACCTCACCCTCGGCAATCACGCGGGTGGCCTTGGACAGGATCTGCATGACCGGCATCGAGCCAAGCTCGACCATCATTTCGAACGAGCGCGAATAAAGGAAGTCGCCCACCAGCACGCTTGGCGCGTTACCCCACAGGGCATTGGCGGTGGAGCGGCCGCGGCGCATGCCGGACATGTCGACCACGTCGTCGTGCAGCAAGGTGGCGGTGTGCAGGAATTCGATGGTGGCGGCCAGCAGGCGCAGGTCGTCGCCTTCGCGGCCCAGGGCTTTGCCGCACAGCAGCACCAGCAGGGGGCGCAGGCGCTTGCCACCGGCGGACGTGATATAGTCGCCGATCTTCGATACCAGCGGCACGCGCGAGGTCAGCTGCTTCTTGATGATCTCGTCGACGGCGCTGAAATCATCAGCCACCGCACGGTAGAAGGTTTGGGGTTGCATCGGCTGCTCCAGTGAGGTTGCGCGGCATGCTAGGTCGCAGGTCCCGGTGTGTCAAGGCGCGGTGCCAGCTGGCCGGGGGCGGCACTTGCAAGCAAAACCTGGGTTGCGTACAATCGCGCACCCTAACTTCCTGGGCAGCACCTGCCTTACGCAATTGCACCGGGCCGTTCCAGCCCCATGCAGCCATGCCAGCCAATACTCATCATATAAAGCGCTGGGTGAGCAGGATTATCGGAGAAATACCATGTCTTACGCAGTAATCGTTACCGGCGGCAAGCAGTACAAAGTCGCTGAAGGTGAATTCCTCAAGATCGAAAAACTGGAAGTCGCCACTGGCGAATCCGTGACCTTCGATCGCGTTCTGCTGGTCGCCAACGGTGAAGAAGTCACCATCGGTGCTCCAGTTGTTGCTGGCGCTAAAGTAGTGGCCGAAGTCGTTTCGCAAGGCCGCCACGACAAGGTTCGCATCATCAAGTTCCGTCGTCGTAAGCACCACATGAAGCGTATGGGCCACCGCCAGTGGTTCACCGAGATCAAAATCACCGGCATCCAGGCTTAATCCCCTAGATCCCCTGAATTTATTTGGAGAATTGAACCATGGCTCACAAGAAGGCTGGTGGTAGTACTCGTAACGGTCGCGACTCAGAATCTAAACGCCTTGGCGTGAAGATGTATGGCGGCCAGGTTATCAAGCCAGGCAACATCATCGTCCGTCAGCGCGGCACTGAATTCCACGCTGGCTACGGCGTTGGCATGGGCAAGGACCACACCTTGTTCGCCAAGATCGAAGGCGTGATCAAGTTCGAGAAAAAAGGCGAGTTCATGCGCCGTTACGTGAGCATCGTCGCCGCTTAATCGCGACGTCGCTCCAGAAGCCCCGTCATGCGACGGGGCTTTTTCGTTTGTGGTGAGCCTCTTGCAAAGCTGTTTGTCTGGGTTGCCGGCGTTGGTTTCTACGGTCGTACGGGGCCGCCGCGCTCATTTTTGCAAGAGCCTCATGTTTTTGAGTCATTCAGCTCGTCTGCCGACGAGAGGCGGTTTTAATGAAGTTTGTTGACGAAGTATCCATTCGGGTCAAGGCCGGTGACGGCGGCAACGGTTGCATGAGCTTCCGTCGCGAAAAATTCATCGAGAACGGTGGCCCCAACGGCGGTGACGGTGGCGACGGCGGCTCGGTGTACATGGTCGCCGACGAAAACCTCAACACCCTGGTCGACTATCGCTACACCCGTCACCACGAGGCCCAGCGCGGCGCCAACGGCGGTAGCACCGACTGCACTGGCAAGAAAGGCGAGGACCTGTTCCTGCGTGTGCCGGTCGGCACCACCGTGATCGACGCTTCCACCCAGGAAGTGATCGGTGACCTGGTGACCCCGGGCCAGAAGCTGATGGTCGCCCAAGGCGGCTGGCACGGCTTGGGCAACACCCGTTTCAAGTCCAGCACCAACCGTGCACCGCGCCAGACCACCCCGGGCAAACCAGGTGACCAGCGCGACCTGAAGATGGAAATGAAAGTGCTGGCCGACGTTGGCCTGCTGGGCCTGCCGAACGCCGGCAAGAGCACCTTCATTCGCTCGGTTTCCGCAGCCAAGCCGAAAGTGGCCGACTACCCGTTCACCACCCTGGTACCGAACCTGGGTGTGGTCAGCGTCGACCGTTGGAAGAGCTTCGTCATCGCCGACATCCCCGGCCTGATCGAAGGCGCCTCCGAGGGGGCCGGCCTGGGTATCCGCTTCCTCAAGCACCTGGCGCGTACCCGCGTGTTGCTGCACCTGGTCGACATGGCGCCGCTGGACGAAAGCAGCCCGGCCGATGCCGCCGAAGTGATCGTCAACGAGCTGACCCGCTTCAGCCCGTCGCTGGCCGAGCGTGAGCGCTGGTTGGTGCTGAACAAGGCCGACATGGTCATGGAAGACGAGCGCGATGCGCGCGTTCAGGAAGTGGTCGAGCGCCTGCAATGGGAAGGCCCGGTCTACGTGATTTCGGCCATCTCCAAGCAGGGCACCGAAAAGCTCAGCCACGACCTGATGCGCTACCTCGAAGACCGCGCCGACCGCCTGGCCAACGACCCGGCCTACGCCGAAGAACTGGCCGACCTCGACCAGCGTATCGAAGACGAAGCCCGTGCCCAGCTGCAGGCCCTGGACGACGCGCGTACCCTGCGCCGTACCGGCGTCAAGAGCGTGCACGACATCGGCGACGATGACGGTTGGGACGATGATTTCGAGGACGACGAAGACGGCCCGGAAATCATTTACGTGCGCGACTGATCGGTTGCAGTACACTAAACGCCGCTCTCTGGAGCGGCGTTTTTGTATCCACGGTATCTACAGATTCGACATAGGTTGGAAGAAGATGCGAAGCAAGGTGACGGGCGCCAAGCGCTGGGTCGTGAAGATTGGCAGTGCTCTGCTGACCGCCGATGGCAAAGGCCTCGACCGCGGCGCCATGGCCGTTTGGGTCGAGCAGATGGTCGCGCTGCGTGAGGCGGGCGTGGAGTTGGTACTGGTGTCCTCCGGGGCCGTGGCTGCCGGCATGAGCCAGCTGGGCTGGACCACGCGACCGAGCGCGATGAACGAGTTGCAGGCGGCTGCCTCGCTCGGCCAGATGCGCCTGGTGCAGGCGTGGGAGTCGAGCTTCGGCGAGCACGGCAAGCACACCGCCCAGATCCTGCTGACCCATGACGACCTGTCCGACCGCAAGCGTTACCTGAACGCCCGCAGCACCCTGCGCACGCTGGTCGACTTGGGCGTGGTGCCGGTGATCAACGAAAACGACACCGTGGTCACCGACGAGATCCGTTTCGGCGACAACGACACCTTGGCGGCGCTGGTGGCCAACCTGGTCGAGGCCGACCTGCTGGTGATCCTCACCGACCGCGATGGCATGTTCGACGCCGACCCGCGCAACAACCCTGAAGCCCAGCTGATTTACGAAGCCCGCGCCGACGACCCGTCGCTGGACGCCGTGGCCGGTGGCACCGGTGGTGCCCTGGGCCGTGGCGGCATGCAGACCAAGCTGCGCGCTGCGCGCCTGGCTGCCCGTTCCGGTGCCCACACCATCATCATCGGTGGCCGCATCGAGCGCGTGCTGGACCGCCTCAAGGCGGGTGAGCGCCTGGGTACCTTGCTGTCGCCCGAGCGCGGCATGCTCGCTGCGCGTAAACAGTGGCTGGCAGGTCACCTGCAAACCCGTGGGACGTTGGTGCTGGATGCCGGTGCCGTGCAGGCGCTGCGCCAGGCCAACAAGAGCTTGCTGCCGGTTGGCGTGAAGACCGTGCAGGGCAGTTTCCGCCGTGGCGAGATGGTGGTGTGCGTCGGCCCGGACGGTCTGGAGGTGGCGCGCGGGTTGGCCAACTACAGCGCCCTGGAAGCGCAGAAGATCATTGGCCAACCGTCCGATGCCATCGAAAGCCTGCTGGGCTACAGCGCCGAGCCGGAGCTGGTGCACCGCGACAACCTGGTGCTGGTATGAGCCTGTTCAAGCGGGTGATCGGAGTGGCAGCGCTGGTGCTGCCAATGCTGGCCGGGGCCGAGGAAATCGGCCAGGTGTCCACCGTGTTCAAGTTCCTCGGGCCGAATGACCGCATCGTGGTCGAGGCGTTCGACGACCCCAAGGTCGAGGGCGTGACCTGCTACCTGTCGCGGGCCAAGACAGGCGGTGTGAAGGGTGGGTTGGGGCTGGCCGAGGACCGGGCGGAGGCATCGATTGCCTGCCGTCAGGTCGGGCCGATCAACTTCAAGGGTGAGTTGAAGGACGGCGAGGAGGTGTTCAAGGAGCGCACCTCGCTGGTGTTCAAGACCATGCAGGTGGTGCGCTTCCTGGACAAGAAGCGCAATACGCTGGTGTACCTGGTGTACAGCGACCGCATGATCGAAGGCAGCCCGCAGAATGCGGTGACCGCGATACCGATCTTGCCTTGGGCGCATTGATAACCTTGCAGATCGCCGGGAGGCCTTCGGCCTCCTATCGCGACCAGCGGTCGCTCCTACGGGAGATTGCGATACCCCTGTAGAAGCGATCGCAGGTCGCGATGGGCCGCAAAGCGGCCCTGGTTACCTCAGGCCAACTCTTCGGCCTGATCCTCACGCACAATCGCCTTAACCTCATCCAGCCGGCTGATGAACTTCCAGTCCGCCTCGTCGATGTAGATGCCATTCGGCCCGCTACCGCCTTCCAGGTCGATCGCCACACGCGCCGATACCTGAGGCTTCACACTCGCCAGAATCGGCACGAAGCCCAGCTGCAGGCTGGTCTCCAGCAGTGCTGCCTGGTTGCGTTCGTCGATGTCTGCTGCCTCATCCAGGTAGTACGGCAGGCGAATGCGCCCGGCCAGGTCACGGTCCATCAAGTGCAGCAACAGGTACATGTTGGTCAGCGCCTTGATGGTCATGGTGGTGCCGTTGGACGCCGCGCCGTCGATGTCGGCGTGGATGACCGGTTGGCCGTTGACCTTGGTGATCTCGAACGCCAGCTCGAACAGGTCCTTCAGGCCCAGCTGGTTGTGGTTGGCCGCCACCAGCCGTGCCAGGTACTCCTTGGCCTCTTCGTTCTTGTTGTCCTGCTCGGCGCTTTGGGTCAGGTCGAACACCGACAGGGTTTCGCCTTCTTCGTACTGGCCGGCACTGTGGATGATCTGGTCGATGTGCTTGAGCGCTTCCTTGTTCGGTGCCAGCACCACGCGGAAGCTTTCCAGGTTGGACACCTGGCGCTTGTTGATCTCGCGGTTGAACAGGGCCAGCTGGTGCTCGAGGCTGTCGTAGTCGCTGCGGATGTTGCGCAGAGTACGGGCAATGTCGGTGACTGCAGCGCGGCGTGCCTTGGCCAGGGTCAGGGCTTCGTCGGTGCGGTGCGCGTAGGCGTTCACCAGCAGTTGCAGGCGGCGTTCCATGTCGTCTTCGCTGTCGAACTTGGCCACGCCTTTCAGGCGCACCTGGGCGTACAGCGCCTCGATCTGGTTATCCACGCGCTGCAGGGCTTGCCAGCTGTCCTGGTAGTCATTGAGCAGCGGCAGCAGGTTGTCCATCGAGTCGTCGATGGCTTCCATGAACGGCGTGCCGTAGGGCAGGTCGGCCGGCAGCAGTTGACGACGGCGCAGGGCGTCTTCCAGGGTGCGTTGCTTGGACTCGAGGTCGCCGATCTGGCGGCCGACCAGCTGCAGCTTGGCCGACAGCTGCTGGACGCGCTCGGTGAAGGCGTCGCTGGAACGCTTCAATTCGTCCTGGGCAGCTTCCAGCTGCGACAGTTGTTCCAGCTTCTCTGGCTCTTCGGCGCTGAGGGTTTCAGTGCGGCGGAAGTCTTCCAGCGCCTTTTGCGCATCCAGCACTTCCTGATACAGGGTTTCGGTTTGCGCTTTGGAGGCGGAGCGGTCGGCGGCTACGGCTTGCTGGGTCTTGAGCTGTTTCAGCTCTTTTTCCAGGCGCTCCTTCTGGTCGCGCAGGGCGGCACGGTCGGCCAGGGCCTGCAGTGCCGGCGGGTCGATGTTGGTCAGGTCGATGGCCAGGCCCGGCGCTTCGAAGCGCTCGCCCTTGAAGCCGTCGAGCACCGCTTCCAGCGATTTTACCCACAGGTCGCTGTCGTCCAGCTCTATGCCACGGTCGCCCAGCGGCAGGCTGAACAGCGCGCCGTTGAACAGGCGCATCAGGCGGTCGACGTCGGCTTGCGAGAACTCTTCGCGCAGGCGGGCGTAGCTGTTGTTGTCGGCGTGGTCGAGCTGCTGCTTGACCTGTTTCAGGCGTTTTTCCAGGTCGCGTACGCGCTCGTCGAGGTCTTCGGCGCTGAACTGCCGCGACTGGGCCAGGGCGCCGGCCAGTTCGTCGTGGGCGTCCTTGGCTGCCAACAGTTGCTGTTCCAGGACCTTGACGTCATCGACCAGGGCAAAGCGGTGCTTGAGCACCGACAGCTCGCCCAGCCAGCGCTGGATGCCGGTGATTTCACGCTCCAGGCGCATCAGCTCCTGGGTGCCGCCGCGCTGGTCATTCTGCAGGCGATCCTGCTCGCCACGGTAGTGCTCGGACTGGATGACCAGCTCTTCCTTGCGCGCCATGGCGTATTCCTGCCAGGTGCCCAGCAGGGTGTCGAGTACGGGCGAAATGCGGTGCAGTTTGCCGCGCAGGATGTCGCGCTGGGCCACACCACCGGCCAGGGCCTCGACCAGCGGGCCGGCGGCGACCAGGGCGTTGTAGTCCTGCTCCATGCGGCGCACGTCGCGGAACGCTTCCTCGCAGGCGGCGATGTAGTCGACGCTGCCCGAACGCAGGCTGTGCTCGAACGCATCGAGGAACAGCTGCTTGAGCTTGGCTGCGGTGATTTCGCGCATGTGCAGCAGGTTGATGAACAGTGCGCGGAAGGTTTTCAGGCTTTGCTCGCTGGTGGAGCGCAGCGGGATCATGGTCAGGTCCAGCGGCACCGAGGTGTGGCCGCCAACCAGCAGGCGGCGCAGTTCATCCGGCTTCAGCTCGTAAGCCTTGATCCCTAAGCGTTCAAGGTTGGTGAACAGCTCTTTCTGGCGCAGGCAGGTGTCGTTCTTCTGGTAGTGGGCCAGGTCCAGTTCGCCCTTGTAGGCAAAGAACTGGTGGCCGAAACCGCCACCCGGGCCGCGACCGACCACGCCGATCACGTGCGGGCCGTGCGGCAGGCTCAGTTCGCAGAGAATGTACGACGTGTCGCTGGCGAAGTAGAAGCGGCGCGACTGCTCCAGGCTGTACTTGCCGAAGCTCATGTCCGACATGCGTGCCAGGATCGGGAACTGCAGGGCGTTGATCGACGCCGATTTACCCAGGTTGTTGGCGCCGTACACCGACAGCGGGTGTTCCAGCGGGAACAGGCCAAGGCTGTAGCCGGCGGTGTTGAGCAGTGCGAAGCGGCGGATGCCGTAGCGTTCCTGGCTCATGCGTCAATCTCCTGTTGCTCTTCGCGGATGGCCCGGGCCAAGGCTTGCTCTTCGCTTTCCTCGCCGTCGAACGGGCTGAGGTCCAGCGGATCGTCGGTGCGGTTGAGTTCTTCGGGGCTTTCTTCCTCGACCAGTACCGGGGTGGGCAGCGGCAGGTCGCTGTGCAGGGTGGCGGCCAGGTCGCGGTCCTGCTGCACCGACAGGCACACATCGAGGAAGCGGTGCATCGGCGGCAAGAAGCGGTAGATGCCGCCTTCTTCGTGGGCAAAGCCAAGCTGGGTCATGCGGCGCAGGATTTTTTCTTCCAGCTCGTCCACGGTCTGCACTTCGGCCTGCAGGAACAGGTCGCGGTACTTGTCCAGCAGCGAGGGCAGCTCGTCACGGCCAATACTGCCGCCATCGAGCACGGCCATCGGATCGCGGCCCTGGTCGGCCAGATGCTCGACCAGAATGAAGGTGAACAGCGACAGGCGCTGTGCGGTCTTGTTCACCTGTGCGGCGGTCATGTCCGGCACGAAGTAGTAGAAACCACGGGTGTCGCACACCAGCTCGAAGCCCAGGGCCTTGAACAGGGTGCGGTACTGGTCCTGGAAGTTCGACAGCTGGGCGTACAGCTCCGGGTCGCGGCGGCTGACGTGGAAGCCTTTGAACAGCTCGCGGAAGATCGGTGCGAGCTGGGACAGTTCGGAAAGATCAAGATGCATGGGCTGGGCTCGCGTTGGGTTCGGTAGGCGCGCTGGTGGCGTCTTCGCGGCTGGAGGTCAGGGCGAACGAGCGCAGGCTGACCAAGTGTTCCTGGGTGGTGTATTCGCGGCGGTCGAGGCGTTCGCGCTTGAAGCGCTTTTCCCGCGACAGGCGCGAGAACCAGTACAGCAGCTCGTCGGTGGCGCCTTCGGGTTCTTGCTCCAGCAGCCAGACCATCAGGTCGGGCAGCGGCAGGGCCTGTTCGCAGCGTTCGGCCATCTCTTTGACCGTGCGCGGTGCGCGGGGCAGGGCGCCGGACTGGGTCTTGTGGGCCTTGGGGAAGCGCGCCGGCTTGGGCTCGAAGCGGGCCAGGGCGTACACATAGGCCTCGACCTGGCTCGCGCTGCCCAGGAAGGTGCTTTGCGGGCGGGTGAACATCGGCATGGCCGCTTGCGGCACGGCATCGATGCCCTTGCGCCGGATCACCGACAGGGCCAGCGCAGCGCCACGGGTCACGGCGTTGTGCCGGCGGGCTTCTTCACGCAGCGGCAGCAGCAGTTCACGGGCATGGCGCAGGGTGAGCTGGGCGCTGGTCTGCATTTCCAGAATGCGCGCGTGGGTACGCAGCAGCATGTCGTCGTCGACCAGGTGGCCCAGACGGGCCTGTTCGCCCAGCAGCTTCAGCAGCACGGTCTCGACCTTGCGCACGCCTTGTTCGAAGGCGCCGTCGGCGTTCACCAGCTGGATCATCGGCTCGACGTATTCGTCCCAGGTGGCCAGGACTTCAGCATAACGCTGACGCAGCGGGATCTGGCGGTTGCTGGTCTTGGCCCGCTCGGCCACGGCCACCAGCGCCTGCTCGTCGTTATCGAGCTTTTTCAGTACATCGCGCACACGCATGTCGAGCAGGCGCAGCTGGCGCGCCAGGTCGTCGCTGTCGCGGTTGTCGAAGGCATCCTGGATGTGGCCGGCCAGGCGCTCCAGGTGGCGCAGGTAGGCTTCGATCTCCAGGCACAGGCCCAGCCGGTGTTCGCGGCGCAGGTAGGCGAGGAAGTCGTGGATCTGCGCGTTGAGCTCGAAACGGTTCGGGCTTTTGGCCACCGGGACCAGGATATCCAGGCGGATCCATACGTCGAGCAGCTGGGTGATGTCCTGCGGGGTGCTCTCGACCTGCTGACGGGCCACGTGCTGGCGCAGCTCGACCAGGCTCAGGGTGCCCTGGTCGAAACGCTCGCACAGCGGCTCGATCAGGGCCCAGTGTTCGGCTAGGGCGCGCAGGACGCGCTTGGGTTCGATCATTGGCTTCGACTCGTTGCCAAGAAAAAGGGGGCGATTGTACTGCATCCGGGGGGGAGGTTTTTACCCCTTGGTCTGTAATGAGAGATGTTTGGCTTGAGGTTTGTGCTGGATGTGGGACCGAGCGCCGCCCGCGCGGCGCATCGGGGCGGCGCTCGGTCGGACAGACCCTGCAAAAACCGAGGCGTACACGCTAGAATGTGCGACGTTTCATACCCCGGACCCCCGAGCCTTGCTGACCGAACCCCGCCGCCGCGCCTACCTTTCCGCCATGCAAGTGGTGCATTGGCTGCCGCGCGCCGAACTGCCGTTCGCCGCACCGTCGCGGCCCGAGCTGCTGCTGCCGGTGGCACCGGTCGAGGACATCGATTTCGAGGTCAGGCCGGCACCGGCTGCAAACACTGCGCCCGCCGCCCCTCAGGCTCGCTCCGGCGAGCGGCCAAAAATCGAAATCCCGCGCCCGGGCAGTGCGCCCAAACCGGCTGCCAAGCCTGTCGAGGCCGAGGAACAGCCCGCACCGCCACGGCCGGCCCCCGTGCCGCCCCCGCGTTTCTCGCTGCAACTGCTGCGCGCCGGCAGTTGCCTGCTGCTGGTCGAACTGGCCACCGGCCAGCCGTTCCAGAGCCGCGATCCATCCTACCTGCTGCTCAAAGACATGCTGCGCGCCGCCGGCCTGCCTGACGCCCCGCAGATCATCGGTGAACCGGTGCGCTGGCCGTTGCTGGTGCGAGGCAACATGGACCAGGGGCCTGAAGCCGCGCGCGATTTTGTCCGGGGCTTTGTCCAGGCGCGCCTCGAAGATGCCCCGAGCACCTGCCTGTGGCTGATCGGCCTGCCGGCGCTGCGCTTTGCCGCCAATGCCGACGTCGAAGCCTATTACCAAACCCTGACGCTCGACGGCCTGGGCGACGCCTGGGCACTGCCGGGCCTTGAACTGTTGATGGACGAGCCGCAGCGCAAGGCGGACGTCTGGAAAGCCATGCGCCAGCTGATGGCGCGCTGGAAGAGCGTTGAATGAGTGAATCGATCAGTTTCCGCCCGATGACCGAGGCGGATCTGGATGCCGTACTTAAGATCGAATATGCCGCCTTCAGTCATCCCTGGACCCGCGGGATCTTTCAGGATGCGCTCAAATCGTACGAAATCTGGCTGATGTTCGACGGCCAGCAGCAGGTAGGCCATGGCGTGATCAACGTGATCATCGACGAGGCGCACCTGCTCAACATCACCGTCAAACCTGAAAACCAGGGCCGTGGCCTGGGCCTGCGTTTGCTGGAGCACCTGATGGCCCGGGCCTACCAGCTCAATGGTCGCGAGTGCTTCCTGGAGGTGCGTGCCAGCAACCAGTCCGCCTATCGTTTGTATGAGCGTTACGGCTTCAACGAAATCGGCCGCCGCCGCGACTATTATCCGGTTGCCGGGGGGCGTGAAGACGCGCTGGTGATGGCGTGCACCCTGCTTGAGGACTGACCGAGCATAGCCGCTACCACCTTTGGCCTGGTTTTCTTTGTTCTCTATGCACGGATGGATAAAGGATGAAAAAACGGCTTCTGGTGGCGGGCCTGCTGATTGTTGGTGCAGCACACGCCGACGAACGCGACCTGTGGATGTTCGCCCAATGGGCTGGCGACCACCAAACCCGGCCTTTCCGTGAAATGTTGGTGGATGCCCGCCTTTACGGCGTAGTGCCTATCCACCAGTTGCTGCGCTCGGCTTCGGACTGGAAGCTGTGCCAGGCGTCTCCCTTTGCCGTGCCGCCTGCCAGCAACTGGGCGGCTGTACGTTCGACCCTTTCGCTGATCAAGACGCTTGATGACCAAGGCATCCTGCGCCAGTTCGAAGTGGTCTCCGCCTACCGCAACCCACGCCTGAATACCTGCGCGGGTGGTGCTGCCAACAGTGCCCATACCCGCGCCTTCGCCGTCGATATCCTGTTGCCGGCCTGGGCTGATCCCAACCCGCTGTGCCGCTTCTGGCAGCAGTATGGCCAGGCCTGGAACATGGGCCTGGGGCGCTACCCGTCCGGGCGTATCCATGTGGATACCGCCGGCTATCGCACCTGGGGCGGCGATGGCAGCGCCGGCTCGTCGTTCTGCATCAAGCCCAGGTGAGCCAGGCAGCGCTGGCATTCGCTTGTGACCCATTCGGCAAAACGCTGGCGCTTTCCGCCGTCTTCGACCGGTTGTGGGCTCAGCAAGTGGTAGGCCGAGCCATCGCGCACAAAACCGAAGGGTGCCTGCAACTGCCCGCTGTCGAGTTCGTCGCGCACCATCAGGGCTGAGGCCATGGCCACGCCCAGGCCGGCGTTGGCGGCCTGGATCGACAGGTAGAAGTGCTCGTAGTCGCTGCGTTCGTTATGCCGCGCCTGCTGGCCGCTGAGGCGTAACCAGGTGGGCCAGGCGCCGGGGCGGGTGGTGCTGTGCAGCAGGCGCTGGCCGTTCAGCTGGTTGGGGGCGGTGGGATGACACACCGGGCCGATCCATTCTTCGCAGATTTTCTGGTTGTACAGCTGGTTATCCCAGTGAAAGTCGTCGCGGCGGATTGCCAGGTCGACACCGCTACGGGCGAAGTCCAGCGGCCCGCCTGCGGCTACCAGGTGCAACTGCAGGTCGGGGTGGTCGGCATGGAAGCGAGGCAGGCGCGGGATCAGCCAGCGCATGGCGATGGTCGGCTCGCAGGACAGCACCAGCACATTGTCGCGGGCCTGTTGTTGCAAGCGCTGCACGGCGCCTTCGAGCTGTTCGAAGATCGCCTGGGTGGTGCCCTGCAGGGCGCGGCCGGCTGGGCTGAGGAAAATGGCCCGGTTACGGCGTTCGAACAGGTCCACGCCGAGGTGTTCTTCAAGCAGGCGTACCTGGCGGCTGACGGCGCCGTGGGTGACGTGCAGGTGCTCGGCGGCGCGCACGAAGCTTTCGGTCTGGGCGGCGATGTCGAAGTAGCGGAAGGCGTTCAAGGGCGGCAATTTCATGGCTTGCATGTTTTCAGGCCCGGCCTCTTCGCGGGCGTGCCCGCGAAAAGGCCAGTACTGGCAAAACACCTCTGTGAGAAAAACTGTCAGATATGTCTCACTATAAATCGATTTTTCCCCACCTATAAGCGCTCGATAATCATCCCTTCTGTGCATTTTCATCGCCTATCGAGAGCCACCCGCATGACCGAACTCATCGCCGTCGCCCTGTTCACCCTGCTCGCCGTCATCAGCCCAGGCGCCGATTTCGCCATGGTCACCCGCAGCAGTTATGCACAGGGCCGAAGGGCCGGGTTGGCCGCTGCCGTGGGCATTGCGCTGGGAGTGCAGGTGCATGTGCTGTACACGGTGTTGGGCATTGCAGTGCTCATCAGCCAGAGCCCGGCTTTGTTCTTCACCATGAAAGTGCTGGGTGCGGGTTACCTGATCTATCTGGGTTACCAGTCATTGACCAATACGCGGCGCATCAGCCTGGAGGGTGTAGGGCAAGCCGATGGTGGCGTGCTGCAAGCCCTGCGGTCGGGCTTTCTGACCAACGCCCTCAACCCCAAGACCATGTTGTTTGTCATCAGTGCGTTCACCCAGGTCGTCCAGCCCCACAGCCCGTTGGTGCTGGATTTCGCCTACGGCGCGTTCATGTCCTTTGCCCATTGGCTGTGGTTCAGCCTGGTGGCGGTGTTCTTCTCCAGCACGGCACTGCGCAAGGCCATGATCGAACGGCAAATGCTGGTGGACCGTGCCATAGGCCTGGCGCTGATCGGGCTTGGCCTTGCGGTAGCCGTAACCGGCATACGGTGAAGTGTCGATTGCATGACGGGGTGATGGCCATGGCAGGCGCCTGCAGCCAGCGCTGTAGTTGCAGCAGGGGCGGCCTTGGCTGCAAGTGAGGGTATTGCCCGGCGCTAACTTTTTCGCAGGCAAAGAAAAAGGGCTTACCTTGCGGTAAGCCCTTCGTCTTGTTTGGTGGCTACACAGGGACTTGAACCCCGGACCCCAGCATTATGAATGCTATGCTCTAACCAACTGAGCTATGTAGCCGATGGCGCGCATTATTCTCTTGAACGCCCCCCCTGTCAACACTCATTTCAAAAAAAATTTGCACGCTTTCAAAAACTTAGCGGCCGGGCACGGTTTCAGCGCACCACAAGCCAGTGGCCGAGCACGTCCTGAAGCTGCAAATGCTGGGCCGCAGCCAGGGATTGCAGGCTCTCCTGTGGCCGGTCGAGGTTGAAATCACCGCTTACGCGCCGATGGGCCATTTGTTCATCCATCATCCACAGGCGTTGCCCCTGGTACCCGGCAAGGCGCTCCAGCACCTGCCCCAAAGGCATGTCGGTGGCTTTCAGGCGGCCGTTGCGCCAGCTGTCGGCGGTTTTCAGGTCAGCTTTCTGCACCTGGTTGATACGCATGTCATCAAAGGTAACCCGCTCACCCGCCGAGACCATGCGTTGATCCCCCCCTTGGGTGACCAGGGCCTTGCCACTGAGTACCACGAGTTCATCATGATTTGCATGGCGGGCGACCTGCAGGCGGGTGCCGAACACCTGGATGCGTGCGTTGCCCACTTCCACTTCCATCGCCCGCCCATCGAGCACAACCTCCAGGTACACCTGGCCCTGCACCAGGTGCAGTTGACGCGTGCGGCCGCGCAGGTCGACGTTCATGGCGCTGGCGCTGTCCAGGTTAAGCGTGGTGCCATCTGCCAGACGCGTGCTGCGGCGTTCGCCCACGTCGGTGTGCAACTCGCTGGCAAGGCGCTGCATCAGCGGCCAGTAGAGGTAGGCTGCGGCGCTTAATACGAGCAGGAACACCAGTGCCAGCCATTTGCCCAGGTGACTGCGGCGCACGGTGACCTGCCGTGGGCGGGGGCGGGCGGGTGGTGGCTGCAACTGCTGCCAGCACGTTTCCAGCTCGGCGTAGGCGCGAGCGTTTTCGGGGGCCTGGCACCAGGCCGCGAATGCCTGGCGCTGGGCTTCATCACAGCCGGGTTGGTGCAATAGCGAAAACCACTCCAGCGCTTCCTGCTGTGGGTCGGGCTGCAGTTGCATGGCGGGCATCGGGCTCATGGGTAGGTCTGCTCACGATAGGGGCCGTTTCGCCCAACGATGACAGGGGTATGGGTCAAGGATGCTAATTATATTGAGAACCATTTTCAAGTGCGTCGCAAAGGGGGATAAAAAAGGTAGCTATGTATCTATTTGTTTCCTGATAATCGGATCCCAAACCTAAGGACGGAGATTTAGGCAAATGGCCATCAGTAGTGCCTCCACCGCGTCCACCAACGCAACGGCGAACCAAGCCACGCCGCTGGTGATGCGCATCATTGGTTTCTGCGCCCTGGCGCACCTGATCAACGACCTGATCCAGTCGGTGCTGCCGGCGATCTACCCGATGCTCAAGGCCAACTACGACCTGAGCTTTGCCCAGATCGGCCTGATCACGCTGACGTTCCAGATCACCGCTTCGTTGCTGCAACCCTGGGTCGGCTTTTTCACCGACCGCCGGCCGACACCGAACCTGTTGCCGATGGGCACCTTGTGCACGCTGGTGGGCATCGTGATGCTTGCCTTTGTGGGCAGCTTCCCGATGATCTTGCTGGCCTCGGCGCTGGTCGGTATCGGCTCATCGACGTTCCACCCGGAAACCTCGCGTATTGCACGCCTCGCCTCTGGCGGGCGCTTCGGCCTGGCCCAATCAACCTTCCAGGTGGGCGGCAACACCGGTTCGGCCCTGGGCCCGCTGCTGGCGGCGGCCATCGTCATTCCATTCGGTCAGACCCACGTCGCCTGGTTCGGCCTGGCCGCGCTGTTCTTCTTTGGCGTCACCTTGATGCTGCGTGGCTGGTACAAGGAGCACCTCAACCAGGCCAAGGCGCGCAAGGCGGTGCAAGCCACCCACGGCATCTCGCGCAACCGGGTGATCGCGGCGCTGATCGTGCTGGGCTTGCTGGTGTTCTCCAAGTACTTCTACATGGCCAGCTTCACCAGTTACTTCACCTTCTACCTGATCGAAAAGTTCGATGTGTCGGTGGCCAGCTCGCAGCTGCACCTGTTCCTGTTCCTCGGCGCGGTGGCGGCCGGCACGTTCTTTGGCGGGCCGATCGGTGACCGCATCGGGCGCAAGGCGGTGATCTGGTTCTCGATTTTGGGCGTGACGCCGTTCACCTTGGCACTGCCGTATGCCGACCTGTTCTGGACCACGGTGTTGAGCGTGGTGATCGGCTTTATTCTGGCGTCGGCGTTTTCCGCGATCGTGGTGTATGCGCAGGAGCTGGTACCGGGCAGCGTGGGCATGATCGCCGGAATCTTCTTCGGGCTGATGTTCGGCTTCGGCGGCATTGGTGCGGCGCTGCTGGGGTATGTGGCGGACCTGCGCGGTATCGAATATGTGTATGGGCTGTGCTCGTTCCTGCCGTTGTTCGGCTTGTTGGCGGTGTTCTTGCCGTCTACGGGTAAACGCTGATATCCCTGGGGCTGCGTTGCAGCCCCGACGATTGACGACCTGACACCCTTGGCCTAGAGTGCCGCCTCTTTTTCCAACCACCTGCGTAGTAGTCAAAGCAATGCGCCGTACCCAGTCCCTGCCAAACGCCCGTCAGCCTGCCTTCCAGGCCTTGCGTCGTGCGTGGCCGAGCGACACGGTGCTCAAGCGCCGCCGCAGCGTGCTGTTTGCCTTCACCTTCTCGCCACACCTCGCCTGAACTGATCTGCGCTTTTGCGTCGCTCGCCACCCTGGCGTGCGCGCCTGTGTCTGCACGTCTTTTCGGTTTGCAAGGAGTGGTACATGAACATGCGTTTGCTGGCGGGCCTGTTGTTCGCCGTTTCGGTCGTGGGTTTCAGTTTGGGGGCCAGCTTGCCGCTGGTGTCGTTGCGCCTGCATGAAGCGGGGGCGAGCACCCTGGAGATTGGCATCATCTCGGCCATCCCTGCTGCGGGCATGATGCTCTCGGCGTTTCTGGTCGATGCCTGCTGCCGTCACCTCACCCGGCGCACCATCTACTTGCTGTGTTTCAGCCTGTGCACGGTCAGCATTGCCTTGCTCGAGCCGGCATTCGGTTCGCTGTGGCTGCTGGCGCTGCTGCGCCTTGGCCTCGGGCTCGGCATGGGGATCGCCATCATCCTCGGCGAGTCGTGGGTCAACGAGCTGTGCCCGGAGCACAACCGCGGCAAGATCATGGCCCTGTATGCCACCAGCTTCACTGGCTTTCAGGTGCTCGGCCCGGCCATGCTGGCGGTGCTGGGTGCCGATAGCCCGTGGATCACCGGGGTGGTCACCGCCTGCTATGGCCTGGCGCTGCTGTGCATCGTGCTGACCGTGCCAAACGACCATGTCGAACATGAAGAGGGCGAAAAGAGCTTTGGCTTGGCCGGGTTCTTCCGTGTGGCGCCGGCGCTTTGCGTGGCGGTGCTGTTCTTTTCGTTCTTCGATGCCGTGGTGTTGTCGCTGTTGCCGGTGTATGCCACCAGCCATGGGTTTGCCGTGGGCATCGCGGCGCTGATGGTGACTGTGGTGTTTGCTGGCGACATGCTGTTCCAGTTGCCGCTGGGCTGGCTAGCCGACCGGGTGGAGCGCACCGGGCTGCACCTGGTGTGCGGGCTGGTGGCGATGGCGATCGGCATCGGCCTGCCTTGGCTGTTGAACCTCACCTGGCTGCTGTGGCCGCTGTTGGTGGTACTGGGCGCGGTGGCAGGGGGTATCTACACCTTGGCGTTGGTGTTGATCGGGCAGCGCTTCAAAGGCCAGGACCTGGTCACTGCCAACGCCAGCGTAGGGTTGCTGTGGGGCGTGGGGAGCCTGATCGGGCCGCTGCTCAGTGGCGCGGCAATGAATGTGGCGCCACATGGCTTGCCCATGGCGCTGGCGCTGATGGCCGGGTTGTTCGTGTGTTTTGCCAGGCAGTCGTACCGGCGTGCGGGGCGCATACGCGCTGTGGCGCAGTGATGACCTTTCAGGCTGCGTCGACGTTTACCCAGAAGCGCGTCCGGTAGTCGACCCGCACAGGCAGGCTGCGAGTAAGCAGTTGCAGGACCTGCTCGGTGTCAGCCAGCTGAAAGGTGCCAGACACTTTCAAGCTTGCCACTTCAGGCGCGCAGCGCAACAGGCCTGGACGGTACCGGCCGAGTTCGGCGACAAACTCGGCCAATGGCATCTGCCGCACACTGAGTACACCGTCGGTCCAGCCCCACGGGTCGCTGTGCAGCGTCACTGCGTGGATGCTGCCATTTGCCCCGATCTGCAAGGTTTCGCCCTGCTCGATTTGCCGCGCAGAGGCGGAGGAGGGGAACAGCGTAACTTCGCCACGACGCACCGACAGCAGCAGGCCCTGGCTGTTTTCGCGCAGCAACAGCTGGCTGCCGAGTGTGGTCAGCGGGCCGACACGGGTGTCGATACGGAACGGTCGGTTGTCATTCGGGTTGCTGTCCAGGCTGACCTCGCCGTGGATCAGTTCCAGCCGGCGCTGCGCTGAGCTGTAGCGCAAGTCGATGGCGCTGGCGGTGTTGAGCTGGATGCGGCTGCCGTCGCTGCCTTGCCATTGGCGTCGTTCACCTGTGGCGGTGCTGCTGTCGGCCAACAGTTGTGGCAAGCCCAACGGTTCGCGTGCGGCCCAGCCCAGGCTGCCGCCCACGGCCAAGAGCCCTAGCAACTTAAGGTGGTTTCGGCGGCTGACGCGTTGGCGCTGGCCGCCCTCCAGGGTGCGCCGGCTCAAGTCCTTGGGCAACGCGGCCATCTCGTCACTGAGGTGGCTGACACGCTGCCAGGCCAGCGGGTTGTGCGGGTGGCTGGCCAGCCATTGCCGGAACTGTTGCTCGGTATGTGCGCTGGGGCGGTCGAAGCGCAGTTTCACCAGCCAGTCGATCGCCTGGTCGACCTGTGCCTGCGCGGGTGCGCTGTCAGGTGTCGGCATAGCGCAACCGGTAGCAGACGCCCAGGGCCTTGGCCAGGTCGCGCTCGATGGTGGCGCGGGATACGTCCAGCTGCTGCGCGATCTGCACGATGCTCAAACCGTCCAGCTGGGCCAGCAGAAACGCCTGGCGTACACGCGGTTTCAACTGGTGCAGGGCACGGTCCAGGTGCTCTAGGGCATCGAGGATGACCAACCGGTCTTCCTCGCTGGGCACTTCAGCCTCGGGCAAGTGCGCAAGGCTTTCCTGGTAGGCCCGCTCCAGTGCGCGGCGGCGGAACTGGTCGATCATCAAGCCGCGGGCGATGCTGCTGAGGTAGGCGCGTGGCTCTTTCAGCGGCGACACCTGGCGGGCGCGCAGCAAGCGTACGAAGGTATCCTGAGCCAGGTCGGCGGCATGCTCGCCGCAACCGACCCGGCTACGCAACCAGCCGCGCAGCCAGGCATGGTGGGACTGGTACAGCAGAGCGACCTCGGCCGGTTTGAGCGTGTCGTTGATCTGCATCGTAGCGAAGGCCCGATCCCTTGATGTGTGCGATTGTGAATTGTTCTCAATTCTATGCGGGGATGATGGCGTGGAGCAATGGTATGCCAGGAATTAGCCGAGCAAGAACCGGCGTTTGCCCGATGAACGGCTGCGCTAAGCTGGACCTGCAATCGACTTGATGGAGGTGCCATGATTCTGGCCGACCTTTCGCCGCAGGCCTTGCGCGAGGCCACCGATTACCTTGCTGCGCTCGACCCGGACTGGTCGCGGCACGTCGCGGTGACCGGGCCGTGCCTGCACCAGGCCACGCCGGGGCGTGAGCCTTATGAGGCACTGGTGCGGGCGATTGCCTACCAGCAACTGCATGCCCGTGCCGCCGAGGCGATTCTGGGTCGGTTGCTGGCGCTGTTCCCGCAGGTTGCGTTCCCGGCACCTGAGCAACTGTTGGCTGTCAGCCCCGACACCCTGCGCGGTTGTGGGTTTTCGGCAAGCAAGATGGCCACGGTGCAGGGCATTGCCCAGGCCCGGCTGGAAGGCCTGGTGCCGACGCGGGAAGAGGCATTGGCCATGGCTGATGAAGCCCTGATCGAGCGCCTGGTGGCATTGCGTGGGGTAGGGCGGTGGACAGTGGAGATGCTGCTGATCTACAGCCTGGAACGGTCGGACATTCTGCCAGTGGACGATTTTGGTGTGCGTGAGGGCTATCGACGGCTCAAGGGGCTGGAGAAGGCGCCAACGCCTGCGCAGATGCGCTCGCTGGGTGGCGCCTGGCGGCCGTACCGCACGGTGGCCGCCTGGTACCTGTGGCGGGCCTGAGGCTTTTGCACTGCCTGTGCCTGCCCTTTCGCGGGTTTACCCGCGAAGAGGCCGGTACAAGCAACCACATACTCGGAAATCAAAGATGAACGCCTACACCACCCCCGACAAACGCTGGCACGCTGTAGAATCCCGCGACACCGCTGCCATCGGCCACTTCGTCTACGCCGTGCGCACCACCGGCGTCTACTGCCACCCCGGTTGCAAGTCTCGCATGGCCAAGCGCAGCAACGTCGAGTTCTACGACACCCCCGTTGCCGCCGAAGCGGCCGGTTACCGCGCCTGCAAACGTTGTATCAGCAAGGCCAGCGCCACCCGCCACAGTCAACTGGTCACCCGTGCCTGCCGCCTGATCGAAGCCAGCGACCCTGCACCCAGCCTCGACCAGCTCAGTGCGCAACTGGCCGTCAGCCCCTTTCACCTCCACCGCCTGTTCAAGGCTGAAACCGGCGTCACCCCCAAGGCTTATGCCACCGCCTTCCGCGCCCGGCGTGTACGTGCGCACCTGGAAGACGGTGAGCGTTCAGTCACTGACGCCATCTACGATGCGGGCTACAACTCCAACAGCCGCTTCTACGAAAGCGCCGGTCAGCGCCTGGGCATGCGCCCCCGGCAATTTCGTGCTGGCGGCACCGGGGCAACGATCCATTTCGCCATTGGTCAATGTTCACTGGGCGCGATCCTGGTGGCCCAAAGTGAGAAGGGTATTTGCGCGATTCTGTTGGGCGACGATCCCGAGGCCCTGTTGCAAGACTTGCAGGACCAGTTCCCCAAAGCCCGTCTGATTGGCGGCGACAGCGCCTACGAACAGCTGGTTGCCGAAGTGGTGGGTTTCGTCGAAACGCCGGCGCTGGGCCTGAGCTTGCCGCTGGATGTACAGGGCACGGCGTTTCAGGAGCGGGTGTGGCGGGCCCTGCGTGAGGTGCCGGCCGGCAGCCGGGTCAGCTACACCGACATCGCCGAGCGCATCGGTGCGCCCAAAGCGGTGCGCGCAGTCGCCATGGCCTGCGCGGCCAACCACATCGCGGTGGCCATCCCATGCCACCGGGTAGTGCGTCGGGACGGCGACATCAGCGGCTACCGTTGGGGCGTCGAGCGCAAACAGCAGCTACTCAAACGAGAGACGGCACTCTCCTGATGGCTTGAAGCCGCGTAGAATCCTCCGCCAAATCGAGTTGTAAAGAGGAATATTCGATGAGGCGTGTCAGCCTTGCCCGTTATTGTGCAGGCCTTATGGTCCTGCTGTTGGCGCTTGCCAGCCCGGCGTGGTCGGCCCCGGCCACGCCATTGTCCAACCTGGCGGCAGCCGAAGCGCCAGCGCTGGATGAAAACGCCAGCATCGAGCAACTGAGCGAACGGTTGGATCAGGTCCGTCAGGGCGTCACCAGTGAGGCCAACGACGACCTGCTGTCGCAATTGCGCCTGGCCGCGATGCAGGTGCAGCGCCAGGCGGACGCCTTGAGTGCGCAGCGCACCACCGATGTGGAAAAGCTCGACGATAAGCTGAAGGTGATTGGCCCGGTCCAGCCGGACGAGGCCGCCACCCTGACCCAGCAGCGCAAAGCCCTGGAGGCTGAAAAAAAGGCGCTGGTAGCCCAGCAGGATCAGGCCACCAAGCTGACTCAGTCAGCACGCGACCTGTCCACGCAAATCGTCAACCTGCGCCGCAGTCAGTTCAACTCGCAGATCACCAGCCGTGCGGCCTCGCCACTGAGCCCGGCATTCTGGCAGAGCATCATCCGCCCCACCCAGGACGACGTGGCACGCCTGCGTGATTTGCGCGGCGAGGCAGCTGATGCCATCAGCAGTGCCTTCAGCGCCGATAACCGCTGGCTGTTCATTACCAGTCTGGTCGCGGCGATCCTGGTCTGGACTCTGGTGCGGCGCGTGCTTGAGCGGTTGCTGGCCAGCGCCATGGTGGGCTGGTTGCCTGAGGGGCGCCTGCGTCGCAGTGCCTTGGCCCTGGGCGTCAGCCTGGCAACCCTGGGCACCATCGCCGGTTCTGTTTCGTTGCTGCGCTGGGGGCTGGAGAGCAGCGCCGAGCTGGGCAGCGATATCGCCAGCCTGACCAACCACATTCTCGCCCTGGTGGTGTTCAGTGCCTTCATCACTGGCCTGGGCCGCGCCATGCTAATGCTGCAGCGCCCGTCCTGGCGGCTGCCGCCGATCCACGACGAAGTGGCCAGTGCACTGGGTTGGTTCCCCAAGGTGCTGGCATTGGCACTGATGGTCATGATGACCATGGAACGCATGAACAGCGTGATTGGCGCCAGCCTGGCGCTGACGGTGGCCGTCAACGGGTTGACTGCGCTGGTAGTGGCGCTCATTTTTGCCGGCGCGTTGCTGCGTTACCGCCGCACCCTGCGCAAGCATGACCTGGAGCGCCCCACGGGCCTGGCCGGGCTGATCCCGTTCGTGATGGTCATCTGGTTGTCGTTGATCCTGCTGGCGCTGCTTGCCGGTTACCTGACGCTTGCCTACTTCCTCACCGCCAAGTTGCTGTGGGTCAGCCTGGTCGTCACCTGTGCCTACTTGCTGACCACGTTCTTTGGCGACCTGTGCGAAACCCTGTTGTCGCCGCGTCAGCCCGGTGGCCTGGCTCTGGCTTCTACCCTGGGCCTGGCGCCGCGCCATCAGGCACAGGCCAGCACCATCCTGGCCGGCATCGGCCGCACCATCGTGCTGTTCCTGGCGCTGTTGCTGGTATTGATGCCATCGGGCACCAGCCCCAGCGAACTGTTGCTGAGCCTGGGCGACTGGGACGGCACCGGCGGCAAGCTGCTCGGCAACCTGAACATCGTGCCGCAGGACATTCTGCTGGCCCTGGCGATTTTCTTCGGTGGCCTGTTCGCCATTCGCGTGGTCAAGCGCTGGCTGAGCGATCGCCTGCTGCCGGAAACCGACATGGACGCCGGCATGCGCGCCTCGCTGGTGACCCTGGTGGGTTACCTGGGCTTCCTGTTCCTGGCCATGCTGGTGATGTCGACCTTGCGCATCAACCTCACCAGCCTGACCTGGGTGGTCAGTGCCCTGTCGGTCGGTATCGGTTTCGGTTTGCAGCAAATCGTGCAGAACTTCATCTCCGGCCTGATCCTGCTGACCGAGCGCCCTGTGAAAGTGGGCGACTGGGTGAGCCTGGCAGGTGTCGAGGGTGATATCCGCCGCATCAACGTGCGCGCCACCGAGATCCAGATGTCGGACCGTTCGACGGTAATCGTGCCCAACTCGCAGTTCATTTCGCAGAACGTGCGCAACGTGACCATGGGCAATGCATTGGGTGTGGTCGGCATTACCCTGACGCTGCCACTGGAAACCGATGCCAACCGTGTGCGCGAGCTGCTGCTGGCGGCGTACCACGAGCATGAGGCGATTCTGGATGCGCCGGCCACTTCGGTGTCGTTCAAGGACCTGACCAGCAGCGGAATGGTGATTGGCGTGAGCGGTTATGTAGCCGGGCCGCGACAGGTATCGGGTACCCGCAGTGACCTGCTGTTCACCATTCTCGGGCGGTTGCGCGACGAAGGCATTCCCCTGTCATCGCCACAGAGCATGGTGCTGGTGCAAGAGGGCGCTCGCCCCGCTGACGAGTCGGTGTAAAGAGCGGGGGCGCCAAGCGCCCCCGACCTCAATGCTGCTTGGCCTGCCTGATCCGCAGCAAAATCACCAGCAACACCAACAACACTGGCGGCGCCATGGCCAATAACCCATCCCGCGCCGTCAGCCCCAACCCCAGCACATTCAGCCCGCCATACAGCAGCTTGAACAGATTCAGCAGGTAGTAGGTGATGGCGATGATCGACAGCCCCTCCACCGCCCGCTGGATCTTTACCTGGGCATCAGCCCGGGCATTGAGGCTGTGCAGAATGCCGGCGTTCTGTTCTTCCATCTCCACTTGCACCCGCGCCTGCAGCAAGTCGCCCAGGTTCGCCACGTTCTTCGCCATTTGTTCCAGCCGCTGCTCGGTGGCCGCGCAGTAGCGCACGGTCGGCTTGAAACGACGTTCGATGAACACCCCCAAACGCTGGCAGTCCCCCACATGGCTCTCCCGCAGTTCGCCCAGGCGTTCGAACACCAGTTGTGCATAGGCTTGGGTGGCGCCGAAGCGGTGGCGGGTTTTTACCGTGCGGCTTACAACCTGGCGTGACAGGTGGGCAATGGCTTCCAGCAGTCCTTTGGCGTCATGCCCTTCACCCCCGGCACTGCGCTCGGATAGGGTGACCAGGGTTTTGTCGAAGGCATCCAGCTCCTGGCTCAGGGCCTTGGCCGTGGTAAGGGTCAGCGAGGCCATCATGCGGTACGTCTCGATCTCCAGCAGGCGGCGGATCATGCGGCCCTGGCGGTAGGCATTGAGGCGGCGGTTGATGAACAGGAAGCGGTTGGTGCCGTCCTCGGTCAGGCGGAAGTCACTCCATACCACCGCATCGCCACCACCGACGCACGAGCCGCAGGGGTCTTTGAAACCGTATTGGGGCAGATCCAGGCCTTGCTCGTCGCGTACCAGCACCTGCACGGCGTTGATCACCTGTGCCGCCTGCGGGGCGATGGCCTCGGCCAGCACGGGTGGCAGGGCTTGCCAATCGGTGTCGGCAGCCGTGCAGGGCACTACCAGTGTCAGGGTGAAGAACTCGGTGTGCCGTTCCCACTTGAACGGGTGGCCGTCCAGGCGGGTGATGCCTTGGGCTGCCGTTGTGTCCAGGGCAGCCGGGCAGCAGCGTTGCAGCAGGGCCGCACAGGCAGCATCACCGCCGAGCAGGGCCAGGTGGAAGACATGCGCCGGGCCGTCGAAATACAGCGACGGGCGGGCGTGCAGTTCGTTGTGCAAGGCGGTGCGTTGAGGGTGCATGGGTGGTCCGGCCTGGTGTTGTGATTGTGGGGGTACCAGGAAGTGGGACTTTGCGGGGGGAGGGGAAAGTCACGCGGGGGAGGGTTCGTATCGCGAAAAGGGCCGCAACGCGGCCCCTTGCGATATCAGCCGAGGCACCGCGTCACATGCTTGACCGACTGGTAGGCCGACAACCCCCACGGCCCCAGCTCACGGCCGATCCCGCTACCTTTGGTGCCGCCCCACGAGGTTTCGACGAACACGGCCTGCACCGAGTTGATCCATACATGGCCAACTTCCAGCGCATCGGCCACGCGCTCGGCACGTTCCAGGTCCGCGGAGCAGACGGTGGCTACCAGCCCGAAGCGGCTGTCGTTGGCCTCGGCAATCGCCTGTTCCTCGCTGGCAAACCGCCGTGCACACAGCACCGGGCCAAAGATCTCCTCGCTCCACAGGCGGCTGTCTTTTGGCACATCGGCATACAGCGTCGGGCTGACGAACCAGCCGTCCCGGTCCAGCGCCTTGCCACCGGCCAGGCACTGCAAACCCTCCTCGCGTGCGGTGGCAAAGTAGCTGGCCACCTTCAGCCATTGTGCCTGGCTGGTCAGCGGGCCCATGTCGACTTCTTCGGTCAACGGGTTACCCACCCGCAAGTTTTCCAGTGTCGCTTGCAGGCGCGGCAGCAGCGCATCGGCGATACCGTCCTGCACCAGCAGGCGCGAAGTGGCCGAGCACATTTGCCCGGCGTTCCAGGTGATGCCGGCGACGATCCACTCCACTGCCTGGTCCACATCGCAATCATCGAACACCACGATCGCCGACTTGCCGCCCAGCTCCAGCGTGACTGGCCGGCACTGCGCCGAAGCGCTGCGCATCACCTGGCTGCCGACGCTGTTGCTGCCAGTGAACGACAGCTTGTCCAGGCCGTTGTGGTTGCTCAACGCAGCGCCAGTCTCGGCCTTGCCGTTGACGATGTTCAACACGCCAGCCGGCAGGCCCAGGGCATCGGCGATCTGGCCGTAGGCCTGCTCGATCAGCGGGGTGACTTCCGACGGTTTGAGCACAACGGTGCAGCCAGCGGCCAAGGCCGGGGCGAGCTTCCAGGCGCTGGTCACCAGCGGGAAGTTCCACGGCACGATCAGGCCGACTACACCCACCGGCTCCAGGCGGGTACGGGCAGTGAAGCCTGGCACGGCCAGCGGTACATCGCGGTTTTTCGAGGGCAGCTGCTCTGCCAGTTCGGCGTAGTAAGTGAAGGTGGCGATGGCGTCGTCCAGGTCGATTTCGGCCTCATGGCGCGGCTTGCCGTTGTTGCGCATCTGCAAGGTGATCAGCGCTTCGCGGCGCTGCCCGAGCTGTTCGGCAAAACCGCGCAGGAAGGCTGCACGCTCGTTGGCGCCGGTGCTTTTCCAGGCGGGCAGGGCGCTACGGGCGGCGGCCACGGCCTGGTCGACCTGGGCAACGCTGGCAGCCATGAATTCAGCGAACGGTTGCCCCAGCGCAGGGTCGTTGACGCTGATGCAGTCGCTGCCCTGGCCTTCGACCCAGCGGCCGGCGATATAGTGGGAAGTGGTCATGGTCGGTTTCCAGTCAGGCCATTTCGGCAGTGGTCACGGGCGTGTGCGTGGTGCTTTTGCAACGCACCCAACGCGGGCCTTGAGGGCCATACACGCCAGCAGGTTCAGGGAAAAGGTTGAGCAGCAGCAGGTACAGCACGCCAGCCAGCCCCAGGGTGACCGGCAGGCTCAGGTCGATGCCCCCGGCCAGGTCGCCCAGCGGGCCGACGAACTGCCCCGGCAGGTTGACGAAGCACAGGCCGACCGCTGCGCTGGGGATCCACGCCCCCATGCCGCGCCAGTTCCAGCCATGCAGGAACCAGTAGTGGCCACCGCGCTGGCCGCGGGTGAACACCTGCAGGTCATCGGCGTGGTAGAAGCCGCGGCGGGTAATCAGGCCGAGGATCATGATCACCATCCACGGGCTGGTGCAGGTGATGATGAGCACCGCAAAGGTCGACACGCTCTGCACCAGGTTGAAGGTGAAACGGCCGACGAAAATGAAGCCGATCGCCAGTACACCGATCAGCAACGTGGCGCCGGCGCGGCTGAGCAAGCGCGGGAACACGCTGGACATGTCCAGACCGGTGCCATACAGCGCCGTGGTGCCGGTGGACATGCCGCCGATCACCGCAATCAGGCATACCGGCAGGAAGAACCAGGTTGGGGCCACGGCCAGCAGGCCACCTACATAATTGTTGGCGGCGATGTAGTCCGGTGCCTGGGTTGCAACCAGGGTGGCCGTGCACAGGCCGAACAGGAACGGAATCAGTGTGGCGCCCTGGGCGGCAATCACGGCCAGCATGATGCGCGCCTTGGGCGTTTCACGCGGGATGTAGCGTGACCAGTCGCCCAGGAAGGCGCCGAACGACACCGGGTTGCTCATGGCCAGGATCGCTGCACCGACGAAGGCTGCCCAGAAGCCCGCCTGGCCCAGGTTGACGCTGCCGGCGTAACCGGCATCGAACGGCCCGGCAAAGGCGACGATACCCAGCAGGAACAGCAGGCTCGACGCCCACACGGCAATTTTGTTGACCCACAGCATGAAGCGGAAGCCGAAGATGCACACCACCAGCACCAGCACCGCGAACAGGCCGTAGGCCAGGCCCAGGGTAAGGTCGGTTTCCGGCAGGCCGGCCAGGCGCTTGGCCCCGCCGATCAAAGCATCGCCCGAGCTCCACACCGACAGCGAGAAGAACGCCACCGCCGTCAGCAGCGACAGGAACGAGCCGACGATACGCCCATGCACGCCAAAGTGTGCGCCTGAAGACACCGCGTTGTTGGTGCCGTTCAGTGCCCCGAACAGGCCCATGGGTGCAAGGATCAGCGCGCCCACGGTAACGCCGAGCAGAATCGCCCACACACCTGCCTGGAACGACAGCCCGAACAGCACCGGGAAGCTGCCCAGCACGGCGGTAGCGAAGGTATTGGCGCCGCCGAAGATCAGGCGGAACAGGTCCAGCGGGGAGGCGTCGCGTTGATCGTCGGGGATCTGTTCGACGCCGTTGGTCTCGATACCGGTCGAGTGGCTCATGGTGATGCTCCAGCGCGGTTGTTGTAGCCTGCGCAGTGCGCGGGCCTTCTTGTGGGTGCGATGGCAGGGCGGCAGGGCCGCGTAAAAGGTGATCAGGCCGGCGATACGACCGACAGGTGTTCGTGGCAGGCCAGCCACTGTTCGCCGTGGCGGCGGAACACGATGGTTTCGCGCTCGCTCAACTGGTGTTCTTCACCGGCGATGCGGATATGGGTGGCCACATCGTGCATGAAGATCGCCACATCACCTTGCACGCTCACCTGAGCATTGCCCGACTCGCAGGCGAGCACGGCAAAACCCTCGGCCTGCCACTGGGCCCAGAGGTCTTCGTAGGCACGGCGCGACAGCAGCGGTTGCGGCAAGGTGTGGAAGAGGAAGGTGGCGTCTTCGCTGAAGCAGGCGAAATAGCGGGCGGTGTCGTTGCTGGCAAACGCGGCGACGAGGTCGGCGGCCGCCTGCCGTACCTGGAGAGTCTGGTCCACGGGAGTGGCCTCACGGTTTTTGTGATTATGGTGAAGCGATTCTGGTGGCGGTTGGCGAGGGGAAAAATCGCTGGCGGCAAATAATCAGTTCAGGAATTTGTGAAGTGATGGCAGAGCTTCCTTTTGAAGCTGAAGGGAGCGGCCAGGCAAACCCGACCGACGGCCTCTGCAGCCCTGCATCCTTGCCTACGCTGATACTCCCAACCCGCTGAAGCAAGGAGATCCGCCATGGCCTTCGAATACAAGCGTCTGGACAAGAACAACGCTGCGGTGCTGCTGGTCGACCACCAGACCGGCCTGCTCTCGCTGGTAAGGGATATCGACCCCGACCGCTTCAAGAACAACGTGCTGGCTCTGTCCGACCTGGCCAAATACTTCAAGCTGCCGACCATCCTCACCACCAGCTTCGAGACTGGCCCCAACGGCCCGCTGGTGCCGGAACTGAAAGAGCAGTTCCCCGACGCCCCCTACATTGCACGCCCCGGCAACATCAACGCCTGGGACAACGAAGACTTCGTCAAGGCGGTAAAAGCCACTGGCAAGAAGCAGCTGCTGATTGCCGGTGTGGTCACCGAAGTGTGCGTGGCCTTCCCGGCACTGTCGGCACTGGAGGAGGGCTTCGAGGTGTTCGTCGTCACTGACGCCTCTGGCACCTTCAACGAACTCACCCGCGACTCCGCCTGGCGGCGCATGGAGGCTGCCGGTGCACAGTTGATGACCTGGTTCGGCGTGGCCTGTGAGCTGCACCGTGATTGGCGCAATGACATTGAAGGGCTGGGGACCCTGTTCTCCAACCATATTCCGGATTACCGCAACCTGATGACCAGCTACAACAAGTTGGCCAAGTAGGTTTTTTTGGGGGGGCTGCACCGCAGCCCCCTCTCAGCCGGCAAGCGAAGCGGCAAACCGTCATGAATCGACCATACTGACTCTTCATTCCCCTTAAGGAGAGTGTCATGTCGAAGCCGTCCAGGAAGAAACCCACCCAGGAAACGCCAGAAAAACTGGGCGGCAAGGCCTACGAAAAAGCGCTCAAACACCTGCATGTAGAGCTGGTGAAGCTACAGGAGTGGGTGGTCGCCAAGGGCCTGAAGGTGTGCATCGTCTTCGAAGGCCGTGACGGTGCCGGCAAGGGTGGCACCATCAAGGCCATCACCGAGCGCGTCAGCCCACGGGTGTTCCGCGTGGTGGCACTGCCCGCACCGACCGAGCGAGAGAAAACCCAGATGTACCTGCAGCGCTACCTGGGCCACCTGCCCGCTGCGGGCGAAGTGGTGATCTTCGACCGCAGCTGGTACAACCGCGCCGGGGTCGAGCGGGTCATGGGCTTCTGCTCTGACGAGCAAGTGGACAAGTTTCTGACCGGTGTGCCCGTGTTCGAAAAGGTCATGGTCGAGTCGGGGATCATCCTCATCAAGTACTGGCTTGAAGTCAGCGCCGAAGAGCAGACCCGGCGCCTGCAGGACCGCATCAATGACGGCCGCAAGCTGTGGAAGCTGTCGCCGATGGACCTCAAGTCGTACACCCGCTGGGATGATTACACCCAGGCGCGTGACGACATGTTCCAGGCGTCGGATACCGCCTGGGCACCGTGGTTCGTGGCCCATTCCAACGACAAGCGGCGCGCCCGGCTGAACATCATCAGCCATCTGCTTGGCCGCATTCCCTACAAGGACATCACCCGCGACCAGCTGGTGAAGTTGCCCAAACGCGGCAAGATCGGCAAGTACAAGGCTGTGGCCTATCCGTTCAAGGTCGTTGAAGAACGCTTCTGACCCCCTCCCTGCGGGGAGCTGCGAAGGTACGAGCTCATGCCACATGACGGCAGCCTGTTGCAGGCGACGGTGGTGTTCCTGTTGGCCGTGGTGCTTCTGGTTCCGCTGGCACAGCGCCTGAAAATGGGGGCGGTACCGGGTTACCTGCTGGCGGGTATCCTGATTGGTCCTTCGGTGTTCGGCCTGCTCGACAACCCGGACAACGTGGCGCGGCTGTCGGAAATGGGCGTGGTCATGCTGCTGTTCGTGATTGGCCTTGAGCTCTCACCCCGGCGTCTGTGGACCATGCGCCGGGCGCTGTTTGGCGTCGGCAGCTTGCAGGTAGGGCTGACTGCGGTGCTGCTTGGGCTGCTGGCGTACTGGCTGTTCGACCAATCGAAACCCGCTGCCATCGTGCTGGGCCTTGGCCTGGCGCTGTCGTCCACCGCCTTTGGCTTGCAGGTACTGGCCGAGCGCAAGGACCTGGGCAAGCCGCACGGTCGCCTGGCGGTGGCCATCCTGCTGTTTCAGGACATTGCCGCTATTCCCTTGATTGCCGTGGTGCCGCTGCTCGGGGGCGATGTCAGCACCGCCGACGAAGGGGCCTGGCCGCTGCTGGCAGTGGCTGTCGGCATAGGCGTGCTGATTGTCTTTGGTCGCTATCTGTTGACCCCGGTATTCAAGTGGACGGTGGGTTCGGGCTTGCCCGAGCTGTCGACGGCCACGGCCTTGCTGGTAGTGCTGGGCACCGCCTGGCTGATGGAGCACGTGGGCGTGTCGATGGCACTGGGTGCATTTCTGGCCGGCGTGCTGATGGCCGAGTCGCCATTTCGCCACGAACTGGAAACCCAGATCGAGCCGCTCAAAGGCCTGCTGCTGGGGCTGTTCTTCGTTGGCGTGGGCATGAGTGCCGACCTGCGCCTGCTGTTTGGCATGCCACTGATGGTGTTAGGCCTGACCGTGTTGCTGGTCGCCATCAAGCTGCCCTTGCTGTATGGCCTCGGGCGTACGGTTGGCGGGCTCAACAAGGCCCAGGCGTTGTGCCTGGGCGTGGTGCTGGCCTCGGGTGGCGAGTTTGCCTTCGTGGTGTTCAAGCTGGCGCTGGAGCATCAGGTGCTGACTCGGCAAGTGCATGACGTGCTGGTGCTGGCCATTACCTTGTCGATGGCGGTGGTACCGCTGGTGATGATGGCCTTGGCGCGGCAGTTACGAGACGCCAGCCCCGTACAGGCAACCCCGGAAACGAGTGACTGAACCGTGGCACATGACGAACTGAATGTTCGGAGGTGAAGCATGCAACCGGGTATCAAGCTGGACAGCGCCCTGTCGCGGGGTTTGCTCGATGTGCTGATCAAAGCCGGCCTGGTGGCTGCCTTGGTGATCTTTGCCTTTCAGGTGTTCCAGCCATTTCTGGAGCTGATGCTGTGGGCGGTTATCCTGGCGGTCACCCTGTACCCGTTGCATTGTCGCCTCCAGCGCCGTACCGGCCTCAAGCAGGGGTATGCGGCGACGCTGGTGGTGGTGCTGGTACTGGTGGTGCTGCTGGTGCCGATCTACCTGGTGGTGATGTCCATCGGCGAATCGGTGGACAGCCTGGTGACGTTGCTCAAAAGCGGAGCCTGGAGCGTGCCGACCCCACCTGACGCCGTGGCGGCCTGGCCACTGATCGGGCCGAAGGTGCATGCCCTTTGGTTGGCGGCCTCCGAAAACATGGCCAGTGTGCTGAACCAGTGGATGCCCCAGCTCAAGGGCGCCGGGCGCACGGTGCTGGGTGCTGCGGCCAGTGCCGGGGGGGCCTTTTTGCTGTTCATCGGTGCGATCATCATCTCCGGGGTGATCATGGCCTATGGTGACCGTGGTGAAATCGCGGCACAGCGTATCGCCATGCGGGTATCGGGTGAGGAGCGGGGCAAGCCATTGGCCAAGTTGTGCACCGCGACCATTCGTGCGGTGGCCCAGGGTGTGATCGGCATTGCGTTCATCCAGATGTTGCTGATCGGCGTCGGCTTCGTGGTCAAAGGGGTGCCAGGGGCCGGCATGCTGGCCATCGTCATCCTCATGCTGGGGATTGCCCAGGCGCCCGCTACCCTTGTCACGGTGCCGGTGATCATCTATGTGTTCAACGTCGAAGGCTTTACCGCCGCGACCATCGTGTTTGCCATCTACACCTTCGTTGCCGGGCTGGCCGACAACGTGCTCAAGCCGCTGCTGCTGGGGCGAGGGGTGGATGTGCCGATGCCGGTGGTGCTGATCGGGGCGCTGGGCGGCATGGTGGTCAAAGGGATCATCGGCTTGTTCATCGGCCCGGTGATCCTTGGCGTCACCTACGTGTTGTTCTGGCAATGGGTTGCACTGCAGGTGCCGGAGCAACCGGCACCACCTGCTGCCTGAGCCAGGGGCTGCCATGCCCACGTACGGCTATGGTCTGGGGCTGCTGCTAGTGCTGGCCGGCTGCACCCAGGTTGGCCCGGATTTCGAAAAGCCCCAGGCCCCTTGGCTGGCCGGCTGGAGCACGCCTTTGCTGGAGCAGGCAGGACGCAGCGCTGCGGCGCCCGACCTGCGCCGCTGGTGGACGGTGTTCGCCGACCCGATGCTGGACGCGCTGATTGCCGAGGCCGATGCCAACAACACCAACCTTCGCGTGGCGGGCCTGCGCATCGCCGAAGCCCGTGCCCAGCTGGCCATCGTGCAGACCGGGCGTTATCCACAGTTGCAACAGTTGAGCGCGCAGAGCCTGTACCTGAAACAAGACCAGTCCGGCGCTGCAGCAGCGCGCGACTCGGTGTTCTGGCAATCCAGCGTGGGCTTCGACATCGGTTGGGAGATTGACTTCTGGGGGCGCTTCAGCCGCGCCATCGAAAGCGCAGATGCGGCCTACTTCGTTTCCCAGGCCAATTACGCCGATGCCATGCTGCTGTTGCGTGCACAAGTGGCCGACACCTACTTCGCCCTGCGGACCGCCGAGGCACGGCTGGATATCGCGCGCGAGAACGCCGAGCGCCAGGCGCGTAGCCTGGAGATCACCGAGCGGTTGTTCCGCCACGGCGAAAATGACGAACTCGACTGGCAGCAGGCGCGCACCCAATACCTGGCGACCCTGGCCACCATCCCCGAGTTCGAAAACCAGCTCAACGCGCTGCGCAACGTGCTGTGCTCGCTGCTGGGCCGCCCGCCAGGACCGCTACCGCAGCTGGAGGCCGGCCATGGCCAGCTGCCATTGCCAGACCGCGCGGTGCTTCAGGACGTACCGGCCTACCTTTTGCAGCGCCGCCCGGACATCCGCGCCGCCGAGCAGGCGGTGGCGGCGCAGTCGGCGCTGGTTGGGGTTGCCGAGGCCGATCTTTATCCACAGCTGAGCCTGCTGGGCAGCATTGGCTGGACCTTTTTATCCGCCAGTCATCTGCCCGACACCTTCGACCTGGCTGCTGGCCCTAGCCTGATCTGGAACCCGTTCGACTATGGCCGGCGCAAGAATGCCGTGCGCGTAGAGGATGCCCGCTTGCAGCAACTGATCGAGCTGTACCAGCAAAACGTGCGCGAAGCGGCCCGCGAAGCCGACGATGCCGCCAGCGGGCTTGTCCGCTCGCTGCAGAGCGCAACCATTCGCGACCAGGCCTCGCAGGCTGCACAGCGTTCGCTGAACCTGGCCAGCTCGCAGTACCGCGAAGGCTTTGCCGACTTCCAGCGCGTGCTCGATGCCCAGCAATTGCTGTTGCAGCAACAGGACGGTTACCTGGTCAGCCGTGGCAATGCAGTCAGCAGCCTGGTGACCTTGTACAAGGCCTTGGGCGGTGGCTGGGATGCCCGCCGCGCACCGATCGACCCGGCCACCCGTCAGCACATGCAGCACCGCACCGACTGGGGCGAGCTGCTCGACGAGCCAGCCCCCACCGCACACGCACAAGGTGAAAACCAATGAGCGACAGCACGCCTACGCCCCCCCCGCCGGCCCCTGACCGCGGCATGCGCTGGGTGCTGCTGCTGATAGCCGTGAGCCTGCTCTGGTACTTGCTGGCCGACCGCTTCACGCCGTACACCCAGCAGGCCCGCCTGCAGGCGTACGTGGTTCCGGTGGCCGCCGAAGTGGCCGGGCAGATCAAGCGTGTCGCAGTCGGCAACAACCAGGAGGTGCGCCAGGGCGATGTGCTGTTCGAGCTCGATCAGGAACAGTACCGCATTGCCTTGGCCCGCGCCGAAGCCGACCTCGAAACCGTGCGCCGTCAGATCGGCGCCAGTACCGCCGGCATCGACTCGGCCCAGGCCGCGCTCGTGGCCGCCGAGGCCAACGCACGCAAGGCCCGGCAGGACGCCGAGCGCCTCAAGCGCCTGATTGATGAGGACCCCGGCACAGTATCGGTACGTCGCCTGGAAGGCGCCCAGGCTACCCGCGACCAGGCCATCAGCCAGGTGGCGGCGGCCCGTGCGGAGGTGGAGCGGGCCCGTGAGCAGCAGGGCGGGGCGCAGGAGGACAACGCCCAGCTGCGCAGTGCTGCGGCCAATGTCGAAAAGGCACGGCTTGACCTGGCGCGCACGGTGGTGCGCGCTGATGCGAATGGCCTGATCACCGACCTGCGCACTGACGTTGGGCATTATGTCGGGGCTGGCAGCCCGATGATGACGCTGATCAGTATCCACGACGTGTGGATAAGTGCCGACATGACCGAGAACAACCTCGGCCGCCTGCGCCCCGACACCCCGGTGCTGGTGGTGCTTGATGCGCTGCCCGGTACCGTGTTGAAGGGGCGTGTTCGCAGCATTGGCTACGGCGTGAGCGTGGGCCAGGGCACCCCGCCGGGTACTTTGCCGACCGTTCAGAACAGCCGCGAGTGGCTGCGTTCGGCACAGCGCTTCCCGGTGATTGTCGAGCTTGAGCGCGACCAACTTCAGGACAAGACCGTGCTGCGGGTTGGTGGCCAGGCCGAGGTCATGGCCTTGCCCGGCGAAGGCAACCCGCTGAACCTGCTGGGCAGGTTGTTCATGTGGCTGATGAGCTGGCTGTCGTATGCCTATTGAATTGCGCCGCCTGCGGGCCCTGCGCCTGGCCTGGGGCGTGGCGCTGTGCCTGGTGGTCAGCTTCGGCATCGGCCTACCCGTGCCGATCCTGGCACCGGTGTTCGCCGTGCTGTTGCTGGCCATGCGTAGCCAGCCATTGCCGTTGCGCGCGGCACCCGCCTTGGCGGTACTGGTGCTGCTCGCGTGTGGCAGCGGGTTATTGCTGATTCCACTGTTGCGTCACGCCCCGGTCAGCGGAGTGTTGCTGGTGGGCGTGGGCGTTTTTCTCACGTTGCGCTATGCCTTGATGGGCGGCAACGGCCTGCTGGCCAACTTGCTGATAGTCGGCCTGACCATGATTGCTGCTGCGGGTACCAGCGACTTCACCTTGGCCCTCTCGGTGGTCGAAGCGCTGGCCAAAGGCATGTTGCTTGCGGTGCTGGGCACGGCCTTGGCCCATGTGCTGTTTCCCGAACCTGCCAATGCGCCGGCACAGCCGGTACCGCCGCTGCCGGGGCGCGCGCATGTCAGCTGGGTAGCGTTGCGCGCCACGTTGATTGTGATGCCGGCTTTCCTGCTGGCGCTGATTGCCCCGGACCAGTACATGCCGCTGATCATGAAGGCAGTGAGTGTGGGGCAACAGGCCGGCGAAACCCGCGCGCGGCACGCCAGCCGTGAGCTGGTTGGCTCAACGTTGCTCGCCGGGTTGCTGGCGATACTGATGTGGGGCGCGTTGAGCCTGTTCGTGCACCTGTGGATGTTTTTTTTGTGGGTGCTGCTGTTCGCGCTCTGGCAGGCGCGCCGGCTGTATCAGGTGGTGCAGAACCGGCAGAGCCCGGCGTACTGGGTGAGCTGCCTGACGACCCTGTTGATCCTGCTGGGGCAGTCGGTGCAGGACAGTGCTGGCGGGCAGGATGTGTACAAGGCGTTTGCGGTGCGCATGGCACTGTTTCTGGCGGTGTCGGTGTATGCCAGTGCCATGCTGATCTGGATTGATCGGCGCCGGGTTCGGGCTGCCTAGGGTTGCCAGTCAACTCCGCTCTCATCCAGATAGGCATCCACCGCCGCGCCCACCGTTGGATGAAAGGCATTCTCCCCCATATGGTGGAACAATCCGAACCGCCGCATCTTGTCCTTCACCGGATCCTTCATCTCGGCAAACTGCAACTCCACCCCCCGTGCTTCCAGTGCCCGGTCCAGCTCGGCCAGCATGTCGGCCGAAGTGATGTCGATACTGGTCACTGGCTCCGCCGCGATGATCAACCGCTGCACCGGTGTAGGCGACGCGTCCACTGCCGCCATCACTGTGCTCTGGAACTGCTCGGCGTTGGCGAAGAACAGCGGCGCGTCCCAGCGCAGCAGCACCAACCCTGGAATGCGTCGGGCCTTTGGATAACGCTGCACATCATGGTAGCCCCGCGTGCCATCCACCCGGCCCAGTACCGCATGGTGCGGCCGCCAACCGTCCCACAGAAACTCGATCACTGCGATGGCCACGGCGATGCAGATACCTGGAATAGCGCCAAATACGGCTACGCCGACAAAGCAGGTGAACGACAGCCAGAACTCCCACTGCTGCATGTGGAATATACGTTTGAGGTCGGTGAACTCGAACAGGCCCAGTGCGGCAGCAATCACCACGGCGGCCAAGGCACTGTTGGGCAGGTGCTGCATCAGATTGGGCGCCACCAGCAGCAACAGGGTTACCGCCAGCGCGCCGATAATACCGGTGAGTTGGGTTTGCGAGCCTGCCGCTTCGGCCACTGGCGTGCGCGATGAACTGCTGCTGATCGGAATACCCTGGAACAGCCCCGAAGCCAGGTTGGCTATACCCAGGCCGAACATTTCCTGGTTCGGGTTGACCGGCATTTTCAGGCGGGCGGCATAGGAGCGCGACAGCACACTGGTGTCGGCGAACGACACCAGCGCTACCGCGATGCCACCGAGCAGCACCTCCACCAGGTCGATGTCGCTGACCCAGGGGAAGACAAAACCGGGGAGCCCTTGGGGCAACTCGCCGAGCACCTTCACGCCTTGCTGGTCGAGCCCCAGCAGGCTCACCGCCAGCGTGGCCAGCACCATGGCAATGAGGATGCCCGGTACCCGCTTGAAGGGCTTGAGCAAAAGGATCAGCACCAGGCTGCCACCACCGACCATGAAGCTTGGCCAATGCCCTTGGCCGGCAAGCAAGGCCTGAATCAGGTTCCAGATATCTCGCAGCGGTCCTTGGCTGTCCACCGACAGGCCGAACAGCTTGGGCAGTTGGCTGATCAACACCGTGAGGGCGATTCCGTTCATGTACCCATAGCGGATCGGCTTGGACAGCAACTCGGTGATGAAGCCCAGGCGCAGCAGCCCGGCAATTACACAGAACGCCCCGGCGACCAGCGCCATCATGCTGGCGATGGCGATTGCCCGCTGCGGGTCACTGGCGGCGTACTGCACCACCACCGCCAGGATCGGCGCGGCCAGTGCCGAGTCCGGGCCCAGTACGAGGATGCGGCTGGGGCCGAACAGGGCATAGGCCAGCAAGGGGATAATGGTGGCATACAGGCCATAGATGCCGGGTACGCCGGACGCTTCGGCGTACGCAATGCCCACGGGTACCAGCATGGTGGTGAGCACCAGGCCGGCGGCGATGTCCTTGGCCAGCCAGGCTGGCTTGTAGTGGAGCAGGGTGACCAGGCCAGGTAACCAGCGTTGCCAGTCGAAGCGAGTGGGTTCGGGCATGATGCAGGCTCTGGGGGAGGAGGGGACTCAATCACAGCTTAGATGTTGGGATGGGGGGCTGCGCAGCAGCCCCTTCAATCTCAATCCATCTATGCAGTCGTCACCACTGGCGCGCATTCAACCGGGAAGTTCACCGAGTTGGCAATAAAACACTCATGGTGCGCATCCTCATGCAAACGCAAGGCAAGCTCCCGGTCCGAGTTTGCACTGATGGTCACGTGCGGGCGCAATAGCACTTGAGTGAAGCGACCCTTCGCCTGTGTATCGCCCTCCACCATGCGCCCCAGTGGTTTGTCGACGTACTCCAGCACATTTACACCATTCACCGCACACAGGTGCAGGTACCAGAGCTTGTGGCAGGCCGACAGCGATGCTACCAGCATGTCTTCCGGGTTCCAGCGCTGTGGGTCACCGCGAAAGGCGGGGTCTGCCGATCCGGCCAAGGCAGCCTTGCCGGGGGCCTCAACGTTGAAGTCGCGTGCATAGGCGGTATAGCTGGAAGTACCGTCACCCTTGTTGCCGGTCCAGGTCACTTGCACTTCGTACTGGTGTTCTTTCATCTGTCCTCCTTGAACCCATGAGCCCATCGCGGGCAACGCCGACTATAGCGCTTCCTGTACTGTCGATGGCGGGCAGGGCCTCCAGCACCTCAATGCCCGCCTGCACATGACCGAGGACCTGAGCCTGGTGCTGGGGGGGCCGGGCAAAACAAAACCCCTTGAAGCGTAAGCCTCAAGGGGTTTGTGGTTACAGCAGGCTACCGCTTAGACGTTGAAGCGGAAGTGCATCACGTCGCCGTCTTTGACGATGTAATCCTTGCCTTCCAAACGCCATTTACCGGCTTCCTTGGCACCGCTCTCACCCTTGAACTGGATGAAGTCGTCATAGGCCACCACTTCAGCGCGGATGAAGCCTTTTTCGAAGTCGGTGTGGATCACGCCAGCGGCTTGTGGTGCGGTGGCACCCACGCGTACGGTCCAGGCACGTACTTCCTGCACGCCGGCAGTGAAGTAGGTTTGCAGGTTCAGCAGCTCGTAACCGGCGCGGATCACACGGTTCAGGCCAGGCTCTTCCAGGCCCAAGGCCTCGAGGAACATGTCCTTCTCTTCACCGTCGTCCAGCTCGGCGATTTCCGCTTCGATCTTGTTGCACACCGGCACCACCACCGCGCCTTCTTCCTCGGCAATGGCCTTGACCACGTCCAGGTGCGGGTTGTTGTCGAAACCGTCTTCCGCCACGTTGGCGATGTACATCACCGGCTTGCTGGTCAGCAGGTGGAAGCCGCGGATGACCGCCTTGTCTTCGGCGCTCATGTTCTTCATCAGGCTGCGCGCTGGCTTGCCTTCGGTGAAGTGCGGGATCAACTGCTCCAGGATAGCCTTCTGCGCCAGGGCTTCCTTGTCGCCGCCCTTGGCGTTGCGGGCAACCTTCTGCAGTTGCTTCTCGCAGCTGTCGAGGTCGGCGAAGATCAGTTCGAGGTCGATGATCTCGATGTCACGCTTGGGGTCGACGCTGTTGGAAACGTGGATCACGTTTTCGTCTTCGAAGCAGCGCACCACGTGGGCAATGGCGTCGGTCTCGCGGATGTTGGCGAGGAACTTGTTGCCCAGGCCTTCGCCTTTCGACGCACCCGCCACCAGGCCGGCGATGTCGACGAATTCCATGGTGGTGGGCAGGATGCGGTTTGGCTTGACGATTTCAGCCAGCGCATTCAGGCGCGCATCGGGCATCGGCACGATGCCGCTGTTTGGCTCGATGGTGCAGAAAGGGAAGTTCTCCGCCGCGATGCCAGACTTGGTCAGGGCGTTGAACAGGGTGGACTTGCCGACGTTGGGCAGGCCGACGATGCCGCAATTGAAACCCATGGGTATTCCCCTCTCTAAAGGAAATCAGGCCTTCTGGCTGTGCAGCTCGCGCATCGCCTTGGCGAAGTCGCCGGCAAGCACGTCCGGCAGCACGCCGAGGGCAAAATCGATGCTGGCGTCGAGCTTCTCCTGCTCGGCGCGCGGCGCGCGGCCCAGGACGAAGTTGGAGACCAGTTTGGCGTCGCCCGGGTGGCCGATGCCAAGCCGCAGGCGGTGGAAGTCGTTCTGGTTGCCGAGCTGCGCGATGATGTCGCGCAGGCCGTTATGCCCACCATGGCCGCCGCCGCGCTTGAGCTTGGCAACGCCCGGAGGCAGGTCGAGTTCGTCGTGTGCCACCAGGATCGCTTCCGGCTTGATGCGGAAGAAATTGGCCAAGGCCGCCACGGACTGGCCGCTACGGTTCATGTAGGTGGTGGGGATCAACAAACGAACGTCGTTGCCCTGATGGCTGAACTTAGCCGTCAGGCCGAAATATTTCTTGTCAGCGGTCAGCGAAACACGCTGTGCGCTGGCAATGCGTTCAACGAAAAGAGCCCCTGCGTTATGCCGGGTCTGTTCGTATTCGGGGCCGGGGTTACCCAGGCCGACGATCAACTGGATGGCGGTCACGTCAGGGGCTCTTCCTTGGAGTTGGTGGGTTACAGGGCGCGCGGCACTGTAACCCGATCAACGCCGGCGTGCGAGTAGATTACTCGGCAGCGCCTTCTGCTTCTGGAGCAACGCGTGGAGCGTGAACGTTGGCAACAGCTTTGTCATCACCGTGGGCCAGAGCAACGAACTCTACGCCTTTCGGAGCTTTCAGATCCGACAGGTGGATGATGGTGCCGACTTCGGCGTTGGCCAGGTCAACTTCGATGAACTCAGGCAGGTCTTTGGCTTCGCAGGAAACTTCGATCTCGGAAACAACGTGGGAGATCTCGCCGCCTTTCTTGACCGGTGCTTCTTCGTTGATGAAGTGCACTGGAACAACAGCGGTCAGTTTCTGGCCAGCAACAACGCGAACGAAGTCGGCGTGCATGATGAACTGCTTGGCTGGGTGGCGCTGCATGGCCTTGATGATGACGTTTTGCTTAACGCCGTCAACGTTCAGCTCGATAACGTGGCTGAAGGCAGCTTCGTTTTCGAACAGCTTGGTGATTTCCTTGGCCAGGATGGTCAGGGATTGAGCTTCTTTATCGCCACCGTAGACAACGGCCGGGATGCTCAGCGAGTGACGCAGGCGGCGGCTCGCACCTTTCCCCAGGTCAGTACGCGCTTGGGCGTTCAGGATGAAATCAGTCATTTTACTTCTCCAAAATAGCCCCCCGAGGGCGTTTGCGACCAGCGCCAACGGGGATGGCAAAAAAGCCCCGCCCCAACACATGTTGGGGCGGGGCGCTTCATATCAACACGCGTTCCGCTTAGCGGAACATCGCGCTGATCGATTCTTCGTTGCTGATGCGGCGTACCGCTTCAGCGACAACCGGTGCGATATCCAGCTGGCGGATACGGTCACAGGCTTGAGCAGCGGCGGACAGCGGAACGGTGTTGGTCACCACCAGCTCGTCCAGTACCGACTTCTCGATGTTCTCGATCGCGCGGCCCGACAGGACAGGGTGCGTGCAGTAGGCGTAAACCTTGGCAGCGCCGTGTTCTTTCAGGGCTTTGGCCGCGTGGCACAGGGTGCCGGCGGTGTCGACCATGTCGTCTACCAGGATGCAGGTGCGCCCTTCGACGTCGCCGATGATGTGCATAACCTCGGAGTGGTTAGCCTTTTCACGGCGTTTGTCGATGATACCCAGGTCGACACCCAGGGACTTGGCGACTGCACGTGCACGCACGACACCACCGATGTCCGGGGAGACGATCATCAGGTTCTCGAAACGCTGGTCTTCGATGTCGTCGACCAGTACGGGCGAGCCGTAGATGTTGTCGACCGGGATATCGAAGAAGCCTTGGATCTGGTCAGCGTGCAGGTCGACGGTGAGAACACGGTCGATACCCACGACAGTGAGCATGTCAGCGACGACTTTGGCGCTGATGGCTACACGTGCCGAACGCGGACGGCGGTCCTGGCGGGCATATCCGAAGTAAGGAATCACGGCGGTGATTCGGGATGCTGAGGAGCGGCGGAAGGCATCGGCCATCACTACCAGTTCCATCAGGTTATCGTTGGTCGGGGCACAGGTCGGCTGAATAATGAAAACGTCTTTACCGCGAACATTTTCATTGATCTCAGTGCTGATCTCACCGTCGGAGAATTTACCGACAGAGACGTCACCGAGAGGGATATGCAGCTGACGTACGACACGCCGAGCCAGATCGGGGTTAGCGTTCCCCGTAAAGACCATCATCTTGGACACGCGCAGTACCTGAAGGCTGAGGGTATACCTGGATGAGTATAAGGAAAATGGCAGGGGCGGCTGGATTCGAACCAACGCATGGCAGGATCAAAACCTGCTGCCTTACCGCTTGGCGACGCCCCTGTATCTGTTGCTGCGAACGCTTATGCGCTCGGCTTCTTGACCAGACTTTGCAGCTTGCGATGCAACATCGAAACATTGCTTCCTTTCGCCACAAACCCTGTTTGGGTCGCTGAAAGAAGGGCCAGAACTTTATCAGCTTCGGCTTTGCTTGGGAAGGCCCCAAACACACAACTTCCAGTGCCGGTTAGTCGAGCCTCAGTGAATTTTCCCAGTGAATTCAATGCGTTGCGAACTTCTGGGTAATTCTGCTCTACCACCGGTTGGCAGTCATTTCGACTGTTTCCCTTGGGAACGGGGCGCATCTTAAGGGGGAGTGAATCACGTGTCAACTGTGGATGCGAAAAAATTTCTACTGTGCTGACAGACACTTGCGGCACCAGCACGACATACCAAGGTTCTTCCGGGTCTACCGGGGTGAGTTGTTCGCCCACGCCCTGGGCGAACGCCGCATGGCCGCGCACGAATACCGGTACGTCGGCGCCCAGGCTCAGGCCCAGTGCGGCCAGGCGGTCTTCGTCCCAGTCCAGCTGCCAGAGGTGGGCCAGGGCCAGCAGGGTGGTGGCGGCATCCGAGCTGCCACCACCGATGCCGCCACCCATGGGCAGCACTTTGGTCAGCCAGATGTCGGCGCCGAGCGTGGTGCCGGATTGCTCCTGCAACTTGCGGGCGGCGCGCACGATCAGGTTGCTGTCGTGCGGTACGGCTTCAATCTCGGTGTGCAGGCGGATCACGCCATCGTCACGCAGGGCGAAACTCAGTTCGTCGCCATGGTCGAGAAACTGGAACACGGTTTCCAGCTCGTGGTAACCATCTGGGCGGCGGCCGATGATGTGCAGCCACAAGTTGAGCTTGGCCGGGGCGGGCAGGGTGAGTTGCATGTGATCAGTGCCCCAGCTGGCGTGGCTGCCAGTCCTTGACCACCAGGGTCACGTCCAGGTCCTTGCCGTGCAGTTTCAGGCGCTCGGGCAGCCAGTAACCGTTCTGCTCGGTGTAGCTCAGGTACTGCACCTGCCAGCCGTCCTGGTCGAGGCTGGCCAGACGGCTGTCACCGTCCAGGGTCAGCTTGCTCTTGCTGTCGGGGGCGGGCAGGCCGCGTACCCACCAGACCAGGTGGGACACCGGCAGTTGCCAGCCAAGCTGCTCTTCCAGCAAAGCTTCGGGACTCGTGGCCTCGTAACGGCCCTGGTTGGCCACTTCCAGTACCACACCACCCGGGCGGCCGGTCAGGCGTGCGGCACCACGGCCCAGCGGGCCGGCAAGGCGAATGTCGTAGTAGTCCTGGCGCTGCAGCCAGAACAGCGTGCCGCTGCCGGAGTCGCGCGGGGCGCGGATGCCGACCTTGCCGTTGATCTGCCAGCCATCGAGGCTGCTCAGTTGTTCTTTATGGGCGCGCCACTGTTGTGGGTTGCCGTGGCCCTGCAGGGCCTCGCGGCTACCGAAACCGGCACAACCGGCCAGCAGGGCGATCAGGGTGAAGGAGATGCAATGGCGCAGGAACATGGCGTTAAAGGGTCTCGGATCCGGTCAGGCGCAGGAGGGTCTTGCGCAGGATGGGGCTGTCGGCCTGGGCTTCGAAGCCTTTGGCCCACACCTGGCGGGCTTCGCGGCGCTTGCCGTTGGCCCACAGCACTTCACCCAGGTGGGCGGCCACTTCATGGTCGGGGAAGTTGGCAAAGGCCTGACGCAGGTAGGTTTCGGCCTCGTCGAGGTTGCCCAGGCGATAGTTGACCCAACCCAGGCTGTCGAGCACTGCCGGGTCGTCCGGGGTCAACTGGTGGGCTTTGTCGATCAGCGCCTTGGCTTCGCTGTAGCGGGTAGTGCGGTCGGCCAGGGTGTAACCCAGGGCGTTCAGGGCCATGGCATTTTCTGGCTCGCGGGTGATGATGGCGCGCAGGTCTTTTTCCATCTGTGCCAGATCGTCGCTTTTTTCGGCCAGCATGGCGCGGGTGTACAGCAGGTTGAGGTCGTCTGGGTACCGTTGGATGGCTTGTTGAAGCACCTGGTTGGCCTGGGCGTCCTTGTTGTTGTTGCTGTAGCTTTCCGACTCGATCAGGTACAGCTGGATGGCGAGGTCCGGCTGGGCTTCGCGGGCTTCGGCGAGCAGGCGCGAAGCGTCGGTGCCTCGGCCGTTGGCAATCAGGATATCGGCCTGGCGCAGTTGCGCGGGTAGGTAATCGGGGCCAGGGCCGACCAGCGCGTATTCGCGCAGAGCGCCTGCGGGATCGTGGCGCTCTTCCCGGATGCGGCCCAGGTTCAGGTGCGCGGCGTCGACGTTGCTGTCACGCTCGATCAGTTCCTGCAGGTAGCCTTCGGCTTCATCCCAGTCTTTGTTCTCCAGGCACACCAGCGCCAGGGAGTAACGAAGTTCGTCATCGTCAGGGTACTGCTGGACCAGGCTGAGGAACTCGCCCTTGGCATCGGCGATGCGGTCTTGCTCGACCAGGGTGCGGGCGTAGGTCAGGCGCAGGCGCTTGTCATCCGGGTTGTCGCGGATAGCGCTGCGCAGCAGTGGCAGGGCTTCCGGGCCACGGTCCAGAGTCTGCAGCAATCGGGCGCGCAGTAGGATCGGGGCGATTTCGCCGTTCTGCGCCGGGTGCGACTCAAGCAGCTCCAGTGCCTCTTCGGCCTTGCCGTCCTGATTCAGCAGTAGCGCTTTGCCGAACACCAGCTGGCCGTTGTTCGGGTATTTCACCAGCAGGCGCTCGAAGCTTTGCAGCAGGCCATCGCGGGTGCTCTGGTCGGTTTCGGCGGCAGACAGGGCGAGGAAGTCGAAGTGGGTGTCGCCTTGGCCCTGCAGCACCTTTTCCATATAGGCCATGGCGTCGTCATAGCGGCCGGCGCGGGCCAGCTGGATGGCGGCGGCGCGTTGGGCGTCGAGGTTTTGCGGGTCGTTGCGGGCCCAGACCAGGGCGTTTTCCAGCGATGGCTCGTCGGCGCCGAGGTACTCGGCGATGCGATAGGCACGTTCGGAAACCCCAGGGTCCTGGGTTTTGGCGGCCTGGTCGGTGTAATTGGCCAGGGCGATGTCGAAGCGGTTGCGCTGGCCGGCCAGCTCTGCGACCAGCAGGCTATAGAGTGTGTCCTGCTTGAACGAGCCATACACCACGGGCTTTTGGGCCTCGCTCTTTGCGGCCTCGGCGACGGGAGGCTCGGCCTTTTGCGGGGCCAGGCTCTGGCAGCCCTGAAGCAGGGCGAAGGCAAGCAGCAATGCGTATGGTTTGTTCATAGAAGGCTTTAGAAGGACTCACCGGCGGTCGGAGCATGATGACACAAGCGCGGTGGCAAACCCACCTGCGAAGGTATGAAGCTGCGCTTCGCTTATGCAGACCGCGCAGCGCCTGCGTGGTTCGCCGCAGAGCCTGCCAACACGATCCAGTGCTCTTGCTCTTGCTTCAGCTTTTGCTTCTAAGCGCGCGATAGTTCAGGCGCTGCAGATTGCGACTTCAGGAGGCCGAGCGGAGGGATTGCGGAGGGAGGTGACGGGCATGGATGCCCGTCAAGCGCTGAGGCCCCATGGATGGGGCCTGCAGCGCGTACTCCCGGGAGCAAGCCCGTAGCGAGGGAACCCCGGAGCGCAGCGTAGGGGCCGGATGATGGGAGCGGACGGTTTTTGGTTCCTTTTTGCCACGACAAAAAGGGACCCGCCGTAAGGGCGGAAAGGTGACTGAGCGCCACCTTCGAGAATGAATGTTTACTGTGTTGTTGATGCCCACGCCTAAAAGCGAAAAGCGAAAAGCTTAAGCGATGGTTTTTATATAGCGATAAGTTCGTATGCGGTGGCGACGCATACTCACCTTTTCGCCCTTACGGCGAGTCACTTTTTGCCAAACGCGGCAAAAAGTAACCAAAAAACGCTGCGCTCCCATCATCCGGCCCCTACGCTGCGCTCCGGGGTTCCCTCACTCCGGCCTTGCTCCCGGGAGGACCGCGCTGCAGGCCCCATCCTGGGGCCCAGCGCTTGACGGGCATCCATGCCCGTCACCTCCCTCCGCAAGGCCTGCGTTCGGCCTCCTGAAGTCGCGAAGATCAAGATCAAGATCAAAAGCCAGATCAAAAGCCAGATCAAAAGCCAGATCAAAAGCGGGGGAGGGCTGAAATTACCGCTGATGCTGGCCTGGACGCGGCGATAGCCGCAGCGTTATCAGCGCAATAGCGAACGGTGGTTGTCCAAAAACCTGCGAAAGAGGACAATTATCGGCTTCCCGTCACAACCAGCGACCTTGCATGGCCTTTCTTGCACTTGGTATCAACCATAAGACTGCCTCGGTAGACGTACGCGAGCGCGTGGCGTTTACCCCAGAGCAGCTGGTAGACGCCCTGCAGCAGCTCTGCCGACTGACATCCAGCCGCGAAGCGGCGATCCTGTCGACCTGCAACCGCAGCGAGCTGTATATAGAGCAGGACCACCTGTCCGCCGACGCCGTGTTGCAATGGCTGGCCGACTATCACCGCCTCAGCCTCGACGAGCTGCGCGCCAGCGCCTACGTGCACGAAGAGCACGATGCCGTGAGGCATATGATGCGCGTGGCCTCAGGCCTGGACTCGCTGGTACTCGGTGAGCCGCAGATTCTCGGCCAGATGAAGTCGGCCTACGCCGTGGCGCGTGAAGCAGGTACCGTCGGCCCGCTGCTCGGGCGCCTGTTCCAGGCCACCTTCAGCGCCGCCAAGCAGGTGCGTACCGACACTGCAATCGGCGAAAACCCGGTTTCGGTGGCGTTTGCCGCGGTCAGCCTGGCCAAACAGATCTTCGCCGACCTGGGTCGCAGCCAGGCCTTGCTGATCGGTGCCGGCGAAACCATCACCCTGGTCGCCCGCCACCTGCACGAGCAGGGCGTACGTCGTATCGTCGTGGCCAACCGCACCCTGGAGCGCGCCAGCACGCTGGCCGAGCAGTTCGGTGCGCATGCCGTGCTGCTGGCCGACATCCCCCAGGAGCTGGCCAACAGCGACATCGTCATCAGTTCCACCGCCAGCCAGTTGCCGATCCTGGGCAAAGGCGCGGTCGAGAGTGCGCTCAAGCAGCGCCGGCACAAGCCGATCTTCATGGTCGACATCGCCGTGCCGCGCGACATCGAAACTGAAGTCGGCGAACTGGACGATGTCTACCTGTACACTGTCGATGACCTGCACGATGTGGTGGCGGAAAACCTCAAGAGCCGCCAGGGCGCGGCCCAGGCCGCCGAAGAGCTGGTGTCGGTGGGCGCCGAAGACTTCATGCTGCGCCTGCGTGAACTGGCTGCGGTGGATGTGCTCAAGGCCTATCGCCAGCAAAGCGAGCGCCTGCGCGACGAAGAACTGCAAAAAGCCCAGCGCCTGCTGGCGAACGGCGGCAACCCCGAAGACGTGCTGGCCCAACTGGCCCGGGGCCTGACCAACAAACTCCTGCATGCGCCCAGCGTGCAGTTGAAAAAGCTCTCGGCCGAGGGCCGCCTCGATGCGCTGGCCATGGCCCAGGAACTCTTTGCCCTCAACGAGGGCTCCACGGACAAATCCCCGCAATGAAAGCGTCGCTGCTGAATAAACTGGAAATCCTCCAGGACCGCTTCGAAGAACTCACCGCCCTGCTCGGTGACGCCGAAGTCATTTCCGACCAGACACGCTTTCGCGCGTATTCCCGTGAGTACGCCGAGGTGGAGCCGGTCTACGCTGCTTATAAAGAGTGGCGCAAAGTGCAGGACGACCTCGAAGGCGCCCAGGCGCTGCTCAAGGACAGTGACCCGGACCTGCGCGAAATGGCCGTGGAAGAAGTGCGTGAAGCCAAGGAGCAACTGTTGACGCTGGAGGCGCAGCTGCAACGCATGCTGCTGCCCAAAGACCCTAACGATGGTCGCAACGTGTTCCTCGAAATCCGCGCCGGCACCGGTGGCGACGAGGCGGCGATCTTCTCTGGCGACTTGTTCCGCATGTACTCGCGCTACGCCGAAAAGCGCGGCTGGCGCCTGGAAATTCTGTCCGAGAACGAAGGCGAGCACGGCGGCTACAAGGAAATCATCGCCCGTGTCGAGGGTGAGAACGTTTACGGCAAGCTCAAGTTCGAGTCGGGCGCTCACCGCGTCCAGCGCGTACCCGAGACCGAATCCCAGGGCCGTGTGCACACCTCCGCATGCACGGTGGCGGTGCTACCCGAGCCGGACGAACAGGCCGCCATCGAAATCAACCCGGCCGACCTGCGCGTGGACACCTACCGTGCCTCCGGCGCCGGTGGCCAGCACGTGAACAAGACCGACTCGGCCATCCGCATCACTCACTTGCCTACCGGCATCGTGGTCGAATGCCAGGAAGAGCGTTCGCAGCACAAGAACCGGGCTCGCGCCATGTCCTGGCTGTCGGCCAAGCTCAACGACATGCAGACCAGCGCAGCACAGAATGCCATCGCCAGCGAACGCAAGCTGCTGGTGGGCTCTGGCGACCGCTCCGAGCGCATCCGCACGTACAATTATCCACAGGGCCGGGTGACCGACCACCGCATCAACCTGACCCTGTATTCGCTGGACGACATCCTCAGTGGTGGCGTAGAGGCGGTGATCGAACCGCTACTGGCCGAATACCAGGCCGATCAACTGGCCGCCCTGGGGGACTGATGACCATCATCGCCAGCCTGCTGCGCAACGCGCAGTTGCCCGAATCGCCCACCGAACGGCTGGATGCCGAATTGCTGCTGGCGGCTGCCATCGGCAAGTCGCGTAGTTACTTGCACACCTGGCCCGAGCGTATCGTCAGCAGCGAAGATGCCGAGACTTACGCGGGTTACCTGCAGCGCCGCCGTGGCGGCGAGCCGGTGGCTTACATTCTCGGGCAGCAGGGCTTCTGGACAATCGACCTGGAAGTGGCGCCGCATACCCTGATCCCGCGGCCAGACACCGAGCTGTTGGTCGAGACGGCCCTCGAACTGCAACCCGCCTCGCCAGCCAAGGTGCTGGACCTGGGCACCGGTACGGGCGCGATTGCCCTGGCCTTGGCCAGTGATCGCCCGGCCTGGCAGGTGACTGCGGTTGACCGGGTAGAGGAAGCCGCTGCCCTGGCTGAGCGCAACCGCCAGCGCCTGGGCCTGGCTAATGCCCAGGTGCGGGTAAGCCACTGGTTCGACAGCCTGGTCGGCGAGCGTTTTGACCTGATTGTCAGTAACCCGCCTTACATCGCAGCTGCAGATCCTCACCTGGTGGCCGGTGACGTGCGCTTCGAGCCCAGCAGTGCGCTGGTCGCTGGCGTCGATGGCCTGGACGACCTGCGCGTGATTGCTGCCCAAGCCCCTGCGCACCTGTTGCCGGGGGGCTGGTTGTTGCTGGAGCATGGCTACGATCAGGCAGCAGCGGTACGCGCCTTGCTGGCGGAACACGGTTTTATCGAGGTTGCCAGCCGCACGGACCTGGGCGGCCGTGAACGCATTACCCTGGGGCGCCTGCCATGCTGAGTGATGAGGAACTGTTGCGTTACAGCCGGCAGGTACTGCTGGCCCAGATCGACATCGATGGCCAGTTGCGGCTCAAGCAGAGCAAGGCGCTGATCGTCGGGCTCGGTGGCCTTGGCTCGCCAGTTGCCCTGTACCTGGCCGCCGCCGGGGTGGGTGAGCTGCACCTGGCCGACTTCGACACCGTCGACCTCACCAACCTGCAACGCCAGGTCATCCACGACAGTGCCAGTGTCGGCATGAGCAAGGTCGACTCGGCCTTGCAGCGCCTGGAGGCGATCAACCCGGAAATCAGCCTGGTTGCCCACCGCCAAGCACTGGACGAGGACTCGCTCGCTGCCGCCGTGGCGGCGGTCGACCTGGTACTGGATTGCTCCGACAACTTCGGTACCCGCGAGGCGGTAAACGCCGCGTGTGTCGCGGCTGGCAAGCCACTGGTCAGCGGCGCGGCGATCCGCCTGGAAGGGCAGTTGTCGGTGTTCGACCCGCGACGTGACTACAGCCCTTGCTACCACTGCCTGTACGGGCATGGCAGCGAAGCCGAGCTGACGTGCAGCGAAGCCGGTGTGATCGGCCCACTGGTGGGGCTGGTAGGCAGCTTGCAGGCGCTGGAAGCGATGAAGCTGCTGGCCGGGTTCGGCGAGCCGCTGGTCGGCCGCCTGCTGTTGATCGATGCTCTCGGCACGCGCATCCGCGAATTGCGGGTCAAGCGCGACCCGGCCTGTGCAGTCTGCGGCAAGCGCGATGGCTGAGCGTTCGGCGCCAATCGGCGTAATGGACTCCGGGGTTGGCGGCTTGTCGGTGCTCGCCGAGATCCAGCGGCTGCTGCCCAACGAGACGCTGCTGTACGTGGGCGATTGCGGCCACATACCCTACGGCGAGAAGTCGCCAGATTATATCCGTGAGCGTCTCCGGCGCATTGCTGCGTTCTTCCATGAACAGGGCGCCAAGGCCATGGTACTGGCCTGCAATACCGCCACGGTGGCGGCGGTGGCCGACCTGCGCGAGTTGTACCCGACCTGGCCGCTGGTGGGCATGGAGCCGGCGGTGAAGCCCGCTGCCGCCGCCACGCGCTCGGGCGTGGTCGGTGTGCTGGCCACCACCGGTACCCTGCAAAGCGCCAAGTTCGCCGCCTTGCTCGACCGTTTTGCCAATGACGTACAGGTCATCACCCAACCTTGCCCGGGGTTGGTCGAGTTGATCGAGGCCGGCGACCTGGCCAGCCCGGCAGTGCGCCAGTTGTTGCAAGGTTATGTACAGCCGTTGCTGGCCGCTGGCTGCGACACGCTGATCCTGGGCTGCACCCATTACCCCTTCCTGCGCCCGTTGCTGGCCGGCATGGTGCCAGCCGATGTGGCCATCATCGACACCGGCGCCGCGGTGGCGCGCCAGTTGCAGCGGCTGCTGGGCGCGAATGACCTGCTGGCCGATGGGCCGGCCCGGGATACCCGCTTCTGGACCAGCGCCGACCCGCAAACCCTCAGAAATATCCTACCGATGCTGTGGCATGAGTCTGGCGATGTGCAAAGCTTTGCGTTGTGAAAAAAACGTGAAAATTAGCTGAACTATCGTTCCACTGCCGCGCTCTACCGCTTTGCCTGAGATGAGGCAGGCTTTAATAACAGCATCAGGAAGAAGGATGTTTCTCATGAAGAAACTGCTCGGCTTGGCGGCGGCTGCCGCTTTTACTCTGGGGCAAGCACTATCGGCGCAGGCAGCCGATGTTTCCTTTTCGGTAGGTCAGACCGGTGACTCGACAATGGTCTACCGGCTTGGACTGCAATCAAACTGGGATGCCAGTTGGTGGCAGACCAGCGTTGGCCGCCTGACCGGCTATTGGGATGGGGCCTACACCTATTGGGATGGCGATGAGACGGCGAGCAACCACAGCCTTTCGTTCGCGCCAGTGTTCGTTTATGAGTTTGCCGGGGCGTCGGTCAAGCCCTACATCGAAGCCGGGATCGGTGTGGCAGCGTTTTCCAGCACCGAGCTGGAAAGCAACGAGCTGGGCTCGGCATTCCAGTTCGAAGACCGCATCGGCTTTGGCTTGCGCTTTGCTGGCGGGCATGAGATCGGCGTGCGGGCCATTCACTACTCCAACGCGGGTATCAAAGAGCCCAACGATGGAGTAGAGAGCTACAGCCTGCATTACCGCATGGCGCTGTAGCCGGCACGTTAGCCGTCTAGCTACGTGGCAGCGGCCATAGACTGCTCAGATCAAGTGTTTCCAGCACCAGCTCTGGCTCTCTCTGTGGCCACCGCCGCAGCAGTTCTTCAGCCGCACGCCGCGGCGTCCATTCCTCCGGTATGGCTTGCGCCGGCGTCACGGGTGTCTTCAGCGATTGGGGGCTGACCACCGTAACGTCTATCCCTTGGCCTTTCAGCGTCTTGCGCTGTTCACGCATCCATTGCGGCATATTGTTCCAGCCAGCGCTCACCTGGGTTGGTGCATACAGCTGCAGCGCCGAATAGCGGTTGAAAACGGCCATCACCTGCGGTGATTCACCTTTCAACAGCAAAGGCAGCGCATTGGCAAGGCTATGTTCACCCGCCAGCTGGTTGCTGGTGACAATCGCCTCGAACACATCGCTGCCCGCCAGTGGGGCATCCAGGTAGTCGGTGGTACCGGCGTTGATGACCAGACCATCCAGCGAGCACCAGGCATGGCATATCTGCTGGCACGCATCGGCCGCTTGCCCATCGGCATGCAACTGCCAGGGCAGGCGCAAGAAGCGCCGCCCATGCTGTGCCGCCAAGGCGTTCAATTCATCGCTTTCCTTAGCACTGGCGGCAACGCAATGGCCCTGTTCGAGCAAGCGTTCCACCAAAGCCAGACCTAATCCGTTGCTGGCGCCTGTAACCCAAAAACTGCGTGAGTCAGTCAAGACGTTGTGCCCTCTAATTCTGCCGACGTGGTAGCCCCTTGAAGGCTTCCAGTGCACGCTGGCGACTGCTGCTGAGATTCACCATGGGACAGTGATACAAATTATTATCAAAAAGATCTCGGTGTTTCACGGGCTCATGGATGGTTTTATCGTCGAGGTCACGTAATTCCGGCAGCCAGTGCCGAATGAACCGCCCCTGTGGGTCGAAACGTTGCGACTGCGAAATCGGGTTGAAGATGCGGAAATAGGGCACTGCATCGGTGCCGGTAGACGCGCTCCACTGCCAGCCGCCGTTGTTCGCGGCCAGGTCACCGTCTATCAGGTGGCGCATGAAGTAGCGCTCGCCCTTGCGCCAGTCGATCAGCAGGTTCTTGCTGAGGAACATGGCCACCACCATGCGCAGGCGGTTATGCATCCACCCAGTATGCAACAACTGGCGCATGGCGGCGTCGATGATCGGGAAACCCGTACGGCCCTGTTCCCAGGCTTCCAGATCTGCCGGTGCATCGCGCCAAGGCAACGCTTCGGTTTGCGCGCGGAAGGCGCGGTGGCGAGAGACCTGTGGGAAACCGGTCAGGATGTGCTTGTAGAACTCGCGCCACAGCAGCTCGTTGATCCAGGTTTGCACGCCGGCGCTGCCGCTGTCGAACTCGCCCCGGTTGCTGGCCAGGGCACCGTGCAGGCACTGGCGCGGCGAGATCACCCCCGCGGCCAGGTAGGCCGAAAGCTGGCTGGTGCCGGGTTTGGCTGGCAGGTCACGCAGTTGCTGGTAGTCATCAATGGTTTCATCGAGAAAGCGAGACAATCGCCCCTGCGCTTCGGCCTCACCCGCTGGCCAATGTGCTTGCAGGGCGCGCTCGGGCTTTTCAAAACCCTCCACATGCTGCGGAATCGGGTCGCTCTGGATCTGCAGGGGCGCTTGCTGTTTAACCCGGTGAGCCATGGCTGGCAGGCTGCGGTGCAGGTGCTCCAGACAGGTTTTTTTGAACTGGCTGAAAACCTGGAAGTAGTCGCCGCTGCGAGTGAGGACCGTGCCCGGGCGGAAGAACAGCTGGTCGAGGTGGCTGTGTGCCTGAATGCCCGACTTTTCCAGCAGGGCTCGAGTGGCATCGTCACGGCGCTGTTCGTTGATGCCGTACTCTTCATTCCAGTGAACGCTTGCCACCCGATGCTGGCGGCATACCTCAAGCACGGCCTGTGGTGCCTGATCCCAAGTGTCGATGCTGCGGATCAACAGGGGGATATTCAGGCCTTCCAGCGACTGGCGCACGTCGCGCAGGTTGCGCAGCCAGAAGTCGACTTTGCAGGCAGCGTCGTCATGGGCCAGCCACTGAGCGGGGCTGACCAGCCACAGGGCGATGGTTGGGCCACGTTCACTGGCGGCGCTGAGCGCAGTGTTGTCATTGATGCGCAGGTCACTGCGCAGCCAGGTCAAATGCATGGTGCAGGCGTCTCTTCAGGCTGGCGGTCATGGGCTTGGAGCAAGCGTAAAGCCGCTTGAGGGGTGTCGAACAGGGCGAGGTCTGGCAACTCGAGGGCACGCAGCTGCGCTTCATGCAGTACCAGCGTCGCACCGCCGGCCAAGGTTTTCACGGGCAGGTTGTGCAGGGTGCGTTGCAGTGCTTTGCCATCAACGCGTGGCCCCAGGTGCAGAAGCACGGCACGCGGGGCAAGCGTGCTTACGGCACGTTGCAGGTGCGGGCCGGTGACCGGGTGCTCCAGCACTTCTACCGGGAAACCGTTGCTGGTGAACAACCAGGCGCATAGCCATAAACCGGGGCTGAAAGCACGTTCACCGTCTTCCACCAGCAATACGGGCGGGCCCTGCAGCAACTGGTTGTCGTGGTACACGCGGGCGCCGAGCTTGCTGCGTAGCCAGCTGTGGAAAAACACCTGCTCCAGTTGCGCGTTGAAGTAATTGCGCCAGCGCAGGTCGAGCAGGTCGAGCAGTGGCAGCAGCAATTGTTCGCACAGGGTAACGGCGGGGTACAGCGCCATTGCCTGGTTGAGTTGGTGGTCAAGGGCACGCTGTGACAGGTTGGCGATAGCCTCGATCAGCTGGAGCTGCCGGGCCTGCCAGTCGCCTTTGGGCGCAGTGCTGGAGGGTTTGTCGAGCAGCTCGCGGACCTGCCCGACCGAGGCCCCCCGCTGCAGCCAGGCAAGGATGGCTTCGACCCGTTCGACCTGTTCCAGCGGGTACAGGCGGTGCCCTTTCGCGGTGCGCTGTGGCTTGAGCAGGCCATATCGGCGTTCCCAGGCGCGCAGGGTGACCGGGTTGACGCCGGTGCGACGGGCCAGCTCACCGATGGGCAACAAGGTTTCAGACGGCATTGCGCAGGCCCAGGTTTTCGGGGTGCGGCTGCAGGTACGCTTGCTGCTGCAGGTAGGGGTCAGGGTGGTTGCGTAAATGGTGCTTGAGCAGGGTCAGTGGCACCACCAGCGGTACCACGCCTTTTTGATACTGGCCGATGACCGTCTGCAGTTCGGCTTTGTCCTGTTGTGTCAGGCTGTCTTTGAAATAGCCGCAGAGATGCTGCAGCACGTTGCTGTGGGTTCCGCGGCTGGCGCAGCGACGCAGGGCCTGCATCAGTTGGCTGAAGTAGCGCGGGCCGATGTTTTGCGGGTCGTCATCGCGGCTCATGCTACCCAGCAGGCGCCCGAGGGTGCGGTAGGCCTGGGGGTTGTTGGCCATCACCAGGTATTTGTAACGCGAATGGAAGCGCACCAGCGCGCCACGGCTAAGGCCTTCGGCCAGCAGGCGCTGCCAGTCGGCGTAGGCATACACGCGGCTGATGAAGTTCTCTCGCAGCACGGCGTCGTGCAGGCGGCCTTCTTCTTCCACGGGTAGGTCCGGGCGTTTCACACAGAACGCCTGGGCGTAGACGCCGCGTCCTCGCTGGAGGGCCGGGTGGCCGTTGTCCTGGTAGACCTTGACCCGTTCCAGCCCGCAAGACGGTGATTTCTGCATGAAGATGTAGCCGCAAATGTCGTCGAGCTCGTCGGCCATTTGTTCGCCGTACGTGCGCAGCGGGCCGGTCAGGTCCATGCCGGGGTTACGGGTGCCGACCACTTCGGGATGTTCGGGGTTGCCTACCAGGCGGATAGGGTCACGCGGGACGCCAAGGCCGATGGCCACTTCCGGGCACACCGGCTGCCAGTCGAAATGTTGTTCCAGCTGCGTCAGGCACAGGTCGGAGGCCTTGTGGCCGCCGTTATAGCGCACGCTTTGGCCCGTCAGGCAGGCGCTGATGGCGATACGCGGCTTGCTGTGGGTGAAAGGGTCGTGCATGGCTGTCTCCAGTAAACCTGTACATGACAAAAAACTTGTACAGGTTTATTCCAGCACAGCCCTGAAGTTATGCAAACCATTATTTTTGTATAGCGCTACATCATTCCAGGTGTTCGAGCAGTCGCCGTGCCGCTTCCTGGCCGCTGAGCCAGGCGCCCTCGACGCGCCCGGAAAGGCACCAGTCGCCGCACGCGTACAAGCCTTGGTCGGCATCGGCCAGCGCGCCCCATTCGTGGTTGCTGCTGGGGCGTGCATAGAGCCAGCGGTGGGCCAGGGCGAAGGTAGGTGCGGGCACCACGCAGCCGACCAGCTCGGCGAACTCGCCCCACAACTGTTCGATCACTTCTTCCTTGGGCAGGTCGAGGTGTTGCCGGCTCCAGTCAGACGTGGCGTGCAGCACCCAGGTGTCGAGTTGTTCGTCACGGCCGGGTTTGCTGCGGTTGCGGGCCAGCCAGTCGAGCGGGTTGTCTTGCACGAAACAGCCTTGCATCGGCGTATCCAGCGGCGCCTGGAAGGCGAGGGCGACGGCCCAGGTGGGCTCCATCTGCACACCAGCGGCCACGGCAGCCAGTTTTGGGGTGGCAGCCAGCAGCGGCGTGGCCTGCGGTGCCGGTACCGCGATCACCACGCGGCTGTAGGGGCCATGGCTGCAGCCTTCGGTGTCCTGCAGGTGCCAGTACTGTTTGCCGCGGAACACCTCGGTGATGCGACAGCCGAAGTTCACCGTCACATCCTTGAGCAAGCCACGGGTGATGGCGCTCATGCGGGGCACGCCCACCCAGCGCGTCTGCTCGTCGGGAGAGGGGGTGAGTTCGCCGTCACGGTAGTTGTACAGCTGCGGCTTCCACTGCTCGGCCCAGCCAGCGGTGACCCACTGTTGTACCTGCTCGACGAAACGCCGGTCACGGGCGGTGAAATACTGCGCGCCGAGGTCGAGTGCGCCGGCTTCGCTGCGCTTGCTTGCCATGCGACCGCCACTGCCGTGGCCTTTGTCGAACAAATGCACGGATTGCCCCGCCTTCTGCAAGGCCTGGGCAGCTGACAAGCCGGCGATACCGGCCCCGATGATGGCGATAGGTACTGTCATGATGGCCTCTTCAAACCTTGCTGTAAGCAGACTACGCTGTCAGGCAAACCTGTACAATCCAGAATTTCTGTATAAGGTTATTCCGCTTTGGCGGACAGGTTGGCCTATGTTTATCCGAGAGCGTCGGGTCAAAAAAGTGCCTTGATGTTAAAAATAGACCACCGCCGCATTCTGCGAGGACACAGCCATGCATATATTGCTGACAGGCGGCACCGGGTTGATAGGCAGGCACCTCTGCCAGCACTGGCTTGGCCAAGGCCATCGCCTGACGGTGTGGAGCCGGCGCCCTGAGCAAGTGCCGAAAATGTGTGGCACTGGTGTACGTGGCATTGCCCGTCTGGAGCAACTGGAAGCGGACGATCACCTGGATGCGGTGATCAACCTCGCCGGCGCGCCGATTGCGGACCGGCCTTGGACGGCGGCCCGGCGTAACCTGCTGTGGGCCAGCCGCGTTACCCTGACCGAGCAGTTGCTGAGCTGGCTGGGTACCCGCGAGCAGCGACCAGACGTGCTGATCTCCGGCTCTGCGGTTGGCTGGTACGGTGATGGTGGTGAGCGCGAGCTGACCGAGGCATCACCGCCGGTGCGCGAAGATTTTGCCAGCCAGTTATGCATTGCCTGGGAGGAAACGGCCCTGCGTTCCCAGGCACAGGGCATCCGCGTGGTGCTGGTGCGAACCGGGCTGGTGCTGGCCAGCGATGGCGGCTTTTTGTCGCGGCTGCGCCTGCCCTTCAAGCTGGGGCTGGGCGGGCCTTTGGGCGATGGTCGGCAGTGGATGCCGTGGGTCCATATAGACGACCAGGTCGCCCTGATTGATTTTCTTTTGCGGCACAAGGATGCCAGCGGTCCCTATAATGCCTGCGCCCCGGAACCGGTGCGCAACCGCGAGTTCGCCAGGTGTCTGGGGCGCACCTTGCATCGGCCGGCGTTGCTGCCGGTGCCGGCGCTGCTACTCAAGGCTGGCCTGGGTGAGCTGTCGACCTTGCTGCTGGGTGGCCAGCGGGCACGCCCGGTACGCTTGTTGGCGGCTGGCTTCACCTTCCGCTTCAACGATCTGCAATCGGCCCTGGACAACTTGTCCAGCCGCCTCTGACATAGGATGCTGCATGACCGATCACGCCCTGCTGCTGGTCAACCTGGGTTCCCCGGCCTCCACCTCGGTGGCCGATGTACGCCGTTACCTCAACCAGTTCCTCATGGACCCGTACGTGATCGACCTGCCCTGGCCGGTGCGGCGGCTACTGGTGTCGCTGATCCTGATCAAGCGCCCGGAGCAGTCGGCGCATGCCTATGGCTCGATCTGGTGGGAGGAGGGCTCGCCGCTGGTGGTGCTGACCCGTCGTCTGCAGGCTGCCATGGTCGAACACTGGCCCCACGGCCCGGTGGAAATTGCCATGCGCTATGGCCAGCCTGCCCTACCAGACGTGCTGGAGCGCCTGGCGGCCCAGGGTGTACGCAAGGTGACCTTGGCACCGCTTTATCCACAGTTCGCCGACAGTACGGTGACCACTGTGGTCGAGCTGGCCAGGCAGACGGTCAACGAACGTCGGTTGCCGTTGCAGATGCGTGTGCTGCAACCGTTCTACGAGCATCCGGACTATATCGAGGCGCTGGCCGCCAGCGCGCGTCCGTACCTGGAGCAGGATTACGACCACCTGTTGCTGAGCTTCCACGGCTTGCCGGAGCGGCACCTGAAGAAGCTGGACCCGACCGGCAAACACGATTTCCAGGCAGCCGACTGCTGCAAGGATGCCAGCGCCGAGATGCGTGCGGTGTGCTACCGCGGGCAGTGCCTGGCCACGGCCAAGGCCTTTGCGCAGAAGATGGGCATACCGGATGGCAAGTGGTCGGTGTCGTTCCAGTCGCGGCTGGGGCGGGCCAAGTGGATCGAGCCCTATACCGAGGCGCGGCTGGATGAGCTGGGCAAGGCAGGGGTGAAGAAATTGTTGGTGATGTGCCCGGCGTTCGTGGCCGATTGCATCGAGACGCTGGAAGAGATCGGCATGCGTGGGAGCGAGCAGTTTGTCGAGGCCGGCGGGCGGGAGCTGGTGCTGGTGCCGTGCCTGAATGATCACCCTGAGTGGGTAAGGGTGTTGGCGGGGATGTGCGAAAAAGCCTGATCCGATGGTTGCCTGAACCGGCCTCTTCGCGGGCAACCCCGCGAAGAGGCCAGATCAGGTTAAAGCCGGATCACGGCAACTGATCATCCAGCTTCTTGTGCTTCCAGCCATCATTGCCCGGCAAGATCAGGTTCAGGGCAATCGCCACGATGGCGCACAGGGCGATGCCTTTCAGGCCCCAGTCATCCGGGCCGTCACCGCTGCCGATCAGCACGCCGCCGATACCGAACACCAAGGTGACCGACACGATCACCAGGTTGCGGGCTTCGGCCAGGTCGATCTTGTGGCGGATCATGGTGTTCATGCCCACTGCCGCGATCGAGCCGAACAGCAGGCACAGAATGCCGCCCATCACCGGTACCGGGATGCTTTGCAGCAGCGCGCCGAACTTGCCGATGAACGCCAGGGTGATGGCGAAGACCGCCGCCCAGGTCATGATCTTCGGGTTGTAGTTCTTGGTCAGCATCACCGCGCCAGTCACTTCGGCGTAGGTGGTGTTGGGCGGGCCGCCGAACAGGCCGGCTGCGGTAGTGGCCAGGCCGTCACCCAGCAAGGTGCGGTGCAGGCCAGGCTTTTTCAGGTAGTCACGACCGGTCACGCTACCGACCGCGATTACCCCACCGATATGCTCGATCGCCGGTGCCAGGGCAACAGGGACGATGAACAGGATGGCCTGCCAGTTGAACGCCGGTGCGGTGAAGTTGGGGATCTCCAGCCACGGTGCAGCGGCGATCTTGGCGGTATCGACCACGCCAAAGGCGAACGACAGGGCAAAGCCTACCAGCACGCCCGCAATGATCGGCACCAGGCGGAAGATGCCTTTACCGAACACGGCGACGATCAGCGTAGTGAGCAGCGCCGGCATCGAGATCATCATGGCGGTCTTGTACGGCAGCAGCACGCTGCCATCACCGGCCTTGCCCATTGCCATGTTGGCAGCGATCGGTGCCATGGCCAGGCCGATGGAGATGATCACCGGGCCGATCACCACCGGCGGCAGCATGCGGTCGATGAACCCGGTGCCTTTGATTTTCACCATCAGGCCCATGAAGGTGTACACGAAGCCTGCGGCCATCACGCCGCCCATGGTCTCGGCCAGGCCGAACTGGCCCTTGGCGAGGATGATCGGGGTGATGAAGGCAAAGCTGGAGGCCAGGAACACCGGTACCTGGCGGCCGGTGACCAGCTGGAACAGCAGGGTGCCGATGCCGGCGGTGAACAGCGCGACGTTCGGGTCGAGGCCGGTGATCAATGGCATCAGCACCAGCGCGCCGAATGCCACGAAGAGCATCTGCGCGCCCGAAACGACCTGGCGCCAGAGCGGGTCGTTGAAGCCGTCCTGCATGGTCAGGCGTCCTTTTGCTTGGTGCCGAAGATCTTGTCACCGGCATCGCCCAGGCCCGGCACGATGTAGCCGTGTTCGTTCAGACGCTGGTCGATCGAGGCGGTGTAGATCTGCACATCCGGGTGGGCTTTTTCCACCACTTCGATGCCTTCTGGCGCGGCAACCAGCACCATGGCGCGAATCTCTTTGCAGCCGGCCTTTTTCAGCAGGTCGATGGTGGCGACCATCGAGCCGCCGGTGGCCAGCATCGGGTCGATGATCAGGGCCAGGCGCTGGTTGATATCCGGCGCGAGTTTTTCCAGGTAGGTGTGGGCTTCCAGGGTTTCTTCGTTGCGGGCAACGCCGACGGCGCTCACCTTGGCGCCCGGGATCAGGCTGAGCACGCCGTCGAGCATGCCGATGCCGGCGCGCAGGATAGGCACCACGGTGATTTTCTTGCCGGCGATTTTTTCAACTTGAACCTTGCCACACCAGCCGTCGATCTCGTAGGTTTCCAGTGGCAGGTCCTGGGTGGCTTCGTAGGTCAGGAGCGCGCCGACTTCCTGGGCGAGTTCGCGAAAATTCTTGGTGCTGATATCGGCACGGCGCATCAGGCCGAGCTTGTGGCGGATCAGCGGATGGCGGATCTCACGAGTGGGCATAGGGGGGGCTCCGAAAGGCGGGCAAAAAAACCGCGCTAGATTAATCTATTCAGCCTGTGCTGTCGTCTGGTCATTCTGGACGTTAGTCCATAAATGCTTGATCTGTGACGAGCGGATGCGTACCTTTGCCCGCTTTTCCAAAATGCACCCCCCGGAGAGCGCCATGTCCGCCGATCTCGAGCATATCCGTCAAGTCATGCGTGAAGCTGACTGCCTGTACAACGAAGCCGAAGTCGAAGCGGCCATCGCCAACGTCGGCGAGCAGATCTGCAAAGACCTGCACGACAAGAACCCGGTGGTGTTCTGCGTGATGAACGGCGGCCTGATCTTCGCCGGCAAACTGCTCACCCACCTGCAGTTCCCGCTGGAAGCGTCGTACCTGCACGCCACCCGCTACCGCAACCAGACCAGCGGCGGTGAGCTGTTCTGGAAGGCCAAACCGGAAGTGTCGTTCATCGACCGTGATGTGCTGATCGTCGATGACATCCTCGACGAAGGCCACACCCTCAGCGCCATCATCGAGTTCTGCAAGCATGCCGGCGCGCGTTCGGTGCACACGGCGGTACTGATCGACAAGGACCACGACCGCAAGGCCAGCCCGGACCTCAAGGCCAACTACGTGGGCCTGCCGTGCGTCGACCGCTACATCTTCGGCTACGGCATGGACTACAAAGGCTACTGGCGCAACGCCAACGGCATCTTCGCCGTCAAGGGGCTGTGACCATGCGCCAGCCTGCGTTCATCGACCAATCGCTGTTCGCCGGGCTGGCCGAAAAGGCGGCCGCCAACCCGCGCGGGCGGCAGCATCACAACTTCCATGAGATGGTAGAGCCTTGCCACCGCATGGCGGTGGGGCTGCAGCCGAATACCTATATCCCGCCGCACCGGCACCTGAGCGACGACAAGGCTGAGGCCCTGATCGTGCTCAAGGGCCGCCTGGGCCTGCTGATCTTCGATGAGCAGGGCGTGGTAACCGCCAAGCGGGTGCTGCAGGCGGGCGGCGACTGCCTGGGAGTGGACCTGCCACCAGGCACGTACCATGGGTTGGTGGTGCTGGAGCCCGACAGCATGCTGTTCGAATGCAAGGCCGGGCCTTACCGACCCGTGGGCGAGGGCGAGCATGCGCACTGGGCGCCGCGTGAAGGCGATGAGGGTGTCGCCGAGTACCAGGCCTGGATGCGCGCGCAGTTCGATTGATAGTGCCTGCACACGGCATGCTAGAGTGCTCCTTCATACAAGGAGCCTCACATGCGTGCGATTCTTCCCCTCCTGCTGGCAGTCAGCCTGCCACTTGCCGCCGCACCGCTGCACAGTCAGTTCCTGCCACCTGACGACCTGTCTTTACGCCAGGAGGCGCCGACCGGCCAGCAATTGCTGCAAGTGACCGACTACTCCGTGGTGGTGGGTGCCCAGCGCCAGTCCGATCAGCAGCCGATCCCGATCACGTCGTCGTTGCAGGTGCGCCTGAAAGGCAAGCCGCTGAGCAAGGGCGCGACCATTGCCCAGGTGCTGCTGACGTTCGACGGTGAGGCGGCCAAGAGCCTGAAGAAGCCCGTGTATGACGAAAAAACCCGCACCCTGAGCCTGAATTACCCGGTCAGCGACTATCGGGTGATCATGGATCTGCTGCGCAACGAAACGCTGTATGTGCAGTTTCTGACCTATAACAACGGCCATATCTGGGCCGACCTGCACACCGGTACCGTACGTACGCGTTGAGGCACGCGGCCTGCGAGGGGTACACTGCCGGCCTTCGAAATTCCGTGATGGTCCAGTTGGAGTCGGCAATGCGTAAAGACAAGAAACAGGTAATCGGTGACGAAATCAGCGACGACTACATCAAGTCGTTCCTTCAGTTCGAGCCGGCCGATGGCGTGACCTCGCCGTCGCTGCACAAGCTGGTCAAGGCCTACCGTGGCCTGCGCGTCGATGACTTCGAGCGCTTTGTCGGCTTCTTCGTCGAAGCGGGCCTGGACCTGGATGGCAAGGACGAGCACGGCAAGACCTTCGTCGAGCAGATAGCCGACCAGCGCAATGCGCCGGAGTACATCGAGATCATCGATAAAGCCCGCGGCTGATAACGGCCCAGGCACAAAAAAACGCCCCGAGGGGCGTTTTTTCGTTTCAGGCCGGCATTAAGCGTAATGCTTGGCTGCCGGGCTGCTTTCCACCAGGTCCAGCGCCACGTCGTTGTCGGCACTGATCTTGTGGTACAGAGCGGCATCGGTCGCCAGCGTCTTCTCACGCGCCGGGAAGATTTCCTTGAGCTTGGCAGCCCAGGCACCTTTGGCCTGCTCGGGGAAGCAGCGCTCGATCAGTTCCAGCATGATCGACACGGTAACCGAAGCACCTGGCGATGCGCCGAGCAGTGCGGCCAGGCTGCCGTCCTGGGCCGAGACCAGCTCGGTACCGAACTGCAGCACGCCGCCTTTTTTCGGGTCTTTCTTGATGATCTGCACACGCTGACCGGCCACTTCCAGGCGCCAGTCTTCGGCCTTGGCCTGCGGGTAGAAGCGACGCAGGGCTTCCAGGCGCTGCTCCATCGACTGCATCACTTCGCTGACCAGGTACTTGGTCAGGTCCATGTTGTCGCGGGCCACGGCCAGCATCGGGCCGATGTTGCCCATGCGTACCGACAGCGGCAGGTCCATCAGCGAACCGTGCTTGAGGAACTTGGTGGTGAAGCCAGCGTACGGGCCGAACAGCAGCGAAGTCTTGCCGTCCACAACACGGGTGTCCAGGTGCGGCACCGACATCGGCGGGGCGCCTACGGCGGCCTGGCTGTAGACCTTGGCCTGGTGCTGTTTGACGATTTCCGGGTTGTCGCAACGCAGCCACTGGCCGCTGACCGGGAAGCCGCCGAAGCCTTTGCCTTCCGGGATGCCCGACAGTTGGAGCAGCGGCAGGGCCGCGCCACCGGCGCCGAGGAAGACGAAGCGGGCGTCGACTTCACGGCTGCCGCCGCTGTTGACGTCCTTGATGCTCACGGTCCAGCCGCTGCCGTTACGGCGCAGGCCGACAACCTTCTTGCTGTACTTGACCTGTGCGTCCTGCGAGTCGCCCAGCAGCTTGAGCAGCTTGTTGGTCAGGGCGCCGAAGTTGACGTCGGTGCCCTTGGCCACGCGGGTAGCGGCGATGTGCTGGTCGGCCGGGCGGCCAGGCATCATCAGCGGCATCCAGTCGTTCATCACGGCCTTGTCTTCGGTGTATTCCATGTCGGCGAAGGCATGGTGCTGCTTGAGCAGCTCGAAGCGCTTCTTGAGGAAGGAAACACCCTTGTCACCTTCGACGTAGCTCAGGTGCGGGACAGGGTTGATGAACGCACGTGCCGAGCCGAAGTTGCCCTTCTTGCTCAGGTAAGCCCAGAACTGGCGCGAAACCTCGAACTGGGTGTTGATGTGCACGGCCTTCTTGATGTCGATGCTGCCATCGGCGGCCTGGGGCGTGTAGTTAAGCTCGCACAGACCGGCGTGGCCGGTGCCTGCGTTGTTCCAGGGGTTGGAGCTTTCCGCGGCTCCGGAGTCCATCGCCTCGACGACCTCAAGCTTCAGGGTCGGGTCGAGCTCCTTGAGCAGTACGGCCAGGGTGGCACTCATGATGCCCGCGCCTACCAGTACCACATCAACCGATTCGTTCTGCGCCATTTAACGCGTCTCCACAATCTACAGCTACCTAATTGACAGCATAGGACCTGGGTTCGCCAGGGTCGCCATGTCCGACTTTTCGCAGTTCTTGCAACTTCCGCGGACACCGCCAATCAGTCTTCGGGTTCGGGTATTGAACGCCGTTTGCCACAGGTGCGGCAATTCGACTTATGGTCAAGGTGTCGTGCGTGCGTTATGGAACGGTTCAGACACTCATACGGGATGAGCGCATTTGCCGCCTGTTCAGGGCTGTTCGGGACACATCTGCCGCTTTTGCACATGCCAGACTGTTCATTTGCTCGCCACACTCTTGTGAAGTTGTGAAAACCGTTTTTTCACGCTCTTTTGGAGACGTGAACCTCAAAGGGGGACTGCGCGATGGCAACCCGCAGGTTCATGCAGTGTGAAGGGCCGGAAAAGCAGGCACGACAGCCGATGCAAGACCTGAGTGGAAGGCTCTCTGTGGGCGAAGCGGTGAAGTTGCCGGGGTCAATCGGCGAGTGCGGGGCCCGATCAGGAGACGTCCTTATAATCGGGGGGAGATTATAGCGATGTCGCGGGCAGAAATGTCGCCATTCGTGGTTTTTATTGCAGCGTTTGTCAGGCCGCGAGGATGCGCTGGTGCCAGCGGCGGCTTGCGCGGGCGCAAACCCGGGCGTCGGCAGGCAGTTCGTGGCCCAGCCAGGCCAACCGGGTTTCACCAATCTGGACCCAGTCGCTGCCGTTGGGTGCCTGGCTGCATTGCTTGAAGGCCACGCATTTGCCGTGGGCATCGAGGCGGGCATAGGCATGGTGGCGCGGGCGTTGGAAGAGCAGCGTCCAGAGCGAGGCCATGACGAGGAGTCCTTTGCGTGAGGGCTTGGCGCGAGGATAAGGGCGAGGCCATGAAACGATTGTGACAAGCGGGCCGGACCGATGACTGGTCGATGCGTGCCTAGGTATACTGTGCGCCTTAGCCGCATTTTCTGGAGAAACGCGCATGTTGCAACGTCTGTTGTTCGGTTTGATCGCCGTGGCCAGCCTCAGCCTGGTCGGTTGTGCCCACAGCCCGCAACAACTCAACCCGCAACCCACGCTCAAGGCCCAGCTCACGCCGGTCGGCCATGGCCAGCCGGTGGTGGTCCGGGTGGTTGACGGCCGGGCTTCGCAGTCCCTGGGTACCCGTGGTGGCATGTACCCCGAAACCAGCACCATCAGCGTCAGCGGTAACGACGTGGTGCCCAAGCTGCAAGCCCAGGCCGAAGCTGCCGTGCGCCTGCTCGGCTTCACCCCGACGCCAAATGCCTATAACACACCGCAGCTGACCGTGACCCTGGCCGAGCTGAAATACCAGTCGCCCAAAGACAACCTGTACGTGACCGAAGCCACCATCGGCGCCACCTTCCGTGCCGACGTGCGCAACGGCGGCCGCAGCTACAGCGGCCGTTACGGTGCTTCGCTGGACCAGCGTTTCGGCATGGCGCCGAACCAGGACACCAACACCCAACTGGTGGGTGATGTGCTGAGCGATGCGTTGACCCGTATGTTCAAAGACCCGACCATCGGGCAGGTACTGGGGCAGTAAGCCTTCAGCAATAAAAAGAAACCGCTGCCTGGGTGCCAGGCAGCGGTTTTTTTGTCTGTACAGGTTCAAGCCGCTTCTATGTGGAAATCCAGCAGGCTGAAGCCGGTTCCGGCATCCACTTCGGGCAAGTCTTCGTGCACATGCCCACCTAGCGCACAGTAGACGAGCCATTGGCGGTCCTGCACGTTGATGGCAAAACCATCGATCAGCGCCTGTTGTTCATCGCTCTGGGCGACGAGGTAAAGGCGGTCCTGGTTTTCGGCGTGCAACATGAACAAGCTCCGGGTCATGAAAGGCCGATAGGGTGGCCTGTTCTGATGACGAGCTAATGACAGATGAAATTTAATGACACTTTGTCGTCCAAGGCGGGTGCGCGGGTGCGACTTGGGTAAAATGCGGGCCTTTGTTGCTGCTCACACCGAGGTCGCCTGATGTCCTTGCAAGTGCTCTGGGGGTTTCTGTCCGCCCACCCCGCCAAGTGGATCAACCTGCTGGCGCTGCTGCTGACGTGTCCAGGTGGGTTGCTGCTGCACAGTGCTCGGCGGCGTGATGCCGAGACCCGTGAATACATGGCGGTGGACGAGGGCGTGGTGGATGCGTTCGACCTCCGAGTGCCGCGCTACTTCTATATTCTCGGTTTTTCGTGTCTGGCGATGGCGTTGCTGCTGTCCTGGCTCAGTACCTGGGTTTGACTGAATGGGGCCGCAAAGCGGCCCCGACAATCTGTCAGGCTACAGGTGCCTGTTGCCGCACCTGGTACTGGTTACGCACCGGCGTCGCATACTGCAACACCAGGTAAGGCCGCTGCTCTTCAGGGCAGGCATCCAGGCGGCGCTGCCATTCTTCCTTGGCCTTGGCCAACTCATCGGCCGGGAACACTTTCTCGGCACTCGGCACCTGCAGGGCCTCGTCCTTGCCCTCCCACATCGCATACGCCAGGTAATGCACCGGGAATAGTCGGTAGCCACCCAGGATCTGCCGGTCGATTTCCGCCGCCAGCTGCTTGGTATCCTCGTGGTATTCGGTCACCGGTGGGGCGAAATTGATATGCACCCGGCCCTTGTAGCCGGTAATGCCCTTGGCGATGCTGTTGTCATCCTCGCCCGGCGCTTTCTTGTAGGTGCCGGTGGTGGCGCGGATGTAAAGCTCGCGGGCCTTGGCCTGGTCGCAGGGGTCGTATTCGTAGCTGATCGACACGGGCGTCAGGTTAAGGCTCTGGATCACCGCGCCGAACGGCTCGTCCTTGCGGCTCATGTGGAACATCTTGAGGATCGCCGAGTCGGTACGGTCGTCACCGTCCTTGGCCCGCCCTTCGGCCTGGGCGATCCAGATCGAGGTGGCATCGTTGCGGATCGAGTGGTTGATGTAGGCCGAGAGCAACTGGTAAGCCGCCAGCTTCTCGCGGCGCCCGCTGATCGAACGGTGCACGATGAAGCTTTTGTTCAGGCGCATCATGTCGCTGACAAAGGGCTTTTGCAGCAGGTTGTCACCAATGGCGATGCGCGGCGTGGGCAGGCCGGCATGGTACACCGCGTAGTTGACGAAGGCGGGGTCCATGACGATGTCACGGTGGTTGGCCAGGAACAGGTAGGCAGTGCCGGCCTTGAGCTGCTCTACGCCGGAATAGGTGACGCCGTCGGTGGCACGGTCGATAGTCTGGTCGACGTAGTACTCGACTTTGTCCTGCAAGGTGGAAACGCAGGTGACGCCGGCGAATTCCTTGCGCAGGCGGCGGGCAATCAGCGGTTTGAGCAACCAGCCGAGAGCACCGGCCGCACGCGGGAAGCGGAAGTGGGTGAGGATATCGAGGAATGCCGGGTCGCTGAGCAGGCGTGCCAGAACGGCAGGGACCTCAGCGTCGTCGTACGGTCGGATGGCATCGAATTCGCCCATCATGCTCTCTTGTTGGAAACGGCTAGGGTAATAAGGTAAGGGCGGGCTCCGAAAAACGGCTCGGACACACACTGGCCCTGTAAACAGACCGGCAATTATACGCATAAGTCACCCCGGAGGCCGCGATGCTGGAAACTGCGATCTACGATTGCCCTTATTGTGGCGAAGAAGTCGAAACCACGGTGGACCTGTCCGGCGGCGATCAGGAGTACATCGAGGACTGCCAGGTATGCTGCAAGCCTATCCGCTTCGTACTGCAGGTTCATGGCGAGGAGTGGATGCTGGATGTCTTCGGTGAGAACGACTGATGCGGCGGATCTATGAACCTGAAAGCCTGCTCGAAGCCGAAATGCTGATCGGGATGCTGGCCAGTGAGGGTGTCGATGTTCAACTGGTGGGCCGTGACCTGATGGGCGGTGTGGGCGAGTTGCCGATGCAAGGCTTGTTGGGGCTTGCGGTAGCGGATGAGCAGGCCGAGTACGCACGGCGGCTGATCGATGCGTACAATGATGCCCAGCCACTGGTTGGCGACGAACCGGAGAGTTTCCCCGGTACCTTGATCTGCTAGGTTCTGAATTCGCCCATGTGTGGACGTTACGCCCTGTTTCGCTGGCCCCAGGCGCTGGCCAGCCTGCCTGGTTTTCCCGAAGGCCAGCCGGCCCAATGGAACATTGCTCCCGGTGCCACGGTGCTGATCCAGCGCCAGCTCGACGGCCAGCAGCAACTGGCCAAGGCGCGCTGGGGGCTGACCCCGGCCTGGCTTACCGACCTGTCCCGCACCCCCGCCCATGCCCGCGCCGAAACGCTGGCCGAGCAACCCATGTTCCGCGAGGCGTTTCGCCAGCGCCGCTGCCTGATGCCGGCCAACGGCTTTTACGAATGGCGTGGCAGCGTGCGTAAACGCCCGTACTGGTTGACCCCGGGGGAGGGCTCGTCGCTGTACTTTGCTGCGGTGTGGGAGGCCTATCCCGTGCAGGATCAGGTGTGGCTTAGCTGTGCGGTGGTGACCCAGGCGGCCATGAACCAGCGTCGACCGCTGATACTGGATGAGGCAGGGCAGGCAGCCTGGCTCGACCCGGACACGCCGGTTACCCGCTTGCACGAGTTGCTGGCCAGCCCTGCGGCACAGCTGCGTGAGCGGGCCCTGGCCAATTTCGTCAATGACCCGAAGCTGGATGCGCCGGAGTGCCTGACTCCAGCCTGATGCGCTGGTCGATAAAATCTTCCCTGCGGCTATGGCAGCCACAGGCGAGTCGGCCTAGGATACGCCGCATGTGGATAGGGAGTGTTTTCATGCGTAAGTCTTTTGTTGTCAGCCTGTTGAGTGCTGGAATCCTGCTGGCCGGCTGCCAGGCGGTGAACACCACCAGCGGTGGTGCTGTCGGCGTGCAGCGCCAGCAGTACATGTTCAGCATGCTTTCGACCGATGAGGTCAACCAGATGTACGCCCAGTCGTACCAGCAGACCTTGGGCGAAGCGTCGAGCAAGGGTGTGCTCGACAAGTCCAGCGCCGATGCCAAACGCGTGCAGGTCATCGCCAACCGCCTGATCGCCCAGGCGCCCAAGTTCCGCCCGGATGCCGCGCAGTGGAACTGGGAAGTCAACGTGATAAAAAGCGACGAACTGAACGCCAACTGCGGCCCGGGCGGCAAGATCATCGTCTACACCGGGCTGATCGATCAGCTCAAGCTCACCGATGCAGAAATTGCCGCCGTGGTGGGGCATGAAATTGCTCACGCCCTGCGTGAGCACAGCCGCGAGGCGATGTCCAAGGCCTATGGCGTGCAAATGGCCCGTCAGGGTGCCGGTGCCCTCTTGGGCCTGGGCGAGGGCAGCATGGCCATGGCCGATGCCGTGGTGAACTACTCCATGACCTTGCCCAACAGCCGGGCCAACGAGAACGAAGCCGACCTGATCGGCCTGGAACTGTCGGCCCGCGCCGGTTACGACCCGAATGCTGCGATCACCTTGTGGAACAAGATGAGCAAGGCTTCCGAAGGCGCGCCACCAGAGTTCATGAGCACTCACCCGGCTTCTGAAAGCCGTATCGCTTCGCTGCAGGCGGCGATTCCGAAGGTGATGCCGCTGTATCAGGCTGCGGCCAAGCAGTAAGACCGCAAGGGGGCTGCTTTGCAGCCCTTTCGCGGCACAAGGCCGCTCCTACAACGGTACGCCATCCCCTGTAGGAGCGGCCTTGTGCCCCTCTTTTTTTCAGTTAGCCGATCCAGCCACTGGCCTTCATCGCCGAGTACACGGCCACGATCGCCAGCACGAAGAACGCCGTGGCCGCCAGGCGACGAATCAGCGTCAGGGGCAGCTTGTCTGCCGCGAAGTTACCCGCCAGAACCACCGGCACGTTGGCAATCAGCATGCCCAGCGTGGTCCCGATAATGACCATGATCAGGTGCGGATACTGCGCAGCCAGCATCACGGTTGCAACCTGGGTCTTGTCACCGATTTCGGCCAGGAAGAACGCGATCAGCGTGGTCAGGAACGGCCCGAAGCGACGTGCGTGGTTTTCGTCTTCATCCATCTTGTCCGGTACCAGTGTCCACAGCGCGGTGGCGGTAAAGCTCGCGGCCAGGATCCAGTGCAGGGCCGAGTCGCTGAAGAAGCTGCCGAACCATGCGCCCACGGCACCGGCTGCAGCATGGTTGGCCAGGGTGGCGGCGATGATGCCGGCGATGATCGGCCAAGGCTTGCGGAAGCGGGCAGCAAGAATGAGAGCGAGCAGTTGCGTCTTGTCGCCGATTTCGGCCAAGGCAACGATAGCGGTGGGGACCAACAGAGATTCCAGCATCAGGATTCCTACGGGGGCGGGTCGACACGGCTATGACACGTACAGCCTCCCCGCCCCGGGTAAGGTGTGCGTGTCATAGGTCTTGTCAAACCCGGGATCCGTCTACGCGGATCTCTCCATGCAGGCTGGCATGGTGGGTCGCACGCGCCATGGTCTGTGGACCAAGTATGTTGACGCGTACCGGGCGAGCAGTGCGCTCGCGGGAGACTACTCCCCTAGGACGGTGCGGATTCTGCCTAGGCAAAACGCTTTCGGCAAGCGCTGTTTTTTATCCGTGGGTTGCCTGGTAGATACGGAAGCCGTCTGCCTCGTCGCGTACCTGGCAGTTGCCCAGTGCCCCTTCGATCAGCGGTTGGTAGCGCAGGAAGCTGTTGGCGACCAAGCGCATTTCGCCTCCTTTTCGCAGATGAGCGGCAGATTTTTTCAGCAAGTTCTCCGAGGCCTGGTAATTGGTGTGCACCCCGGTATGGAACGGTGGGTTGCTCAGAATCAGGCTCAGCTCGGCAGGTGCCGCATCAATGCCATCACCGCTGATCACCTCACCCTCCAGGCCGTTGGCAGCCAGTGTCAGACGACTGGCCTCAACCGCGAAGGCGTCCACATCCAGCAGCGTTACCCGGCTTTGTGGATAACGGCGCTTGACCGTGGCGCCCAATATCCCTGCGCCGCAGCCGAAGTCCAGCACATGGCCGCCTGGCAGGCCGTCGAGGTGCTTGAGCAGCAGGGCAGTACCGCGGTCGAGGCGGCCGTGGCTGAATACGCCCGGCAGGCTGACCACCTGCAAGGGGCCGTCTTCCAGCGCCAGCTCGAAGTGCTCGGCCAGGCTTGCCAGCGGCTTGGCATCGGGGGCGTGCTCGATGGTCACTTGCCACAGCTGGCAGTGGCGGGCGCTGTCGAGCTTGCGCGGTTTGCCAAAGGCTTGCAGTTGCTTGGCCGCACCTTCGATGCCGCCGCGTTTTTCGCCGACCAGGTACAGCTCACGGCCGGCCAGGCGCGATGCCAGGGCATTCAGCAGGTAGGCCGCCAGCTCACGGGACTTGGGCAGGAACAGCACGGCGCTGTCGAATGCCATTTCAGGCAGCTCTACCCCGTAATGGCTGCGGCCGGCGAAGCGGCTGTCGAGCATGGCCTGATCGCCGGCATGCCAAGTCCAGGCCTTGGCCTGTGGCAATTGGGCGAGCAGGCCGTCGGCGGGGGCGCCAGCGATCAGCAGCGGCCCCTGGAACAGCTCTGCCTGGCGGAGCAACACTTCACTGCGCGGGTCCATGAACGACGCCTCCTGGAAAAAAGTGGCGCAGTGTAGCAGAGGCGGGCGCCGGGCTCAGCAGACCACGCGGCGTGGCTGCCCGTCAAAGAAGGCCTGGGCGTTCTCGCTGAGCTGGCCGACGATACGCTGGCGCGACTCTACCGCACCCCAGGCGCTGTGCGGGGTGATGATCAGGCGCGGGATGCCCGGTTCGAGCAGCGGGTTGCCGTTGACCGGCGGCTCCACACTCAACACATCGGTTGCCGCGCCGCCCAAGTGGCCCTGGCGCAGGGCGTCGGCCAACGCCTGTTCGTCGATCAGGCCGCCACGGGCAGTGTTGACCACCAGCGCATTGGGCTTGAGCAGGGCCAGTTCGCGGGCACCGAGCATATGCCGGGTGTGCTCGTTCAGTGGGCAATGCAGCGTCAGGGCGTCCACTTGCGGCAGTAGTTCGTCCAGTGGCAGGCGGTCGTCACGTTCCGGCCGGCCGGGAATCTGCCCGCTCAGCACGCGCATGCCGAAGGCTTCGGCCAGCCGCGCCACCGCGCCGCCGAGCTCGCCGTGACCGAGCAGGCCGAGGGTTTTGCCCTCCAGCTCGACGATGGGGAAGTCCAGCAGGCAGAACTGGCTGGCCTTGGCCCATTGGCCGTCGGCTACGGCCTGGTTGTAGTCGCACAGGCGGGTGGCCAGGGCCAGCAGCAGGGCGAGGGTGTGCTGTGCGACGGACGGCGTGCCGTAACCCTGGCAGTTGCAGACGGTAATGCCTTGGGCGCGCGCCGCTGCCAGGTCGACATTGTTGGTGCCGGTGGCGGCCACCAGGATCAGCTTGAGCTGCGGGTTGGCGGCCAGGGTGGGGGCGTCGAGCATTACCTTGTTGCTAACCACGGCGACCGCGCCTTGCAGGCGCTCTGCCACCTGGTCGGGACGGGTGGCGGCGAACAGTTCGAATTCATCGAACTGCTGCTTCAGGGGCGAGAGGTCGAGGTCGCCAAGGTCCAGGGACTGGTGATCGAGAAACACGGCGCGACGCGGGCTGGGCATGGGGGGCTCCGGTGGCAGGGCGGGGTATTGGTGTTATGGCCATTCGCGGGTACGCCCGCGTCTACAGGCGCAGTGTCTAGCCCGGGGTTACCGCCCGTCAACGCCTGCCACTCATACCTTTGGCTCGCAAATCATTCCTTCGGCTGATTTAGCCGTCACATTGCCGCACTACAGTAGTTGTCAGACCTGTCCGGCTCGCTTTTCAGAAAAGGGATACCCATGTTGCAGACCCGCATCATCAAGCCCGCCGAGGGCGCCTACGCCTACCCACTGCTGATCAAGCGCCTGCTGATGTCCGGTAGCCGCTATGAAAAGACCCGTGAAATCGTCTATCGCGACCAGTTGCGGCTGACATATCCACAGCTCAACGAACGTATTGCACGCCTGGCCAATGTGCTGACTGAGGCCGGAGTAAAGGCCGGTGACACCGTGGCGGTGATGGACTGGGACAGCCACCGCTACCTGGAATGCATGTTCGCTATCCCGATGATCGGCGCCGTGGTGCACACCATCAACGTGCGGCTGTCGCCCGAGCAGATCCTCTACACCATGAACCACGCCGAAGACCGCGTGGTGCTGGTCAACAGTGATTTCGTCGGCCTCTACCAGGGTATTGCCGGGCAGCTGACCACCGTCGACAAGACCCTGCTGCTGACCGATGGCCCGAACAAGACCGCCGAGCTACCCGATCTGGTGGGCGAATACGAGCAATTGCTGGCCGCTGCCAGCCCGCACTACGATTTCCCCGACTTCGACGAAAATTCGGTGGCCACCACCTTCTACACCACTGGCACCACCGGCAACCCCAAGGGCGTGTATTTCACCCACCGGCAACTGGTGCTGCACACGCTGGCCGAGGCTTCGGTCACCGGCAGTATCGACAGCGTGCGCCTGCTGGGCAGCAACGACGTGTACATGCCCATCACCCCGATGTTCCATGTGCATGCCTGGGGCATCCCCTACGCCGCCACCATGCTCGGTATGAAGCAGGTGTACCCGGGACGCTACGAGCCAGACATGCTGGTCAAGCTGTGGCGCGAGGAGAAGGTCACGTTCTCTCATTGTGTGCCGACCATTCTGCAGATGCTGCTCAACTGCCCGACCTCGCAGGGCCAGGACTTCGGCGGCTGGAAGATCATCATCGGCGGCAGCGCGCTCAACCGCTCGTTGTACCAGGCAGCCCTGGCCCGGGGTATCCAGCTAACCGCAGCGTACGGCATGTCCGAGACCTGCCCGCTGATATCCGCCGCGCACCTGAACGACGAACTGCAGGCCGGTAGCGAAGACGAGCGCATCACCTACCGCATCAAGGCCGGCGTGCCGGTGCCACTGGTCGAAGCGGCGATTGTCGATGGCGACGGCAACTTCCTTCCGTCGGATGGCGAGACCCAGGGCGAGTTGGTGCTGCGTGCGCCGTGGCTGACCATGGGTTATTTCAAGGAGCCGGAGAAGAGCGAGGAGCTGTGGCAGGGCGGCTGGCTCCACACCGGTGACGTCGCCACCCTCGACGGCATGGGCTACATCGACATCCGTGACCGTATCAAGGATGTGATCAAGACCGGTGGCGAGTGGATTTCCTCACTCGATCTGGAAGACCTGATCAGCCGCCACCCGGCCGTACGTGAAGTGGCGGTGGTCGGAGTGGCCGACCCGCAGTGGGGCGAGCGCCCGTTTGCCCTGCTGGTGGTGCGCGACGGCCAGGCCATCGATGCCAAGGCGCTCAAGGAACACCTCAAACCGTTCGTCGAGCAAGGGCACATCAACAAGTGGGCGATTCCTAGCCAGATCGCCGTTGTTACTGAAGTTCCCAAGACCAGTGTCGGTAAGCTCGACAAGAAACGCATCCGCCAGGACATCGTCCAGTGGCAAGCCAGCAACAGCGCCTTCCTTTCCACCCTGTAACCGCCGTGCGGGTCGCGAACGCCAGAACGCGACCCGCACGCTAGAGGCCTTCACGCCTTGCCAAACGGCTGAAATGCGCCATCCTTTAGCACTGCCAGCCCGCAACCGGGACAACAGTGCAGCGAGTTGGCGGCATGGAGCGCAAATCACACTTTAGAGGGATCAAGCGCCTGTGCCTTGCTGGCTATAGTCGGGGCCAGGGGATTTTCAGGAATGGGGGAGGGCGACACGCGCAAGCCGTGTCGTCGCAGGTGCAAACCTGCAAACCGGTCGCTCGGGCCGTTCTTGAAAGGACTCACTGCCATAACAAAAAAGTACATGGAGTAGCGTCGATGAAATCTGCAAACCTGTTCTGGCGCCGGGCCAAGTTGCCCCTGGCCGTCAGCCTTGCTTCCACGCTCGCAAGTCCTGCTTTCGCTGTCAGCTTCAACATTGGTGAAATCGAAGGCCAGTTCGACTCCTCGCTCTCCATCGGCGCCAGCTGGTCGACGGCCAACCCCAACAAGAACCTGATCGGTGTCAACAACGGCGGCAAGGGCCTGTCGCAGACCTCCGACGATGGCCACCTGAACTTCAAGAAGGGCGAAACCTTCTCCAAGATCTTCAAGGGCATCCATGACCTGGAGCTCAAGTACGGCGATACCGGTGTGTTCGTGCGCGGCAAGTATTGGTATGACTTCGAACTCAAGGACGAAAGCCGCGAGTTCAAGGACATCAGCGACTCCAATCGCAAGGAAGGCGCCAAGTCGTCCGGCGCCCAGTTGCTCGACGCCTTCGTGTACCACAACTACTCCATCGCTGATCAGCCTGGCTCTGTGCGGCTTGGCAAGCAGGTGGTGAGCTGGGGCGAAAGTACCTTCATCGGCGGCGGCATCAACTCGATCAACCCCATCGACGTATCGGCGTTCCGCCGCCCAGGGGCCGAGATCAAGGAAGGCCTGATCCCGGTCAACATGTTCTACATCTCGCAAAGCCTGACCGACAACCTGTCGGCCGAAGCCTTCTACCAGATCGAGTGGGACCAGACGGTTGTCGACAACTGCGGCACCTTCTTCTCTCAGCCGGACATCATCGCCGACGGCTGTACCGACAACCTGCGTGTGCTCAACAGCAGCCGCACAGTGCCGGCTGCGGCCCAGCAGTTCCTCGCCACCCGTGGCGTAAACATCAATGAAGAAGGTGTGATGGTGGCGCGCGGCGCCGACCGCGACGCCCGGGACAGTGGCCAGTTCGGTGTGGCCATGCGCTACATGTTCGAACCGCTCGACACTGAATTTGGCGCCTATTTCATGAACTACCACAGCCGTGCGCCGATCTTCAGCGCCACCGGCGCCTCGCCTTCGGTATTTGCCGGGCTGAGCGCGCTGCCGGCGCAGCTGCGTGCATTGGCGCCGTTGATCGTCGCGGGTAACTCGAAGTATTTCGTCGAATACCCGGAAGATATCCGCCTGTATGGCCTGAGCTTCTCCACCACGTTGCCCACCGGCACCGCGTGGAGCGGCGAAATCAGCTACCGGCCGAATGCCCCGGTGCAGCTGAATACCACCGATATCCTGTTCGCGGGTGTGCGTCCGATTGGCGGTGCATTGACCAACGCCTCGCTGCTGACCGGTACGCCAGGGGAAGACCTGCACGGGTATCGCCGTAAGGAGATCACTCAATTCCAGACCACCCTGACGCACTTCTTCGACCAGGTGATGGGCGCCAGCCGGATGACCGTGGTGGGTGAAGTGGGTGTCACCCATGTCGGCGGGCTGGAGAACGCACACGACACGCGTTACGGTCGTGACCCGGTGTTCGGCCCTGGTCCATTGCCATCCACTGGTGGCGCAGACACCTGCCAGGCGCTCAATGCCAGCACCATCGCAGGCGCTGGTGCGGGGGCATCCACTGCCAACCTGAACCGCAACTGCGAGAACGACGGCTACACCACCAGCACTTCCTGGGGTTACCGCGCCCGCGTCATCTGGGACTACAACGACGTCTTCGCCGGGGTGAACCTGAAGCCGAGCGTGGCCTGGTCGCATGACGTGTCTGGCTACTCGCCAGGCCCTGGTGCGAACTTCGAGGAGGGCCGCAAGGCAGTCAGCCTGGGCCTGGACGCCGAGTACCAGAACACCTACACGGCGAGCCTGTCGTACACCAACTTCTTCGATGGCAAGTACACCACTGTGGATGACCGTGACTTCGTCGCGCTCAGCTTCGGCGTGAACTTCTAAGCACACAGATCCAGGACGACACGACATGAACAAGACCAGAAGTCTGCTGCAAGCCGGTGTACTGGGCCTGTCCCTGCTGGCGACCAGCGTGATGGCTGCGGTATCCGCCGACGAGGCGGCCAAGCTGGGCAGTACCCTGACCCCGATGGGCGCCGAGAAGGCCGGCAACGCCGATGGCTCGATCGGCCCGTGGGAGCCGCTGTCGAAGAGTGCGGGCAGCGTCGACGGCAAGGGCTTTTTGGCCGACCCGTATGGCAGTGAAAAACCGCTGTTCACCATCACCGCGCAGAACGCCGACCAGTACAAGGACAAGCTTTCGCCGGGCCAGTTGGCCATGCTCAAGCGCTACCCGGACACCTTCAAGATCCCGGTATTCAAAACCCATCGCGGTTCAACCGTCCCGGCCGATGTGTTTGCGGCCATCAAGGAAAACGCCACCAAGACCACCCTGGTGGAAGGCGGCAACGGCCTGAACAACTTCCGCACGGCTGTGCCGTTCCCGATCCCCAAAACCGGCCTGGAGGTGATCTGGAACCACATCACCCGCTACCGGGGGGGCAGTGTCAGCCGCCTGGTAACCCAGGCCACGCCACAGCAGAACGGCTCGTTCAACCCGGTGTACTTCTCCGACCAGTTCGTCTTCCGCGACAAGATGAAGGATTACGACCCGAACAACCCGGGCAACATCCTGTTCTACTTCAAGCAGGAAGTGACCGCACCTGCGCGCCTGGCCGGTACCGTGCTGCTGGTCCACGAAACCCTCGATCAGGTGAAGGAACCGCGCAAGGCGTGGATCTACAACGCCGGCCAGCGCCGTGTGCGCCAGGCGCCGCAGGTGTCGTATGACGGCCCGGGTACCGCTGCCGATGGCTTGCGTACCTCCGACAACCTGGACATGTTCAACGGTGCGCCAGACCGCTACGACTGGAAGCTGGAAGGCAAGAAAGAGCTGTACATCGCCTCCAACGCCTTCAAGCTGGACGACCCCAAGCTGAAGTACACCGACATCATCAAGGCCGGGCACATCAACCAGGACCTTGCCCGCTACGAGCTGCGCCGCGTGTGGCATGTGGTCGCGACCCTGAAGCCAGGCCAGCGCCACATCTATGCCAAGCGTGACTTCTACATCGACGAAGACACCTGGCAGGCGGCGGTGATCGACCAGTACGACGGTCGCAACCAGCTGTGGCGCGTTTCCGAAGCTCATTCCCAGCCGTATTACAACAATGAGGTGCCTTGGTACACCCTGGAGGCCATTTACGACCTGCAGTCGGGTCGTTACCTGGCCTTGGGCATGAAGAACGAAGAGAAGCGTGCCTACGACTTCGGCTTCAGTGCCAGCAAGGCTGACTTCCAGCCAGCAGCGCTGCGTCAGTCGGGTATTCGGTAACCTGAAAGACTCCGTGTGATCCCCAGAACGCCCCGGCCTGCCGGGGCGTTTCTATTTTCCTTCCCCGTCCTCTTCGCGGGCAGGCCATAAACCTGCTGAATACCCACCCAAACCCCCGCACCAGCCGCTGTCCATCAGCCTTGTCGCTTTTTGTCGCAGTCTTTCCCGGGGCAAATGCGCCCATCATCTTCAAATGCGCTGCGTTACCGGCTAGTCTCGCAAGCATCCATATCGCCGTAGTCTTCCAACCAGAACGAGCCGGCCATGACAGACTTGTCCCGTACGCATGGATTCGCCAGCCAGGCCCTGGGCCTGCTGGACGGGCGTTTCTTTCGGCCCCCCCTGCCGGAGGGGCATGTGCCGCGTCCGCGCCTGTGCCAGCGCCTGTACACCGGCCTCGGCGCTCGCCTGCTGCTGGTCAACGCCCCGGCGGGTTTCGGCAAAAGCTCCCTGGCCATCGAGTTTTGCGAGGCACTGCCCGAACACTGGCGCAGCCTGTGGCTTGGTCTGAGCCAGCGAGATGCAGACCCAGGCCGCTTCCTTGAGCGCCTGCTCGAAGGGCTGCAGCAATACTGCCCGGCCCTGGGTGGTCAGGCCATGGGCTTGCTGAAAATGCGCCAGCGCCATCAGCCGTTCGCCTTCGAAGAGTGGCTTGACGGCCTGCTCGACGAGCTGGCGTTGTACCTGCAAGCGGATACACCGTTGCTGCTCGTACTGGATGATTACCACCTGGCCCAAGGGCCTGTACTGGACCGTTGCCTGCAGTTTTTCCTCAACCACCTGCCGGCCGGCCTGGTGTTGCTGGTTACCAGTCGCCAGCGCCCGGACTGGCACCTGGCGCGCCTGCGGCTGTCGCGTCAGCTTGTCGAGCTGAACGAACAGGATTTGCGCCTCACCGCCGAAGAGTCGCTGGCGGTAATCGGTCGCCAGCCCACGGGCCTGCGTGGCCAGGCCCTGGACAACCTTATCCAGCGCAGTGATGGCTGGGTGGCCGGGTTGCGTTTCTGGCAACTGGCGGCCAGCGACAGTGCCGACGAGCAGGCCTTGCCCCAGGCGCTGCATGGTGGCGAAGGGCTGATTCGCGACTACCTGCTCGAAGAAGTCATCGATATGCTGCCCGCCGATGTGCAGGCCTTCTTGTACGAAACCGCGTGCCAGGAGCGTTTCTGCGCCCAACTTTGCGATGCCGTGCGGGGTCGCCACGACAGTGTCGAGATCCTGCGTTTCCTGCAGGCGCACCAGGTATTCCTGGTGCCGTTGGACGAGCACGGCCACTGGTTCCGTTATCACCACTTGTTCTCCGACTTGCTGCGCAGTCGCCAGGCCAACGAACCGCTGGCCGGCTTGCACTTGCGGGCGAGCCGTTGGTTCGAAGCCCAGGGCCTGCTGGACGAGGCGGTGGAGCAGGCCTTGCGTGCCGGCCACCTTGATGTTGCCGCCGACCTGGTGCAGAGCCTGTCCGAGGAGCAACTGCTGGCCGAACAGAACGTCGGCATGTTGCTGCGCTGGAAGATGGACTTGCCCGACAGCCTGCTGATCAGCACGCCAAGGCTGATCGTGCTGTACAGCTGGGCGTTGGGCCTGGCTTGCCAACTGGACGCGGCCGAGGAGCTTGCCGGCTACCTCAGCCGCTTCCTGCCCGCACCTTCGGCGACCGCGCAAAAGTCGATGTTGGCCCAGTGGCTGGCGCTGAGTGGGGTGATTGCCCGAGGCCGGGGTGACCGTGAGCGCACGTTGGCCTATTGCAGCGAAGCGCTGCAGAGCCTGCCAAGCAAGCGCTATGGCCAGCGCCTGGTGTGCCTGTCGACGCTGTCCAACCTGGCCATCGCCGATGGTGATTTCTGGCGGGCCCGCGGCTGGAACCGAGAAGCCCTGGAACTGGCCCAGCGAGTCGGCAACCCGTTGTTCGAGGCCTTGGCCCATTACGACCGGGCGCGTGTACTGCACGCCCGTGGCGAAGTATTGCGGGCGCTGGACGAAGTGCGCCAAGGGCTGCAACGCTTGCAAGGGCTTTCGGCACAGCGGTTGTATGCCGTGCGCGCACGTCTGACGCTTTACGAGGGCTATCTGCTGGTTTCGCGCCTGCAGCCTGCCCAGGGCCGTGCGCGGTTGCGCGCGGGGCTGGGCGAGGCGCGGGCCTGCCGGGACATCAGTGTGCTCATCGGCCATTGCGTGATCGCCACGCTCGATGGGCGGGAAGGTCACTTTGCCGAGGCCTTTGCCGAACTGGCAGAGGCTGAGCGCCTGATGCATATCTGGGACGTGCCCCCGGTCTACTACCTGGCCATGATTACCCTGGTCAAATGCGAACTGTGGCTGGCCCAGGGGCGCACCGACCTGGCCGAGTCCTGGCTGCTGCGCCTGGGCCAGACCTACGGCGGTGAGCAGCCAGCGGCAGCACCGGAGTTCCACCCACTGCTGCCGTTGCACATTGCGCTGCAGCAGGCGCTGCTCGAGCGCATCCAGTTACGTGGCGACGATGCCGTGCAACGCCTGGCCAGCCTGGTCGAGCGCGGGCAGGCCAGTGGCGGCATGATGCTCACCGTCAGCGCCCTGTGCCAATGGCTCTCCCTGCTGCTGGCCGAAGGCCGCGAAGCGCAGGCCGAGCGGTTGCTGCCAGGCTTGCTTGAGGCCGCCCGTGGCGGCGTGCTGCAACCGTTCCAGCCGCTGCTGGAAAAACACCCGCAATGGCTTCACGAACAACTGCAGGCAGGTGCCGCGTGCGCGGTTCAGGCCGAACTGCTCAAACGCCTGCCACCGCTGCCCAGCGCCAGCACGGGCAGCGGCGAGGCGTTGAGTGGCCGTGAGCTGGCAGTGCTCGAACTGATCGCTCAGGGTTGTTCCAATCAGCAGATCAGCGAGCGGCTGTTCATTTCCCTGCACACGGTCAAGACCCACGCCAGCCACATCAACAGCAAGCTGGGCGTCGAGCGGCGTACGCAGGCGGTGGCCAAGGCCAAATCCCTGGGGTTGCTGGCGTGATGCTGGCCCTGCAGGTCATTGCCCGCTAAAGTGATGGCCTGAGGCCATGGTTTGTGGCCGCCAAAGCTCTACCCTCATCTTTCCCGACCAGCTGCCGATACAGCGATCGGTGGCATCGCCTCGCGCGATTTTTCAATCATTCCAAGGCAGGTCGTGTTGATGCTGCAGTACGGGCAAAAAAGCTTTCTGATCGTCGATGACTTTACCGACTTTCGCACGTCGACCCGTTCAATGCTGCGCGAGTTGGGCGTGCGCGACGTGGACACCGCTGACAGCGGCGAGCAGGCGCTGCGCATGTGCGCGCAGAAGCGCTATGACTTCATCCTGCAGGATTTTCACCTGGGTGATGGCAAGAAGAACGGCCAACAGGTGCTCGAAGACCTGATCATCGACAAGCACATCAGCCATGAGTGCGTGTTCATCATGGTCACGGCCGAGAGCAGCCAGGCCATTGTCCTCAGTGCCATCGAGCACGAGCCCGATGCCTACCTGACCAAACCTTTCAACCGGGTTGGCCTGGCCCAGCGCGTCGAGAAGCTGTATCAGCGCAAGACCTTGCTCAAGCCGATTCTGCAGGCCCTGGACCGCAGTCGCCCGGCCGAAGTGCTGGCGGCTTGCGCCGAGCTGTGCAAGAAAGACCCGCGCCTGGCACCACTGTGCCTGCGCTACCGGGCCGATGCCTTGCGCAACCTCAACCGCTTCGAGGAGCTGGAAAAATTCCTCAAGGCCATCCTGGCCAGTCGCCCGCAGCCGTGGGTGTACGCTGCATTGGGCGCCCTGATGCACAAGCGTGGCCAGAATGCCCAGGCCCAGGGCGTGTACGAGCAGGCACTCAAGGCGTTCCCGATCATGCCAGGGCTTTACGACGGTATGGCCGAAGTGCTGGTGGCTCAGGGCGATACCCGACGTGCGCAAAACCTGCTGGAAGAGGCGGTACGCCTGTCGCCACTGTCAGTGCGTCGGCAGTCGACCCTAGGCAAGCTGGCGCTGGAAAACGAGGACTTCGAGAGCGCGTCGAAGGCGTTCCGTCATGCGGTGAACCAAGGGCAGAGCTCGCGCTACAAGGACGCCGAAAACAACCTGGGCCTGGTGCAGGCCCTGATGAGCAAGAATGCAGGCTTCGGCCTGGACGCCCGTACCCGGGTCGAGATCAACACCACGCTCAGCGAAGTGGCCAAGGAAAACCCCGAAGACCAGGGTTTGCAGGTGCGCGCGCGGATGATGAAAGCCGCCAGTCTGCAGCAGGCGGGCGACCCGGAAACGGCGGCCAAGCTGACCGAGCAGGCGATCCAGCGCCTGGACAAGATGAACCAGTTTTTCTCGGTCGATTCGGCCCTGACCGTTGCCGCACAGTTGCAGGCTATGGGCCAGGAAGCCGCCGCCATCGGCGTGCTGAAAAGCTGTGTGGAAAGTTATGGCGATGACCCCAAGGTCATGGAGAAAGTGGGCAAGCTGACGGACGACCCCAGCGTGCTCAACGCCATTACCGAAGCGGTCACCCTCAATCGCCAGGGTGTGCGCAGTTACCAAGGAGGGCAGCTTGGCGAGGCGTTGCAACTGTTCCGCAAGGCACTGGGTTTGCAGCCGAAGAACATCAGCATCGCCCTCAACACCGCCCAGGCGCTGCTGCGTATTGGCGGTGACAACCCTCAGCCCGCGATCATGCAGGAATGCCAGGACGCCTTGACCAGCGTGGCCGGTATCCCTGCCAGCGACAATCGCTATGACCGTTACCGCAAACTGCACATCCGAGTGTTCGGCGCATGAATCAAGACAATCAGGGGCTGGACTTTTCCACGGTGATCGCCTCCACCGTGCACGACCTCAAGAGTTCGTTGTCGGCGCTGATCCAGTCCCACAACCAGTGGGTAGAACGCCTGCCCGAAGAGCTGCGCGGTGGTGCCGAGCAGGGCATCATGGAGCATGAGTTTCGCCACCTCAACGGCATGCTCGTGCAGCTGCTGGGGCTCTATAAACTGGGTATCAACCAGCTGCCGGTGTGCCCGGACTACCATGAGCTGGACGACTTCATCGAAGCCCAGCTGGCGGCGCACCAGGAAGTGCTCAAGCACAACGACATCCTCGCCACCTGGCGCATCGACACCGACAACCCGCTGGGTTTCTTCGACCGCGAACTGGTGACCTCGGTGATCGCCAACGTCATCACCAACGCCACCCGCTATGCCGGGCACGCTTTGCTGATCACGATCGAAGAGGCCGACAACCAGCTGGCCATCTGCGTGAACGATGACGGCCCGGGTTATCCAAAGCACATGCTCGAGCGCCAGGAGGAGTACATCCAGGGCATCGATTCGACCAGCGGCAGTACCGGCCTGGGGCTGTACTTTGCGGCGCGGATTGCGGCCTTGCATGAAAGCGGCGGGGTGCGCGGGCGGATCGAGATTTCCAATGGCGGGGCGCTTGGGGGCGGGTTGTTCAGGTTGTTCTTGCCTTAGGCCAGCAGGGCATGGCGTTGGATTTTTAGCGCCCTTCAGATCGAGCGCCGCCCGCGCGGCGCATCGCGAGCTGGCGCTCGCTCCTACGTTTGTTTCGGGACAGTTATGCCTGTAACAGTCGCGCGCGACCGCCTTTTTTCATACGACACGGTATCAACGTATGCGCCAGAGGGGGCGCACGCGAATCTCACTGGTACAATTGGCCCGAAACAAACGTAGGAGCGAGCGCCAGCTCGCGATGCGCCGCGCGGGCGGCGCTCGATCTCACAGGCGCTGCAGCGTCCAAGACAGGCCCTCCATGAAGACTGCCCCGACCACTCTCATCCGCGAAACCTTCCCCGTAGGCCCCCTGCAATGCAATTGCACCCTGATCGGCGACCCCTTGACCAAAAAGGCCATCGTCGTCGACCCGGGCGGTGACCCGGACAAGATCCTGGCGCGCCTGCAGGCCCATGGCCTGACGCTGGTAAGCATCATCCACACCCACGCGCACTTCGATCACTTTCTGGCTTCGGGCAAGCTCAAGGAGCTGACCGGCGCTACCTTGCACCTGCACAAGGACGATCAGGTACTGTGGGACAACCTGGAGATGCAGTGCCAGATGTTCGGGGTACCGTACACGCCAGTGCCTGCCCCCGACCGTTGGCTGGGCGATGATGAAGAGCTGGCCTGCGGTTGTGGCGTGGCCCTGCATACGCCAGGCCATACCCCGGGCTCGATGAGTTTCTGGTTCGCCGATGCCAAGCTGTTGATTGCGGGCGATACCCTGTTCCGCCGGGGTATTGGCCGCACCGATTTGTGGGGTGGGGACCAGCGGGCAATTGTGCGTTCCATCAAGGAGCGGCTGTACCGGCTGGACGAAGAGGCCATCGTGGTCACCGGCCACGGGCCCGATACTCGGCTGGGCGATGAAATGCGCGAAAACCCCTTCGTACGTGCCTGATGGCACATGAAGGCACTTTCATGGAATTTTTCGTTGCCGATGCAATCCAAGGCTGGCATAGATCCATTCGAGATCTGCCGCATTTATGAATTTCAGTAGGAGCTTGTCCATGTTCACCATGCGTCGTCTGATTATCGTCGCAACTGCCGCTGCCCTGATGACCGGCTGTGCCGGCCAGAACCCTTATGACAACCAGGGTCAGGCGCAGGGCTCCACTGGGATGAGCAAGACCGCCAAGTACGGCGGCCTGGGCGCGCTGGCCGGCGCCATCGCCGGTGCCGCGATCGACCACAACAACCGTGGCAAGGGTGCGCTGATCGGCGCTGCTGCGGTGGGTGCTGCCGCTGCCGGTTACGGCTACTACGCCGACAAGCAGGAAGCAGAGCTGCGCGCGCAAATGGCCAACACTGGCGTGGAAGTGCAACGTCAGGGTGACCAGATCAAGCTGATCATGCCGGGCAACATCACCTTCGCCACCGACTCGGCCAACATCGCCCCTAGCTTCTATTCGCCGCTGAACAACCTGGCCGGTTCGTTCAAGCAGTTCAACCAGAACACCATCGAAGTGGTCGGTTTCACCGACAGCACCGGCAGCCGCCAGCACAACATGGACCTGTCCCAGCGCCGTGCGCAGGCGGTCAGCACCTACCTGACCTCGCAGGGTGTGGATGCCTCGCGGATCTCGGTACGTGGCATGGGCCCGGACCAGCCGATCGCCAGCAACGCCGACGCCAATGGCCGTGCGCAGAACCGCCGCGTGGAAGTGAACCTGAAGCCGATTCCGGGTCAGCAGTATGACCAGCAGCAAGGCCAGGTTCAGCAGTATCCCTGATTGACCGCCGGGGCTGCAAAGCAGCCCCCTGCTTCTAGCGCACCACGCTGGCCTGAATCGCCGTCAGGGCAATGGTATGCACGATATCGTCAACCTGAGCCCCGCGCGGCAGGTCGTTCACCGGCTTGCGCAGCCCTTGAAGCATCGGCCCAAGGCTCACCCCGTCAGCACTGCGTTGCACCGCCTTGTGCGTGGTGTTGCCGGTATTCAGGTCGGGGAACACGAACACCGTGGCACGCCCGGCCACCGGGCTACCCGGCGCCAGGTCCCGTGCAATCGCCGGGTTGGCCGCCGCGTCGTACTGCAATGGCCCATCGATCAGCAACGCCTGCGCTGCGCCTTGTGCCAGGCGTGTTGCTTCGCGCACTTTCTCCACTTCCTCATCGCTGGCTGAATCGCTGGAATAACTGATCATCGCCACCCGTGGTGCGATGCCGAAGGCCTGCGCCGAGTCGGCGCTCTGCCGTGCGATCTCTGCCAACTCGGCAGCGCTCGGGTGCGGGTTCATCACGCAGTCGCCGTACACCAGCACCTGCTCGGGGAACAGCATGAAGAACACCGACGACACCAGGCTTGAGCCAGGCGCAGTCTTGATCAGTTGCAGGGCAGGGCGAATGGTGTTGGCGGTGGAGTGCACCAGGCCCGAGACCAGGCCGTCCACTTCGTCCAGGGCCAGCATCATGGTGCCGATCACTACCGGGTCTTCCAGTTGCTGCTCGGCCATTGGCGCGTTGAGGTTCTTGCTCTTGCGCAGCTCTACCATAGGCTCTACATAGCGCCCGCGAATCAGCTCGGGATCGAGGATTTCCAGGCCTGGCGGCAGGGTAATGCCCTGGGCGCGCGCCACGGCGTCGACATCCTCGGGCTTGGCCAGCAGCACGCAGCGGGCAATGCCACGGGCCTGGCAGATGGCCGCAGCCTGCACCAGCAACGGCTCGGCGCCTTCGGGCAGGACAATACGTTTGTTGGCCTGCTGCGCCCGCTGGATCAACTGGTAGCGGAACACGGCTGGCGACAGGCGCATTTCACGCGGGGTGCCGCAGCGTTGGTGCAGCCAGGCGGCGTCGAGGTGGCTGGCGACAAAGTCAGTGATGAACTCGGCGCGCTCGCGGTCGTCCACAGGGATTTCGCGGTTTAGCGAATTGAGCTGGTTGGCGGTGTCGTACGAGCCGGTGCTGACTGACAGGATCGGCAGCCCAGCCTGCAGCGCGCCGCGGCACAGGCCGAGGATGCGCGCGTCGGGCTTGCTGTCACTGGTCAGCAGCAACCCGGCCAGGGGTACGCCATTGATCGCCGCCAGGCTGACGGCAAGGATGATGTCGTCGCGATCGCCCGGGGTGACCACCAAGGTACCCGAGGTCAGCAGAGGCACCGTGTTGGCCACGGTGCGCGCGCAAATAATGATCTTGCTCATGCGCCGCTGCTCGTAGTCGCCGGCATTGAGCACCTGGGCACCGAGCAGCTCGGCCACGTCGCGGGTGCGCGGGGCGTTCAATTCAGGCTGGTAGGGGATACAGCCGAGCAGGCGGAAATCGTTGCCACGCAGCAGGGGCGAGTGCTCGCGCAGGCGGGTGGCGAAGTCGGCCATGCTTTCGTCGGTGCGCACCTTGTTGAGGATGACACCGAGCACTTTTGGGTCGCGTGGGCCGCCGAACAGCTGGGCCTGCAGTTCGACCCGGCCGGACAGTTCGCTGAGCACTTCGTTTTCCGGGGCCGACACCAGGATCACCTCGGCATCCAGGCTCTTGGCCAGGTGCAGGTTGACCCGCGCCGCGTAGCTGGCATGGCGCGTGGGCACCATGCCTTCGACCACCACCACGTCGTTGCCGACGCAGGCTTGCTGGTAGAGGCGGATGATCGCTTCGAGCAGTTCGTCGAGCTGGCCATCGCCGAGCATGCGCTCGACCTGGGCCAGGCTCAGGGGCACCGGGGGCTTGATGCCATGGGTGCGGGCCACCAGTTCGGTAGAGCGCTCGGGGCCGGTGTCACCCGGGTGGGGCTGGGCGATCGGCTTGAAGAAGCCGACCTTCAGGCCTGCGCGCTCCAGGGTGCGCACCAGGCCGAGGCTGATGGAGGTCAGGCCGACACCGAAGTCGGTCGGCGCAATGAAAAATGTCTGCATGCGTGCTTCTCGAAATAAGCGGTGCAAGAAATTAACGGCCAAGGGTAGCGCTATCGGCCCCTTGTGCGCACCAGCCGCATGCGAAAGGCTGGCCGATGTGCTGCGCGCGTTGGGCCGGGTCGAGCACCCAAGGGCGTGCCTGCCACGGTGGCTGGTGGCGCAGGTGCTGGGTATGGCCACAGGACAGTTCGGCCACCCAGTGGCCTTCTTCGTCCTGGTGGAAGCCGGTGATCCGACTGATGGGCCGCTGCTCGTCCGCAGCACGTTCGCAATCGGACGATGGCTTCGTTACACTTGTGCGCTCTACATTCTTTTGCAAAAGGTCTTGCCCCATGCTGATCGCCGCCAACAAGGCTGTCTCCATCGACTATACCCTGACCAACGACGCCGGGGAGACCATCGACAGCTCCGCCGGTGGCGCGCCGCTGGTTTACCTGCACGGTGCCGGCAACATCATCCCGGGCTTGGAAAAAGCCCTGGAAGGCAAGCAGGCCGGTGACGAACTGAACGTTTCCATCGAGCCGGAAGACGCCTACGGCGAATACCTGGCCGAGCTGGTCAGCACCCTGAACCGCAGCCTGTTCGAAGGCGTCGATGAGCTGGAAGTGGGCATGCAGTTCCACGCTTCGGCGCCGGATGGCCAGATGCAGATCGTCACCATCCGCGACCTCGACGGCGACGACGTCACCGTTGACGGCAACCACCCGCTGGCTGGCCAGCGCCTGACCTTCCAGGTCAAGGTTGTCAACGTGCGTGACGCCAGCGACGAAGAAATCGCTCACCGTCACATCCACGGTGAAGGTGGCCATCACCACTGATTTTCTGCGCTAAGCTCAGAAAGTCGCCAGGCGCTCGGGCAAGCCGATTTGCCTTCCTACGGGAGGTGGACGGTTTGGACGAGCGCCTTTTTAGTGGGCGGAATTCGCCTGCGCGGCAACCGGGAACCTGAGAGGGGATGTCATCATGAGTGCATTTCACGACCTGAAACTGGACGCACTGAACGGCGGAGAGCTGCCCCTGGCCCCGTTCAAGGGCCAAGTGGTGCTGGTGGTCAACGTCGCTTCCAAGTGTGGGCTCACGCCGCAATACAAGGCCCTGGAAAACCTCTACCAGGTTTACAAGGACAAGGGCTTCAACGTGCTTGGCCTGCCGTGCAACCAGTTTGCCGGGCAGGAGCCAGGCAGCGAAAAGGAAATCCAGGATTTCTGCAGCCTCAACTATGGGGTGAGCTTCCCGCTGGGGGGCAAGCTGGAGGTCAACGGGCCGCAGCGCCATTCGCTATACCGCCTGCTGGCGGGCGAAGGAGCCGAGTTCCCGGGCGACATCACCTGGAATTTCGAGAAGTTTCTGGTGGGCAAGGATGGGCGGGTGCTGGCGCGCTTTTCACCGCGTACGGCGCCGGATGATCCGGCGGTGGTGCAGGCTATCGAGAAGGCGTTGGTTTGAAGGCGGTCTGCCGCGATATCTTCGGCGCCTGTGAGGCCGAGCGCCGCCCGCGCGGCGCTCGATCTCACAGGCGCTGCACATATTGAGCAGAACGCCCAGTCGCAGTACCGGTTTGCTGGCAAGCACCATAGAGATACCCCTCAAACTGCTCGACAATCGCCGGCCACCCCTGACGGCTTGCATGCTGTCGCGCATTCAGCCGTACCCGGCGCAACGTTTCCTCCTCCTCCAGCAGCCAGCAAGTCGCATCCACAAACGCTGCCTGGTCCCCCGGCATGGCCAGTGCTCCGCTGTGGCCATGGCGAATATGCTGCGCAGCCGCCGCCTCGTCATAGGCAACCACCGCCAACCCCGAGGCCATGGCTTCGAGCACCACATTGCCAAACGTTTCGGTCAGGCTAGGGAACAGGAACAGGTCACCGCTGGCATAGTGCTCGGCCAGTACCTCGCCGCGCTGGGCGCCACAGAACACAGCATCCGGCATCTGCTGTTGGAGGGCGGCGCGCTGCGGGCCGTCACCCACCATGATCAGACGCAGGCGTTTCTGTGGATAAGTCTTCCGCAATGCCTCAAGGCAAGGCCGCAGCAAGCCAAGGTTCTTTTCCACAGCGAGCCGACCGACATGCAGCACGGCGAGATCGTCCGGGGCGAGCCCCCAGCTTTCGCGTAACGCCTGGCTGCGCCGCGACGGGTTGAACAGGCAGGCATCGACACCCCGTGCGAGCAGTTCCAGGCGCTCGAACCCACGGCGTTCAAGCTCCAGGCGCTGGCTGACACTGGGCACCAGGGTGATCGCCGTGCGCCGATGGAACCAGCGCAGGTAGTGGGTGAGCAGGCGCGCCAGCAAACCCAGGCCGTACTGGCCGGAGTACTGCGGGAAATTGGTGTGGAAGCCGCTGACGACCGCGATCCCCAGGCGCCTGGCCGCGCGCAGTGCGCTGAGCCCCAGCGGCCCCTCGGTGGCGATGTACAGCACGTCCGGGCGCTGCCGCCGCCAGCGGCGTAACAACTTGTGCATCGACACCTCGCCCCACTGCAAACCGGGGTAGCCAGGCAGAGCCCAGCCACGGCAAAGCATCAGGTGCGGGTCGTTGTGCACAGGCGCTTCGCCGGCCTGGCGCGGGCGTACAACCTCGATCTCATGGCCACGCTGACGCAGCCCTTCGCCAAGGCGGCCAAGGGTGTTGGCCACGCCGTTGATCTCGGGTGGGAAGGTTTCGCTGACCAGGGTAATGCGCAGGGCGGGTGTATTCATGACAAAAAGTTTCCGCCTACTGGGTTGCGCCAATGTGACTGCAATATGACAGGCAAATGACGCCTGACTGCTGACGCTTTTGCCTTTATGAATATTTCGTTGCGCGTTGCTCAAGAAGGTGCAACCGGCAGCCGATGAAGATGCATTCGACTAGGTGATGCGCTCCAGGAGTGCGGTGATGTTCAACAGCAAGCTCAAGCAAGAAATCCGGCAACTGCGCGAAGACCTGATGTCCGTGGAACAGGTCAAGAGTAGCCTCGACAACGAGATGCTGGTACTTCAACTCGACCCCCAGGGACGGATCGAGATGGTCAACGGCAACTTCGAGAGCGAGATGCTCTACCGTGCCGAACAATTGCTTGGACGCAACATCGAGGACATCGTCCCCGCGCATGTGAAGTCGCTGGATTTCTACCAGCGCATGAAAAGCGCGATCACCCGTGGCGAGCACCTGAACGGTGCCTTCCGCCTGCTGCGCGGCAATGGCCAGGAAGCCTGGCTGCGCTCGATCCTGCAGCCGGTGAAGAACAGCGAAGGGCGTATCAAGTACTTCACCCTGCATTCCAGCGACCTCACCCGCACCATCGAGACCTCGCGCGAGTATGAAAGCCTGATCAAGGCGTTGATGCGCTCGACCGCCGTTATCGAGTTTGACCTGGACGGCACCATCCTCACTGCCAATGACCGTTTCCTGGCCACCGTCGGCTATCGCCTGGAACAGATTCGCGGCAAGCACCACCGCATGTTCTGCGAGCCGGAAGAGGCCAATTCGGCCGGCTATCAGGCGTTCTGGGACAAGCTGCGCCGTGGCGAATACGTTGCCGAGCGCTTCAAGCGCATCGACGCCCACGGGCGGGTGATCTGGCTGGAGGCCTCGTACAACCCGATCTTCGACGCCCATGACGTGCTGTACAAAGTGGTCAAGTTCGCCACGGTGATTACCGACCAGGTCAACCAGGAACAGGCGGTGGCCGAGGCAGCAGATGTTGCCTACAACACCTCGCTGGGTACCGATGTCAGCGCCCAGAAGGCCACCGATGTGGTTACCCAGACCGTCAGCGTGATGCGCGGCCTGGAGGCCTCGATGCAGGAGGCCGCCGAGGGCATTCAGGCGCTGGATACCCAGTCGCGGGTAATCGGCTCCATCATCAAGACCATCAGCGACATCGCCGGGCAGACCAACCTGCTGGCGCTCAATGCCGCTATCGAGGCGGCCCGTGCCGGCGAACAGGGGCGGGGTTTTGCCGTGGTTGCCGACGAAGTGCGTCAACTGGCCTCGCGCACCAGCACCGCCACCGAGGAAATCGCCCGGGTGGTGAAGCAGAACGAGCAACTGGCGCAGGCGGCGGTGGCGATCATCGACACCAGCAAGCGCCAGGCCGAGCAGGGGCTGGCACTGGCTGACGAGACGGGCAGCGTGATTGTCGAGATCCAGGACGGGGCGAAACGGGTGGTGGATGTGGTGGGGCAGTTTTCCAGCCGGTTGGGGCAGTGAAGCCCCGGCCAGGCAAGGATTGATCTGATGGGGGCGGGGGTCAGTTGCGCTCCCGCACCCAGAACAACGTAGCCCCGGCCACCGCCGCCGGCATCATCAGCACGTTCACCCCCGGAATCATCAACGCCAGGTAGGTAATCCCGCCAAAGCCCAGGCTCTGCCAGCGCTTGCTGCGCAGCCAGGCCAGCATGTCCTGCCAGCTCATCTTGTTGTTGTCCGCCGGGTAGTCGATGTACTGGATGGCCATCATCCATACCCCGAACATTAGCCACAGTGGTGCGGCCACCACGTTCACCACCGGGATGAACGACAGGATGAACAGGCCAATAGCCCGTGGCAGGAAGTAGCCCAGCTTGCGCATTTCGCGGCTGAAAGTGCGTGGCACCATGGCCACCAGCTCACCCCAGCTGAACGCGGGGAAGTTATCCTGGCCGCGCACCACCACCTCGACCTTTTCCGCCAAAAAGCCGTTGAACGGCGCGGCAATGATATTGGCCACCAGGGTGAAGGTGAAGAACACCATCAGCAGCAGCAAGGCCACGAACAGCGGCCAGAGGATGTAGCTGAGGAAGCTCAGCCAGTCCGGCAGCGTTGGCATGAGCGCGTCCAGCCACAGGCCGAACTGGTGGCCGGCGAAGTAGATCAGGCCACCGAACAGCAGCAGGTTGACCGCCAACGGCAGCAGCACGAACAACCGCAGGTTGGGGCTCAGCACCAGTTTCAGGCCTTCGCGCAGGTATTGGGGGCCAGAGAGGACAGGGGCTTGCATCGAGGTACTCCGCAGAGAAGGAAAACGCGCTGACCTTACCGAGTTTGCCGCGCCGACGAAAGGCGGGTTGCGGGCGGGAAACGGGATGTAACAAAAGCGCCGGGGGTGTGTTTATCGATGAAATCGCGGCATAGACGATGCCTATGAGGTGGATTGTCTAAGGATATTTCCTTAATCTTTGCGACCTCGCTACAGTGCGCTCAACTTTCCGCTTTTCGGGCCTGCGCGTTGTAGCCTTCCCCAAGTGCTGCGTGGGTCCGTTTTAAATTTCCAGCTGGCGCAGCCGGTACACCGATGCCGGCCCGTGCGGCCCGCTCGACAGGAGTTCGACATGTCTGAAGTACGTCATTCGCGCGTCATCATTCTCGGTTCCGGCCCTGCCGGTTACAGCGCCGCAGTCTATGCTGCCCGCGCCAACCTCAAGCCGCTGCTGATCACCGGCATGCAGGCCGGTGGCCAGCTGACCACCACCACCGAAGTCGACAACTGGCCGGGCGACCCCCACGGCCTGACCGGCCCGGCCCTGATGCAGCGCATGCAAGAGCACGCCGAGCGTTTTGAAACCGAAATCGTCTTCGACCACATCAATGCCGTCGACCTGGCCAACAAGCCGTTCACCCTGCAGGGTGACAGCGGCAAGTACACCTGCGACGCACTGATCATCGCCACCGGTGCCAGCGCCCGTTACCTGGGCCTGCCGTCGGAAGAAACCTTCATGGGCAAGGGCGTTTCGGCCTGCGCCACCTGCGACGGTTTCTTCTACCGCAACAAGCCGGTCGCCGTGGTTGGCGGTGGCAACACTGCCGTGGAAGAGGCGCTGTACCTGGCCAACATCGCCAGCAAGGTGACCCTGGTACACCGTCGCGAAACATTCCGCGCCGAGAAGATCCTGGTCGACAAGCTGAACGCTCGTGTGGCTGAAGGCAAGATCGAGCTCAAGCTCAACGCCACCCTGGACGAAGTGCTGGGTGACAACATGGGCGTGACCGGTGCGCGCCTGAAGTACAACGACGGCAGCAGCGACGAAATCAAGGTCGACGGCGTGTTCATCGCCATTGGCCACACCCCGAACACCTCGCTGTTCGAAGGCCAGCTGACCCTGAAAGACGGCTACCTGGTGGTCAACGGCGGCCGTGAGGGCAACGCTACCGCCACCAACGTTGAAGGTGTGTTCGCTGCAGGTGACGTGGCTGACCACGTTTACCGCCAGGCAATCACCTCGGCGGGTGCCGGCTGCATGGCTGCTCTGGACGTAGAGCGTTATCTGGACGGCCTGGCCAACGCCTCGTTCTGATTGGATAACACCCCTGAAAAAACCGGCTGAAAAGCCGGTTTTTTATTGCCCGCAAGCCGCTTACAGGCTCAAGCGCATCGACAGATCAACCGCCTTCACATCCTTGGTCATGGCACCAATCGAGATGTAGTCCACGCCGGTTTCGGCAATCACACGCAGGGTCGTTTCGTTGACCCCACCGCTGGCCTCCAGCTTGGCCTTGCCCGCGTTGATGCGCACCGCTTCGCGCATTTCATCAAGGTTCAGCTCATCAAGCATGATGATGTCCGCGCCAGCGGCCAGCGCCTCGCGCAGTTCATCCAGGCTTTCCACTTCGATCTCAACCGGCTTGCCTGGCGCAATACGGTGTGCCGCGGCCACGGCTTCGGCCACGCCGCCGCTGGCAGCGATGTGGTTTTCCTTGATCAGGAACGCGTCGTACAGGCCGATGCGGTGGTTGTCGCAGCCGCCACAGGTTACCGCGTACTTCTGCGCCAGGCGCAGGCCCGGCAGTGTTTTACGGGTGTCCAGCAGGCGCACCTGGGTGCCTTCCACCAGGTCGGCCAGGAAGCGCGCACGGGTGGCTACCCCCGACAGCATCTGCAGGAAGTTCAGCGCACTGCGCTCACCGCTCAGCAGCGAACGGGCCGGGCCTTCGAGGTGGAATAGCGGCTGGTTGGCAATCGCCCGCTCACCGTCCGCCACCTGCCAGTGCACTGCCACGCGTGGGTCGAGCTGACGAAACACGGCGTCGACCCAGGCGGTGCCGGCGATCACGCAGTCTTCGCGGGTGATGATGGTCGCCTTGGCGAGGCGCTCGGCCGGGATCAACTGCGCAGTGATATCGCCACTGCCGATGTCTTCCAACAGTGCACGGCGCACATTGGCTTCGATTTCAGCGGTCAGGTCGGCGAGGCGTAGGTTCGGCATGTTCGGCTCCACTAGCTAGATGCCCGCGATTATAGGGCAGGGGGCCGGTGTGTACAGCCGCCTTGGCGATGTCCGTTGGTCGGGCATTGTGAGCCATTCAAGCCCATCCGGGGCATTAACCGGTCGACGAAACGGTGCTGGCAGCGATGCGATTTTTTACCGATAATGGCGCCCAGTATTTGGCGTCATAGCTTTGACGATCATTAGCCCCTGTCGGGCAAAACACCCTGCAAGGAGTCCAGGATGCAGAAAGAAGGCAAGGTGGTGCCCTTGGCGGCTGCCATCGACCGAGGGGGGCGCACGCCTCTTCCTTGCCTTCCGGTATTGTTGCTGCAGGTGCGGGACAAGGCCGCCTTGCAGCTGCGCCAAGGCTTGCAGGACTTGTTCGACAACGCCGATGACACGCTTTTCGAAATGGCTGACAAGGCCTTCGACCGTTATGACCAGCATCTGTACTTCGAAGCCATGCGTGATCTGAGGCTCAAGCGCAAAAGCATCGAGCGCGGCTTTCTTGATACCTTTCATGACACTTTCGCGCGCATCGGCCAGCCCGACCCGCTGGCGCACCTGGCCGAACCGGGTAGCTTGCGGAGCAAGGCCCAACGGGAGCGGGCTGCGGCCATGGAAGGCATGGTTGGGCGGGTGCTGTCACGCGATGGTATTGCCCTGCAGCAACTGGGCCTTCGCTTGCAGGCGCTGCTCGATCGCCCCCTGCATGAGCAGCACAACCCGTTGGGCCCGGCCGCTTTGTGCGGGTACTTCCTGGACGCCGGGCGCAACCTGGGGGTTGGTTTACGGGTCAAGCTGGTGCTGCTCAAGCTGTTCGAACGCTATGTACTGCGTGATGCCGACATTCTCTATGCCGACGCCAACCAGCTATTGGCCGCAGCCGGTGTCCTTCCGGAGTTGCAGCCGGCACCGCGCCGGCGCGCCGAAGACAGGCGCTTGCGCACACGACGAGGGCCGTTGAGCCAAGGCCAGGACGTTGGGGCAGACGCGGCAGGGCAAGCGTATTTCGCCTCATTGCAAACCTTGCTGGCCCCGCTGCGCGGGCAGTTCGCACCGCGATTGCAGGCGGTGGCTGCTGCCCAGCCGATCAGCACGGCCGACCTGATACGCCTGCTGTCGCATTTGCAACACTATGTACCCGCAACTCACGAGGCCGATGATTTCGAGCTCGGCCAGCAGCTTGAGCAACTGCTGTTGCGGGTCAGTGTGCGCAGCGGCACGCGCCGGCGCATCGCCGTGGACGATGAGGACGTGATCAACCTGATCGGCCTGGTGTTCGCCTTCATCCAGCGTGATGACAACCTGCCCGCCAGCCTGCGCGCACTGCTTGCGCGCCTGCATATTCCCTTGCTCAAGGTAGCATTGCTGGACAAGGGGCTGTTCAGTCGGGCCAGCCACCCGGGGCGCCGGCTGATCAACGAGATCGCGGGCGCGGCCATTGGCTGGGCGTGCGGCAGCGAAGGCCTGCGTGACAGCCTTCACCTGCGGGTAGAATGCACGGTCCAGCGCCTGCTCAATGATTTTGCCGAAGATACTGGCCTGTTTGTCGAGCTTCTCGACGAGTTTCTCGCATCCAATCAGGAGGAACGGCGGCGCAACGAGCTGCTTGAACAGCGCACCCGCGATGCCGAAGAGGGGCGTGCCCGTGCCTTGCAGGCGCGGCACCAGGTGCAGCAGGTGCTCAACCAGCGCCTGCGCGGTCGGGTATTGCCCCTGGTGGTGGTGCAGATGCTGGTGCAAGCCTGGAGCCAGGTACTGCAGTTGGCATGGCTGAAGCAGGGTGAAGCCTCCCAGGGCTGGCGCGATGCCCTGCAGACCGTGGATGCGCTACTGGCCAGCATCACCCCGGGGCATGAGCCGCAAGCCCTTTTGCAGCAGGTTCCGGGCCTGCTCAAGGCGCTGCGCGATGGCCTGGCCAGCGTGGCGCTGGATTCGGCAGCAACCCGAGAGTTCTTCCTGCAACTGGAGCAATTGCACTTGCATGCCTGTGCGGGCACTGAGCTACCGGCTGGCCATGACAAGCCCTTTGCCGAAGTGCTGGTGGACGAGGACATCGTACTGGCGATGCCCGAAGAACCGGCCTGTGCACCGCTGCAATTTGCCGATGGGCAGGCAGCAACGCTGCAGCACGTGCAGCGCTTGCGCATCGGCAGTTGGGTTGAAGTCATGGATGACGGCGAACCGCTGCGTTGCAAACTGGTGGCGCACGTCGGTAGTCACGACAGGCTGGTATTCGCCAACCGTACCGGCATGAAAGTGCGCGAGTGGAACAGCACCGCCTTGGCCCAGGCACTGCACCGAGGGGACGTACGGATGCTGGATGACGGTTTGTTGTTCGAGCGGGCGTTGGAGGCGGTGCTCGATGGGTTGCGGCAACCTTGGGTGCAGTAGGCGGCAACATTACAATCATTCACATGCAAACGGTGTTGAGCGCAGGGCATACTGCTGACCTGTTCACGGCGTTTTCAGGATCTGCCCCATGCAATTGGACCGTGCCACTGGCTGGTTTCACGGAACCGGAATCACCCACTGCCCCTCGCCGAACTTCAATGCCCGCCCTGAAGGCGAATCGATTTCCCTGCTGGTGATCCACAACATCAGCCTGCCGCCAGCTTGTTTCGGCACCGGCAAGGTCCAGCAGTTTTTCCAGAATCGCCTGGACCCTGATGAGCATCCTTACTTCGACAGCATCAAGCACCTGACCGTGTCAGCGCACCTGTTCGTCGAGCGTGACGGGGCGGTGACCCAGTTCGTATCCTTGCTCGATCGCGCCTGGCACGCAGGCGTTTCGTGTTTTGACGGGCGTGAAGGCTGCAACGATTTCTCCATCGGTATCGAACTGGAAGGCACTGACGACCTGGCCTACACCGATGCCCAGTACGCCGTGCTGGAACGGCTTACCCGGCACATTCTTAGCGCCTGGCCGGCCATCGACCTGGGTCGCATTCAGGGGCACAGTGACATTGCTCCGCAACGCAAGACCGACCCCGGCCCGTCCTTCGATTGGCCGCGTTACCGCGAAGCGTTGTTGCACAAAGAGGACAAGGCATGAGTTTTCTGGTGTTGCTGCTGGCGTTGTGGGTCGAGAAATTTTCGGCCCTTCGTCACCAAGTGCAGCGTGACGGGTTTTTCCTTGGCGAGTTGGTGCGGCTGGAACGCAGCGGCAAGGTTCACCCATGGTGGACGCTGGCCATCCTGGTGCTGGCACCTGTAGCGGTGCTGGTATTGCTGCTGCATGTGCTGGAGCCGGTGGCCTATGGGCTGTTGGCCTTGCCGGTGCACCTGTTGGTGCTGGTCTATAGCCTGGGCCGTGGTGATGCCAAGGCCTCGCTTGGGCCGTTGCGCGATGCCTGGCGGCGCGGTGATGACCAGGCGGCTCTGCATGTTGCAGAGCGTGACCTGGGCCTGGCGGCCGACGAGCCGCACAGCTTGTTGGTAAGGGTGCAGGGCAACCTGCTGTGGCAGGTGTACCAGGGCTTTTTCGCGGTGATCTTCTGGTATTTCGTGCTGGGGCCTGGAGCGGCGCTGGCTTATCGCCTGCTGGCGCTGTGCGGCGAGCACAGCAAGCAGCCTGCGCTGAAGGCGCGGGCCGAACAGCTGCGGCATATCATGGACTGGCTGCCGGTTCGGGTACTGGCGTTGAGCTTTGCCCTGGTGGGCAACTTCCTCTCGGTCACCCGGGTGATGTTGCACGAGTTACTCAACTGGCACATCAGTGCCGCGCACCTGGTGGCCCGTGTCGGGCGCATTGCCGACGATATTCCCGAGGAAGAAGACAGCCAGCGCGGGTTGGGGCGGCTGGACAGCCTGTGGGAGCTGCTGCTGCGTTGTGCGGTGTTGTGGTATGCCGGGTTTGCGCTGTGGACAGTGCTGGTCTGAACTGAATTGGCTGGCCTCTTCGCGGGCGTTCCCGCGAAGAGGCCATGACAGGCAGCAAAACATCTACCAGCCAAACAACTCGCAAGCATTGCGGCTGCTAGCCTCAGCCAGCTCCCCGACATCAATCCCCATTACCTCGGCCAACGCCCCGGCAATCTCCGGCAAATGCTCCGGGCTGTTCCGCACCCCCGGGTACATCACCGGTGCCATATCTGGCGCATCAGTCTCCAGCACCACACTCTCCAGCGGCAGCCGCGCCAGGGTCTTGCGTAGCCGCAGTGCCTGTGGCCACGTCGCGGCACCGCCAAGCCCGAGCTTGAAGCCCAGCTTGATGTACTCGCGCGCCTCTTCGTAGCTGCCGGCAAACGCATGGATCACCCCCGCCCGCACCGGTTTGTAGCGCTTGAGCGTGGCAACCACCCGCGCATGGCTGCGGCGTACATGCAACAGCGCAGGCAGTTCGAAGTCGCAGGCCATCTGCAGTTGCGCTTCAAACAGGTCCTGCTGGCGGGTTTTGTCCAGGTCTTCAAGGTAGTAGTCCAGGCCAAATTCACCCACGGCGCACAGCCGCGTATCGCCGTGCAGGCGTTCCAGCCATTCGCGCAATTGAACGAGGTGCTCCGGGCGGTGCTGGTCGAGGTAGACCGGGTGCAGGCCGAGTGCTGCGAACTGGCGCTGATCGGTGCAGGCCAGGTCCCACACCCGCTGGAAATTCGCTTGGTACACCCCCAGCACCACCACACGTTCTACCCCACGCGCCGCCGCATTGGCCAGCAGGCGCGGGCGGTCGGCGTCGAAGTCGGGGAAGTCCAGGTGGGTGTGGGTGTCGATCAGGCGCATGGTCAGGCCGCAGTGATGCGCTGCTTGAAGGTTCGACCAACGGCATGCACACCCGGCTCGTAGCGCTTTTCCTCGATGGCGGCCAGCGCCAGCTCCAGCGCGGTGGCGGCAATCAGGCCATGCTGCTGGGCCATGGCATTGACCGGCAGCGGCAGGAAGTCGAGCAACTGGTTGTCGCCAAAGGTGCCCAGCTGCAGCTGGCGCGAATCGGCAGGGCGCGCCTGCAGGGTATCGAACACCCCTTGCAGCAGTACGTACGAGGTGGTCACCAAGGCATCCGGCAGGCCGCCCAGGTCGTCGATCAACTGCTGCATCAGGCGCTGGCCGCACTCGCGGCTGAACGCTTCACCCTGATAGCGGCGCACTTCACCGGCATAGCCTTGCAGCGCTTCGTCGAAGCCGCCGGCACGCGCCTGGCTGACAGACAGCTCAGGGCGGGCGCCGATCAGGGCAATGCTGCGCGGGGCGGCAGTGAGCAGGCTGGCGGCCAGTTGGCGGCTGGCATCGCGATCGTCGCTGATCACCGAGCAGAAGTGCGCAGGGTCCAGGCGGCGGTCGATGGCGATCACCGGCAGGCCTTTGTCCTGCAAGTCACGGTAGCTGTCGTCTTCCGGTGGCAGGCAGCTGGCGACGAACAGCGCGTCGCAGCGGCGGGCACGGAACAATTGCTGCAGCTGGCGCTCGCTGTCGGGCTGGTCGTCGCTGCTGGCGATCAGCAACTGGTAGCCACGGGCGCGGGCGCCTTGCTCCAGTTGCTTGGCAATGCGGGCGTAGCTGGGGTTCTCCAGATCCGGGAGAATGAAGCCCAGGGTGCGGGTGTGCCGGCTGCGCAGGCCAGCGGCCTGAGGGTTTGGGGTAAAGCCATGGGCTTCGACCACTGCACGCACGCGCTCGACGGTGGTGTTGCTGATGCGCTGCTGTTCAGCCTTGCCGTTGATGACATAGCTGGCTGTGGTCACGGACACACCGGCCAGGCGGGCGATATCGCTGAGTTTCACCGAATTTTCCTTGTTATTTCCGGGGCTGGCTGTAAGGCCGGACCGGGCATTTTGACCCAGCGCAGGCATCACGCGCAGACGACCATTGTCGCAATTGTCCGACAGGATGGGGCTTTTTACCGGGCAGATTATCGAGTAACGTGGCCGTCTGGTCAGATTAAACGTTTCAGCCGCCGAATTTTCTGCCTCGGCTGCCATCTGTGCAAGGCTGTTGAACTGGCCCTTCATGTGAATTTCACAACAATACTCCAGTACCCGACCGGGAACTGTAAAAGGAGAAGGTCATGCTCGAGCTCGCCAAGGAGCAGATAGCCATGGGTCAGACGGCCGCCGACAAGGCCGAGGCGTTGTGCCTGCTGGCGGACCGGCTGGTCGCTGACGGCCTGGTCGCCGAGGGTTACCTGCAAGGGCTGCAGGCCCGCGAGGCCCAAGGCTCAACGTTCCTTGGGCAGGGCATCGCCATCCCTCATGGCACGCCACAAACCCGCGATCTGGTGCATGCCACCGGCGTGCGCCTGTTGCAGTTTCCCGAGGGCGTAGACTGGGGTGATGGGCAAATGGTCTACCTGGCCATTGGCATTGCTGCACGCTCCGATGAACACCTGCGCCTGCTGCAACTGCTCACCCGTGCCCTGGGTGAGACCGACCTGGCCGAAGCGCTACGCCGGGCCAGCTCTGCCGAAGCGCTGCTCAAGTTGCTGCAAGGTGCACCTCAGGAACTGGCGCTGGATGCGCAGTTGGTCGGCCTGAACGTTCCCGCTGAGGATTTCGACGAGCTGGCCTGGCGGGGTGCCCGCCTGCTGCAGCGTGCCGACTGTGTCGACAGCGGTTTTGCCGCCGTGCTGCAACAGGCCGAGCCGCTGCCATTGGGCGAGGGCCTGTGGTGGCTGCACAGCGAGCGTCAGGTGCGCCAACCGGGCCTCGCTTTCATCACCCCGCAGCAGCCACTGCGTTACCGTGACCAGCCGCTCAACGGCCTGTTCTGCCTGGCCAGCCTCGGCGCGGCCCACCAGGCCTTGCTTGAGCGCCTGTGCGAAGTGCTGATCGAAGGGCGTGGGCAGATGCTCTACCAGGCCACCAGCAGCCGTGCGGTACTGGAAATGCTGGGGGGCGAGGCGCCAGCAGATTGGCCCAGTGCGCGCATCGTGCTGGCCAACCCGCATGGCTTGCATGCGCGCCCGGCCAAGGTGCTGGCGCAACTGGCCAAAGGCTTCGAGGGCGAGCTCCGCGTGCGCGTGGTCGACAGTGCGCAGCCGGCGGTGTCGGTGAAGAGCCTGAGCAAGCTGCTCAGCCTTGGCGCCCGCCGTGGCCAGACGCTGGAGTTGGTGGCCGAACCGGGCATCGCCGCCGATGCCTTGCCGGTGTTGCTGGCGGCCATCGAACAGGGCTTGGGTGAAGAGGTAGAGCCGCTGGCGCAACGTGCAACACCCGTTGCCAGCGTTGCGGCCGACGTGCTGCAAGCCCCCGTGGCCGGTAGCCGTATCCAGGGCGTGGGCGCTGCCCCCGGCATTGCCAGCGGCCCGGCGCATGTGTGTGTCGAGCGTGAGTTCGATTATCCGCTACGTGGCGAATCCAGTGCCCTGGAGCGGCAAAAGCTGCGTCAGGCCATAGCGGCGGTGGACAGCGATCTGCAGGCTTTGGTCAAGCGCAGCGACAAAGCCATTGGCGAGATCTTCGTCACCCATCAGGAAATGCTCGCCGACCCGGCCCTGACCGACGATGTCGAACAACGCCTTGCCCAAGGCGAAAGTGCTGCGGCAGCCTGGATGGCGGTAATCGAAGCCGCAGCCCGTCAGCAAGAGGCGTTGCACGATGCCTTGCTGGCCGAACGCGCCGCCGACCTGCGCGACATCGGCCGCCGCGTGCTGGCGCAATTGTGCGGTGTGCAGGCCCAGGTTGAGCCGGCGCAGCCTTACGTACTGGTGATGACCGAAGTCGGCCCGTCCGATGTGGCGCGGCTGGACCCAAGCCGGGTCGCCGGCATCGTCACCGCTCAAGGAGGCGCCACTGCCCACAGTGCCATCGTCGCCCGTGCGCTGGGCATTCCTGCAGTGGTGGGCGCGGGGGCAGCGGTCCTTTTGCTTGAGCCCGGCACGCCGCTGTTGCTCGATGGCCAGCGCGGCGTGGTCAACGTGGCACCGCCGGAAGAAGAATTGCAACGCGCCCTGGCCGAGCGTGATGCCCGCGAGCAACGCCTGCAGGCCGCCTGGGCCAATCGCCTCGAACCCGCCGTGACCCGCGATGGCCACGCTGTCGAGGTGTTCGCCAACATCGGGGACAGCAACGGCATCGCCAAGGTGGTGGAGCAGGGCGCCGAAGGCGTCGGCCTGCTACGCACCGAACTGATTTTCATGGCACACCCCCAGGCCCCGGACGTGGCGACCCAGGAAGCCGAGTACCGCCGCGTGCTCGATGGCCTGGACGGGCGCCCGCTGGTGGTGCGCACCCTCGATGTCGGCGGTGACAAGCCGCTGCCGTACTGGCCGATCGCCGCTGAAGAAAACCCTTTCCTTGGCGTGCGCGGCGTGCGCCTGACGCTGCAGCGCCCGCACATCATGGAAGACCAGCTGCGTGCCTTGCTGCAGGCTGCCGACAATCGCCCGCTGCGTATCATGTTCCCGATGGTTGGCCAGGTACACGAGTGGCGCGAGGCGCGGGCCATGGTCGAGCGCTTGCGTACAGAAACCCCGGTGGCCGACTTGCAACTGGGCATCATGGTCGAAGTGCCCTCGGCGGCCTTGTTGGCGCCGCAACTGGCGCGTGAAGTGGACTTCTTCAGCATCGGCACCAACGACCTGACCCAGTACACCCTGGCCATCGACCGTGGCCACCCAAGCCTTTCGGCCCAGGCCGATGGCCTGCACCCGGCCGTGCTCAGCCTGATCGACATGACCGTGCGCGCCGCCCATGCCCATGGCAAGTGGGTAGGCGTGTGCGGCGAGCTGGCGGCCGACCCGCAGGCGGTGCCTGTGCTGCTGGGGCTGGACGTTGACGAGCTCAGCGTGTCTGCGCGCAGCATCGCCGAAGTCAAGGCCCTGGTTCGCCAGGCCGATCACCAGACGGCCCGCGCCCTGGCGCGCGAGGCCCTGCAACAAGACAGCGCTGCGGCGGTTCGCGCGCTGGTGGAGCGTTCCTGAATGGCCAAGATCCTCACCCTCACCCTGAACCCGGCGCTGGATATCACCATCGGCCTGGACACCCTGCGCCCGGGACAAGTCAACCGCAGCCAGGTACAACAGAGCCACGCCGCGGGTAAAGGGCTGAACGTTGCCCAGGTATTGGCCGACCTGGGGCACAGCGTGACCGTCGGCGGCTTTCTCGGGCAGGACAACCTGCAGCCGTTCGAAGCGCTGATCCAGTGGCGAGGCTTTGCCGACTGCTTTGTTCGCGTGCCGGGCGAAACCCGCAGCAACATCAAGCTGGTCGAGGCCGATGGCCGCGTCACCGATATCAACGGCCAGGGCCCGGAGGTCGATGAGGCGGCGGGTAGCGCGTTGCTGCGCCGCCTGGAACAGGTCGCCCCAGGCCATGATGCGGTGGTGGTGGCCGGTAGCCTGCCGCGTGGCATCAGTGCCGAGTGGTTCCGCCAGTTGCTTGACCAACTGAAGGCCCAAGGCCTCAGGGTAGCCTTGGACAGCAGCGGCGAAGCCTTGCGTGCGGGCCTGCAAAGCGCGCCTTGGCTGGTCAAGCCCAATACCGAAGAGTTGGGCGAGGTACTCGGCCTGGCTGTGGATAACCCGGCGCAGCAACGTGCAGCCGCCGAGCACCTGCTGGCCAGCGGCGTCGAACATGTGGTGGTGTCTGCAGGTGAGCAAGGGGTCAGCTGGTTCGCCCGCGATCTGGCCGTACACGCAAGCCCACCCAAGGTGCGGGTCGCCAGCACGGTGGGGGCGGGGGATTCGCTGGTAGCCGGCATGGTCCATGGCCTGCTGCAGGGCGAGCTGCCTGCGCAGACGTTGACCCGTGCCACCGCGATTGCCGCCCAGGCCGTCACCCAGGTTGGCTTCGGCATCCGTGACCGCGAGCAACTGGCGCGTCTGGAAGCGGCCGTGCAACTGACAGAACAACAAGAGGGTTGCCGATGAACATTGCCATTGTCACCGCCTGCCCCAACGGCCAGGTGTCGAGTGTGCTGAGCGCACGTTTGTTGTCCGCCGCTGCCCAGCGGCGTGGCTGGAGTACCAGCGTCGAAGTGCAGGAAGCCGGGCACCCGGAGCGGCAACTGAGTGCGCAGCAGATCGCCGAGGCCGACTGGGTGCTGGTAGTCAGCACTGGCGCAGTGGACCTGGCCCGCTTTGTCGGCAAGCGCGTGTACCAGAGCACACCCTCCCAGGCGCTGGCCGACCGTGAAGGCTTCCTCGATGAGGCAGCAGCCAACGCCCAGCCGTTGGTGGCGGCATCAGACGCCCCAGTCGCTGTTGGCAGCGCTGTCACGCGAATCGTTGCGGTCACTGCTTGCCCGACCGGCGTCGCGCACACATTCATGGCCGCAGAAGCCTTGCAGCAAGCGGCACAACAGATGGGCTACCAACTCACGGTCGAAACCCAGGGTTCGGTCGGGGCGCGCAATCCCTTGTCTGCCGAGGCCATCGCAGAGGCGGATGTGGTGCTGCTGGCCGCTGACATCGAAGTGCCCACTGCACGGTTTGCCGGCAAACGTATCCACCGTTGTGGCACTGGCATCGCCCTCAAGCAAGCCCGCGCCACGCTGGACAGGGCTCTGGCCGAAGCCAAAGTGGAAAGCAGCGCCGATGCCGCAGCGGCTGCCAGTACGACAAAGGGTGAGAAGACCGGTGTGTACAAGCACCTGCTGACCGGGGTGTCGTTCATGCTGCCCATGGTGGTGGCCGGTGGGCTGCTGATTGCCCTGTCGTTCGTGTTCGGCATCGAGGCGTACAAAGAACCAGGCACCCTGCCGGCGGCGTTGATGCAGATCGGCGGCGAGGCCGCGTTCAAGCTGATGGTACCGCTGCTGGCGGGCTATATCGCCTGGTCCATCGCCGACCGCCCGGGGCTTGCGCCTGGCATGATCGGTGGCCTGCTGGCCAGCACCTTGGGGGCCGGTTTCATCGGCGGCATCGTCGCGGGCTTTCTTGCCGGTTACAGCGCCAAGGCCATTGCCCGCTGGGCGCGCCTGCCCACCAGCCTGGAAGCGCTGAAGCCGATCCTGATCATTCCGCTGCTGGCCAGCCTGTTCACCGGCCTGGTGATGATCTACGTGGTGGGCCAGCCGGTGGCGGCCATGCTCGAAGGGCTTACGCACTTCCTCGACAGCATGGGCACCACCAATGCCATCCTGTTGGGGCTGTTGCTGGGAGGCATGATGTGCGTCGACCTTGGCGGGCCGATCAACAAGGCCGCCTATGCCTTCTCGGTGGGGTTGCTGGCGTCGTCGAGCTACGCACCGATGGCGGCGACCATGGCCGCCGGCATGGTGCCGCCTATAGGCCTTGGCATCGCCACTTTCCTGGCCCGGCGCAAATTCGCCCAGAGCGAGCGCGAGGCAGGCAAGGCGGCGTTGGCGCTGGGGCTGTGCTTCATCTCTGAAGGGGCGATCCCGTTTGCAGCCAAAGACCCGCTGCGGGTGATTCCGGCCAGTGTCGTGGGTGGCGCATTGACCGGGGCGCTGTCGATGTACTTCGGCTGCAAGCTGATGGCGCCCCATGGCGGCTTGTTCGTGTTGCTGATCCCCAATGCGATCAACCATGCACTGCTTTACCTGCTGGCGATTGTAGCGGGTAGCCTGGTGACGGCGGTGGTGTATGCGGTGATCAAGAAGAGCGAGCGGGTGGAGTTGGCGGTGGCACCCGTAAAAGGCTAGAGAATTCTGGAGGCATTACTAGCCTCTTCGCGGCCAAGCCCGCGAAGAGGCCGGAGCAGGTCACCGCCGATGCTTCTGCCGCAACGGCACCAACAGATCACCCAACCCGTTGTGGTCGATCTCATGCATCAATGCCAGCAACCCACCCAGCTCCCCCGCCGGAAAGCCCTTGCGCGCAAACCACGCCAGGTAGTCTCCCGGCAGGTCGGCAATGATCCGTCCCTGATACTTGCCAAACGGCATGGTCCGGGTCACCAGCAGTTCGAGGGTTTCCGGCTTCATCGTCGATGCACCTGGCTGTGGAAAAGCGCCGACCATACTGCAATCTGCACGAGTGCCCAAGCGGCAATCATGCAGAACGCCCTTGTCAGCTATCATCCTGAATTGAATAAGTTATTGAAAATACTGGATTTATTTTTTGATTGAGGCTTGGCACGAACACTGCTCCCTTACAGATGACTATCACCTGCCAAGGAGTTCGTACCATGAGCAACCCCAACAAAGACGTGATCGATGTGCTCAACGACCTGATCGAGTACAGCAAGGATGGCGAGAAAGGCTTCAAGACCTCGGCTGATGATGTGAAGAACCCAGAGTTGAAAGCGTTCTTCGTTCAGCGTGCTGGCGAGTGCGCCAATGCTGCAGGCGAACTGCAAAGCGAAGTACGCCGTCTGGGCGGCGACCCGGAAACCTCCACCAGCATCAGCGGCGACCTGCACCGTGGCTGGGTCAACCTGAAGTCGATGGTCACCGGCAAGGATGAAGAAGCGGTGCTCAACGAGGTGGAGCGGGGCGAGGACCACGCGCTTAAAGCCTACAAGGAAGCCCGCGAAAAACTGGTGAAACTGGGCCGCACCGCCAGCGACATGACCTACAGCCTGGTGGAAAAACAGCTGCAAGGCGTGCAGCGCAACCATGACCAGGTCAAGGCCCTGCGCAACGCGGCCCGCGCCCGTTCTTAATCCCGAGGCCCCTCTACCCGGTTGCGGCCCATGGCCTTGGCCCGGTAGAGCGCTTCGTCCGCAGCACCCAGCACCCCGGCCAGGTCGTGCTGGATGCCGGACAGGCCGATACCGATGCTCACCGTTACCGCGTGGGCATCATCGGCAAACGGCGCTAGCGCCTCGACGCTGGCGCGTATGCGTTCGGCCAGTAGTCGGGCGCCGACCAGGTCGGTTTCCGGCAGCACCACCTGAAACTCCTCCCCACCATAACGCGCAGCCAGGTCGGCCGGGCGGCGGATGCACGCTTCGATGGCTTTGGCCACCTCACGCAGAGCATGGTCGCCACCGGCATGGCCATGGCGCTGGTTGAACGCCTTGAAATGGTCCACATCCACCATCAGCACGGCCAGCGGTTTGCGGTTGCGTTGCGCGCGAGCCCATTCGTGGCGCAGCACCTGGTCCAGGCGGCGCCGGTTGGCCAGGCCCGTCAGGCTGTCGGTGGCAGCCAGGGTTGCCAGGCCTCGCTCGGCTTCCTGGCGGCGGCGCAGTTCGCGGCCCAGCAGCAGGGTCAGCCAGAGAATGCCCACGCAGAGCACGCCGGTAGCGACGCTGACCAGAATCGCGGTACGTCGCCACGACTGGAACACCTCGTCTGTGGAGTGAACCACCAGTACGATCAGCGGCAACTGCGCGACACGGGCAAAGGTATAGATGCGTGAGTTGCCGTCGCTCCCGGAGCGTGCGGTGAAGTTGCCACTCTGTTCGCTGAGAATACGCTTGAAGTTGGGCCGCTCGGCATAGTTGGTGCCGATCAGTGGGTCCTGCGTGCGCGAGGGCTGGCGGGCAAGCAACTGCCCGTCGGTGTTGAACAGGTTGATGCTGCTGTCGTCACCGATGTCCAGGCGCTGGAACAGCTCGCTGAAGTACGACAGGCGCAATGCCCCTGCCGCCAGGCCGGCGAATTCGCCATTGGGGCCAGAGATACGCCGGCTGAAACTGATACACCAGTCCAGGTCGCCCAGTTTGGCCTTGAACGGCGGGCCCACCAGCAAACCGAGGTTGGCGTTGTTCTGATGCGCCTTGAACACCCCGGTATCGCCGAAGTTGGCCTTGCGCGGCACGCTACTGGTGGAGTCGCCCACTACGTTGCCTTGTTTGTCCAGCCACAGCACATCACCGCGTTTGCGGTCGACGAAGGCTTCATTGAATAGCAGGCGCTGGCGTAGCGGGGCGGGGATTTCCGGCAGTTCCTTGCGTCCGACAGCCCAGATCAGGCCCCGCAGGGACTGATCGTAGAGTTCGGCGTTGCGCAGGATGTCGCTTTCGATCAACTGAACGATGTTGCTGGACGAGCGAATGGCCGACAGCTCGACGCTATCGCGTTCCCGCGCCAGCAAGTAGCTGACGATGGCGACGATGGCGAGCACGGCAAGGCAGCTGCCCAGATTGAGGGTCAGCTCGGGGTGCGACCTGAGGAATGCGAAACGCGGTAATCGGGTGGGCATGCTCGCTACTGCGTGGGCAGGGCCATTCGCGGCGGCGACATTCTAGGGAAGCGCGGATTGTCGAACAAGATTTGTCCGACGGAATCACGCAGAGCTGTATTCCGGCTTCTCGCCGAACCCTGTGGGAGATTGCCCAGCCCTGCGGACTGCGCTGTCGCGCAGAGAACAGTGTCCACTGTGGGAGCGGGCTTGTCCCGCGAAGGGAGCCACGCGGTGCATGGCACCGGCTTCGCCGGTGTTCGCGGGTGAACCCGGTCCCACTGGGTTATTCCATAGGCGCGGAACATGTGGTGCCGAGCACCTTTCAGCGTTCGTCACAACTTAAAACATTTTCTTTTTTGACTAAACTGCGATAGGTACTAACCTACTTACGATCATAACATTAAGCTGCTTAAGGTTTGATACATGGCATTTGACGATACATTTCGCTTGAGTTCTCATGCTGTGATACTTAACGAAAACAATGAAGTGCTTCTATTAAAGGCAAATTACGGAAGCTTTTCTTGGGGGCTTCCCGGCGGAGCATTAGAAGTTGGGGAAACTATTCATGAAGCATTAGTCAGGGAGTGCCTTGAAGAACTAAGCCAGCCAATCACCGCTGCTACACTGACAGGCGTATATTATCACAAGCACTATAACTCACAGGCCTTTATCTTCCGTTGCAGTATAAGTGAAATTTCAAAAATAACCTTGAGTAGTGAACATTCCGAATACAATTTTTTTCCAATATCCTCCCTGAGTGAAATTCAAGCCATTCGCGTCAATGACTGTTTAAATTTTTCTGGAATTGTTACCAGTAGGAAGTTTTGAACAGGAATTTTAATAATCCCAGCTTTGCATTATCTCCGCCGAGTAAGTCTACCTCCCGCTTAAAGCCCTTTCATCTGTCCGCCAGAGCCGCGCCAGGTACTTCCACACCTGGATCTCTTGGCTTTGTTGAGCGAAAATAATAGATTAGATGCCTTGAGATCTATCAGTGATTCATTGTCAGAAAGCGGGGTCTCAATATTTGAAGAGCCTTGTCTGAGTAGTCAGTTTTGCCATCCCTACTTCCCTGAGTTTTATGAGGCGAATGCCTTAACAATCAAGCTTGGTGAAGAACTTAACCTCAATTACAACAATCCCGTATCTCTGCTAGAAGATATCTCAAAGTTTTATCACGTAGAGGCCATTAACGTTTCGCAGCCGATGTTGGCAACAATCGAACAGAAAAAAATAATCTATGAGTCATTTAAGCAAATTTCAATAGATTTACTAAATCATGCCCTCTGTAGCGAGGCAGATGTACACCGAATTGCTGAGTCACTTTATAGCTTTTCTTACTCTCCTAATGGTTTTGCAGGCGGATTGAGAGTATTACAAATCAAGGCGCGGTTGAAATAGAAATTCAATTTGAACAGTTATCAGTTGAAAACTATTTTTACTACCATACGACCGTATGGCTCGATACTGCGTCGAACAAAAAAGGAGGTCGCGTAGTTTGTCACAGGCGATACTGGCCCGAAACAAATGTGGGAGCAGGTTTACCCGCGAAGAATCCACCGCGGTGCTTGGCACCGGCTTTGTCGGTGTTCGAGGCGGTTCGACGCCTCGGTGAACCCGCTCCCACAGGGTTAGATTTATTGCTTACAAACGGCGATCAGAACACGTTCAGTGGGTAATCCACGATCACCCGCACTTCATCGTTGTCGCTGTTGCTGTCGATCGACGCATAACCCTGGCTACCACGGTGGGTGGCATAGCGCACCAGCACCGACAGGTCTTTCAGGTCACCCTCCTGGAACACGTACTTCACGTCCAGGTCACGTTCCCAGTGCATGGCGTTCTTGCCATCTTCACGGTAATAGTCGTAGTGCGTGGTGTCCTGCACCGCCTTGGTCAGGTCGGCTTCACCGCGTGAGTACGACAGCGAGGTGGTCAGGCCAGGCACGCCGAGCCCGGCGAAGTCATAGTTGTACTGCAGCTTCCACGAACGCTCGTTCGGCGCGTTGAAGTCCGAGTACATGCGCGAGTTGTCCAGGTACACGCTGTCGCCCAGGTTGATGTAGTCAAACGGCGTGTTGCCGTTTACCCGCTGGTAGGCGGCGGTGACGCTGTGGAACCCGGCGTTGACGGTGAAGTGAACGCTGTAGGTGTTGTTGTCGATCTTGCCCAGCAGGGCCTGGCCGGTGTCCTGGGTGTGGTAGAAGTGCACGCCCGGGTTCAGGCTGACCAGGTCGTTGACTACGTAGGTGTAGTCGAAGTCAGCGTAGTACTGGTTCCAGATGTCCTTCAGCTCGGCGGCATACAGGTTGGCGGTGATGTTCGGGGTACCGCTCCACGACGCGCCGGCCCAGTTCAGGTGCTTGCTCTTGTCGTGTTCGTTCAGCGCGCCGTAGTAGGTGTCGATACGGCGGTGACCGCTCTGGTTGTACGGGTGGGTGAAGCTCACCTGGCCGCCTTCGAGCAGCAGGCCGTCGATGCTGGTGTTGGTCAGGCTCACGCCACGGAAGGTCTGCGGCAGCATGCGGGTTTCGCCGCCCGCGATCACCGGGTTGGTGAGGAACAGGTCACCGGCTTTCAGCTCGGTGTCGAAGGCTTTCAGCTTGATTGCAGCACCAGCCGTGGAGAACGAGTGCGGGGCAGCGCCCAGCTCGCCGTCGTCCTTGATGTGCTCGGGCAGGATGCTGGTGCCAGCATGGCCGCCACCGCCATCGAGCTTCAGGCCCAGCATGGCATGGGCGTCCAGGCCAAAGCCGACCACACCCGGGGTGTAGCCCGACTCGAAGCGTGCAACCGCGCCCTGGCCCCACTCGCGGGTGTCGCGCACGCCGGCGTTGTGGTTGTCGCGGTTGAAGTAGGCATTACGGAAATGCAGGTTGAAGGACGACCCTTCGATGAAGCCATCAGCCTTGTCTTCATCTGCCTGGGCGGCGAAAGGGATCGTTGCAGTCAACGCAATGAACAGCGGGGTGAAACGAAACGCGGAAGGCACCGGTACTAGCTCCTTTGGTGTGACGGTGGGGCAGTTTTTATTTTTGAATGTGCGTCTTTCTTATAAGTAGACGTTACAGCCGGGCTGAGTGTTAAAGCACATAAAAAAAGCCGCTGATCGGCAGCGGCTTTAAAAGGCTAACATATCGGCACCGGTGGTGCCCATGGCGTAGCCAAGGGAAATCGGGAGCAGCAACAGCGCTTGATCAGCTGTCGGCATTGGCATCGACAGAAACTTTGGAAGCTGTCTGTTTTGCGTCTTTCGCGGCGTCAGCCTTGTTTGCAGCTACAGCGTCGCGGGCCTCTTGGTGGACGGCGGCGAGCGCTGCATTACGGGTGACGAAAGCGCTGGATTCTTCGGCCATGGCCAGGGGCGACAACAACAGGGAAGACAGGACGAAGACGCTGGCAATACCCATACTGTTGGACATTTGAAACTACCTTCTTGCGGTGCAAGTGCTAATGAGGACGGGGGTAAAGTTAGTCCTTTCAATGCACTGGAAACAGACCTGAGTGCGATAAGCACTGTTGCGCAAAAGGTAACGATCCATGGAAAAGCAATAGGACTTTCGCCGCAAACCCCCGTCCTAGACACGGTCCTGCACCGAGCGCGCAGGCCTCAGCGCTGGCAAGCGGATACCGAAAGTATTGGCACCTGCACCACTGCGCACGAACACCTCACCCCCATGCATCAGCGCAATCGCCTTGACGATGGCCAGCCCCAACCCATGGTTACCCCCACCGCTGTTGCTGCGCGCCGCATCCACCCGGTAGAAGCGCTCGAACAGCAACGGCAGGTGCTCATCGTCAATCGCCGGCCCCGGGTTGCTCACAGCGATGCTGACCTGCTCCGGCCCGGCATCGATCTGCACCTGGATCACCTGGTGTGGCGCCGTATGTTGCACGGCGTTGTTCAGCAGGTTGATCAACGCCCGGCGCAGTTGGGCTTTTTCGATGGGGGCGTGGGCATCGCCGCTTACGTTCACGCTGACCTGCGCGTCTTCGAGGATGTAGTCCAGGTAGTCGAGCGTGGTTGCCACTTCCTCGGCCAGCGAGGCCTGAATCAGGGCAGTGGCCTTGCTGCCCTGGTCGGCACTGGCCAGAAACAGCATGTCGTTGATGATGCTGCGCAGGCGCTCCAGCTCTTCCAGGTTGGATTGCAGCACTTCGAAGTAATGCTCGGCGCTGCGGCCTCGGGTGAGTGCTACCTGGGTCTGGCCTATCAGGTTGGTGAGCGGGGAGCGCAGTTCATGGGCAACGTCAGCGTTAAAGGCTTCCAGCCGCGAGTAGGCCTGGCTCACGCGGTCGAGCGCAGCGTTGAAGGCGCCGGCAAACTGCGCCAGTTCCGGGGCCAGCGCGTGGGTCTTCAAGCGCCCGTCCAGGCGTGGCGGGGCCAAGGCCTGGGCCTCGTTGGACAACGCCAGCAACGGGCGCAGGCCAATGCGCGCCACCCAGTAGCCCAGCACTGAGGCCAGCAGTACGCCAAGCACTGCCAACCCGACAATCGCCACCAGCAGGCTGTGCTGCGCCTGCCAGAAGGTTTCGGTGTCGATGCCGATCAGAAAGCGTAGCGGTGGCCGCTCGCCCATCGCCGGCAGTTCGCTGACCAGCACCTTGTAAGGGTAGGGGCGGTCGGGCAGGCGCAGGTCGCGCATACCCTGCGGGCCTTCGGCGAACGCCCGTACCAGCTCGCTGGGGTGGCCGTACTCGTAGGCCGGGTTGCTGCTGACCACCCAGAAGCGGATGCGTTTGTCTTCTTCGCTGAGCAGGTTGAGCTTGTTGTTGATCTTGGCCCAGTGGTCTGGCGTACCGAAGCGGTTGAGGGTGGATTCGAGCACGCTGAAGCGTGCGTCCAGTTCGGCTTGCGGCAGCAAGTCCAGGCTGTGGTCGACCTGGCGGTAAAGTGCCGAGCCGATCAACACGAACACGCCCAGCGCTACCAGGATGAACAGCGCCGACAGGCGCAGGGCAATGGAATTACCCCGCACGGTTTTCCAGGACATAGCCCATGCCTCGGATGGTGTGCAGCAGCTTGTTGTCGAAAGGCCCGTCCAGCTTGGCGCGCAGGCGCTTGATCGCCACTTCAACCACGTTGGCATCGCTGTCGAAGTTGATGTCCCAGACCAGCTCGGCAATTGCTGTCTTCGACAGGATTTCACCCTGCCGCCTGGCCAGTACGCTCAGCAGCGAGAACTCCTTGGCAGTCAGGTCCAGGCGCTGGCCGGCGCGGGTGGCCTTGCGCGCCATCAGGTCGATCCACAGGTCTGCCACCTGCACCTGAAGCGGTTCGTGGCTGCTGCTACGGCGGGTAAGGGCCTGAAGACGGGCGACCAGTTCAAGAAACGAGAACGGCTTGCCCAGATAGTCGTCGGCCCCCTCACGCAGGCCGTGGATGCGGTCTTCGACCCGTTCGCGGGCGGTCAGCATGATCACCGGCGTCTGCTTGCGCGCGCGCAAGGCGCGCAGCACGCCATAGCCGTCCAGGCCGGGCAGCATCACATCCAGCACGATCACCGCGTAATCGCCCTCCAGGGCCAGGTGCAGGCCGTCGATGCCGTCCCGCGCCAGGTCCACGGTAAAGCCCTGTTCGCTCAAGCCACGATGCAGGTAGTCGGCGGTTTTTTCTTCGTCTTCGATGATCAGCACACGCATGGTCTTGTCCTAGCTGGCACTTGGCGCTGCCGCACGGGCAGCCCGGCGGCGGTGGAACAGGCGCTCCAGGGCCAAGTATATGACCGGGGTGGTGAACAGCGTCAGGGCCTGGCTCACCAGCAGGCCGCCCACCACTGCAATGCCCAGTGGCTGACGCAACTCGGCGCCGGTGCCGAAGCCGAACATCAGCGGCACCGCGCCCAGCAAGGCTGCCAGGGTGGTCATGATGATCGGACGGAAGCGCGTCAGGCACGCTTGATGAATCGCCTGCTCTGGCGTCAGGCCCTGATGACGCTGGGCTTCCAGGGCAAAGTCGATCAGCAGGATGCCGTTTTTCTTGACGATGCCGATCAGCAGCACCACGCCGATCAGCCCCATGATGCTGAAGTCCTGGCCCATGGCCCATAGCAATATCAGCGCACCCAGGCCGGCCGAGGGCAGGGTGGAAATGATGGTCAGCGGGTGGACGAAGCTTTCGTACAGCACGCCGAGGATGATGTACACCGCCACCAGCGCGGCCAGGATCAACCACGGTTGGCTCGACAGCGAACTCTGGAAGGCCTGGGCCGCGCCCTGGAAGTTGCCGCTGATGGAGTCGGGTATGCCCAGCTCGCGCTGGGTGCGGTCGAGGATGCGCACCGCATCGCCCAGGGCCACGCCGGGGGCCAGGTTGAACGACAGGTTGGCCGCCGGGAACAGGCCGTCGTGGCTGATCGACAAGGGGCCGGTGCTGGGCGGCGCCACGTGGGCGACTGCCGACAGCGGCACCATCTCGTTGCTCAGCGGCGAGCGCAGGTAGAAGTAGTTGAGGCTCTCGGCCTTGCCACGCTGCTGCGCATCCAGTTCCAGGATCACCTTGTACTGGTTGGTGTCGGTCTGGAATTCGCTGATCTGCCGCTGGCCGAAGGCGTCATACAGCGCCTGGTCGACATCGGTGGTGGTCAGGCCGAAGCGCGCGGCGGCCTGGCGGTCGATGTCGATGCGGGTGACGCTGGCGCCCAGTTGCAGGTCGTTGGACAGGTCGCGGAACGCCGGGTTTTCCCGCAGCCGGTCGGTCAGGCGCTGGGTCCACCGGTTCAGGGCCTCGCCGTCGTTGCTCTTGAGCACGTACTGATACTGGGTGCGTGACGGGCCTGAGCTGAGGTTGATGTCTTGGCCGGCGCGCATGTACAGGACAATGCCCGGTACCTGGGCCAGCTTGGGCCGTAGCCGGTCGATCAGTTCGCTGGCTGACACATCGCGCTCGCCGCGTGGCTTGAGGGCGATCCAGAAACGGCCGTTGGCGATGGTCTGGTTGCTGCCGGTAACGCCCACCGAATGGGAGAACGCGCGCACGGCCGGGTCTGCCCCGATGATCTTGGCCAGCGCCTGGTGCTTCTCGATCATCGACGGGTACGAGACATCCGCCGCTGCTTCGCTGGTGCCCAGAATGAAACCGGTGTCCTGCAGCGGGAAGAACCCCTTGGGGATGGCCACGTAGCCGGCCACCGCCAACGCCAGGGTCACGCCAAACACACCGAGGGTCAGGCGCTGGTGGGCGAGGGCGCGGTTCAGGCCCTTTTCGTACCACCCGACCAGGCGTTCGCCAAAGCCGCCCTTGTGTTCTCCGGGTGGGCGGCGCATGAACAGCGCGCAGAGGGTTGGCGCCAAGGTCAGCGAAACCACCACCGAAATCAGGATGGTGGCCGTGGCGGTCAGGGCAAACTCTTTGAACAGCCTCCCGACCACACCGCCCATGAACAGCAGCGGGATGAATGCGGCAACCAGCGAGAAACTGATCGACACCACGGTAAAGCCGATTTCCCCGGCACCCTTGAGCGCCGCCGTTCGGCTGTCGTCGCCGGCCTCCAGGTGGCGGTGGATGTTCTCCACCACCACGATGGCATCGTCCACCACGAAGCCCACGGAGATGACGATGGCCACCAGGGTGAGGTTGTTCAGGCTGAAACCCAGGATGTACATCAACGCGCAGCTGGCGATCAGCGACACGCCCAGCACGCTGGATACCACCATGGTTGCCGACCACTGGCGCAGGAACAGTGCCATTACCCCGATCACCAGGGCCACGGCGATCATCAGCGTCAGTTCCACTTCGTGCAGTGAGGCGCGGATGGTCTGGGTGCGGTCCTGCAGCACCGACACTTCGACCGAGGCTGGCAGCATCTCTTGCAGTCGGGGCAGGGCGGCCAGCACCCGGTCTACGGTATCGACGATGTTGGCCCCGGGCTGGCGGAAGATCACCAGGTTCAGCCCTGGCTGGTCGCCGGACCAGGCCTTGACGTAGGCGTTTTCGGCACCGTTGATCACCTTGGCCACGTCCTTGAGGTGTACCGGGGCGCCATCGCGGTACGAGACGATCAGTTGCGCGTAGTCCTCGGGGTGGAACAGCTGGTCGTTGGCGGCGATGGTCGACACGCTGTGCTCGCCGTACAGCGCGCCCTTGGCCAGGTTCAGGCTGGTCTGCTGGATGGCCTGACGCAGGTCGGCCAAGGTCAGGCCGATGGCGGCCAGCTTCTCGGGTTGCGCCTGCACGCGGATTGCCGGGCGCAGCTGGCCGGTGATGTTGATCAGGCCCACCCCGTCGATCTGGCTCAGCTGGCGGGCCAGCAGGGTTTCGGTGTAGTCGCTGAGGTCGTTGCCGGGCATCTGGTCGGAGCTGACCGTCAGCACCAGCACCGGGCTGTCGGCCGGGTTGACCTTGCGCCAGGTTGGCGGGTTGGGCAGGTCTTGCGGCAGGCGCGCAGTGGCGGTGTTGATCGCCGCCTGCACTTCCTGGGCGGCGGTGTCGATGTTCTTGTCGAGGGTGAACTGCAGGATCAGGGTGGTCGAGCCCAGCGCGCTGCTGCTGGTCATCTGGGTCATGCCGGGGATGGCGCTGAACTGCACCTCCAGCGGCGTGGCCACCGATGAGGCCATGGTTTCCGGGCTGGCGCCGGGCAGCTGGGCGGTCACCTGGATGGTCGGGAAGTCCGCCTCCGGCAACGGCGCCACCGGCAGGCGTGGGAAGGCGATGGCCCCCAGCAGCACCAGGGCAAAGGTCAGCAGCAGGGTGGCGATGGGGTGGTCGATGCACCAGGCGGAAACACCGTTGCGCGTGTTCATGGCTGGCTCCGGCGGTCGGCCATTTCCGACGGCGCGGGAGCATCAGGCGTTACCTCGACCCGCGCGCCCGGCTTGAGCCTTGACTGGCCATCGAGCACCAGGCGCTCGCCCGGCTTGACCCCGGCAATGATGTTCAGCCCGCTGTCCTGGTACAGCACCTTCACCGGCACGCTGGTGACCTTGTCGCCGTCCAGTCGGTAGACGAAGTGCCCGTCGACGCCGCGTTGCACCACCGGCGGCGGCACCACCAAGGCGTTTTCTTCCACGGCGGTGCGCAGGCGGATGGTGACCAGCTGGCCCGGCCACAGTCGGCCGTCCTTGTTGTCGAACTCGGCCTTTACCCGCACGGTACCGGTGGTGCCGGAAATCTGGTTGTCGATCAGTGCCAGGTGGCCTTCACCGAGCAGGCTGCGGTCGCCGTCGGCATCCATGTAGGCCTGCACCAGCGCCGGGGTAGGTGCCTTGAGCAGGCTTTGCAGGGTTGGCAGCATCTGCTGCGGCAGGGCGAATTCGACGGCGATGGGGTCGATCTGGGTGACGCTGAACAGGCCTTGGGTATCGCTGGTGCGTACCAGGTTGCCTGGGTCGACATTGCGGATGCCGACGCGCCCGGTAACCGGTGAACGGATCTGCGTGTAGGAAAGCTGCACTTCTGCGTTGGCGATGGCGGCCTGGTTGCCCTTGACGGTGGCCTGCAACTGGTTGACCAGCGCCTGTTGCTGGTCGAGGGTCTGCTTGGATACGCCGTCGTCGCTGCTGAGCAGGCGGTAGCGCTTGAGGTCGACGCCGGCCACCTGAATCTGAGCCTGGCTTTGGCCGAGCTGGGCGCGGGCCTGGTCGAGGCTGGCGCGGATGCTGCGGTCGTCAAGGGTGGCGAGCAGGTCGCCTTCCTTGACCCATTGCCCTTCCTTGACCAGCACCTGGGTGAGCACGCCCTCGACTTGTGGCCGCACCTCGACGCTGTGCAGCGACTGAACTGTCCCGATGGCGCTGGCGTACCGCGGCACGTCCTGCTGGGCGACACTGACCACGCGCACGGGGATGGCCGCCTGCGCACGGGCAGCGGGTGCAGGCTGGCGCTGGCTGTACCAGCTGCCCGCTACCACCAGGACAAGAAGCGTCAGGGCGGCGAAGATGACAGAGCGGGACGGACGTCGCATCGGTGCGGGCACCTTGGCCAGAAGGGAGGGAAGGGCTGTCTGTATACAGCTTATAGCCCCCGAACCGGGTCGGCAGCGTGACCGCTGGCTGACAGCGCTGTCAGTTTCGCTCACGGCAGAATGCGATCCCGTGTAGGCGCGCGTAGGTTTTGCCTAGAAACCAATAAAGGCGTAATACACCGGAGTTTCGCTGGTAGTGCGCAAACCAAGCCCCTGCAAACTCGCGACCAGCGCCTCATCCTGCACATGCAAGGTCCACTGCCCCCCGTGATCCCCCTGCACCTGCGCCAGCGCAGTGGCAAATGCCCCCATATCCGGCAGGTAAGCTGTAAAACCATTCCCCTTGAGCGCACTGGTGGTCATGCCCAGCGCCTGGCACACCGCCACCTTGGCAGCAATGTCATCCCGGTCGGCCTGCCGTGAGGCTTGCACCAGCGCTTCCAGCTCCGCATCGACCAGTTGCGTACCGTGGATCAGTTCCGGCCCCTGCTGCCAGGCTTCTGGCGGGCAGTCCTTGTTGTCCGGGCGCAGCGGAATGTGTGGGTTGATCTCTACCGGGTAGATGCGACAGACCAGCGGGCGCTGGTCGTAGATCGTGCAAAGGTCGTTGTCGTCGAGGTTGCGGCAGCGCCCGGGGTTGAAGGCGGCAAAGGTTACTGACACGCGTGCTTCGACGTTACCGCAGTGCACGGGATGGGAGCGGCGCATGACATGCTCGCGCTGTTCAGCCGGCATGCCGGGGCCGTCGGCGATGAACGCCTCGATCAGCACCACTACCTGGCCGGCATCGTCCGCCCAGCGTCGCGCTTCATCAAGCGTCAACGGTACATGGTGGCCCGTGCAGCATTTGCCGCAACCGGTACAGCCAAATCGCAAGCTGTCGGTCACTTGGCCTCCGGGCTCCACTCGCTGACAAAGGCACGCTGGTGCTGGCGATCGTACAGGCACAACTCCGTGCCGGTGCGCTGCTGCATGTGCTTCTGTGGGTAGACGCCTTCGATCAGCAGCGCGCTCATGCCCACCTGGTCATCGAACTCGGCGAGCTTGCCACGGGCGTGGGCGTCCTTGAACTGGCTGGCGGCCAGGCAGGCCTTGAGCATCTGTTGGCGCTGCTCGTTCCAGGCCTGGCTGCTGGAGGCCTGTGCGATACCGCTGAAGAGGGCGCAGCTGATCAGGATGGAGCTGAAAAACTTCATACGCAGTTCCGGCAGTTTTCTTCCGAGGGGCGCGAATTATGCCCGACTCACCCCCGGCGGCAAGCCGGGGAAGTTGTCGCTGAATATATCAGCGCTCGGTGAACACCACGGTACGCGCGGCCACCACCAGACAATCGGTCAGCTCCGGTGAGGAGAACTTGGTGAGGATGGCGTTGGCCCCTGCCTGGGTTGCCTTTTCGCTGCTCATGGCGCTGTCCAGCGAGGTGTGCAGCAGCACGTACAGGTGCTGGAAGTCGGGCGTTTCGCGCAAGGTGCGGGTGAAGGCGTAGCCGTCCATCTCGCTCATTTCGATGTCGGAGACGATGATGTTGATCTCCTGCGCGGTGCCTTGCAGCTCCAGCAGTACATTGATGGCGTCCTTGGCGCTGCGCGCGGTGTGGCATTCGATGCCCAGGTTGCGCAGGGTGTGCACCGACTGCTGCAGGGCTACCTGGCTGTCGTCCACCACCAGGATATTGGCGGCGGCCAGCAGGCTGGCGTCTTCTTCGCTCAAGGTGCCGTGATGCGGCTCGGCCACCGGTGGGGCGATGGCATGGATGACTTTTTCGATGTCCAGCACCTGCACCAGGGTGTTGTCCACGCGGGTTACGCCAGTGATGAACGAGCGGTTGCCTGAGCCAAAGGGCGGCGGTTTGATGTCGGTGCTCAGGCAATGCACGATGCGGCTGACCGCCTGCACATGCAGGCCTTGGCGCGACCGGCTGATCTCGGTGACGATCAGGCAGCCGCCGTCCGGGTCGGCCAGGGGCCGCTCGCCAATGGCGCGGGACAGGTCGATGACCGACAGCGAGTGGCCGCGCAAGGTCGCCACGCCTTTTACGTGGGGGTGCGCCTCGGGCAGCTTGGTCAGCGGCGGGCAGGGGATGATCTCGCTGACCTTGAGCAGGTTGATTGCCATCAGCTTGCCGCTGCGCAGGGTGAACAGCAGCAGGGACAGCGAGTCCGCGCGGGCATTTTGCGTGGCCATGGTGACCTTCGGTGGGGAACAGGGGATAACCGGTTATCGGCCCTTTGGTGGATGGCTTTAGGGTGGTGATGGAAGTTGATGGGTTCGCCTTGGTTTTGTTGTTGTCGATTCGACCGAGCGCCGCGCGGGCGGCGCTCGGTCGCACCAGCAACACAAAAATCACGTCGTACTCTAGCGTTCGCGCAGGGCCTCCCTGGCCCGGTTCAGTGGCTTGATCAGGTAATCCAGAATGGTCTTCTCCCCGGTGCGGATATCCACCGTGGCCACCATCCCCGGCACAATTGCAAAGTGCTTGCCGGCCTTGTTCTGCAAGCTGTCCTGCTCGGTACGGATGAACACCCGGTAGTAGTAGATCTCGGGCTTCACTTCATCCTGCAAGGTGTCCGGCGAAATGCCCACCACCTTGCCATCCAGCCCGCCGTACACCGAATAGTCATAGGCACTGATCTTGACCTTGGCCGCCTGGTCCGGGTGAATGAAGGCAATGTCACGCGGGGCAATGCGGGTTTCGATCAGCAGGCGTTCGTCCATCGGCACGATCTTCATCACCTGGCCCCCGGGCTGCACCACGCCACCCAGGGTGTTGACCTCGATGTCCTTGACGATGCCACGTACTGGCGAACGCAAGGTCAGGCGGGTAAGCGAGTCGCTGCGCCCGCGCACCACTTCCGACAGGCTGTCGGCCTCGGCGCTGGCCTTGGCCAGTTCTTCCCGGGCCCGCACCAGGTAGTCGGAGCGGGCTTCGTTGGCCTTCAGTTCAAGCTCTGAACGCTGGCGGTTAAGGCGGATCACTTCGACCCGGCTCGAAGCGCCCATCTTGGCCAGGTTTTCGGTGATCTTCAGTTCACTGCGCACCAGTTGCAGTGAGTCCTGGATGCCCGCCAGGGTTTGCTCCAGGCCGCGACGGCGGGTCTGGTACAGCGCGGTTTCGGCGTCGATCAGCTCGGGCGAGTCGCGCAGGCTGTCGGGGAAGGTCAGCGGCTTGCCGGTCACCTCCGCCTGCAGGCGAGCCTGGCTGGCCTTCGCGGCGCGGTACTTGGCTTCACTTTCGCCAACGCTGGAGGCGGTCTTGGTCGGGTCGAGCTGGGCCAGCACCTGGCCGCGCTCGACCAGGTCGCCCTCGGCCACGCTCATCTGCGCCACGATGCCACCCTCGAACGACTGGATCACCTGCTCCCGCGAACTGGGGATCACTTTGCCAGTGCCGGTGGATACCTCGGTCACCTCGAACCAGGCGGCCCAGGCCAGGAACGCGGCCAGCATCAATGCACAAATCGTGATGATACGTCCGGCGCGGAATACCGCCTGGTCGTCCTGCCCATCCAGGTAGGAGGCCGGGAGTTCATGGTTGCTCATGCCTGGGCTCCTTGCAGTTTGGCCAGCGCGGCATCGCGGGTGTCATCGATGACAATGCGCCCGCCGTCGAGCACGAGGATGCGGTCGACCCGTTGCAGCACGCTCAGGCGGTGCGTGGCGATCACCAGAGTGCGGCCCTGGCAGAAGCGTTCGAGGTTATCCAGCAGCTTGCGCTCGGTCATGTCGTCCAGCGAGGCGGTGGGTTCGTCCAGCAGGAGCACTTGCGGTTGGCGTACCAGAAGGCGCGACAGCACCAGGGCCTGGCGCTGGCCGCCCGACAAACCCAGGCCACCTTCCAAAATCAGGTGGTCCATGCCCTTGGGCAGGCGGCGCACGAAGTCCAGTGCGCCGGTGGCCGCCAGCGCGGCCACCAGTTCCTGGTCGCTGGCCTGGCCGGCACCGAGGGTGAGGTTTTCCCGCAGCGTGCCGTGGAACAGGCGCGCGTATTGCGGCAGTAGACCCACGTCACGGCGCAGGTCGGCGGGGTCGAGGTGGGCCAGCGCGATGCCGTCCAGGCTGACGTCGCCTTGCACCAGGTCCATGGCCCCGCCCAGGGCTTGCAGCAGGGTCGACTTGCCGGCGCCATTGCGCCCGAGCACGGCAATGCGCTCGCCCGGTTGAATGTCCAGTTGGCCGATATTCAGTACCGGCGGCGATTCTTCGCTGTAGCGGAAGTTGGCCTGGCGCAGGCGATACTCGCCACGAATGGCTGGCAAGTGTACGCGGGCTTCACCTTCGGGGTGGTCGACCGGCGACTGCATCAGTTTATCCAGCCCTTGCAGGGCCACCTTGGCTTGTTGCCAGCGGGTCAATACATGGGTCAGTTGCGCCAGCGGCGCCATCATCCGCGACGACAGCATCGACGCCGCCACCAGGCTACCGGTGGTGAGGTCGCCGGCGATCACCATGGGCGCGCCGATCACGATGACCACGGCAAACACGGCGCCCTGTACGTTCTGCGTCCAGGTCACCAGGCCATTGGTGAGGGTGCGCAGGCGCAGGTTGGTGTGGGCGCAGGCCGCGTTGTACTGGTTCCATTGCCGCTCGAAGCGCGCCTCGGCTTGCAGTGCCTTGATTTCGTCCAGGCCCTGGATGCTTTCCACCAGCATGGCGTTGCGCAGCGCCGACTCGCGCATGGAGGCGTTGGCCAGCCGCGCCAGGCGCCGCTGTGCCAGCACCCCGGGCACTACCATGGCCAGCAGTGCGACCAGCGGGATGAACACCAGCACGCCGCCGATCAGCCAGAACACCAGCAGGAACAGCAGGAAGAACGGCAGGTCGGCCAATACCGTGGCCGTGCTGGAGGTGATGAGGTCGCGGATCGATTCCAGCTCGCGCAGTTGCGAGATGAACGACCCGGTGGACTTCGGCCGCACCGAGTTGCGCAGGCGCAACGCATGCCCGTAGACCAGGTCGCTCACCCGCAGGTCGGCACGCTTGCCGAGCAGGTCAGTTACCTTTAGCCGTAGCAGGCGCATGCTGAAGTCGAACACCAGCGCCAGCACCACGCCGCCAAACAGCACGTACAGGGTAGGCAGCGATTCGGCCGGGATTACCCGGTCATACACCTGCATCGAGAACAGCACCCCCGCAAGGGCCAGGACGTTAGCCACCAGCGAGGCGACCATCACTTGCCCATACGGGCGCAGGTCGCGCAGCACGATGCGGGCGAACCAGTGGCGGTCGTAGGGCGCGGTGTAGTCGTCGGTGCGCACGTCGCGCAGCGGCCGTGCCGGGCGCAGCAGGGCGACGCGGTTGATGCGGCCTTTGAGGCTGTCACGCGGCAGGCGTGAGGTCAGGCCCTGGTCGCCGGCAAATACCACCGCCAAATCGTCTTCTTCAGTGACTGACTCGACCACGGCCAACTGGCCGTCATCCAGCTCCAGCACCAACGGGGTGCGCCATTGCCGCAAGCCCTTGGCATCGAAGCGCACGAAGCGCAGGGCCAGCCCAGCCTGACGCGCCATGTGGCGGAGGATTTCGTCCAGCGGGCGGGCGTCCTCGACGGCGGCCAGGCGGATGCGTTGTGGTGACACGTCCAGGCGGTAGTGATGCGCTACTTGCAGCATCACCTCCAGCCATGGCCCAAGGTCTGGCCGGTGAGCCGCTTCGGGCGCAGCAGCGGGCGCCTGGTTAGGCAGGGTTACATTGATGGAATCGGTCATGGCTGGATCTCCACCCCTTGCAGGTTGCGCCCCTCAAGGCCAAAGGCCGTGCGCAGGGCGCCGGTGTTGTACAGGCAGTCGACATCCAGGCGCAGCAGGTCGGAGCGGGTGCCGGCGAGTTCGAAGCGTGACTGGTAGATCTCCTGCTCGGCGTTGAGCAGGTCGAGCAGGGGCCGCGTGCCCAGGTCCAGGTACTGTCGGCCGTACAGCATGCGCGCTTCCTGGATGCTCGCCTGGCGCGCCTCCAGCGACGTCAGCCGCCGGCCCAGCCCGGAGGTTTGCGCCATGGCCTCGGCCAGGCCGCGACGGGCCTGCAGGCGTGCCGCATCCTCGGCGGAGTCGGCGGCGGTCAGCGCGTGGCCTGCAGCGCGTGTGCGGGCGCTGATGGCGCCGCCCTGGTAGATGGGCACCTCGACGTTCAGGTAGATGCCGGCCTGGGTGCGGTTGAGGCGCGCGTTGTCGCGGTTGTAGTCGTCGTCCAGGTAGTGGTTGACCTGGGGTTGCAACGACAGGGTCGGGTAGGCCTCGGCCTTGGCCTGGGCCAGTTCGGCCTGGCCTTGGGCGCGCTGGGCCAGGGCCATCAGCACGGCGGGCAGGCGATCATCGCCCTGCGAGGGCCGCTTGCAGGCCTGGTTCAGCTCGGGCGGTGCCTGCTCGGTCAGCGCTGGTGGGGTAACGCGCCCCATCAGCGCCGCCAGGGTGGAACGCCAGCGTTCATACTGCGACTGGTATTCCTCCAGCGTGGCGCGTGCGCTTTCCACGCGGGACTCGGCTTGCACCACGTCGGAGCGGGTGCTGGCGCCCATGTCGCTGCGCTGACGGGCCATGCCGGCAATGTCGCCGACCCCGCGAATCTGGTCGCGGGCGATGGTCATCAGTTGTTCGTAGCGGCGGGTTTCGATCCAGGCGTAGGCCGTGTCGCGGGCCAGCTCGTCGACCACCAGCAGGATGTTGGCCTGGGCGCGGGCGGCGGCGGCCTGGGCCGCGCTGACGGCACTGTCTACCTTGCCGAAGTCGTAGAGCATCTGCTTGAGCGACAGGTTCAGTGCCTGGCTGTTGCGGTCACCGCCGTAACCGGTGTCGTAGCCGGTGCGGATACCGCCGGAAATCTGCGGGTAATACCCCGCACGGGCGACGTTGATGCCTTCACCCTGCTTGTACAGGTTGCCGATGGCCTCGGCGATGCTGGGGTGCCATTGCGCGGCTTGCAGCACCGCATCGGTCAGCCCCAGGCGCTCGCCACTGGCCACCGGGGCCATGCCGATAGCGGGGCGGGCGGGCACCGCTTCGGGCGCATCGCGTAGCAGCGATGGCCCGATCTGGCGCAGTTGTGGGTCGATGTCGTCGGCTGCCTGGGCGGCCGGGTGGAAGTTCAGCACCAGGAGCCCGAAGGCGCCCAGCAACAGCGGTGACAGCGGACTGCTTCGCTTCACATAGTTCCCTTACTGCTGGTCGTCCATGCCGCCGGGCGCGTGCCCGGCGGGTTTGCAGCGGCCTCAGACCACATGGATACCGTTCTGCACCCACAGGTGATGGCTCGGATCCTCCTGGGCCGTGTATTGGTTATAGTCGATGCCGTCGGCGGTTTGGTTCCCGACCAGCGTCCAGTTGTCTGTCATGTGAACCGTGTCTTTGTCGTCCCCCTTGATGATCAGTGTGTCGTTGCCGGTTTCGGTGATGGCCACCACGTCCGCCAGGTTCAGGGTCAGCGCCACCGCGCTGGTGTCGTTGAGGTCGATGACTTCGATGTCATGCACCCGATCGGCCAGGTTGCCCAGGTCGATGCTGGCATCGCCGCCGCCCCACAGCAGGGTGTCGGTCCCTGTGCCGCCCTCGACGCTGGCGAAGTTCTGGTCGACCACCACCAGGGTGTCGTCCCCTGCGCCACCCTGCAGGGTGATATGGCCACCCTGGCTTCCATCGAGGTGGTCATTGCCGTCGGTGCCGGCGATCACCTCTGTGGAAGCGGATGCGGCCACACTGGCCAGTGCTACCCCTTCGTCACCGGTATCGGAGAGCAGCGACATCGTGCTGGTGAGACCAGCGGCGTTGTCCAGGTTGATGGTGAGCGTTGCGGTGTCGGTGGTGCCGTTGGGGTGGGTCAGCTCGTAGGTGAAGGTGTCGTGCTGGCCGACGGCTGTCGACGTGAGCCCTGAGTTGAGGGTGTAGGTGTAGCTGCCGTCGGCATGCACCAGCAGCGTGCCGTAGGTGCCCGCCACGCTCACCCCGTTATAGCCCGGGATGGTGTAGGTGTTGGCCGCCGTCAGCACGCTCAGCACGGTCAAGGCCGAACCCACGGTGTCATCCGCTAGCAGGTTGCCGGTTGCCGTGGTCGCGCTGCTGACCACGAACTCGGTGAGGTGCGTGGTGGTGGCGTTCACGCTGGTGGTGATGGAACTGAGCAAGCCGATGCCGCCCGCTGTAACGCGTATGTGGTAGGTACCCGTCCCCTGGTTCTGGAAGGTATAAGCCGCACCGCCCCCCAGCAGGCTGACCAATGAGCTGCCAGGCACCGACTGCACCAGCACATACTGGCCGGTGGCCGGATTGAGCTTGAGCAACTCGATGGTGGTGCCGTTGAGCAGGCTCAACAGGTTGGTGGAGTTGACCACCACTTGCAGGTTTGCCGTGGTATCGGCTGCAACCGCGGTGGTGTAGGTGGCCTGGCGCGTGCCAATTACCGGCAGGCTCAGCGTGCCCAGCGAGCTGCTGCTGGTGTCTACACGGTTGACCAGGGTCAGGTGGCTGAAGCCGACGTCGTTGACGGCATCTACCACTGTGGCCGGCGCACCGTAGTTGATGTCGCTCCACACCTCCGTGGCCTGCGGGCTGTCGATACGCACATACAGGTTGGCGGAGTCGGACAGGCCGTTCGCATGCACCAGCTGGTAGCTGAACACATCGACCTTGCCGACACTGCTCGGGCTGCCGTTTGGCGTGTAGGTGTAGCTGCCGTCCGCGCGGATCACCAGGGTGCCGTACAGGCCTTGTACCGTGGTGGCGCTGCCGGCCGCGACATAACTGCCGTCCTTGAACACCTGGAGCACGGCGGCGCTGTCCGGGCCACGTGCATCGACAGTGCCATCGGTGCCCACATCGGTGATGACGTTGCCGGTGGTGGCGGTGCCTGTCCCGGTGAACTCGGTCAGGCTGGTGGCCGTGATGTCCAGCGAAGTGGTCACGTTGGTGATCAGGCCTATACCGCCACTGCCCACGGTCAGGCGGTAGTCACCGGCTTGCAGGGTACCGATATCGACCTGCAGGCCGAGTGGTAGCACGATCAGGTCGAGCAGGCCCTGGGTGTTGCCGGTGGCAAGCGTCACCCAGGCGCCCGTAGCGTCTTTCACTTGCAGGGTGAACGTGGAGTTGTTGAGCAGCGCCAGTACGCTGTTGGTGGTCAGTGTCAGGGTCGGGTCCACCGTGGTGCCGGCGGCTACGGTCCAGGTGTAGGTCTTGGTGAAGCCCGACAGCAGGGTGGTGAAGCTGTCGGTGTAGGTCTTGGTTGCAGTGACCGGTACCAGGTTGACCGTTGCCGTTGCCAGGTTGTCGCTGGCGATGACCGGGGCGTTGGCATCCACATCGGGCGCGGTGATGGTGACGTTGCCCGACACGTTGCCACGCGGGTCGGTGAGGCCGACCGAAAGGACCTGGCCGTTGTCCTGAGGTGGGCTCAGGGTCACGGTGAAGCTGCCGTTCGGTTGTACGGTCGCGGTTTGCAGCACGGTACCGCTGGCGCTGCGCACAGTGACGGTGGCGCCTGCTTCGCCGGTGCCGGTGAGGGTACTGCCGTCGGCACTGATCTGCAGGTTTCCGGCCACTGCAGGCGGGGTCAGGTCCGGTGCAGTCAGGGCGGTGCCGGTAGACACGTTGCCGGCACTGTCGGTGAGGGTGACGCTGAGCGCCTGGTTGTCGATTTGCGCGGCAGCCAAGCTGACTACGAACAGGCCGTTGGTGCCCACCGTTGCGGTACCCAGGACGGTGCCGGCACTATTGCGCACGGTGACGGTGCTGCCGACCTGGCCAGAGCCGCTGACCAAGGTGCCGTTGGCGTTGATGACCGCCACCGGGGCTGCGGGCGGCGTGGTGTCCGGTGCGGTCAAACTGGTGCTGGCGGACAGGTTGCCGGCTGCATCGGTCTGGCGCACCACCAGCAATTGCCCATCGTTCTGTGGCGAGGTCAGGGTGATGCTGAAGGAGCCGTTGGCTTGCACCACGCCGGTACCCACCTGGCCACTCGGGCCTTGCACGGTGACGGTAGCGCCTGCTTCGCCGTTACCGGTCAGTACCGTGCCTGTGCCGTTGATGGCCACGTTGGTCGGCACGGCTGGCGGCTGGACATCGACTGCCGTGTAGCTGGTGCTGCCAGACGCGTTGCCTGCGGCGTCGGTCTGGCTCACGCCCAGTACCTGGCCGTTGAGCTGCGCCGCGTTGAGGTTGACGGTGAACACGCCACCGCCATTCACCAACGCCGTTCCAAGCACGTTGTTGCTGGCATCACGTACGGTCACTGTGGCACCGGCCTCACCGGTACCGGTAAGCACCAGGCCATTGGCCGACAGGCTGGTAACCACCGGGTTGGCCGGTGGGGTGATGTCGGCCGCTTGCAGGAAGACCGGCTGCGATTCGCCGCCCAGCAGGGAGACTGCCGTCACCGAGATGTGCTGGCCGTTGAGTTGAGCCGCGTTCAGCGTGATGCTGAAGCTACCCGTTCCGATGTTGGCGGAGCCTGAACCGATCAGGTTGCCGGCAGCATCGTAGACGCGAATGCTTGCGCCGGCTGCGGCCGTACCGGTCAAGGTAAGGCCGTCGCTGCCCAGTATCGCATTGGTCGGAGGTTCGGGTGGCGGTACCAGAGGGGTGATGTACGTCACGGCCCCTGAGGTATTGGTACCGTCGGACTGGCTCACGGAGAGGAGTGCGGCTGAGCCCGGCGTCGGCGAAAGGTTTATCTGGAAGTTGCCAGCGGCATCCACCAGACCGGTCCCGATCACGGTGCCGGTGGGGCCACCGATTCTGACGGTGACCGTGGCATTGGCTTCGCCCCTGCCGGTTAACGAGCTATAGGTATTGTCGATCGCCAGGTTGGTCACCACGGCGGGTGGCGAGGTGTCGTTGGTCTGGTAGCTGGCGGGTATCGAGGCATTGCCGGCAGCATCGGTGGACACCACGGTCAGCAGTTGGCCATTGTTCTGAGCCGGGTTGATGGCAACGGTGAACTCGCCATTGCCACCCACCACCACTGTACCCACGAGGCTGTTGTCAGGGCCACGAACAGTGATGGTGGAGCCGGCTTCCGCCGTACCGGTCATCGACGTGCCTGCCGGGTTGAGCAGCAGGTTGCCTGGCTGCACCGGTGCTGTCAGGTCTGGCGCGGTTACCTGCAAGGGCGCCGACGGGTTGCCGGTGGCGTCCTGGGCGATCACCGTCAGTACCTGGCCATTGATTTGCGGGTTGTTCAGGTCGAGCACAAAGGTGCCGTCCGGGTCGACTGTGACCTGGCCCAGCAGGTCGCCGTTGTTGTTGACCACGGTGACGCGGGTGCCGGCTTCGGCGGTACCGATCAGTTGGGTGCCGCTGTCGTTGAGGCTGGCGATCACGGTGGCCGGCGGGGTGATGTCCAGCGCCGTGACCGTGCTGACCGTCGATACATTGCCGCTGCTGTCGGTCAGGGTGACCTGCAGCAGTTGGCCATTCAGTTGCGGGGTATCCAGCTCGACCACGAAGGTGCCATTGGCAGCCACCACGGCAGTGCCGATCTGTGTGGTGCCGACATACACGCGCACGGTAGCGCCCGCTTCGCCGACACCGCCCAGTTCATCGCCTGCCACACTGAGCTGCAGCCCGGTTGCGGCGGCGGGGGGCGTATAGTCCGGTGCTTGAACGGTGACCGGCAAGCTGATGTTGCCGGGTGGGTCGGCCTGCTGCACCGACAGCACCTGGTGGTTGATTTGCGCGGGCGAAAGCTCGACGCGGAAGGTGCCGTCTGCCAGCACTGTGCCGGTACCCAGCACGGTGCCGGCGGCATTGCTGACGGTGACCGTCGCGCCTGCTTCGCCCAGGCCGCTGACCACACTGCCGTCGGCGTTGATCACCACGGCGGTAAGGGGAGCTGGCGGTGTGAAGTCCGGGGTTTGCAGGGTGGCCACGGCCGACACGTTGCCGGTGGCATCGGCCTGGGTGAAGCTGAGCAGTTCGGCGTTGCCCAACGCCGGGGTGAGGGTGATGGTGAAGTGGCCGCTGGCATCGACGGTGGCGCTGCCGATTGGCTGGCCTGCCGGGTTGGTGACGGTGACCAGCGCGCCCACTTCGCCGCGGCCGGTGATGGTCACGCCATCGCTGGATATTGCCAGCGCGGTGGGTGCTGCGGGTGCCGTGGTGTCCGGTGCAGTGATGGCACTGGCGGCGGACTGGTTGCCGGCGGCATCGGTCAGCACCACCTGCACCTGCTGGCCGTTGGCCTGAGGCGAGGCGAGGTTGACCTGGAACGTGCCGTCGGCGCGTACCGTTGCGTTGCCCAGCACCGTGCCGTCGGCGGCCAGCACGCGAACAGCAGCCCCCGTTTCACCGGTACCGTTGAGCAGGCTGCCACCGCCAGCGAAGGCCAGGTTGCCAGCCGCATCCGGCGCCACGCGGTCGGGGGCGGTCAGGCTGACGCTGTTGGACTCGTTGCCGGCCACATCGGACTGGCTGGCGCTGAGCTGTTCGCCGTTGATCTGCGCGGCGCTGAGGTTGACGCTGAAGTTGCCGCTGGCATCGACCACGGCGGTGCCCAGGTCGATCCCTCCTTCGCCGATGACGGTGACGGTGGCACCTGGCTCACCGCGCCCAGTGAGTACCAGGCCGTCGTTGGACAGCACCAGGTTGGTCAGTGGTTGCGGTGCCGTGGTGTCCGGTGCCTGCAGGGTCGCCGGCAGCGAGACTGCGCCGTCGCTGCCGGTGGCGCTTACCTCCAACCGTTCGCCGTTGGCCTGGGCGCTGCCGAGGTTGACGGTGAAGGTACCGTCGTTGGCTACCGGGCTGCTGCCCAGCAATACGCCGTTGGGGCCATACACCTTGACCGTGCTGCCCACCGTCGCGGTACCGGTCACCGACAGGCCGTCGGCGGCCAGTACCAGGTTGTCCGGTGTCGCCGGTGCCAGAAGGCCCGGCGCGGTGACGTTTTGTGCAGGGGAGACGTTCTGTGCGGCGTCGGCCTGGACCACGCTCAGGCTTTCACCGGTGATCGCGGCTGGCGACAGGGTGACGCTGAAGTGGCCGTCGGCGCCGACCGTGGCGGTGCCCAGCACGGTGTTGTCGGGTGCCCGTACGGTGACGGTCGCACCGGCTTCGCCATTGCCTGTCAGGGTGGTGCCACTGGCAGACACCGCCAGGTTGGTAACGGCCGCTGGCGGCGTGGTATCGGCTGCGGTGTAAGGCGCGGCCGGTGAAACGTTGCCGGCCGCGTCGGTAGCCGTTACCTGCAGGGTCTGCCCGTTGGTCTGGGCGCTGTTCAGGGTGACCTGGAAGGTGCCGTTGCTGCCGGTTGTCGCCGTGCCCAGCACGTTGCCGCTGGCATCGCGCACGGTCACGGTGCTGCCGGCTTCGGCGTTACCGGACAGTTGCAGCCCGGTGGCGGCGAGGGCCAGTGCAGTCGGTGCAGCGGGTGGGGTGAAGTCCGGCGCGGTAACGGCCACGGCGGCAGAGGTGTTGTTGCCTGCGTCGGTCTGCGTAACGCTCAGGTGCTGGGCGTTGAGCTGGGCGCTGTTCAGGGTGAGGGTGAAGCTGCCGTTGGCGGCCACCAGTCCAGTGCCGATGATGGTACCGTCCGGGCCGCGCACGGTGACTGTGGCACCCGCTTCGCCCAAGCCGGTCAGGGTCAGGCCGTTGTTGTTCAGCACCACGTTGGTGAGTGGGGTCGGTGGGGTCAGGTCCGGGGTGGCCACATTGACGGCTGGCGAGGTGTTGCCGGCGGTATCCACTTGCGTCACGCCGATGGCCTGGCCGGTGGCTTGCGGGGTGTCGAAGGTCACGGTGAAGCGACCGTCGGCGCCCACCGTGGCCGTGCCCAGCAACGCACCGGCGGCGTTGCGCACCTGCACGGTAGCCCCCACTTCGCCACTGCCGGACAGCTGCCGGCCGTCCTGGCTCAGCTCCGGATTGGTGATGGCGGCAGGCGGCGTGCGGTCTGGCGTCGTCAGGCTGGCCGGGCCGGAAATGTTACCGGCGGCATCGCTGAGGGTGACTTGCAACGCGCTGCCGCTGGTTTGCGCGCTGGGCAGTGTGATCTGGAACTGCCCACTCTGGTTGACGGTGCCGGTGGCCAGGATGGCACCACTGGCATCGCGTACGGTCACGGTGGCGCCGGCTTCGCCCTGGCCGCTGAGCACGGTGGCCGCGCTGTTGAGGCTGAGGTTGCTGGCGGCCAGCGGTGCCTGCAGGTCAGGGGCTTGCAGGGTGGCCGCGAGCGAGACGTTACCCGCCGCGTCGGCCTGGGTCACGATCAGGTTCTGGCCGTTGGCGACAGCGGGTGAGAAATCGATGCTGAACAGGCCGTTGCTGCCGACGGGCGCGGTTCCCAGGAGATTGCCCTGCGCATCGGTCACGCGCACGGTAGCACCCACTTCGCCTTGGCCTGTCAGCGTGCTGCCGGTGGCGTTGAGGACGACTTGGGTCGGTGCGTTTGGCGCCGTGGTGTCGTTGGCCACGACAATGGCTGGCACCGAAGGCTGGCCATCGACGGTAGCCTTGGCGCTGACCTGCAAGATCTGGGCGTTGAGCTGGGCGTTCTGGAAGAACACCCTGAAGGTGCCATCGCTGCCGACCGTGGCGGTGCCCAGGGTGGTGCCACCGGAGGTCACGGTAATCAGCGAGCCGACCGTACCTTGGCCGGTCAGCAGGAAGCCGTCGGCACTGATGGACAGGGCCGAAGGTGTGGCCACCTCGGTGCCGGTCGGGCCGGCAAGTGGCACTTCGGAGGATTCATTGCCGGCAGGGTCGATCACCACCACATCGACGGTTTCGCCGGTGGCCAGTGGCGGGTCGACGTCAACCACGAAGGTGCCGTCTGGCCCGACGGTTATCGTGCCGCGCACGCCGCTACCATCCTGATTGCGGATTTCCACTGTGCTCCCAGGTTCCGCGCTACCTCCCACTGTGCTGCCATCCGGGCTCACGGTCAGGCCGGTGGCCGCATCCGGGTCGGTTGTATCCGGGGCGTTGACGGAGACCGGAGCAGAGTCGTTACCGGCTGCATCGGTCACCACCACGGTCACCGTCTGGCCATTGGTCAGCGGGGTATCCAGCGGTACGCTGAAACTGCCATCCGGATTGACGGCCACCACGACCACATTGCCATTCCCGTCGTCCACGGACACTGAGTTGGCGCCAGGCGCATTGCCGGTGACGGTGCTGCCGTCCGGACTGACCAGCACGCCCGTGGGCACTGCCGGTGGCGTGATGTCCGGCGCATTGATCTGGCCGGGAAGGGACACATTGCCGGCAGTATCGGTCAGGGTCACGTTGAGTGACTGGCCGTCCAGTTGGGCGGGCGAGAGTGGCACGGTGAAGCTGCCACCTGCCGGCACGACGATGGTACCCACCAGGGTGCCGTCGGTAAGCCGCACTTCCACCGTGGACCCTGCTTCACCAGTACCCTGGATGGCGTTGCCGCCTGGGGTGATGGTGAGGCCGCCCGGCGCTGTTGGCGCGCTGCTGTCATCGGCGGTGAAACTGGCAGACGGTGAGGCATTGCCATCGCCATCGATCAACACCACCGACAATACTTCGCCGTTGGTCTGGGCGGGGGCGAGTGGTACTTCGAACGTGCCGTCGGGCTCCACCTGAATGGTACCCAGCAGGTCGCCTGCCGCGTTGCGAACTTCTACCGTGGTGCCTGCCTCGCCCTGGCCGCTGAGCAGTGTGCCGGTCGGATCCAGGCCCAGGCCTTGCGCTGGCAGCGGTGCCTCCAAGTCAGGCGCGGTCACGGTGCCGGCTGGGGAGTCGTTGCCGGCGCTGTCCGCCTGGGTCACAGACAGCGTCTGGCCATTGAGCTGGGGCGGGTCGATGCTCACCAGGAAGCTGCCGTCTGGCTGAACCGTGGCGGTGCCCAGCACGGTACCTGCTGTATTGGTAACACTCACCTGCGCACCTGGCTCGCCACTGCCGGTGATGGTCCTGCCATCGCCAGACAGGGTCAGGCCGGTCGGGGTTGCCGGCAACTCGGTGTCCGGTGCCGGCAGGTCGGCCGCCGCCGACAGGTTGCCGGTTGGGTCACGCTGCTCCACGGTCAGTGCCTGGCCGTTGGTCTGTGGTGGAGTGAGGATGATTTCGAATGCACCGTTCGGGCCTGCCACGGCACTGCCCAGCACGCTGCCATCCGGCCCACGCACGGTCACGGTGGCGCCAGGTTCGCCGCTACCAGTGACCGTGGTGCCTGTGCCATCGATGGTCGGGTTGGTGACCGCCTGCGGCGGCGTGGAGTCGGGTGCGGTGAAACTCACCGGGCCGGCGCTGTTGCCCAGGTTGTCGGTGGCCTCGACGCTCAGGCTCTCACCATTGCGCTGTGGCGCATTGAGGGTGACGTCGAACTTCCCGTCTGCACCCACTATGGCGGTGCCCAGCACGTTGCCGTTGGCATCGCGCACGGTGACGATGGAGCCGCTTTGGCCCTGGCCGGTCAGGTGAATGCCTGCGGTATCGATGGCCATCCCCGAGGGTTGCAGCGGGCCATCCAGATCGGGGGCAATGACGGTGGCGGTCGAGGTATTGCCGGCCGCGTCGCGCAGCACCACGTCCAGTTCCTGGCCGTCGGTTTGCGGCGGGTTGAGCACCACGCTGATCACGCCGTCGGCGCCGACCTGGGCGTTGCCCAGCACGACACCCTGGGCGCTGATGACCTGCACGGTGGTGCCCGGCTCGCCGCGGCCAGTGAGCAGGCTGCCATCGGCGCTCAGTTGCAGCTGGCTGGCTTCATTGGGTGGAGTGATGTCAGGGGCGGTGACCTGGGTCGGCAGTGACGCGTTGCCGGCACCATCCACAGCCACCACATCCAGGGTTTCGCCGTTGGCTTGTGCCGGGGTCAGTCCGATGGTGAAGCTGCCGTCCGGACCTGCCTGTGCGCTGCCCAGCACATTGCCCTGCGCGTCACGCACCTGCACCTGCGTGCCCGTCGGTGCGGTACCGGAAACGCTGGCGCCATCTGCGCTCACCACGACACCGCTGGGGCTCTCGGGCAGCGGTGCATCGGCAACCGTCACGCTAAGCCCTACCGAGGTATTGCCGGCGGCATCGGTCTGCACCAGCACCAGGGTTTCGCCCGCCGCCAACGGCGTTTCGAGGTCGACCACGAAGGTGCCATTTGGCGCGACGGTGCCGGTGCCGAGCACCGTACCCTGCGCATCACGCACTTCCACCGTGGCACCGGGTTCGCCACGGCCAGACACGGCCAGGCTGCCATCGGCGGCCACCACGTCAGTGACGAGTGTCGGTGCCGTGATGTCCGGGGCCACATAGCTCAGCGGTACAGAGGTGTTACCTGTCGCATCGGTCACGGTAATGGACAGTGTTTCGCCATTGGCCTGTGGCGGGTTCAGGGTCAGGCTGAAGCTGCCATCCGGCTGGGCGATGGCGCTGCCGATCAGGTTGCCCAAGCCGTCTTTCACCTCTATCCGGGCACCGCCTTCGGCAGTACCGGTCAGGGTGTCGCCATTGGTCAACACCAAGCCCGTTGGTTGCAGGGGGGCCACAAGGTCTGGCGCGGTCAGTGGGCCAGGTGTGGAGACGTTGCCGGCGGCATCGGTCAGGGTCACCTGCAGGGAGGAGCCATCCACCACTGGGGTTGGCAACTGCACGTTGAAGCTGCCATCGGGTTGAACGGTGCCGCTCACCAGCACTTGGCCCTGGTCGTCGAGCACTTTGACGGTGGCACCCACTTCGCCGCGGCCTGAAACCGTACGGCCGTCGGCGCTGATCACCAGGTTGGTGGCTGGCGCCGGCGGCGTGGTATCGCCGCCGTTATCGATGACCGGCGCGGTAACGGTACCGGCTGTGGAGGCATTACCTGCGGCATCGGTGGCGGTTACCTGCAACTGTTCGCCTGCCACTTGCGGCGGGGTGAGGCCAATGCTGAAGGCCCCGCTGGCGCCCACCACGACACTGCCCAGCAGGGTAGTGCCGTCGGCGGCCAGCACGCGTACGGTGCTGCCGGCTTCGGCGCGCCCGGTCACTGCGCTGCCATCGGCGCTGACGGCCAGTTCACTTGGCGCGGCTGGGGCGGTGATGTCCGGCGCAGTCACTTGTGTCGGCAGTGACGAGGCCCCGTTGGTGTCGATGGCGATCACATCCAGCAGCTGGCCGTTGGCCTGGGCTGGGGTGAGCACAACGGTGAAGGTGCCCCCGGCACCCACTACGATGCTGCCAACCAGGTTCCCATTGGCATCGTGCACTTCCACACGGCTGCCGACTGGCGCCGAACCGCTGATGCTGGTGCCGTCCGCCGCGAACACCAGGTCGCTCGGGCTGGCCGGCGTGGTCACCAACGGTACGTCGAAGGTCAAAGCTTGGGAAGCGTTGCCGCTTGGGTCGGTCTGCACCAGGCTCAGGCGTTCGCCCGGCAGCGCGGCCGGGTCGAGGTCGAGCACGAAGGTGCCGTTGCCGGTCACCGTACCTGTGCCGATCAGTGTGCCATTGGTGTCCCGCACCTCAACGGTGGCACCGGCCTCACCGCGACCGCTCAGGGTCAGGCCATCGGCACCGACCACGATATTGCTGACCTGCGCAGGTGGGGTGATGTCCGGGGCGTTGAATTGCAGCGGCGTCGAGGTATTGCCGGCGGCGTCCACCAGGCGGATGTCGAGGACTTCGCCATTGGCCTGGGCGGGGGACAGGGTAACGCTGAAACTGCCGTTCGGGTTGACCACACCGGTACCGATCACGGTGCCTGAGGTGTCGCGTACTTGCACAGTGGCGCCAGGTTCACCGCTACCGGTCAAGGTAACGCCGCTGGCCAGGTCGAGGCCGGTGGGCTGAGCAGGGGACTGCAGGTCTGGGGAGGCCACCGTGCCTGGAGTGGAGGCATTGCCGGCGGCATCGGTCAGCACCACTTGCAGGGTGCTGCCATCGTTGACGGGCGGTGTCAGGGCGATCTGGAAGGTGCCGTCCGGGTTGACCGTGCCGCTGGCCAGCACGTTGCCTTGGGCATCGCGCACCTGCACGGTGGCACCCACCTCGCCACGGCCGCTCAGCTGGCCACCGGCCAGGCCAACGACCAGGTTGGTCGGCGCCAGGGGTGGCGTGGTATCGACACCGTCGATGTCGGGGGCTGTGACGCTAGCGGCGCCGGAAGCATTGCCGGCGGCGTCGGTGGCGGTGACTTGCAGCACTTCACCGTCCACTTGTGCCGGGGTGAGGGTGATGCTGAAACTACCGGTCGCACCCACCACCGCCGTGCCCAGCACCGTAGTGCCGTCGGCAGCCAGAACGCGCACGGTGCTGCCCACTTCGGCACGGCCGGTGACAACGGTACCGTTGGCATTGATCGCGAGTTCGCTTGGCGCGGCTGGCGCGGTGATGTCTGGCGCGCTGACCTGCACCGGCAGCGACGATGCCCCTGTGCCGTCGATGGCCACTACATCCAGCAGTTCGCCGTTGGCCTGGGCCGGGTTGAGGATGACGGTGAAGGTGCCATCGCCGCCCACCACCACGCTGCCGACCAGGATGCCGTTGCCATCACGCACTTCCACACGGCTGCCCACCGGGGCAGAACCGGTGAGGCTGGTGCCATCGGCGGCAACCACCAGGCCGCTTGGGCTATCGGGGGCAGTGGTCAGTGGTACTTCATACTGCAAGGCTTCGGACGCGTTGCCGCTCGGGTCGGTCTGTACCAGGCTCAGCACGGCGCCTGGCTGGGCTGCCGGGTCGAGATTGACCGTGAAGGTGCCGTTGGCTCCGACCGTGGCGGTGCCGATGACGGTACCGCCCGCATCACGCACTTCGACGGCTGCACCCGCTTCGCCGCGACCGCTGAGCACCAGGCCACTGGCACCGACCACGACATTGCTGACGGCAGCAGGCGGGGTGATGTCGGGGGCGTCGAACTGCAGTGGCGCCGAGCTGTTGCCGGCGGCATCCACCACCCGCACATCCAGCGCCTCGCCATTGGCCTGGGCGGGGAACAAGGTGACGCTGAAGGTGCCGTCTGCGTTGACCAGGCCGGTGCCGATCACAGTGCCGGCGCTATTGCGCACCTGCACGGTGGCACCGGGTTCGCCGCGGCCGGTGAAGGTGACACCCTCGGCCAGGGCCAGGTCAGTAGGTTGCGCAGGGGCCTGCAAGTCCGGCGAAGTGACTGAACCGGGTTGCGAGACGTTGCCAGCGGCATCGGTGAGGGTGACTTGCAAGGTACTGCCGTTGTTCACGGCAGGAGCCAAGGTCACCGTAAATGTGCCGTCGGGGCTGACCGTACCGGTTGCCAGCACAGTACCTGCGGCGTCACGCACCTGCACGGTAGTGCCGGCTTCGCCACGCCCGCTCAGCTGGCTGCCGGCCAGGCCGACCACCAGATTGGTTGGTACGTCGGGTGGCGTGATGTCGCCACCGTCGATGTCTGGGGCGGTGACTGAACCTGCCGTCGAGGTGTTGCCTGCCGCATCGGTGGCGGTGACTTGCAGCACTTCGCCGTCCACTTGTGGCGGGCTGAGGGTGATGCTGAAGCTGCCGGTAGCGCCAACCACGACGCTACCCAGCACGGTAGTGCCATCGGCGGCCAGTACCCGCACGGTGCTGCCCGGTTCGGCACGGCCGGTGACGACAGTGCCATCGGCGTTGACGGCCAGTTCGCTCGGGGCGACCGGCGCGGTAATGTCTGGCGCGGTGATTTGCGTTGGTAGTGACGATACACCCGCATCATCGATGGCAACGACGTCCAGCAGTTCGCCATTAGCCTGGGCGGGGGCCAGAACGACAGTGAAGCTGCCATCAGGGCCGGCCACGATACTGCCGATCAGCGTGCCGTTGGCGTCGTGCACTTCCACGCGGGTGCCGGCCGGCGCCGTGCCGCTGATGCTGGTGCCGTCCTCGGCGAACACCAGATCGCTGGGGCTGGCCGGGGCGGTGGTTACCGGAACTTCGAACTGCAGCGCTTCGGAGGCGTTTCCGCTGGGGTCGGTCTGCACCAGGCTCAGTTGTTCGCCGGGCTGCGCGGCCGGGTCAAGGTCGATCAGGAAGGTGCCGTTGGCACCCACTACGCCTGTGCCGATTACCGTGCCGTTGGCATCACGCACTTCGACGGTGGCGCCGGCTTCGCCACGCCCGCTCAGGGCCTGGCCGCCGCTGCCGACCACGATGTTGCTGACCGCCGCGGGCGGGGTGATATCCGGGGCATCGAACTGCAGCGGGGCAGAAGTGTTGCCGGCCGCGTCCACCAACCGAACGTCCAGCGCTTCGCCGTTGGCCTGGGCTGGGTTAAGGGTGACGCTGAACAGGCCATCGGCGCCCACCACACCCGTACCAATGATGGTCCCAGCGGCATCACGCACCTGCACGGTGGCGCCTGGCTCGCCGCGACCGGTGAAGGTCACCCCATCGGCCAGGGCCAGGTCGGTGGGTTGAGCCGGAGGCAGCAGGTCGGCGGAGGTCACCGAGCCCGGCTGCGACACGTTGCCGGCAGCATCGGTCAGGGTGACTTGCAGAGTGCTGCCGTCGATCACGGCAGGGCTCAAGGACACCACAAAGGTACCATCCGGCCCAACGGTGCCAGTCGCCAGCAGGTTGCCCGCAGCGTCACGGACCTGCACGGTGGTGCCCGCTTCGCCACGACCAGTGAGCTGGCTACCGGCCACGCCGATCACCAGGTCGGTTGGTGCTGCGGGTGGTGTGGTATCGACGCCGTCGATATCCGGTGCGGTGACCGAGCTGGCTGTGGATGTGTTGCCGGCGGGATCGGTGGCAGTGGCTTGCAACACTTCGCCATCGACCTGCGGCGGGTTGAGGTTGATGCTGAACACACCGGTCGGGCCGACCACGGCGGTGCCCAATTCGGTGCCGTCTGCGGCAACGATCCGCACGGTGCTGCCCGGTTCGGCACGGCCGGTGAGCACGGTGCCGTCGGCGCTGACAGCCAGTTCAGTCGGCGCGGCAGGCGCGGTAATGTCTGGCGCGGTGATTTGTGCGGGCAGCGAAGAGACGCCGCTGTCATCGAAGGCGACGACATCCAGCAGTTCGCCGTTGGCTTGTGGCGGGTTCAGTTCGATGCTGAAGGTGCCATCGGCATTGGCGATGGCGCTGCCGATCAACGTACCGTTGGCATCGTGCACTTCTACGCGGGTGCCCGCCGGGGCGGAACCGGTGAGGGTAGTGCCGTCGGCATCGATGACCAGGTTGCTCGGGCTGTCTGGCGCGGTGGTGAGTGGTACATCGTATTCGAGGGCAACGGAGGCGTTGCCGCTGGGGTCGGTCTGCACCAGGCTCAGCTGGTCACCCGGCTGTACCGCAGGATCAAGGTCAATCAGGAAGGTGCCATTGGCCCCGACCACTCCGGTGCCGATCACGGTGCCGTTGGCATCACGAACTTCGACGGTGGCCCCGGGTTCACCTCGGCCGCTCAGGGCCAGGCCGCCGCTGCCGACTGCGATGTTGCTGACAGCGGCAGGAGGCGTGATATCCGGGGCATCGAATTGCAGCGGGGCAGAAGTATTGCCGGCCGCGTCCACCAACCGAACGTCCAGCGCTTCGCCGTTGGCCTGGGCTGGGTTAAGGGTAACGCTGAACCGGCCATCGGCGCCCACTACCCCCGTACCAATGATGGTGCCAGCGGCATCACGCACCTGCACGGTGGCGCCCGGCTCGCCGCGACCGGTGAAGGTCACCCCATCGGCCAGGGCCAGGTCGGTGGGCTGTGCTGGAGGCAGCAAGTCCGCCGAGTTTACTGAGCTGGGCGGCGATACGTTGCCGGCAGCATCGGTCAGGGTGACTTGCAGGGTGCTGCCGTCGATCACGGCAGGGCTCAAGGACACCACAAAGGTACCATCCGGCCCAACGGTGCCAGTCGCCAGCAGGTTGCCGGCGGCATCACGGACCTGCACGCTGGTGCCGGCTTCGCCACGACCACTCAGTTGGCTACCGGCCAGGCCGATGACCAGATTGGTCGGGGCATCTGGCGGCGTGGTGTCACCGCCGTCAATGTCTGGCGCCGTGACAGAGCTGGCTGTTGAGGTATTGCCGGCCGCATCGGTGGCAGTGGTTTGCAGCACTTCGCCATCGACCTGTGGCGGGTTGAGGTTGATGCTGAACACACCGGTCGGGCCGACCACGGCGGTGCCCAATTCGGTGCCGTCTGCGGCAACGATCCGCACGGTGCTGCCCGGTTCGGCACGGCCGGTGAGCACGGTGCCGTCGGCGCTGACAGCCAGTTCAGTCGGCGCGGCAGGCGCGGTAATGTCTGGCGCGGTGATTTGTGCGGGCAGCGAAGAGACGCCGCTGTCATCGATGGCGACGACATCCAGCAGTTCGCCGTTGGCTTGTGGCGGGTTCAGTTCGATGCTGAAGGTACCATCGGCATTGGCGATGGCGCTGCCGATCAACGTACCGTTGGCATCGTGCACTTCTACGCGGGTGCCCGCCGGGGCGGAACCGGTGAGGGTAGTGCCGTCGGCATCGATGACCAGGTTGCTCGGGCTGTCTGGCGCGGTAGTGAGTGGCACATCGTATTCGAGGGCAACGGAGGCGTTGCCGCTGGGGTCGGTCTGCACCAGGCTCAGCTGGTCACCCGGCTGTACCGCAGGATCAAGGTCAATCAGGAAGGTGCCATTGGCCCCGACCACCCCGGTGCCGATCACGGTGCCGTTGGCGTCGCGGACTTCGACAGTGGCACCCGGTTCGCCTCGGCCGCTCAGGGCCAGGCCGCCGCTGCCGACTGCGATGTTGCTGACAGCGGCAGGAGGCGTGATATCCGGGGCATCGAATTGCAGCGGGGCAGAAGTATTGCCGGCCGCGTCCACCAACCGAACGTCCAGCGCTTCGCCGTTGGCCTGGGCTGGGTTAAGGGTAACGCTGAACAGGCCATCGGCGCCCACTACCCCCGTACCAATGATGGTGCCAGCGGCATCACGCACCTGCACGGTGGCGCCCGGCTCGCCGCGACCGGTGAAGGTCACGCCATCGGCCAAGGCCAGGTCGGTGGGCTGTGCTGGAGGCAGCAAGTCCGCCGAGTTTACTGCGCTGGGCGGCGATACGTTGCCTGCAGCATCGGTCAGGGTGACTTGCAGGGTGCTGCCGTCGATCACGGCAGGGCTCAAGGACACCACAAAGGTACCATCCGGCCCAACGGTGCCAGTCGCCAGCAGGTTGCCGGCAGCGTCACGGACCTGCACGGTGGTGCCCGCTTCGCCACGACCAGTGAGCTGGCTACCGGCCACGCCGATCACCAGGTCGGTTGGTGCTGCGGGTGGCGTGGTATCGACGCCGTCGATATCCGGTGCGGTGACCGAGCTGGCTGTGGATGTGTTGCCGGCCGCATCGGTGGCAGTGGCTTGCAGCACTTCGCCATCGACCTGTGGCGGGTTGAGGTTGATGCTGAACACACCGGTCGGGCCGACCACGGCGGTGCCCAGTTCGGTACCGTCAGCGGCGACGATGCGCACGGTGCTGCCCGGTTCGGCACGGCCGGTGAGCACGGTGCCGTCGGCGCTGACAGCCAGTTCAGTCGGTGCGGCAGGCGCGGTAATGTCTGGCGCGGTGATTTGTGCGGGCAGCGAAGAGATGCCGCTGTCATCGATGGCGACGACATCCAGCAGTTCGCCGTTGGCCTGAGCGGGATTGAGCTCAATGCTGAAGGTACCATCGGCATTGGCGATGGCGCTGCCGATCAACGTACCGTTGGCATCGTGCACTTCTACGCGGGTGCCCGCAGGAGCGGTACCGGTGAGCGTGGTGCCGTCAGCATTGATGGCCAGGTTGCTCGGGCTGTCTGGCGCGGTGGTGAGTGGCACATCGTATTCGAGGGCAACGGAGGCGTTGCCGCTGGGGTCGGTCTGCACCAGGCTCAGCTGGTCACCCGGCTGTATCGCAGGATCAAGGTCAATCAGGAAGGTGCCATTGGCCCCGACCACTCCGGTGCCGATCACGGTGCCGTTGGCGTCGCGGACTTCGACAGTGGCACCCGGTTCGCCTCGGCCGCTCAGCGCCAGGCCGCCACTCCCAACTGCAATGTCGCTGACTGCACTTGGCGGGGTGATGTCGGGTGCTGTGAATTCAAGCGGGATCGAGCTGTTGCCGGCACCATCCACCAGGCGTATATCCAGTGCTTCGCCGTTGGCCTGGGCGGGCGACAGGGTGACGCTGAATAGCCCGTCGGCACCGACCAAGCCTGTACCAATGATGTTGCCGGCCGCATCACGCACCTGCACGGTGGCCCCTGGTTCACCGCGGCCAGTGAGGGTTACGCCGCTGGCAAGGGCGAGGTTGGTGGGCTGGTCTGGGGCGGTCGTATCAGGTGTCTCGACGTCTGGTGCTGCAATGCTGGCCGAAGGCGAGGTGTTGCCGGCTGCGTCCTTGGTGCTGACCTCCAAAGCCTGGCCTTCGGTCTGTGGCGGTTGCAGGGTGATGCTGAACTGACCGTCTGCACCGGCCACGGCTGAGCCCAGCAGCACCCCGTCGGCACCCCGCACCGAAACCGTAGAGCCTGGTTCTGCACGGCCGGTGAGGGTGGTGCCCTGTTCATTGATGGCAAGGTCGGTAGGTGCCAGCGGCGCAGTCACATCCGGGGCGGTGACTGTGCCAGGCGTGGAGACGTTGCCGGCGCCATCGGTCAGAGTGACTTCAAGGTTTTCGCTGTTGATTTGCGGCGGGTTCAACGTCACGTCGAAGGTGCCGTCGGCACCCACGGTGCCGCTGCCGATCAGGTTGCCGGCAGCATCACGGATGCTCACTGTGGTGCCTGCTTCACCACGGCCGGTCAGGCGCAGGCCATCCGGCGACACCAGCAGGTCGATGGGCGTGGCCGGTGCGGTGGTATCGGGGTCCGAACCGCCACCGCCGCTACCGCCGCCTCCGTTGTCGGCTGCCGCCGCAGCGCCACCGATGCCAAGCAGGCTGAGCCCGGCAATCGCCCAGGTCGGCATGGCGCTACCGGCAGTGCCGATACCCGCGACCAGTTCGTCCAGCGAGTTCACATCCTCGAAGGTGAAACCGGTGAACGCCGTTGCGTCGTACTGCGCGTGCCACAGGGTGCCGTCTTCACCGACGAAGACAATGTCGCTGCCGACCCCTGCCTGGTCCACGGCGAAGAAGTTGCCGATGGTGACCTTTTCACCCGATTTCAGGGTGATGATCAGGTCTTGCCCACGTTGGGTAACAGTGGCGACCTTGTCGGGGGCCACCGGCATCTGCACCACGCCTGGCCCTTTCAGGTTGATATTGCCCCAGGCGCTCTGAGTGGCGACTTCGGTTTGCTTATCGGCGACGACGATGTTGTCCATGAACGCTCCCTGCTGGTATCCGGATCCCCCGGCCCGAACCGTTCGGGCCACAACCTGCGTCACGGAGCCCTTGCGGGGGCGTTACACGCAGTCTCGACCAGGCAGTCGAAATTCGGGTGGTTAGGGAGATATAGCAGCCAGGCGGGAAGCAACCAGATGGCTTTCTGGGTTAATCCTTTTGTACTGAACCTCAGCGAAGCCCCAGCCGGCGGGCCAGCCGGCTCAGGTTTGCGCGGTCCAGGCCCAGCTCGCGGGCCGCTGCCGCCCAATTATCCTGGTGCCGTTGCAGGCAGGCTTCGATCACTTGGCGCTGGTAGAGGTCGACCGCTTCGCGCAGGCCGCCTTCAGGCAATGTTGTCAGTGGGGCAGGGGCTGCGGGGGAGGGGAGTGCGTCTGGGGTTACGCGCACCGCGCGCAGGTCCAGGTCGACGGCTTCAAGCGTGAGAATGCGTGGCCGATCGGGGTGCTGGCCCAGTGCTTTTAGGGCCGAGCGGCCGATCAGGTGTTCCAGTTCGCGCACATTGCCTGGCCACTCATAGGCCAGTAGCGCGGCCTGGGCTTCGCTACTCAGGCGCAGGCTGTTCAGGCCCAGGCGTGAACGGTTCTGTTCGAGGAAGTAGCCAGCTAATAACAATACATCTCGCCCACGTTCGCGTAAGGGCGGTACGTGCAACGGGTACACGCTGAGGCGGTGATAGAAGTCGGCGCGGAAGTTGCCATTGCGTACTTCTGCGGCCAGGTCACGGTTGGTGGCGGCGATCAGGCGCACGTCCACACGGTGCTCGCGGTCCGAGCCCAGGCGTTGCAGTTGGCCGCTTTGCAGCACACGCAACAGTTTGGCTTGCACCGTTAGCGGCAGTTCGCCCACTTCGTCGAGGAATAACGTGCCGCCGTTGGCCAGCTCGAACTTGCCCCGGCGCTCGCCGTGCGCGCCAGTGAAGGCACCGCGTACATGGCCGAAGAGTTCGCTTTCCACCAAGGTATCGGGCAGGGCGGCGCAGTTGAGGCTGACCAGTGGCTTGTCGGCCCGGTTGCTGGTCTGGTGCAGCGCCTGGGCCACCAGTTCCTTGCCAACGCCCGTTTCGCCAGTGATCAGAACAGTCAGGTCGCTGCCCCCGACCAGGCGGATTTCCTCCACCAAGCGCTTATGCGCCGGGCTCTGGCCAATCAGTTCTTTATCCTGGCCGCTGGCTTGGCGGTAGATTTCGGCCCGCAGGTGTTCGTCTTCGGCGCGCAAAGCCAGGTGCTCAATGCGTTCGGCCACGGTAACAGTAGCGGCGGCCAGGCTGGCGAAGGCTTGCAGGGCATCCAGCTCCAGGCTCTGGAACTGCCCGGGGGTGAGGGCATCGAGGGTGACCAGGCCCCAGGGGCGCTCATCGACCATCAACGGGCAACCCATGCAGTCGTGCACTTGCAGGTCGGCATCGGGGGCGTTGACCAGGCCATCGTAAGGGTCGGGCAGTTCGGAGTCGCTGGCGAAACGAGTGGGCTTCGGGCTGCTGAGCAGTATCTGGAAGCGCGGGTGCTCGCTGACCCGGAAGCGCCGGCCCAAGGTGTCAGGGCTCAGGCCGTCCACCGCCAGCGGCACCAGCCATTCACCGTCCAGGCGCAGCAGCGCGGCGGCATCGCACGGCAATAGCCCGCGCATGGCTTGCAGCAAGCGGCGGTAGCGCTCCTGGTCGGGCAAGTCGCGGGAGAGGTCGCTGACCAGGGGGAGCAGGGTGGTGAGCAAGGGTTTTGCGGTCATAAAGACTCCTATGGGTCGATATGACTATACGACGAGGTGGGTCGTTTTGACATGATTGGCGTCAACCCCCTGAATTTACTGGCGATAAAAGTTGGCACGATTGCTGAAATACCCAAGGCAGTCATTTGAAGCCACAGGCTCAGGAGTTGTCGCAATGCTCAATGCCGAACAACGTGCAATCATCAAGGCCACTGTACCGCTGCTGGAAAGCGGCGGCGAAGCGCTGACCACCCACTTTTACAAGATGATGCTCAGCGAGTACCCCGAGGTACGCCCACTGTTCAACCAGGCACACCAGGCCAGTGGTGACCAGCCTCGTGCGTTGGCCAACGGCGTGCTGATGTATGCGCGCCACATTGACCAACTGGAGCAGCTGGGGGGGCTGGTAGGGCAGATCATCAACAAGCACGTTGCCTTGCAGATTCTGCCGGAGCACTACCCGATCGTCGGCAGCTGCCTGCTGCGCGCCATCGAGGAAGTACTGGGCAAGGAAATCGCTACCCCTGCGGTGATCGATGCCTGGGGCGCGGCCTATGGCCAGCTGGCCGATATCCTGATTGGTGCTGAAGAAAGCCTCTATAAACAGAAGGAAGAGGCCGAGGGCGGCTGGCGTGGTACCCGCGAATTCCGCCTGGTACGCCGCGAGCAGGAAAGCAGCGAGATCGTTTCGTTCTACTTTGCCCCGGTGGATGGTAAACCGGTGCTCAAGGCCGAGCCTGGCCAGTACATTGGCCTGAGACTGAGCATCGACGGTGCCGAACAGCGCCGCAACTATTCGCTGTCGGCGCTGTGCGATGGCAGGGAGTACCGCATCAGCGTCAAGCGTGAGTTGGGCGGCAGGGTGTCCAACTACCTGCACGATGAGCTGGTCGTGGGCGATACCTTGCAACTGTTCCCGCCAGCGGGCGACTTCACCCTGGCGGCCAGCGACAAGCCGCTGGTGCTGATAAGCGGGGGCGTGGGTATTACCCCGACGCTGGCCATGTTGCAGGCGGCGCTGCAAACCCGGCGCGAGGTGCATTTCATTCACTGTGCGCGTAACGGCGCGGTGCATGCCTTCCGTGAATGGGTCGATGGCCTGGCGGCGCGTCACCCGCAGCTCAAGCGCTTCTACTGCTATGCCGAGCCGGAGGAGGGCGCTGCGGCTGATGCTGTGGGCCTGTTGAGCGAAGACCTGCTGGCCGAGTGGTTGCCGAAGGCGCGAGATGTGGATGCCTACTTCCTTGGACCCAAGGGCTTCATGGCGGCGGTGAAGCGCCAACTGAAGGGGCTGGGCGTGCCCGAGCAGCAGAGCCGCTACGAGTTCTTCGGGCCGGCGGCTGCGCTGGAGTGATGTAGCGCCTGTCCTGGCCGCTTCGCGGGTTTACCCGCGAAAAGGCCGGTACAGGCAGTACACCTTCCTGCCTGTATATAAGGAAAGATGAAACCGGGTTCGCCGCTTTCATCATTAATCCTCCGTTAATCACGGTATCCTTCACTCCCGGGTGTCGAGGGGCTTGCCCCTGCGCGGCACCCGGGCAGCCGCTTTTTTGCCGCCCGGCGTTGAACCGACGCCGTTGCGGTCGGTCTCAGCCTCACCGGATAGCCCTGCGCAGTGCTACCGCGCCGCTCCCTCGGCATGCTCACAGGCCATGCCCAGCGTGTAGACTTGCGCCCAGGCAGGCGGACCACGCTGCCACTATCCATCGAAGGAACCGGCAATGAACGAACAAACATCGCGCCTGAATCGGGAACGGCGCTTTCTGGTGCTGTTGGGCCTGATCTGCCTCTCGCTGATCGGCGGCGCCCTCTATATGCAAGTGGTACTGGGTGAGGCTCCGTGCCCGCTGTGCATCCTGCAGCGTTACGCGTTGCTGTTCATTGCCGTGTTCGCGTTCCTCGCTGCCGCGATGCCCGGGCGCCGTAGCCTGACCTTCTTCGAGGTGCTGGTGGTGCTCAGTGCCATTGGCGGAATTATTGCGGCCGGCAACCATGTGTATATACTCGCCAACCCCATGGTCAGTTGTGGTATCGACACCCTGCAACCGATCGTGGACGACCTGCCACTGGCCAAGCTCTGGCCGCTGGCGTTCCAGGTCGACGGCTTCTGCAGCACACCGTACCCGCCGATCCTCGGCCTGTCGTTGGCGCAATGGGCGCTGGTAGCGTTCGTGCTGACCGCCATTCTGGTTCCGCTCGGTATCTACCGCAACCGACGCCAGGCTTAGACAAAAGTCCCGAATTGCATGGGGGCTTTTACGCCGCATGAGAAGAGGGAAAAGTTGCTCGCCGCTTGACCTGGATCAATCCCGAAGCCTTGCAGAATGCGGCTTTGAGGCCTGGCAAGCGGGGTGCGACAAACTGTCGCGAAGTTGAATTATTGAGCGCTATTGTTGCGGATTCTGTAAAAGACTGTTGCTCAATAAGTCATAGTCAAGGGTTGGCGACCTCACTACAATCGCCCCCAATTTCCGTTCGGCACTGCTTGCGAGTCGCAGGATTGAAGGAAGCCCCAGCGCTCCTTTTTGCTGACTTCGTCAAGTTTCGCCCAACGGCGATACCGGGCGGACCCCCCTCCGCGTTTTCCCGCACCAAATGGACTTGGTCTGAAGTACAGGCCTGTTGCCTACGAAACCATAAGCACCGCTAACACGCTCGAAGCCAAGGTCCTGCAGTCGGACCCCAGGCAGGAGCGAGTACGGGCGCGAAATGCCTCACTTGGCAGGACGAAGTGTTGGCTACCAAAACACAAATTGCATTGAAGCAAGCTGATCTAGAGGTCGTGAGATGAGTAAAAAGCGTTACCCCAGACTGTTTGGCATATTGCCCTTTTTAGGCATGCTTTTACTCAGTGGGTGCAACTGGACCCTGCTCGACCCGAAGGGCCAGGTCGGCATTGAGCAAAAGAACCTGATCCTGATCGCTACCGGCCTGATGCTGCTGGTGGTAATCCCTGTCATCATCATGACCCTGGCGTTCGCCTGGAAGTACCGTGCTTCCAACAAGGCAGCCACCTACACCCCTGACTGGTCGCACTCGACCAAGATCGAGGCCGCGGTGTGGATCATCCCGATCCTGATCATCATCGCCCTGGGTTACGTCACCTACCACTCCACCCACAAGCTGGACCCATACCGTCCACTGGATTCCGATGTGAAGCCGGTGCAGATCGACGTGGTCGCGCTGGACTGGAAGTGGCTGTTCATCTACCCGGAGCAGGGCATTGCCACGGTCAACAAGATCGTCTTCCCGGCTAACACCCCGGTCAACTTCCGCGTCACTTCCGACGCCGTGATGAACTCGTTCTTCATCCCGGGCCTGGGCGGCCAGATCTACGCCATGGCCGGCATGACCACCAAGCTGCACCTGATCGCCAACGAAAACGGCGAGTTCGACGGTATCAGCGCCAACTATAGCGGTGCTGGCTTCACCGGCATGAAATTCAAGGCTACTGCCACCTCCCAGGAAGACTTCGACAAGTGGGTCGCCGAGGTCAAGCAGTCGCCGAAGAAGCTGGACAAGGCCGAATACGACGCCTTGGCCAAACCAAGCGAAAACAACCCAGTCGCGCTGTACAGCGAGGCTTCGCCTGAGCAGTTCCAGCTGATCGTCGACAAGTACGAAGGCATGAACCGCGGTCGTAGCCACGAAGAAGCAGGCAGCAAAGACCTGGCCACAACCAAGGGTGTGGAATCGAGTATGCAACCAGCTGCCGGTGCAGAGGAGTAAGAGATGTTCGGTAAATTAAGCCTGGAGGCGATACCCTATCACGAGCCGATAGTCATGGTGACGCTTGCCATGATCGCGCTCGGCGGTATCGCTGTCGTCGGTCTTATCACCTATTTCCGCAAGTGGACCTACTTGTGGAGCGAGTGGCTGACTACTGTCGACCACAAAAAGATCGGCGTGATGTACATCATCGTCGCGATGATCATGCTGCTGCGCGGCTTTGCCGACGCCATCATGATGCGTACCCAGCTGGCTGCCGCAACCGGTGGCTCCGAAGGCTACCTGCCGCCTGAACACTATGACCAGATCTTCACCGCTCACGGTGTGATCATGATCATCTTCATGGCGATGCCGTTCTTCACCGGCCTGATGAACCTGGCGGTTCCTCTGCAGATCGGTGCACGTGACGTTGCCTTCCCGTTCCTGAACTCCCTGAGCTTCTACCTGCTGCTGGCAGGCGTGCTGCTGGTCAACATCTCGCTGGGCGTTGGTGAATTCGCCAAGACCGGCTGGGTTGCCTATCCGCCGCTCGCGGGCATTCAGTACAGCCCTGGGGTGGGCGTTGACTACTACATCTGGGCGCTACAGCTATCCGGATTGGGTACGACGCTTACCGGCGTGAACTTCCTCGTCACCGTGATGAAGATGCGCGCACCTGGCATGAAACTGATGGACATGCCGATCTTCACCTGGACCTGCACCTGGGCCAACGTACTGATCGTTGCTTCGTTCCCGATCCTGACTGCTGCACTCGCGCTGCTGACTGTTGACCGTTATCTGGACTTCCACATTTTCACCAACGAGCTTGGTGGGAACCCGATGATGTACGTCAACCTGTTCTGGGCGTGGGGTCACCCTGAGGTTTACATCCTGATCCTGCCGGCCTTCGGCGTGTTCTCGGAAGTGACTTCGACGTTCTCTGGCAAACGCCTGTTCGGCCACCACTCGATGATCTACGCATCGGGCGCGATCGCCATCCTGGGCTTTGCGGTATGGCTGCACCACTTCTTCACCATGGGTGCCGGCGCCAGCGTCAACACCTTCTTCGGCCTGGCGACGATGCTGATCTCCATTCCGACCGGTGTGAAGCTGTTCAACTGGCTGTTCACCATGTACCAAGGCCGTGTGCGCTTCACCGCACCGATGCTCTGGACCCTGGGCTTCATGGTCACCTTCTCCATCGGTGGCATGACCGGCGTACTGCTGGCCGTTCCAGGTGCTGACTTCGTCCTGCACAACAGCCTGTTCGTAATTGCGCACTTCCACAACGTGATCATCGGTGGCGCGGTATTCGGCTACATCGCCGGCTTCGCCTTCTGGTTCCCGAAAGCCTTCGGTTTCACCCTGAACGAGAAGTGGGGCAAAGCTGCCTTCTGGTTCTGGCTGTCGGGCTTCTACGTTGCGTTCATGCCGCTGTATGCCCTGGGCTTCATGGGCATGACCCGTCGTCTGAACCACTCCGACAACCCACTGTGGGAACCCTACCTGTACGTAGCCGTTGTCGGCGCCGTGCTGATCCTGTTCGGTATCGCTTGCCAGCTGATCCAGCTGTACGTATCGGTTCGCGACCGCAACCAGAACCTGGACGTGACCGGCGACCCATGGGGCGGCCGTACTCTGGAATGGTCCACTTCGTCGCCACCTCCGTTCTACAACTTCGCTCACATGCCTGAGCAGGTTGGCCTGGACGCATGGCACGAAACCAAGGAAAGCGGCAAGGCTTACAAGCCAGCGACCAAGTTCGACGCTATCCACATGCCGAGCAACACCTCCACCGGTTTGTTCATGGGCCTGTTCCTCACCGTCTTCGGCTTTGCCTTCATCTGGCACATCTGGTGGCTGGTTGGCGCAAGCCTGGTTGCAACCATCGCTGTCTTCGTTCGCCACGCTGCCCGTGACGACCAGGGCTACATGGTTCCAGCCGAAGAAGTGGCGCGCATCGAAGGCGAGCGTATGAAAGCGCTGGCCAAAGCAGGTGCTCTGCCTGCCGGCGCACGTGTCGAATCGTTTGAGCGGGTGTAATCAATGTCCAGTCAAGTAATGCACGGCGGCGCTGCTCATGGTCATGACCATGGGCATGACGACCACCACCACGACTCGGGCCAGATGACCGTACTGGGCTTCTGGCTGTACCTGATGACCGACTGCATCCTGTTTGCGTCGCTCTTCGCTACCTACGCGGTGCTGTCCGGCAGTTTTGCCGGCGGCCCGTCGGGTCATGACATCTTCCAGCTCGATTTCGTAGCTGTTGAAACGCTGTTCCTGCTGCTGTCCTCGATCACCTTCGGCTTCGCCATGCTGAAGATGTTCGATGGCAAGAAAGCAGGCGTACTGGGCTGGTTGGCTGTGACCTTCCTGTTCGGTGCAGGCTTCATCGCGATGGAAATCTATGAATTCCATCACCTGATCAGCGAAGGCTTCGGCCCGCAGCGCAGTGGCTTCCTGTCGGGCTTCTTCGCCCTGGTAGGTACCCACGGCCTGCACGTGACTGCTGGTCTGATCTGGATGGCAATCATGATGTACCAGATCAACAAGCACGGCATCACGCCGACCGCCAAGACCCGCATGAGCTGCCTGAGCCTGTTCTGGCACTTCCTGGACGTGGTCTGGATCTGCGTATTCACCGTCGTTTACCTGCTGGGAGTTCTGTAATGGCTAACGCACACGACACTCATCACGAAGGTAATCACGGCAGCGTCAAGTCGTACATGATCGGCTTTGTACTGTCGATCATCCTGACCGCGATCCCGTTCGGCCTGGCCATGACCGCCAGCCTGCCGAAGAACCTGACCGTTCTGATCATTGTTGCCATGGCCGTGATCCAGGTAGTTGTTCACCTGGTTTACTTCCTGCACATGGACCGCTCGAAAGAGCAACGCAACAACGTATCGACGTTCCTGTTCACCACCCTGGTGATCGCTCTGCTTGTCGGCCTGTCGCTGTGGATCATGTTCAGCATCCACTTCGAAATGTTGGCCAAGTGAGGTAAGACTGCATGTCCGTTAAGCACTTTATCCAAATCACCAAACCGGGGATCATTTTCGGTAACGTGCTTTCCGTGGCAGGCGGTTTCTTCCTTGCCTCGAAGGGCCATGTGGATTTCGCCCTGTTCCTGGCGGTGGTGATCGGTACTTCGCTGGTGGTGGCGTCCGGATGCGTGTTCAACAACTGCATCGATCGTGACATCGACCACAAGATGGAGCGCACCAAGAACCGCGTCATGGTGCAGGGCGGCATGTCGCTGCCCCTCGCGCTGATCTACGCCACCCTGCTTGGGGTGGCGGGTTTCAGCCTGCTGTATGTCCAGGCCAACCCGCTGTCGGCGTTCTGTGCGCTGATCGGCTTCATCGTCTACGTCGGTTTCTACAGCCTGTGGCTGAAGCGTAAATCGGTGCACGGCACCTTGGTCGGCAGCCTGTCTGGTGCCATGCCTCCGGTGATCGGCTACTGCGCCGTGAGCAACAGCTTCGACCTAGCTGCAGTGACCCTGCTGGTGATGTTCAGCCTGTGGCAGATGCCGCACAGCTTTGCCATCGCCATCTTCCGCTTCAAGGATTACAGCGCTGCCAACATTCCGGTCCTGCCGGTGGCACGTGGCGTCCTGGCGGCGAAGAAGCAGATCGTGCTGTACGTGCTGGCCTTCGTGCTCGCCACCTTGATGCTTACCCTCGGCGGTTACGCCGGCCTCGGCTACCTGGCCGTGGCAGCTGCCATGGGCCTTTACTGGCTGTACATGGCATGGGGCGGCTACAAAGCCGAGGACGACAGCAAGTGGGCCCGTAAAGTGTTCGGCTTCTCCATCCTCACTGTCACCGCTCTGAGCGTGATGATGGGTGTGGACAGCCAGACTGCTGCGGACGTGCTGATGACCTACGCACGCTGAAACTGCTGCCTGCTTCACGAAAACCCCGGCCATTGTGCCGGGGTTTTTTTATGGGTGTTTTTCCTGTGCCCGAGAAGGGCCGGTTATGAAAACATACAATTCAAATTTTCATAAAATACATCTGAAAAAATATAACAAAACAGGAAATTATCCTTTACAGACATCCTGTTTCGGCACTATCTTCTGATCCAGGCCGCCAAATCGGCCAGCGTCGCTCGGACGGTTCCGGGCGCTTACGTACTCAGAGGAAGCCATGGCCAACCCAGGTTCGCCGCGCCGCTTTGCGCGCATCGATCGTCTCCCCCCTTACGTCTTCAACATCACTGCCGAACTCAAGATGGCTGCCCGCCGCCGTGGCGAGGACATCATCGACCTGAGCATGGGCAACCCCGATGGTGCCACCCCGCCGCACATCGTCGAGAAACTGGTGCAGGTTGCCCAGCGTGAAGACACCCACGGCTACTCCACCTCTCGCGGTATCCCGCGCCTGCGCCGGGCCATTTCCAACTGGTACAAGGAACGCTACGAGGTCGACATCGACCCGGAAAGCGAAGCCATCGTCACCATCGGCTCCAAAGAGGGCCTGGCGCACCTGATGCTGGCCACCCTCGACCAGGGCGACACGGTACTGGTGCCCAACCCCAGCTACCCGATCCATATCTACGGTGCGGTCATTGCCGGTGCCCAGGTGCGTTCGGTGCCGCTGGTGCCGGGTGTGGACTTCTTCAACGAGCTGGAACGGGCGATTCGCGAGTCGATCCCCAAGCCGAAGATGATGATCCTCGGTTTCCCGTCCAACCCTACTGCCCAGTGCGTGGAGCTGGACTTCTTCGAGCGCGTGGTGGCGTTGGCCAAGCAGTACAACGTGCTGGTGGTGCACGACCTGGCCTACGCCGACATCGTCTACGATGGCTGGAAAGCCCCCTCGATCATGCAGGTGCCCGGCGCCAAGGACATTGCGGTGGAGTTCTTCACCCTGTCCAAGAGCTACAACATGGCGGGCTGGCGGATTGGCTTCATGGTCGGTAACCCCGAGCTGGTCAGTGCCCTGGCGCGGATCAAGAGCTACCACGACTACGGCACCTTCACGCCGTTGCAGGTTGCGGCCATTGCTGCGCTGGAAGGCGACCAGCAGTGCGTGCGCGACATTGCAGAGCAGTATCGCCAGCGCCGCAACCTGCTGGTGAAGGGGTTGCACGAGATGGGCTGGATGGTCGAGAACCCCAAGGCGTCGATGTATGTGTGGGCCAAGATCCCGGAGCAGTATGCACACCTGGGGTCGCTGGAGTTTTCCAAGAAGCTGTTGGCCGAGGCCAAGGTATGCGTGTCGCCGGGGATCGGCTTTGGTGATTATGGTGATGACCATGTGCGCTTTGCCCTGATCGAGAACCAGGACCGTATTCGCCAGGCCATTCGCGGGATCCGGCAGATGTTCCGCGCTGACGGGTTGAGCAACAAGTAAGCATCAGGGGGCCGCGTTGCGGCCCCCATTGCTATTCAGGTGAGCGCTTTCCGCCTGCATTCCATCGTTCTGCCTACCTATCTTCAGCACTCATTTCTCACCACAGAGATCCACAAATGAGTGTCTTCACCGCCTATTTCTGCGGCACCGGCTCCCACCGCTTCGACGACGCCAACCCCAACTTCTGGAACGGCGAACTGGTATCGACCCTGGCCAGCAACGACCAGGGCCGCGAATTCGCGCACTGGATAGCCGTCGACGGTCCCGGTAGTGGCAACCTTCAGGACGACAACCTGTTCGTCGAGCCCGGAGGTTATTTCAACTGGACTGGCCAACTGTTCGGCCGCGGCTGGGAAGAGAACGTCAACCATGTGCTGCAGGTGATCAAAGGCGAAAGCAGCTGGCACCGCACCAAATTGAGCGAGGAAGAGTACGAGCGGCTGAAGAACGCCGGTGTACCTGTTCCGGATGCTTCTTCCACGGCCTCCTGGTTCTGGCGTACCTACGATTACGGTGACCGCCATCCGACTCCGCAGGAACTGCAAGAGCGCATCATCAGCATGTTTCGCAAACCACGCATTCCGACCCAGGTGAACCTGGTGGGCTGGAGCCGGGGCGGTATCAGCTGCCACATGTTGGCCAACGCCATGGCACAAGACCCGGTACTGCGGGACATACCGGTGAACATCTTTGCAATCGACCCTGTGCCCGGCGTGGGCAATGTGCAAGCCGAACGCATCACGCTGGCGGCAAACGTGCGTGAATATGTCGGCTTCTATTCGCGGGATGAGCGTTCCAAAGGCTTTGCCTGCGTGATCCCGTCAGTGGCCAGTGGTACGAAGATCTGCATTTATCCGATGCCGGGGCGTCATGCCACGCTGGTGGGCAACGCGTCGGTCGATGGTGCGAGCGGCGGCGAGGTGCTCAAGGAACCCGGGCTGGTCGTTCGTCATTTTGCCGAAGTCTGCCTTGCCCGCTGGGGTGTTGAGCTGGGCAAGCGACTGGCCTTGAGCGATAGGCAGCTCATGGAGTATCACCGGACTATGAGCGCTGCTGAAAGGCAGTACCACGCCATGCGCAGCGAGTCTTACACGGTGCTGACCGAGGGTGAGCGAGATAATCGGTTGGTGCATTGCGGCGAGGCTTGTACGCACTTCAGCAAGGTGTGCGGTGATGACTATGACCCGACCGAGGGCCTGGCGTTGACGCGTTGGGACGCAACTACCTACAAGGCGCTGCGGTAGCGGATGCGGGCGGCCGGATCAGCGGCAAAATATTTTGCTTGGCCCCTCTATCCAGCCGCCCCGGGTTCGAATGAAAATGGCGCCGCGGGCCAGCCCCGATAACAACAACCTTCCCTCCGTGACATCATGTCTGAATATAACCCTTGCCTTGACTGCGGCGCCTGCTGCGGGTACTTCCGTGTGTCCTTCTTCTGGGGCGAATGCCAGTCTGCCGGGGGCCTTGTGCCAGACGACCTGGTGGTGCAGATCAACCCCACCCGCGTTGCCATGATCGGCACCGATGCCAAGCCATGCCGCTGCGTCAGCCTTGAGGGCGAGATCGGTAAAGAGGTGGCTTGTACCATCTATGCCAACCGTTCCAGCCCTTGCCGCGAGTTCGAGGCGTCGTGGGAAGGTGGGGTGCACAACCCCAGCTGTGACGATGCGCGGGCGGCGTATGGGCTGCCGCCGCTGACGCCGCCGGGGGCCAATGAGCCGCATTGGCCGGATGATGGGGCTGAGGTGGCTTGAGGCATTTTCGCTAGCCTGTACTGGCCCTATCGCCGGCAAGCCAGCTCCCACAGGTACCGCGCAAAGCCCAAAGCATGTGGTAATCCTGTGGGACCCTGGCTTGCCGGCGATGGACTGCGCGGCAGCCCCGGGATGCCCGAAACCAGCGCTTGACGTTAAACTGTCATCTCCCCAGCAATGGACAGGAGATCCGGCGTGACCCCACCCCGCAGTTTCCCCAGTGACCTCTGCCTCGACAGCCCGCGTCTGCACTTGCGCCCCATGCGCCATGCCGATGCCGCGCAATGGCTGGCGATCATGGCCGACCCCGAGGTCATGCGTTATTGGCACCATGCCCCCTGGCAAGACCTGGCCGAAGCCGAAAGTGCCCTGGCCGCCGACCGCGAAGCCTATGCCAATGGTGACCAGCTCAAGCTCGGCATGTACCGCCGCGACAATGGCGAACTCATCGGCATGGTCCAGTTGTTCAACATCGACGATGTCTCCCGCCGTGGCGAGATTGGCTACTGCCTGGCCAGCGCCGTGCAGGGCAGGGGCTACATGGACGAAGCGCTCACCTGCTTCATCGACTACCTCGCCCACACCCTGCACATGCGCCGCCTGGAAGGGGAGATCGACCCGCGTAACCAAGGCTCGGCGCGTACCCTTGAACGCCAGGGTTTTGTGCTTGAAGGCACGCTACGGGCGCGTTGGTGCGTGGCCGGCGAGCTGTCTGACTCAGGGATCTACGGTTTGTTGCTTGAGCCAGCAGTTGCATAGCCTTGCGTCGCAGGGTGTTGCCGTGGGGCACCTATTGAAGGTTTGGAAGCGGGGCAGGGCCTGAGTTAAGGTCGTACGCTGTCCGGTTTCCTTCAGGTGTGTCCCTTGCCCGTTTTCTACCTGAGCATCAGCTTGCTGCTGTACGTGCTTGCCCTGTTTTTCGATGGTGCGCTGATGAGCGGCGAGCGCCACATGCCGGCTCTGCAGATGCTGCTGTACGGGCCATGGGGCATGCCCTTCGGTTTGTTCCAATGGTTTGCCAACCCGCTGCTGGCCCTGGCTATCCTTGCCCATCGGCGGTTCCGCAGGCTGGCTTTGCTGGCAGGGCTGGCCGCGCTGTACCTGGCTGCCAGCAGTTTCGGAATTGACCGCTTGCCGGACAACCAGAGCTACGCGTTTCATGAGCGCACCGGCTTTGGTGCCGGTTTCTACCTGTGGCTGGCTGCGATGGTGATGTTTTGTGCGGGCCAGGCTTGGCATTGCTGGAAGGCACGCAGCGCCAACGACATGCCGGGCTGGAACTGGCTTGATGTAGCGTTGATCGCAGCGTTGGCTGTGACGCTTTACGCGGCAACGCAGATGCCATCGTTGCGCTTCGAGCCGGGCAACGTACTGATGCCACCAGAGCAGCCGCAGACGCTTTGATACCCATAAGGAGGGGGCGCATGACCAAGCATTATCTGACAGGCCTGGCACTGGCTTGTGTGCTGCCACTGGCAGTGGCAGACGACTACACGCCGGCCTACGGGCAGTGCATGGACAAGGCCTCCAGCACGGTGGCCATGAGTGCGTGCATCCAGGCTGAAACGCAGGTGCAGGACCAGCGTTTGAACCGGGTGTACAAGCAGTTGATGGGCAAGCTGGAGGCCGGGCAGCAGAAAAGCTTGCGCGATGTGCAGCGCAAGTGGATGGCCTACCGCGATGGCAATTGCCAGTTTCACGTGCAGGCCAGTGGCGGGACCCTGGCGCAGTTGGAAGGTGGGACGTGTGTGATGGACATGACCCGCGACCGGGCGGCGGAGCTGGAACGGGTGCTTAGCCCGGGGCAGTAAAGCCATGTCAGAAATGACTGGCCGCTCCTACAGGTACTGCACTGCCCTTGGGGGCAGGGCTAAACCTGTCAGACCTTGCCCCGAGGTTCGCGCAGCGCCCGGGCCTTGAGGTACTCGCGCACTTCCACGGCATCTCCGGCAAACTCGATACGCTCAGCCTTCGCCGCACGCTGGTAGGCATACATCGGGTCGTAATATTCGTTCAACAAGCCTTCGATCCAGCCCCGGTGCAGCTCCACCGCGCCGCTGCGCTGCTGCGCTTCCAGCGCCTGGCCCAGCAGCGCCGACAACCGCTGATAACGCTCGCCGCCCAAACGCTTGTAGATGTTGGCCATGCTTTGCAGCATACGCTCGGCAAACAACCGGCGGCCTTCCTCCTCGCCATGCACAGCGGCGAACTCGGCACTCAGGTTGACCACGTAATCACGCAGGATGCGTTCAACGCGGTTGGCGAAACTGTCTTCCAGCCACACCAGTGGGTATTGCTGCATACCCTGGTACAGCTCCAGCGGCACGGTGCAACTGCCGACGATGCGGCCTTCATCTTCCAGTACGAACTGTTCAACGCCTCGGTCGCGTTTCTTCAGTACGTCGATGGCCAGCTGGTTCTCGAAGTCGATTTGCGCCGGCTGCGCGGTGGCGCGTTTGCCGAAGCTGGAGCCGCGATGGTTGGCATGGCCTTCCAGGTCCAGCACGTTATCCAGCTGATGCAGCACGTCGGTCTTGCCAGTACCGGTAAGGCCGCCCAGCAGCACAAAATCGCACTGCGCCACCGCCTGTTGGGTGGTTTCCAGCAAGAAGGTCCGCATGGCCTTGTAGCCGCCCTTGACGCGCGGGTACTGGATGCCCGCTTCATCACGCAACCAGCCCTGCACGATCTGCGAACGCAGGCCGCCACGGAAGCAGTACAGGTAGCCTTCGGGGTGGGCCTGGGTAAACGCCACCCAGGCGTCCAGCCGAACCTGCTTGGTGGTGCCGCTGACCAGCTGGTGGCCCAGGGCGATGGCAGCTGCCTGGCCCTGCTGCTTGAAGCAGGTGCCGACCTTCTGCCGCTCCTGGTCATTCATCAGCGGCAGGTTGACCACGCCAGGAAAGGCGCCTTTGGCGAATTCGACGGGGGCGCGCATGTCCATCATCGGCACGTCGTCGAGGAACAGCCGGCGGAAATCGGTGCAGTCGGGGCGCATCAGATCACCTCGACCGCGTGGCTCTGTCGTTCCACCAGCTTGCCGATTGGCGACAGTTGCAGGCCCAGTTCGGCAGCGACTGCCAGGAACGCGTCTTCACCTTCAGGGCTGACCGCCACCAGCAGGCCGCCGCTGGTTTGCGGGTCGCACAGCAGGTGTTTCTGCTCGTCGCTGAGTGCGCCGAGCTTGTGGCCGTAGCTTTCGAAGTTACGCAAGGTGCCGCCGGGGATGCAGCCTTCGGCCAGGTAATGCTCGACGCTGGGCAGGCGCGGTACGGCGGCGTAGTCCAAGTGCGCGGTAAGGCCGCTGCCTTCGGCCAGCTCCACCAGGTGGCCGAGCAGGCCAAAGCCGGTGACGTCGGTCATGGCCTTTACACCGTCGAGTTTGCCGAAGCGGCTGCCGGGGGTATTGAGGGTGCACATCCAGTCGCGGGCCAGGCCTTGGTCTTGTGCGCGCAGCTTGGCCTTTTTCTCGGCGGTGGTAAGGATGCCGATGCCCAACGGTTTGGTCAGGTACAGCCGGCAGCCGGCAGTGGCGGTATCGTTGCGCTTGAGGTGGCGCTTGCTGACCACACCCGTGACGGCGAGGCCGAAGATTGGCTCGGGGGCGTCGATGGAGTGGCCGCCGGCCAGCGGAATGCCTGCTTCGGCGCACACCGCACGGCCACCACGAATCACTTCGCGGGCCACTTCCGGTGGCAGCACATTGACCGGCCAGCCCAAAATGGCGATCGCCATCAGCGGGTCGCCACCCATGGCGTAGATGTCGCTGATGGCGTTGGTGGCGGCGATGCGGCCGAAGTCGTACGGGTCATCGACAATCGGCATGAAAAAGTCGGTGGTCGAGACCACGCCGCGCTCGTCGTCCAGCGCGTACACCGCAGCGTCGTCGCGCGAGGCGTTGCCAACCCACAGCTTCGGGTCCAGGGCCTGGGTGCCGCTTTCGGCAAGGATCACATCCAGCACCTTGGGGGAAATCTTGCAGCCACAGCCGGCACCATGGCTGTACTGGGTCAGGCGAATCGGCTCGCTCATATGCACCTCGACAGGTCAAATTGTTGCGCGATTGTAGCAAAGCTGGCCTTTGGGCCTTGGCCTCTTATAATCCTCGGTGTCGACGGATTTGTCGGCATTTCCCCGCTATTGAACCGGAGAACACCCATGCTCAAACGCCCCTTGGCGCTCGCCGCCGGCCTTGTGCTGTCTTGCTGTGCCGTTGTCGTCCAAGCTGCTGAAGTGTTGCGGGTCAGCGCCATCCCCGACGAAGCGCCAACCGAACTGCAGCGCAAGTTCAAGCCGTTGGGCGAGTACCTGGCCAAGCAACTGGGTATGGAAGTGAAGTTCGTACCGGTGGCCGATTACCCGGCTGTGGTCGAGTCGCTGGCCGCCAACCGGCTGGACCTGGCCTGGCTGGGTGGCTTCACGTTCGTTCAGGTACACCTGAAGGACCCGACCGCCACGCCACTGGTGCAGCGTGAGCAGGACGCGCAGTTCACCTCCAAGTTCATCACCGCCAACCCCGACGTGAAGAGCCTGGCCGACCTCAAGGGCAAGTCGTTCGCCTTCGGCTCTATCTCGTCTACTTCGGGCAGCCTGATGCCGCGTTACTTCATGCTCAAGCAGGACAACATCAAGCCTGAAGAGTACTTCGGCCGTGTGGCCTACTCTGGCGCCCATGACGCCACCGTGGCCTGGGTGCAGGCGGGTAAGGTCGATGGCGGCGTGCTCAATGCCAGTGTGTGGCAGAAACTGGTGGATGCCGGCAAGGTCGATACCGCCAAGGTGAAAGTGTTCGCCACTACCCCGACCTATTTTGACTACAACTGGACCGTGCGCGGCAACATGGCGCCGGCGTTGAAAGAAAAGATCAAAAAAGCGTTCCTCGACCTCGACCCGGCCAATCCGGAGCACAAGGCTATCCTCGACCTCCAGGCCGCCAGCCGCTTCATCGAGACCAAGCCTGAAAACTATGTAGGCACCGAGCAAGCTGCGCGTGAGGCTGGCCTGCTCAAGTGACTGCTTCGAACGTGGCAATCCACCTGCATGGTGCCGGCCTGCGCCATGGCCAGGTGCGCGCGCTTGACGCGATCAACCTGAGCATCGAGCAGGGCGAGCGTGTCGCGATCATTGGCCCGTCGGGGGCGGGTAAGTCGAGCTTGCTGCACCTGATGGCTACGGCCATCCAGCCCAGCAGCGGGCGCGTGGAGTTGCTGGGTGAGCAGCCCTGGGCGTTATCCGCCAGGGCACGCCAGCGCCTGCGGGCGCGGGTCGGCCTGGTGCATCAGGCACTGCCCTTGCCACCGCGCCAACGGGTGGTGACGGCAGTACTGGCCGGCCGGCTGGGGCAGTGGGGGTTAACGCGTGGCTTGCTCAACCTGCTGTACCCCAGCGATGTGCCGGGGGCGCGCCAGGTGCTGGCTGAGCTGGGCCTGGCCGACAAGCTGTTCGTGCAGTGCGGGCAGTTGTCGGGTGGTCAGTTGCAGCGGGTGGGTATTGCCCGGGCCCTTTACCAGCGGCCACAGGTGCTGCTGACCGACGAGCCGGTGTCGGCCATGGACCCGGTGCTGGCCGACCACAGCCTGGCCTTGCTAAACCGCCATGCCCAGGCCAATGGCGTGACGCTGGTGGCGAGCCTGCATGCGGTGGAGTTGGCGCTGGCGCATTTCCCCCGGGTCGTCGGTATCCGCGAGGGCCAGGTAGTGTTTGATTGCCCGGCAGAAGCGGTCACCGAACACATGCTGGAGGCGCTGTACGCGAATGAACAACTGGCTTCGCCGCCAACCCAGGGGCCGATTCTGACGGTGCAGATCCCGCGATGCTGAGGGCCGACACCCGCGATCCGGCCTTGCTGCCACGGCTGCTGCTGGCCTTGCTGGGCGTGGCGATACTGTGGCCGGGTATCCAGTTGAGCGAACTGAACCCCGGAGTGCTGTTGCAGGCCGAGAACCGACAGCAGATCGCCAGTTTCACCAGCGCCTTCTGGCCACCCGCCCACGATGCCGATTTTCTCGTGTTGCTGTATGAAGCCACGCTACAGACCTTGGCCGTGGCCACCGCTGGCATGGCGTTGGCGTTGCTGCTAGCCGTTCCGGCGGGGCTGATGGCCAGTCGCGCCTTGTCGTTGCGTGCCGCCTCCCGTGGTGGGCGTGCAGGGCTTTGGTCGCGCCTGCTGCGCCTACCGGTGCGCGGGTTGCTGATCTTCCTGCGCAGCGTGCCGGAAATTGTCTGGGCGCTGTTGTTCGTGCGGGCCGTGGGGCTGGGGCCGACGGCGGGTGTATTGGCCATCGCCATTACCTACAGCGGTATGCTGGGCAAGGTCTACGCCGAAATCTTCGAATCGGTCGACCAGCGCCCGGCCCATGCCTTGTTGCAGGCGGGCAGTGGCCGGCTGACGGCGTTTCTCTACGGCATTCTGCCCAATGCGGCGTCCGAGGTGGTGTCCTACACCGTGTACCGCTGGGAGTGCGCGGTGCGGGCCTCGGTGGTGATGGGGTTTGTGGGGGCGGGCGGGCTGGGGCAGCAGATTGACCTGTCGATGCGGATGTTTGCCGGGGCGGAAGTGGCCAGCATGTTGCTCACCTTCCTGCTGCTGGTGATGCTGGCCGACTTGCTCAGCCGCCTGCTGCGCTGGAGGCTGGCATGAACCGGGTCATCAACTTGTTGTTGCTGGGCGCCATCGTGTTGGCGGTGTTGGCCTCGTTCGCTTACCTGGAGCTGGACCTGCAAGCGCTGGTCGGTAACGGCGGGTTGGGGCAGATGGGCGAGTACGCAGGGCGCTTCCTGCATCCGGACCTGTCTACCGGGCACTTGAAGGCTGTGTGGCGCGGGGCGCTGGAGACGCTGGCCATGTCGGGTCTGGGCACCTTGTTGGCGATGGTCATGGGGATGTTGCTGGCACTGCCGGCGGCAGGGCGATTCGGTTGGCCATTACAGGGCGTAGCGCGGTTGCTGCTGAATGCTCTGCGCGCCATTCCGGAACTGGTGTGGGCTGCCCTGACAGTCCTGGCGGCCGGTCTTGGGCCCAATGCCGGCACCCTCGCGTTGGCGCTGCACACCGCCGGTGTTCTGGGACGCTTGTTTGCCGAGGCGTTGGAGAATGCGCCGCCGGAGCCAGCGGCAGCGATTCGCTTGCAGGGCGGCAGCCAGGTGGCCGCATTCTGTTTTGGTACCTTGCCCAATTTGTGGCCGCAGTTGCTGGCCTACAGTTTGTACCGCTGGGAAAACAATATCCGTATGGCCAGCGTGCTCGGCTTTGTCGGGGCAGGGGGCTTGGGGCAGATGCTGTACACCACGTTGAGCCTGTTCCAGGAGGCCCAGGCCAGTACGGTGATCCTGGGCATGCTGGTGCTGGTGTTGCTGGTGGATACGTTGAGTGATGTGTTGCGCCAGCGCTATGTGCGGGCCTAAGCGAGTTCCCCACACTGCGCTTCCCGTTGCATCGACTCCAGGTTCCGCTCGATCGTCTCGCAAATGGTGTCCATCTGGATCTGGTGCTCACTGAACTTGAATGGGCTCTGCAAATCCGTGCCGATTCGCTCGATGGCCAGCAACATGAACCCCACCACTGTCGAAGCCAGCGGCGTGAACCAGCCCAGCGACTCCACCAGCCCTATTGGCACGATCAGGCAGAACAGGGTGATGAACAGTCGCGGAAAATACACGTAAGGGTAGGGCAGCGGTGTATTGGCAATGCGCTCCATACCGCCTTGGGCATTGGACAGGTCCACCAGCGTCGATTCCAGCCGCGCCAGACGGATGCTGTCCAGCCGGCCGGCCTGGTATTCCCGCGCCAGCAAGGCCGCCGAGCCACCGAGAATGTCATTGGCAAAGTTGTTCGAGCGGTTGCGCCGTTCGAATTCAGCCGGCGGGATGAAGGCCATCAGTTCATCCGGGCAGCTCTCCCCCTTCAAGTGTGCAGCCAGGCAGTTCACATAGGCGATGTGCCGGCGCAGCAGGGTGGCCTTGACCGGGTTCAGGCCATCAGCCGGGTCATCGATCAGGTTTAGCGTCTGCCTTGCGAAGCTGCGCGAACTGTTCACCAGCGCCCCCCACAACGTGCGAGCTTCCCACCAACGGTTGTAGGCGCTGCTGTTGCGAAAACTCACCAGCACTACCAGCGCCGAGCCCAGCAAAGTCAGCGGGATCAGCGGCAGGGTGAACTTGCTGTTGAAGAACAGCATGAAATCAATGGTGACCAGCACATCCCAGATCAGCAGCCAGAACAGCGACCAGCCGATGTAGCCGATGGTCTTCACGACCAGGCGGTACTTGCGGGTGATGATGTCTTTCACGCGGGGGGCCTCGAAACGCGGGGGATGCAGAATCGGACGTCGAGGGGAGAGCATGGTTCGGTGCGGTTCGTCTGGGTGTATTACCAGACGTGTTCAGTGCCAGGCTTTGTAGGAATTGGACTGCAGTGTTTTAGGACCACAGTGAAATAGCCCGAGCCAATATCTACGTTGAAAAAGCCCGGGCAAGAAACGAACGGGTCACTCCCACAGGCACTGCACAAGTCTCAAAAGCGGGTTCACCCGCGAAGAGGCCATCAGCCTCACATCACAAGCCGCTTATCATTCGCAAACGCGCTCCGGAACCTGACTCAAGGCTTGGCAGCAACCGCCACATAGCCTTTGATCGAAGCCGGTGCCTGAGGCTTGCCCTTGTGCGCCGTCAGGTACTTAAAGCGCCGCCATTCCTTGTCGATCTCGTTGAACGACATGAACACGCTGATCCGCGCCTTGCCAGCCAGGTCCGGGCGCTTGCCGGCATCAATCTCGCTGGTGGGGATGATGGCCACATTGATGCCGACCACCTTGCCGTCATCGGCGAACACAGGCCCGCCCGACATGCCCTTGGTGATGGGGCCGTCGTGTACTGAATAGAAAACACTGCCTGGCGTGCCTTCAAGCCGCACCAGCGACGCCAGCGCATGGCCCTTGCCCTGCATCGGCATCATGAAACTGTTGAAACCCACCGCCGTCACGGCTTCGCCCGGCACATACTGGCGCCAATCCGGCACGTTGCTGGCCTTGTGTTTGAAGAACACCACATCACCGAGGCCCTCGTGGACCACGTTGCGCAGGAAGGGGGTGTGTTTGGCAGTTACGGCGTAATCCTCGTTCCACTGGATGGCGCTGGCCATCAGCAACATGGGCAGCGGGGCACCGGAGGTGACCACGAAAGCCTGGCTGTAGACGGGATCGGAAACGTACGAGGTTGGCACTCCATTGCACCCACTGAGCAGCATCATTGCCGCCATGCAGGGCGCGATTGTTTTCATGGGTCACACGGTGCGTGGTGAAAAGGGAGCGCAAATATGGCGAAGTGCCATTATGCTGACAATACTTTCGGAATATATCCGACGAGTGACAGGTTAAGCGCTAGCGCATATCGTGGCCAATAGGCTTCATGCATGGCTGGAGGCCCTGAAGTCATTGGGGCGGCGTCAAATTGACAAGGGGCTTTGGGCCTCCCGCGTTGTCTTCGTTTGGGGAATTGAAAGGACTCAAGAATGGTTGAAACGAATGCGCTCGTGCCTGAACTCATTGTCAGTGATATCGAACGCAGCCTTGCTTTCTACTGCGGAATACTTGGCTTCAAGGTCGAGTACGAACGGCCTGAAGACCAATTCGCTTTCCTGTCTTTTGGCGGCAGCCAGTTGATGCTGGAACAGGACTGGCACAGCGAATCACCTTGGCGCGTTGGCCCGCTGGAGCCGCCCTATGGGCGTGGGATCAACCTGTCTATCGCATGCCCTGATGCATTGGCTTTGGTTGCAGCGTTGAACGCAGCAGGGCATGGTCTGAGAAACCCGGTTGAAGAGCGCTGGTACCGCAGCGCTCACGTATTGATTGGCCAGCGCAACTTCCTGGTGCAGGACCCTGACGGGTACCTGCTTCGGTTTGCTGAGGATCTCGGTACCAAACCCGCCTGAGGCTGTGGTGGGCACAGGAATAATTGATCTGATAATCGTCATCATCTGAGGTGCCATCCTTGCACGTGTGGGAGCGGGTTCACCGGCGAATCAGACGCTGCGGTGGATGGCACCGGCTTTGCCGGTGTTCGCGGCTAAAGCCGCTCCTACAGTGGCCGTGCAAGTTGCGATCTGTACGAGAGATCAAAATTCAGGCGAAAAAAAACCGACCATAAGGTCGGTTTTTTCCGGATCTTGGTGCCCCGAGGGAGACTCGAACTCCCACTCCTTTCGAAAACGGATTTTGAATCCGCCGCGTCTACCAATTCCGCCATCAGGGCAGTGGCGCGCAGTATAGAGAGCTGCCGCTGGTCGGTCAATCGGCTTTCATGGTCAATTTTCACACATTGGGCTAAACTTCCCGGCCCTGCCGAACCGAACATCATCATGCGCGTCGCCGATTTCTCCTTCGAACTCCCTGATTCCCTGATCGCCCGCCACCCGTTGGCCGAGCGCCATGGCAGCCGTCTGCTGGTGCTCGATGGGCCGACCGGCGCGCTGTCGCACCGGCAATTCCCCGACTTGCTCGACTACCTGCGCCCCGGCGACCTGATGGTGTTCAACAACACCCGGGTGATTCCGGCGCGGTTGTTTGGCCAGAAAGCCTCCGGCGGCAAGCTGGAAGTGCTGGTGGAGCGTGTGCTCGACAGCCACCGGGTGCTGGCCCATGTGCGTGCCAGCAAGGCGCCGAAAGAAGGCGCGGTCATCCTCATCGATGGCGGTGGCGAGGCCGAAATGGTCGCGCGTCACGACACGCTGTTCGAGCTGCGGTTCACCGAAGAGGTGCTGCCACTGCTCGACCGCGTCGGCCACATGCCGCTGCCGCCTTACATCGACCGCCCGGACGAGGGCGCCGACCGTGAGCGTTACCAGACCGTGTACGCCCAGCGTGCCGGTGCGGTTGCAGCGCCCACAGCGGGCCTGCACTTCGACGAGGCGCTGCTGGAAAAGATCGCCGCCAAGGGCGTGGAGCGGGCCTTCGTGACCCTGCACGTGGGGGCGGGCACCTTCCAGCCGGTGCGGGTCGACAAGATCGAAGACCACCACATGCATAAAGAGTGGCTCGAAGTGAGCCAGGATGTGGTCGATGCCATCGAAGCCTGCCGCGCACGCGGCGGCCGGGTGATCGCGGTTGGCACCACCAGTGTGCGTTCGCTGGAAAGCGCGGCACGTGATGGCGTGCTCAAGGCCTTCAGCGGCGACACCGACATCTTTATTTACCCAGGCCGGCCGTTCCATGTGGTCGACGCCCTGGTCACCAACTTCCACCTGCCGGAGTCCACGCTGCTGATGCTGGTCTCGGCCTTCGCCGGCTACCCCGAGACCATGGCCGCCTACGCGGCGGCGGTCGAGAACGGGTACCGCTTCTTCAGTTACGGTGATGCCATGTTCATCACCCGCAATCCGGCGCCACGCGGCCCCGAGGATCAAGCATGAGTCGCACCTGTCGAATGTCCTTCGAACTGCTGGCCACCGACGGCAAGGCCCGTCGTGGTCGCATCACCTTCCCTCGTGGCACCGTGGAAACCCCGGCGTTCATGCCGGTGGGCACCTACGGCACGGTCAAGGGCATGCTGCCACGCGATATCGAGGCCATTGGCGCCGAGATGATCCTGGGCAACACCTTCCACCTGTGGCTGCGCCCAGGCACCGAGGTGATCAAGAAGCACAACGGCCTGCACGACTTCATGCAATGGAAAGGCCCGATCCTCACCGACTCGGGTGGCTTCCAGGTGTTCAGCCTGGGTGCCATGCGCAAGATCAAGGAAGAGGGCGTGACCTTTGCCTCGCCAGTCGATGGCTCGAAAGTGTTCATGGGCCCGGAAGAGTCGATGCAGGTGCAGCGTGACCTGGGCTCGGACGTGGTGATGATCTTCGACGAGTGCACCCCGTACCCGGCCGAGCACGACGTGGCGCGCACCTCCATGGAGCTATCGCTGCGCTGGGCCCAGCGCTCGAAGAACGCCCACGCCGACAACACCGCAGCACTGTTCGGTATCGTCCAGGGCGGCATGTACCAGGACCTGCGCATGCGCTCGCTGGAAGGCCTGGAAAACATCGGCTTCGATGGCCTGGCCATTGGCGGCCTGTCGGTGGGCGAACCCAAGCACGAAATGATCAAAGTGCTGGATTACCTGCCGGGCCAGATGCCTGCTGACAAACCTCGTTACCTTATGGGGGTAGGCAAACCGGAAGATCTCGTTGAGGGTGTGCGCCGCGGCGTCGACATGTTCGACTGCGTGATGCCGACGCGTAATGCGCGCAACGGCCATCTGTTCGTCGATACAGGGGTGATCAAGATCCGCAACGCGTTCCATCGCCACGATGAATCGCGGCTGGATCCGACCTGTGACTGCTACACCTGCACCAACTTCTCCCGCGCCTATCTGCATCACCTGGACAAGTGCGGCGAAATGCTGAGCAGCATGCTGAATACCATCCACAACTTGCGCCATTACCAGCGCTTGATGGCCGGTTTACGCGAGGCTATTCAACAGGGTAAATTGGCCGCCTTTGTCGACGCCTTCTACGCCAAGCGCGGGCTGCCTGTGCCGCCTTTGGACTGACTGTTCGCACACATTATTAGAAAATTTACATTAGGAGTGCCCAATGAGCTTCTTGATCCCCGCCGCCTACGCGGACGCAGCAGCACCCGCCGCCGGCCCAGCCGGTACTGGCTTCGAGTGGATTTTCCTGGTCGGTTTCCTGGTCATCTTCTACCTGATGATCTGGCGCCCGCAGGCCAAGCGCGCCAAAGAGCAGAAGAACCTGCTGAGCAACTTGCAGAAAGGTGACGAAGTTGTCACCAACGGCGGCATCGCCGGCAAGATCATCAAGGTTTCCGATGACTTCGTGGTACTGGAAGTGTCCGACAACGTCGAACTGAAGTTCCAGAAGGGTGCCATTGCGGCCACCCTGCCAAAAGGTACGCTCAAGGCTATCTGAGTTACCGTTTTTTCTTTCCAGTCGGGGCGCGCAACGCGCCCCGCGTCTTGAACGGGCGGCGTGATGCTGAACAAATACCCTCTGTGGAAATATGCACTGATCGTGCTGGTACTGGTGGTCGGTTTCATTTATTCCGCTCCCAACCTCTACCCGGATGACCCTGCGGTGCAGATCAGCGGTGCCAGCTCGGCGCTGCAGGTGAACCAGGCCGACCTCGATCGCGTCAGCAAGGCGCTGGTCGATGCCAAGATCGCCGTCAAGGGCGCAAGCCTGGGCGAGAAGGGCAGCGGGCTGATCCGCCTGACCAACCAGGAAGACCAACTGCCAGCCAAGGATGTCGTGCGCAAGGCGCTGGGCGATGATTACGTCGTGGCCCTGAACCTGGCCCAGACTACCCCGCAATGGTTGCGCAATCTGGGTGCAAGCCCGATGAAGCTGGGCCTGGACCTGTCCGGTGGTGTGCACTTCCTGCTGGAAGTGGACATGGACAAGGCCATGACGGCCCGCATGAAAGTCTACGAAGGCGAGGTCAAGACCTTGCTGCGCAAAGAGCGCGTCCGCTACCGCAGCCTGCCTCAGCAGGATGGCGGCATCATGCTGGGCTTCGCTGACGATGCTACCCGCGAACAGGCGCGTGCCCTGATCCGCAAGAATTTCAATGACTTCGACCTGACCACCACCGAGCGCAACGAGCTTGCGGTGCTGCGTCTGGCGCTGACCCAGGCAAAAGTTGCCGAAATCCGCGAATACTCGATCAAGCAGAACCTCACCACCGTGCGCAACCGCGTGAACGAGCTGGGCGTGGCTGAGCCGCTGGTACAGCGCCAGGGCGCCAACCGTATCGTGGTCGAGCTGCCAGGTGTGCAGGACACTGCCGAAGCCAAGCGTATTCTCGGTAAAACGGCCAACCTGGAGTTCCGCTTCGGTGCCGAGCCAGGCGCGTCCAAGGCCACTACCGAGGTGTTCGAGTTCCGCGAAGGCGGCCGCTCCGCCCCTGTAGAGCGTGGCCTGATCATCACCGGTGACCAGGTAACCGACGCGCAGGCCAGCTTTGACGAGCACGGCCGCCCACAGGTGAACATCCGCCTGGATGGCCACGGTGGCGAGCTGATGAGCCGCGCTACCCGCAGCAACGTGGGTCGCAGCATGGCGGTGATCTTCATCGAGCAGAAGCCGGTCACCCGCTACGTCAAGCAGACCGTCGACGGCGTCGAGAAGGACGTTGCCGTACAAAGCTTCGTGGAAGAGAAGAAAATCATCAGCCTGGCGACTATCCAGTCGCCGCTGGGTAGCCAGTTCCGCATCACTGGCCTGAACGGCCAGGGCGAATCGTCCGAACTGGCCCTGCTGCTGCGTGCCGGTGGTCTGGCTGCGCCAATGTACTTCGCTGAAGAACGTACCATTGGCCCAAGCCTGGGTGCCGACAACATCACCAAGGGTATCGATGCATCGCTGTGGGGCATGCTGTTCGTCTCGCTGTTCATCATCGCCATCTACCGCGGCTTCGGCGTGATCGCCACCATCGCGCTGGCGGGCAACATGGTGCTGCTGCTTGCACTGATGTCGCTGCTGGGCGCCACCCTGACCCTGCCGGGTATTGCCGGTATCGTGTTGACCATGGGTATGGCGGTAGACGCCAACGTACTGATCTTCTCGCGTATCCGCGAAGAGCTGAACGCCGGCATGTCGGTACAGCGCGCCATCCACGAAGGCTTCAACCGCGCCTACACCGCGATCATCGACGCCAACCTGACCAGCCTGCTGGTCGGCGGCATCCTGTTCGCCATGGGTACCGGCCCGGTCAAAGGCTTTGCGGTCACCATGTCCCTCGGGATTTTCACCTCGATGTTCACCGCCGTCATGGTGACCCGTGCAATGGTCAACCTGACCTGCGGCGGGCGTGACATCAAGAAGCTGTGGGTTTGAGGGAGCTGCGATGAAAACCATCAACTTCATGGGCGTGCGCAATGTCGCGTTCGCCATTACCGTGCTCCTCACCGTGCTGGCGCTGTTCAGCTGGTGGCAGAAAGGCCTGAACTTTGGCCTGGACTTCACCGGCGGTACGCTGATCGAGCTGACCTACGAGCGCCCGGCCGACCTCAAGGCGGTGCGTGCCGAGCTGGTCGATTCCGGGTTCCACGAGGCTGTGGTGCAGAGCTTCGGCGCCACCACCGACCTGCTGGTGCGTATGCCGGGCGATGACCCGCAACTGGGTAACAAGGTAGCTGCTGCCCTGCAAAAGGCGGGCGGTGACAACCCGGCCACCCTCAAGCGTGTCGAGTTCGTCGGCCCGCAGGTAGGTGAAGAGCTGCGCGACCAGGGCGGCATGGGCATGCTCCTGGCCTTGGGCGGCATCCTCATCTACCTGGCCTTCCGCTTCCAGTGGAAGTTCGCCGTGGGCGCGATCGTTTCGCTGATCCACGACGTGGTGGTCACCCTGGGTATCCTGTCGTTCTTCCAGATCACCTTCGACCTGACGGTGCTGGCAGCGGTGCTGGCGATCATCGGTTACTCGCTGAACGACACCATCGTGGTATTCGACCGGGTGCGTGAGAACTTCCGCGTCATGCGCAAGGCATCGTTGATCGAAAACATCAACGTTTCCACCACCCAGACCCTCCTGCGTACCATCGCCACCTCGGTTTCGACCTTGCTGGCCATTGCTGCGCTGCTGTTCTTCGGTGGCGATAACCTGTTCGGCTTCTCGCTGGCCCTGTTCATCGGCGTCATGGCCGGTACCTACTCGTCGATCTATATCGCCAACGTGGTGCTGATCTGGCTGAACCTGAACAGCGAAGACCTGATCCCGCCGGCCAAGGCGGAAGGTGTGGACGAGCGCCCATAAAGGCTTGTCTCACGCCGTTTGGCTGCCCGAAAGGCGCGAGTATTGAACTCGCGCCTTTTTTTTTGCTCCAAGGCTGGGAGAAGGCGGGCTAAACCCCGCGGGTATGATCAGGAGGTTCATGTGAACAAATCAATGCTGGTGGGTGCGGTACTGGGTGCTGTCGGTGTAACTGCCGGAGGTGCTGTGGCGACCTACAGCTTGGTCAACAAGGGGCCTGAGTATGCGCAGGTCACCGACGTGCAACCGATCAAACAACAGGTAAAAACCCCGCGCGAGGTCTGCAAGGACGTCGCCGTGACGCGTCAGGCACCGGTCAAGGACCAGCACCAGATTGCCGGTACTGTGGTGGGTGCAATCGCCGGTGGTTTGCTGGGTAACCAGATTGGCGGCGGCACCGGCAAGAAGATCGCCACCGTGGCCGGTGCGGTCGGTGGTGGTTATGCCGGTAACAAGGTGCAGGAAGGCATGCAGGAGCGTGACACCTACACCACCACGCAAACTCGCTGCAACACGGTGAATGACATCAGTGAGAAGGTGGTGGGCTACAACGTGACCTACACCCTTGGCGATCAGGTCGGCAAGGTGAAGATGGACCGTGAGCCGGGGTCGACCATTCCAGTGGACAAGAATGGCAAGCTGATCCTGAGCGAGGCAGGGCAGTGATCTTGTTGCCTGTGCCGGCGATGAGGTCGGTGCAGGCAATGCAAAGCTGTCAGGCAAAAAAAAGCACCCCGAGGGGTGCTTTTTGCTTTCCGGCGATCTGCGCTTAGCGCTTCATGCTCTCTGGCAGGTGCGGCTGGATGGCCGTCAGTACGGCCTTGAAGCACTTGATGTTGCCTGCAACGATGTGGCCCTTGTCGAGGAAGTCGTGGCCACCGTTGAAGTCGCTCACCAGGCCACCGGCTTCCTGGATCAGCAGCACGCCAGCTGCCATGTCCCACTCGGACAGGCCCGACTCCCAGAAGGCGTCGAAACGGCCAGCGGCCACGTAGGCCAGGTCCAGGCTGGCGGAACCGGCGCGGCGGATGCCGGCGGTCTGGCCAGTCAGGGCGCGGAACATGCCCAGGTAGTTGTCCATGTCAGCCATCTGGTTGTCACGGAACGGGAAGCCGGTACCCAACAGGGCACCTTCCAGGCTGGTGCGCGAGCTGACGCGCAGGCGACGGCCATTGAGTTGGGCACCACGGCCACGGCTGGCGGTGAATTCTTCCTGGCGAACCGGGTCGACGATCACGGCGTGCTCAAGGCGGCCACGGTATTTGCAGGCGATGCTGACGGCGAAGTGCGGGATGCCACGCAGGAAGTTGGTGGTGCCGTCCAGCGGGTCGATGATCCACAGGTAATCCTTGCCTTCTTCGCCGCTACCCGCGTGCAGGCCGGTTTCCTCGCCCTGGATGGAGTGGTTCGGGTAGGCCTTGCGCAGGGCGTTGACGATGCTCTGCTCGGCGGCGCGATCAACCTCGGAAACGTAGTCCTTAGCCTCTTTCTCGTCCACCTTGATGCTATCCAGGCGTTCGATGGAGCGGAAAATCAGTTCACTGGCGCTGCGAGCGGCGCGCAGGGCGATATTCAGCATAGGCTGCATGGGCGGGTCACCTGGAGATGTTAAAGAAGAAAGCCGATCATTCTAGCAGAAAACTTTGGCGGCAGAAGTGTCACATTTGCTTTCATGGCGTTACGTCTGTCGGTTCTGTAAGATCGAAGCCCCTGATTCCTGCATCTGTGAGCACAACACCTTGCTGCAAAATATTCGTGTTGTTCTGGTCAATACCAGCCACCCCGGCAACATCGGCGGCGCTGCGCGTGCCATGAAAAACATGGGCTTGTCGCGTCTGGTGCTGGTGCAGCCGAAAGAATTCCCCGCCGTGGATGCCAGTGCCCGTGCCTCGGGCGCCGACGATGTGCTGGATAACGCCCAGGTGGTCGACAGCCTTGAACAGGCGCTGGTCGGCTGCAACCTGGTGATGGGCACCAGCGCCCGCGAGCGCAGCATTCCCTGGCCGTTGATCGGCCCGCGCGAGTGCGGTGCCAAGGCGGTGGAGCATGCCAATGGTGGCGAAGAAATCGCCCTGGTGTTCGGGCGCGAACACGCTGGCCTGACCAACGAAGAACTGCAGCGATGTCACTTCCACGTGCACATTCCCTCCAACCCCGACTTCAGTTCGCTGAACCTCGCCGCTGCCGTGCAGGTGCTCGCCTATGAGGTGCGCATGGCGTGGCTAGCTGGCGGTGCAGCGCCGGAAAAAGTCGAGAAGGTTGACGCCAGCGAGCTGGCGACCATGGACGAAATGGAGCTGTTCTACGACCACCTGGAAAAAACCCTGGTGGGCATCGGCTTCCTCGACCCGGAAAAACCCAAGCACCTGATGCCGCGCTTGCGCCGGCTTTATGGGCGGGTGGCGGTCGAGCGTTCGGAAATGAGCATTTTGCGCGGCATCCTTACCGAGACCCAGAAAGTGGTCCGGGGCGAGCCGCATAAACGGAAGGACTGACAGATGTTCGAACGCCTGCGTGAAGATATTCAAAGCGTATTCCACCGTGACCCGGCTGCGCGCAATGCCTTCGAGGTGCTCACCTGCTACCCCGGCATGCATGCCATCTGGCTGCACCGTCTGGGCAATGCCTTGTGGAAGCGTGATTTCAAGTGGCTGGCCCGGCTGGTGTCCAACTTCGGCCGCTGGCTGACCGGTATCGAGATCCACCCGGGCGCCACCATTGGCCGGCGCTTCTTCATTGACCATGGCATGGGTATCGTCATTGGCGAAACCGCCGAGATCGGCGACGACGTCACCCTTTATCAGGGCGTGACCCTAGGCGGAACCAGCTGGAACAAAGGCAAGCGCCACCCCACTCTGGAAAACGGCGTGGTGGTAGGGGCGGGGGCCAAAGTGCTGGGCCCGTTCACGGTCGGCGCGGGGGCCAAGATTGGTTCCAATGCAGTGGTGACCAAGGCGGTGCCAGCGGGCGCCACGGCGGTGGGCATCCCTGGGCGGATCATCGTCAAGAGCGAAGACAACGAAGTCGAGGCCAAGCGCAAGGCCATGGCCGAGAAGATCGGCTTCGATGCCTACGGCGTCAGTGGCGACATGCCCGACCCGGTGGCGCGTGCCATCGGCCAGATGCTCGACCACTTGCAAGCGGTGGACGAGCGGCTGGAGGGTATGTGTGGCGCCCTGACCAAGATGGGGAGCGACTACTGCGCCAAGGAGCTGCCAGCCCTGCCGGAAGATGATTTTGCCGAGGAGGCCAAGGTGGCCCAGCGCGACACTCAGTCGCATTGATTGCGCCGCACTGAAATCATAGTGACATACGGGGCGTGTGCTCATGCCCCTCGTCTGCTACACTCGCGCCCGCCTCCCCGATGCAAACCCGACTAAAGCAGTAGGTCTTATAGTTGACTTAAATGCTCGGGAATCGCATACTCGCACACATCCCGAAACTCCCGTGGTACCCAATAGCCATGCGACTGACTACCAAAGGCCGATACGCCGTGACCGCCATGCTCGACCTGGCGTTGCACGCGCAGCATGGGCCGGTGTCTTTGGCCGATATTTCCGAGCGCCAGGGCATTTCCCTCTCTTATCTGGAACAGCTGTTCGCCAAGTTGCGCCGCAGCAGCCTGGTTTCCAGCGTGCGCGGTCCAGGCGGTGGCTACCAGCTGTCGCGGGGCATGGCAACCATCCAGGTGGCCCAGGTCATCGATGCGGTCAACGAGTCGGTCGATGCTACCCGTTGCCAGGGCCTCGGGGACTGCCATGCCGGTGATACCTGCCTGACCCACCACCTGTGGTGCGACCTCAGCCAGCAGATCCATGAATTCCTCAGCGGCATCAGCCTGGCCGACCTCGTCATGCGCCGTGAGGTACAGGAAGTCGCCCAGCGCCAGGACTTGCGACGTGTCGCAGGCCGAACTGCCCAGCTGGACAAGATTGAGACGTCCGCCGTCGATTGATCCCCCAGGGACGATGAGCGACGCCACCGCCTGATAGGAGAGACAAATGAAGTTGCCGATCTACCTCGATTACTCCGCGACCACTCCGGTCGACCCACGCGTGGCCCAGAAGATGGCCGACTGCCTGCTGGTCGACGGGAACTTCGGTAACCCGGCTTCGCGCTCCCACGTCTTCGGCTGGAAGGCCGAGGAAGCGGTCGAGAACGGTCGTCGCCAGGTTGCTGAGCTGATCAACGCCGATCCGCGCGAAATCGTCTGGACCAGCGGTGCCACCGAGTCCGACAACCTCGCGCTGAAAGGCGTCGCGCACTTCTATCAGACCAAGGGCAAGCACATCATCACCTCCAAGATCGAGCACAAGGCGGTCCTGGATACCGCTCGCCAGCTGGAGCGTGAAGGTTTCGAAGTCACCTACCTTGAGCCAGGCGAAGACGGCATCGTCACCCCGGCCATGGTAGAAGCAGTGCTGCGCGACGACACCATCCTGGTCTCGCTGATGCACGTGAACAACGAAGTCGGCTCGATCAACGACATCGCCGCCATCGGTGAACTGACCCGTTCGCGCGGCGTCCTGTTCCACGTCGATGCCGCCCAGTCGGCCGGCAAGGTCGAAATCGACCTGCAAAAACTGAAAGTCGACCTGATGTCGTTCTCGGCGCACAAGGTCTACGGCCCTAAAGGTATCGGCGCGCTGTACGTCAGCCGCAAGCCGCGTGTACGCCTGGAAGCCATCATTCACGGCGGTGGCCATGAGCGTGGCATGCGTTCGGGCACTCTGCCAACTCACCAGATTGTCGGCATGGGCGAAGCCTTCGCCATCGCCAAGCAGGAAATGGTCGCAGAGAACGCGCGCATCAAGGCCCTGAGCGACCGCTTCTTCAAGCAGGTTTCGGACCTTGAAGAGCTGTACGTCAACGGCAGCCAGACTGCCCGCGTACCGCACAACCTGAACCTGAGCTTCAACTACGTCGAAGGCGAATCGCTGCTGATGTCGCTGAAGGACATCGCCGTTTCGTCCGGATCGGCCTGCACCTCCGCGTCGCTCGAACCTTCGTACGTACTGCGTGCCCTGGGCCGCAACGACGAGCTGGCGCACAGCTCGATCCGCTTCTCCTTCGGCCGTTTCACCACCGAAGAAGAAGTCGACTACGCCGCGCAGAAAGTCTGCGAGGCCGTCAACAAACTGCGTGAGCTGTCGCCGCTGTGGGACATGTACAAAGACGGCGTTGACATCTCCAAGATCGAGTGGGCCGCCCACTAAGCAGTCGCCGGCAAGAGCGGCTCCCTGATGAGGAAGGAATTGCACCATGGCATACAGTGAAAAGGTCATCGACCACTACGAAAACCCACGCAACGTCGGCAAGATGAATGCCGAAGACCCAGACGTTGGCACCGGCATGGTCGGCGCCCCGGCGTGCGGTGACGTAATGCGTCTGCAAATCAAGGTCAACGAGCAGGGCGTTATCGAAGACGCCAAGTTCAAGACCTACGGCTGCGGTTCGGCCATTGCTTCCAGCTCCCTCGCCACCGAGTGGATGAAGGGCAAGACCCTGGACGAAGCCGAGACCATCAAGAACACCCAGCTGGCCGAAGAACTGGCGTTGCCGCCGGTCAAGATCCACTGCTCGGTACTCGCCGAAGATGCCATCAAGGCAGCGGTACGCGATTACAAGCAGAAGAAAGGCTTGATCTAAGCCGCCTGTTGCGAGGTAAGGAGTCCTGATGGCTATCAGCATGACAGAAGCCGCCGCCAACCACATTCGCCGCTCCCTCGACGGGCGCGGCAAGGGTGAGGGCATTCGCCTGGGCGTGCGCACCACCGGTTGCTCGGGCCTGGCCTACGTGCTGGAGTTCGTTGACGAACTGGCGGACGAAGACCAGGTGTTCGAGAACCACGGCGTGAAGGTGATCATCGATCCCAAGAGCCTGGTCTACCTCGACGGCACCGAGCTGGATTTCGTCAAGGAAGGGTTGAACGAAGGCTTCAAGTTCAACAACCCCAACGTGCGCGGTGAGTGTGGCTGCGGCGAAAGCTTCAACGTTTGAGGCTGGCTGTGGGAACTCCTTGTCATTTCGCATTGTTTGACCTCCAGCCAAGCTTCCGCCTGGACCTCGACAAGCTGGCCACTCGCTACCGCGAGTTGGCCCGCGAAGTCCATCCCGACCGCTTTGCCGACGCCTCCGAGCGTGAGCAGCGTGTAGCGCTGGAGAAGTCCGCAGCCCTCAACGACGCTTACCAGACACTGCGCAGTGCGCCGCGTCGCGCCCGCTATCTGCTGGCCATCGGTGGTCATGAAGTGCCCCAGGAAGTCACGGTCCACGACCCGGACTTCCTGTTGCAGCAGATGCAGTGGCGCGAAGAGCTCGAAGAGTTGCAGGACGAAGCCGACCTTGACGGCGTGGGTGTGTTCAAGCGGCGCCTGAAGGCTGCCCAGGACACCCTGAACGAGGACTTTGCCGCCTGCTGGGATGCCCCAGGCGAGCGCGAAAAGGCCGAGCGCCTGATGCGTCGCATGCAATTCCTCGACAAGCTCGCCCAAGAAGTGCGCCAACTGGAAGAGCGCCTCGACGATTAACCCGGTGTCGCCCGTGATGGCACCTAAGGTATTCAGATAAGCATGGCCCTACTGCAGATTGCCGAACCCGGTCAAAGCCCTCAGCCGCACCAGCGCCGCCTGGCGGTGGGGATCGACCTGGGTACCACCAACTCTCTGGTCGCTGCATTGCGCAGCGGCCGTAGCGAGCCCCTGCCTGATGCGCAGGGTAACGTCATTCTGCCGTCCGCGGTGCGCTACCTCGAAGGGCGCAACGAAGTGGGGCAGGCCGCACGTGATGCCGCTTCCAGCGACCCGCTGAACACCGTGCTGTCGGTCAAGCGCCTGATGGGGCGCGGCCTGGCCGACGTCAAGCAGCTGGGCGAGCAGTTGCCCTACCGCTTTGTGGGTGGCGAGTCGCATATGCCGTTCATCGACACTGTGCAGGGCCCGAAAAGCCCGGTGGAAGTGTCCGCTGACATCCTCAAGGTGCTGCGCGAGCGCGCCGAAGCGACCCTGGGTGGCGAGCTGGTAGGCGCGGTGATCACCGTGCCGGCCTATTTTGACGACGCCCAGCGCCAGGCCACCAAGGACGCTGCGCGCCTGGCAGGTTTGAACGTGCTGCGCCTGCTCAATGAGCCGACGGCGGCTGCCGTGGCCTATGGCCTGGACCAGAATGCCGAAGGTGTGGTGGCCATCTATGACCTGGGTGGCGGTACCTTCGATATTTCCATTCTGCGCCTGACCGCTGGTGTGTTCGAGGTGCTGGCCACCGGTGGCGATACCGCCCTGGGTGGTGACGATTTCGACCACGCCATTGCCGGCTGGATCATCGAGCAGGCTGGCCTGTCGTCCGACCTGGATCCGGCCACCCAGCGTGCGTTGCTGCAAACAGCATGCGCCGCCAAGGAAGCGCTGACCGACGCCGACGTGGTCGGCGTCAGCCATGGCGCCTGGCAGGGTGAGCTGAGCCGTGCCGCGTTCGAAGCCATGATCGAACCGATGGTTGCCCGCAGCCTCAAGGCCTGCCGCCGCGCCGTGCGCGACAGTGGCGTGGAGCTGGAAGAAGTCAGTGCCGTGGTCATGGTGGGTGGCTCGACCCGCGTACCACGAGTGCGCGAAGCCGTGGGCGGGCTGTTCGGCCGTACCCCGCTGACCTCGATCGATCCTGACCAGGTGGTGGCCATCGGTGCCGCCATTCAGGCCGACACCCTGGCCGGCAACCGCCGCGAAGGTGGTGAACTGCTGCTGCTCGATGTCATCCCGCTGTCGCTTGGTCTTGAGACCATGGGCGGGCTGATGGAGAAGGTGATCCCGCGCAACACCACCATTCCGGTGGCGCGTGCCCAGGAGTTCACCACTTATAAAGATGGCCAGACGGCCATGATGATCCATGTCCTGCAGGGTGAGCGCGAGCTGATCAGCGACTGCCGCTCGCTGGCCCGTTTCGAGCTGCGCGGCATTCCGGCCATGGTTGCCGGTGCGGCGAAAATCCGCGTCACCTTCCAGGTGGATGCCGATGGCCTGCTCAGCGTCGCCGCCCGCGAACTGGGTTCGGGCGTGGAAGCCAGCATCCAGGTCAAACCGTCCTACGGCCTGACCGATGGTGAAATCGCCCGCATGCTGAAGGACTCCTTCGAACACGCAGGTTCCGACAAGCACGCCCGCCAGCTGCGCGAGCACCAGGTGGACGGCGAGCGCCTGCTTGAAGCGGTACAGGGCGCCCTGGACGCCGACGGTGAGCGCCTGCTCAGCCGTGACGAGCGCGAAGCCATCGAATTCCAGATGCAAGAACTACGTGATTTGCTGGCCGGCACCGATGGCGCAGCCATCGAGCAACAGACCAAGCGTCTGTCGCAGGTGACCGACGCATTTGCCGCCCGTCGCCTTGATTCGACGGTCAAAGCCGCACTGGCCGGGCGCAACCTGAATGAGATCGAGGAGTAACCGATGCCGCTGGTGACATTCCTGCCGCATGAGAAGTTCTGCCCCGAGGGGCTGACCGTGGAGGCGCCGACCGGGACCAATATCCTGGAACTGGCCCACGACCATCACATCGAGATGGAAAGTGCCTGCGGCGGCGTCAAGGCCTGTACCACTTGCCACTGCATCGTGCGCAAGGGTTTCGACTCGCTGGAAGAAGCCGACGAGCTGGAAGAAGACATGCTGGACAAGGCCTGGGGCCTGGAAGCGCAGTCGCGCCTGGGGTGTCAGGTGGTCGTCGCTGACGAAGACCTGACCATCGAGATCCCCAAGTACTCGCTCAACCACGCCGCTGAAGCGCCGCACTGAGGTTTGCACCATGAGCCTGAAATGGATTGATGTACTTGAGATCGCCATTCAGCTTGCAGAAAGCAAGCCTGAGGTCGATCCTCGTTATGTGAATTTCGTAGACCTGCACCGCTGGGTGCTGGCATTGCCAGAGTTCAGCGACGATCCGTCACGCGGCGGTGAGAAAGTGCTCGAGGCCATCCAGGCTGCCTGGATCGACGAAGCCGACTAAGCGTCACTTGCAGGTTAGGCAATCCCCCGGAACCCGCGTATAATTCGCGGGTTTAATTTTTCGTGTCACTCATATTCTGGAGTTTTCCATGGCTGTTCAACGTACTTTCTCGATCATCAAGCCTGACGCCGTTGCCAAAAACGTCATCGGCAAGATCACCACTCGCTTCGAAGAAGCCGGCCTGAAAATCGTTGCCTCGAAAATCAAGCAACTGTCCAAAGCCGAAGCCGAAGGCTTCTACGCTGAGCACAGCGAGCGCGGCTTCTTCGGTGACCTGGTTGCCTTCATGACTTCCGGCCCGGTTGTTGTTCAGGTTCTGGAAGGCGAAAACGCCATTGCTCTGAACCGTGAGCTGATGGGCGCTACCAACCCTAAAGAAGCTGCTCCAGGCACCATCCGTGCTGACTTCGCCGAGTCGATCGACGCCAACGCCGTTCACGGTTCGGACTCCGAAGCTGCTGCTGCTCGCGAAATCGCTTACTTCTTTGCTGCTACCGAGGTAACCACTCGCTAAGCGAAAGCTTACGGGTGAGGGTGAATCCATGACGACATCTACTGGCAAAATCAACCTGTTGGGTCTGACCCAGCCGGAAATGGAACAATTCTTCGACTCGATCGGGGAAAAACGCTTCCGTGCCGGCCAGGTGATGAAATGGATTCACCATTTTGGCGTGTCCGACTTTGCGGCCATGACCAACGTAGGCAAGGTCTTGCGCGAAAAGCTCGAGGCCGTTGCCGAGATTCGGCCTCCGGAAGTGGTCAGTGAAGACATTTCCGCCGACGGTACCCGCAAGTGGGTGATCCGCGTTGCCTCCGGCAGCTGCGTCGAGACCGTCTACATTCCTACCGACGACCGCGGCACCTTGTGCGTATCGTCGCAAGCCGGCTGTGCCCTGGACTGCAGTTTCTGCTCCACTGGCAAGCAAGGCTTCAACAGCAACCTCACTGCCGCCGAAGTGATCGGCCAGGTGTGGCTTGCCAACAAATCCTTCGGGACCGTCCCTGCCAAAATCGACCGCGCGATTACCAACGTGGTGATGATGGGCATGGGCGAGCCCTTGCTGAACTTCGACAACGTCATCGCCGCCATGAAAATCATGATGGATGACCTGGGCTATGGCATTTCCAAGCGTCGCGTTACCCTGTCCACCTCGGGCGTGGTGCCGATGATCGACGAGCTGGCCAAGCACATCGACGTGTCGCTGGCCCTGTCGCTGCACGCACCGAACGACGAACTGCGCAACAAGCTGGTACCGATCAACAAGAAGTACCCGCTGAAAGTGCTGCTGGAGTCTTGCATGGGCTACATGTCCACCCTGGGTGGCAAGCGCGTGCTGACCATCGAGTACACCCTGCTCAAGGACGTCAACGACCAGCCTGAGCATGCCGCGCAAATGATCGAATTGCTGCGCGATGTACCGTGCAAGATCAACCTGATCCCGTTCAACCCGTTCCCGCATTCGGGCTACGAGCGGCCAAGCAACAACGCCATTCGTCGCTTCCAGGACCTGCTGCACCACGGTGGCTTCAACGTCACCACCCGCACCACCCGTGGTGACGATATCGATGCTGCCTGTGGTCAGCTGGTCGGCCAGGTCAACGACCGCACCCGCCGTAGCGAGCGCTACATCGCTGTGCGCCAGCTCTCCGCGGACGTCGAGCTGCAAGACAGCGCCGCCAGCCACTGACCGGGACTTTGCCCATGAGCCTGCGCGCCGCGCTGTCGATCCTTGCGCTCTTGCTGCTGGCCGGCTGTGTGTCGGGCGGCGCGAGCGACCCCCTGGCCAGCCGCCAGGGCAGGGCAGAGGCGGGGCGGGCTTATGTGCAACTGGGCCTGGGGTATTTGCAACAGGGTTTGACCGCGCAGGCCAAGGCGCCACTGGGCAAGGCCCTGGCCCTCGACAGCACCGATGCCGACGCGCACGCGGCCCTGGCGCTGGTATTCCAGGCCGAAGGTGAGCCGGCACTCGCCGAAGCCCACTTTCGCAAGGCCTTGCAAGCCCGCGCCGGCGACACGCGAATGCGCAACAATTACGGCAGTTTCCTTTATGCTCAGGGGCGATTTGCCGAGGCCGAGCAGATGTTTCGCCTGGCCAGCGCCGATACCCTGTATCCTGAGCGCTCACGCGTGTACGAGAACCTGGGCCTGACTGCCCTGAAGCTCGATCGCCGCGACCAGGCGCATGCTTACCTGCTGAAAGCGTTGCAACTCAACCAGCGGCAACCGAAAGCGTTGCTGGAAATGGCTGAGTTGTCCTACGAAAACAGGCATTATGTGCCGGCCCGGGACTACTACGATCGTTTCAGCCAGTTGAGCGACCACGATGCCCGTAGCCTGCTGCTGGGCAGTCGCCTTGCCCGGGTGTTCGACGAGCAGGGCACACTGGCCGAGATGGGCCAGCAATTACAACGACTTTATCCCGGTACGCCGGAATATCAGCAATACCTGTCGGAGCAACGATGAACGCCGCGCATCCCGAAGTAGCAGTAGCGCCTGGCCAGAACCCCGGTGAGCTTTTGCGCCTGGCCCGTGAGAAACGGGACTGGTCTCAAGCCGAGGTGGCCCGCAAGCTCAACCTCACTGTCAGTTCGTTGAACCACGTGGAAACCGGCGCCTTCGACAAGCTGCCAGGGCATACGTTTGCCCGTGGCTACATTCGCGCCTATGCCAAGCTCATGGACCTCGACCAGGCCGCCCTGGTAGAGGCCTTCGACCGCTACACCGGCACCCACGCCAAAGGCAGCGAGGTGCACTCGCTGGGCCGTATCGAAGAGCCGGTGCGCCTGTCGCACAACATTCTGCGCGGTGTCAGCCTGCTGTTGCTGGTGGCGGTGGTCGGTGGCGGCTTCGTCTGGTGGCAGGACCAGGGCAGCCTGCGTGGCAAGGACCTGGCCAAGATTGCTTTGGAGCACGTCGAAGTCGAAAGTGCCGACGGCACCACCCAGATTCACCCGCTCGATGAGCCTGAAGACCAGGCTGTTTCCGCTGGCCAGCAAGCCGAAAGCGCACCGCTGGCGCTGGAGCAGGGCGCTGCCGAACAGCCCGCCGCCGCTGCTGAACAGGCACCGGCAAGCCCGGCGCCAACCCTTGCTGCAGTGCCTGCGCCGACACCGGCCCAGCCAGCGTCCGCGCAGCCTGCACCTGCTGCAGTGGCTACCCCGGTAGCACCGGCTACCCCGGCACCGGCCGCTGTTGCACCTGCCGCACCGGCGCCGGCCGTGGCTGTCACCGAGCCAGCCGCAGTACCGGCAGGCAGCGCCAAGGTCGCCATCCAGTTCACCGCCGATTGCTGGACCCAGGTGTCCGATGGCAACGGCAAGGTGCTGTTCAGCGCCATCAAGCGCAAGGGGGACAACCTCGAACTGACCGGCAAGCCGCCGTTCGCGGTGCGTCTGGGCTTTGCCCGTGGCGCCCAGGTCAGCTACAACGGCCAGGCCGTCGATGTTGCCCCGTTCACCAGTGGCGAGACCGCTCGCCTGAAGTTGGGACAGTAAGTCATGCACGGCGAATCTCCGATCAAACGTCGCGAATCCCGCAAAATCTGGGTCGGCAATGTGCCGGTGGGTGGTGATGCGCCCATCGCTGTGCAGAGCATGACCAACACCGACACCAACGATGTGGCCGCCACCGTGGCGCAAATCCAGCGCCTGGTCGATGCCGGCGTGGACATCGTGCGTGTATCGGTGCCGGACATGGACGCCGCCGAGGCGTTCGGCAAGATCAAACAGCTGGTCAGCGTGCCGCTGGTCGCCGACATCCACTTCGATTACAAGATCGCCCTGCGTGTGGCCGAGCTGGGCGTGGATTGCCTGCGCATCAACCCCGGCAACATCGGCCGTGAAGATCGTGTACGCGCCGTGGTCGATGCCGCCCGCGACCGTGGTATCCCGATCCGTATCGGCGTCAACGCCGGCTCCCTGGAAAAAGACCTGCAGAAGAAGTACGGCGAGCCGACCCCGGCCGCATTGGTCGAGTCGGCCCTGCGCCACGTCGAGCACCTCGACCGCCTGGACTTCCAGGACTTCAAAGTCAGCGTCAAGGCCTCGGACGTGTTCATGGCCGTCGAAGCCTACCGCCTGCTGGCCAAGCAGATCGTGCAGCCGCTGCACCTGGGCATCACCGAAGCCGGTGGCCTGCGTTCGGGGACGGTGAAATCCGCCGTCGGCCTCGGTATGCTGCTGGCCGAAGGCATTGGCGATACCATCCGTATCTCGCTGGCGGCCGACCCGGTCGAAGAAGTGAAAGTCGGCTACGACATCCTCAAGTCGCTGCACCTGCGCTCGCGTGGCATCAACTTCATCGCCTGCCCGAGCTGCTCGCGGCAGAACTTCGATGTGGTCAAGACCATGAACGAGCTGGAAGGGCGCCTTGAAGACCTGCTGGTGCCGCTGGATGTGGCAGTGATCGGTTGCGTGGTCAACGGCCCGGGCGAAGCCAAGGAAGCCCATGTAGGGTTGACCGGCGGTACGCCAAACCTGATCTACATCGATGGCAAGCCTGCGCAGAAGCTGACCAATGACAACCTGGTCGATGAGCTGGAAAAACTCATCCGCCAGAAAGCGGCCGAAAAGGCCGAAGCCGATGCGGCGCTGATCGCCCGTGGCTGACACACAGAATTCGTAAGGACTATTCGTGAGCAAATCGCTGCAAGCCATCCGTGGCATGAACGACATCCTGCCAGAACAGTCGCCACTGTGGCGCTACTTCGAAGGCACCGTGGCCGGGCTGCTGGACACCTACGGGTACAGCCAGATCCGTACGCCGATCGTCGAGTTCACCGAGCTGTTCAAGCGCTCGATCGGTGAAGTGACCGATATCGTCGAAAAAGAGATGTACACCTTCGAGGATCGCAACGGCGATTCGCTCACCTTGCGCCCTGAAGGCACCGCCGCTTGCGTGCGTGCCGTGCTGGAGCATGGCATCACCGGCAATGGCCAGGTGCAGAAACTGTGGTACATCGGCCAGATGTTCCGCCACGAGCGCCCGCAGAAAGGCCGCTACCGCCAGTTCCACCAGATTGGCGTGGAAGTGTTCAACCTGGACGGCCCGGACATCGATGCCGAGCTGATCATGCTGACCTGGCGCCTGTGGGGCCTGCTGGGCATCCAGGACGCGGTCAAGCTGGAGCTCAACAGCCTGGGTACCAGTGAGGCCCGTGCACGCTACCGTGACGCGCTGGTCGAGTTCCTCTCGGCACGCCTGGAGCAGCTGGACGAAGACAGTCAGCGCCGCCTGAAGAGCAACCCGCTGCGCATTCTCGACAGCAAGGACCAGAACACCCAGGCGGTACTGGTGGGTGCGCCGAAGCTGGAAGACTACCTGGACGAAGCGTCCCGCGTGCACTTCGAAGGCCTGAAGGCCCGCCTGGACGCAGCCGGCATTCCGTTCGTGATCAACACCAAGCTGGTACGTGGCCTGGACTACTACAGCAAGACCGTGTTCGAGTGGGTCACCGACAAGTTGGGCGCCCAGGGCACCGTGTGTGCCGGCGGCCGCTACGACGGGCTGGTCGAGCAGATGGGCGGCAAGCCGACCACCGGCGTTGGTTTCGCCATGGGTATCGAGCGCCTGATCCTGCTGCTGGAAACCCTTGGCAAGGTACCGGAGTCCATCAGCCGCCAGATCGACGTCTACCTGTGCGCCTTTGGTGAGCAGGCCGAACTGGCAGGTCTGCGCCTGTCCGAAGGCCTGCGTGACCGCCTGCCGGGCCTGCGCCTGGCGGTAAACGCCGGTGGTGGCAGCTTCAAGAGCCAGTTCAAGAAAGCCGACAAGAGTGGCGCGCTGTTCGCCCTGATCCTGGGCGACGACGAGCTGGCCAAGCAAGAAATCGGCTTGAAGCCCCTGCGTGGCCAGGGCGAACAACAGAACATTGCCTGGGATGCTCTGGCAGAGCACCTGGAAACCGCGATCGCGCAGGCGTAACGCGGTTCAACAACGAATAGGCGAAAAGGAGTATTGGGGTGTCGAGTACCGATGATGATGATCTGGCAGGGGTCAAGGACTGGTGGAATCGCAACGGCAAGCCGCTGCTGACCGGCGCATTGCTGGCCGGCGTGGTGGTATTGGGCTGGAATACCTGGCACAAGTACCAGAACAACCAGTCGCAAGGTGCCTCGCAGCTGTATCAGGCGTTGCTTGAGACCAGCCTGACGCCGACTGGCCAGCCAGACGCCACCAAGGTCGCGGAACTGGCCGGCAAGCTCAAGAGCGAGTTTGGCGGTACTGCTTACGCCCAGTACGGCAGCCTGTTCGTGGCCAAGGTGGCAGTCGAGAGCGGTAAGCTCGACGACGCCGCTGCCGAGCTGAAAAGTGTGCTGGACAAGCCGGCCGACGTGACCTTGGGCGAGATTTCGCGCCAGCGTCTGGCTCGCGTGCTTGCCGCCCAGAACAAGGCCGAAGACGCGCTCAAGCTGCTTGACGGTGATGCCGACAAAGCCTTCCTGGCCAGCCGTGAAGAGTTGAAAGGTGACCTGCTGGTGCAACTGGGCCGTGCCGCCGACGCACACAGCGCTTACGAAAAAGCCAAGGCTGCGCTGTCCGATGACGCGGCAGTCGGTGGCCTGCAATTGAAGCTGGATGACCTGGCTAAAGGGGACGCGTAAGTGATCGGTTGGAAACATGCAGCAGTGCTGACCCTGGCCGTGCTGGCCGCAGGTTGCAGCAGCAACAGCAAGAAGGAACTGCCTCCGGCCGAGCTGACCAAGTTCACCGAGGAAGTGGTGCTGAAGAAGCAGTGGAGCCGTTCGATCGGTGACGGCCAGGGTGAAACCTACAACACCCTGGTGCCGGCCATCGAGAACGACCGTATCTACGCCTCCGACGTCAACGGCGAAGTGTTCGCCCTGGACCGCATCACTGGCGATGTCGTGTGGAAGAAGGACCTGGAGCTGCAGGTTTCCGGCGCAGTTGGCGTGGGCTATGGCCTGGTCATGCTCGGCACCCTCAAGGGTGAAGTGATTGCCCTGGATTCCAGCACCGGTGAAGAGCGTTGGCGCTCCCGCGTGACCAGCGAAGTGCTGGCCCCGCCTGCCAACAACGGTGATGTGGTGGTGGTGCAAACCCAGGACGACCGCCTGATTGGCCTGGATGCCGCTACTGGCGACCGCCGCTGGATCTACGAAAACACCCCGGCCGTACTGACCCTGCGTGGCACCGGTGCCCCGATTGCCACCAACCGCCTGGCCATTGCCGGCCTGTCCACTGGCAAGGTGGTGGCGGTGGACATCAATAACGGCGTGCCAGTGTGGGAAAGCCGTGTGGCCATTCCACAAGGCCGTTCCGAGCTGGACCGTGTGGTCGACATCGATGGCGGCTTGCTGCTGTCCGGTGAAACCCTCTACGTCAGCACCTATCAGGGCCGTGTAGCGGGCCTGGACCTGGAAAGCGGCCGTGTGCTGTGGCAGCGTGATGCGTCCAGCTACGTGGGCGTTGCCCAAGGTTTCGGCAATGTCTACGTCAGCGAAGCGTCGGGTACCGTGGAAAGCGTCGACGAGCGCACTTCCAGCGCCCTGTGGACCAACGACACCATGGCGCGCCGCCAGCTGTCGGCGCCGGAAGTGTTTTCCAGCTACGTAGCGGTAGGCGACTTTGAAGGTTACCTGCACCTGCTGAGCCAGGTCGATGGCCGCTTCGTCGGCCGTGAGCGTATCGACAGCGATGGCCTGCGCGCCCGCCCACTTGTGGTCGGCGACACCATCTACGTCTTCGGCAACAGCGGCAAGCTCGAGGCACTGACCATCCGCTGAAGCTATGCTTGAAGCCTTGGCGGGCTTCAAGCTGCGGCGTAGGACACGCCGCCCGTACTCCGGCCGCTGCCTTGCAGCGGCCTTTGCATTTTCAAGAATTCGAGAGTGGAGAGCCGATGGTTCCCGTAATTGCCCTGGTGGGCCGCCCGAACGTCGGCAAATCCACCATGTTCAACCGCCTGACCAAAACCCGCGATGCCATCGTCGGTGACTTGTCGGGCCTGACCCGTGACCGCCAGTATGGCGATGCCAGCTGGCAGGGTCGTTCCTTCATCCTGATCGACACCGGTGGTATTACCGGTGACGAAGTGGGCATGGACGAGAAAATGGCCGAGCAGTCGCTCATGGCCATCGAAGAAGCCGACTACGTGCTGTTCCTGGTCGATGCCCGCGCCGGCATGACCGCCGCCGACCAGATGATTGCCGAGCACCTGCGCAAGCGCAACAAAGAGGCGATTCTGGTCGCTAACAAGATCGACAACATCGACGCCGACGTAGCTCGCGCCGAGTTCTCGCCGCTGGGCATGGGCAACGCCATTCCGGTGGCGGGCTCCCAGGGCCGTGGCATCAACGCGCTGATGGAGGCCGTGCTTGGCCACCTGCCGCGCGACCAGGTCGAAGAAGCCCTGGACGCCGAAGTCGCCGAAGGCGAAGAAGCTGTGCGCATCCCTGGCCCGAGCGAGAAAGATGGCATCAAGATCGCCATTATCGGCCGCCCGAACGTGGGTAAATCCACCCTGGTCAACCGCATGCTCGGTGAAGAGCGCGTGGTGGTCTATGACCAGCCGGGTACCACCCGTGACAGTATCTACATCCCGTTCGAACGCGATGGCGAGAAGTACACCTTCATCGACACCGCCGGTGTGCGCAAACGCGGCAAGATCCACGAGGAAGTCGAGAAGTTCTCGGTGGTGAAGACGCTGCAGGCGATCAAGGACGCCAACGTGGTGATCTTCGTCATGGACGCCCGCGAAGGTGTGGTGGACCACGACCTGAACCTGCTGGGCTTTGCCCTGGAAGCGGGCCGCGCCATCGTCATCGCCCTGAACAAGTGGGATGGCATGCAGCCCGGCGAACGCGACTACGTGAAGACCGAGCTGGAGCGCCGGCTGTTCTTCGTTGACTTCGCCGACATCCACTTCATCTCCGCCTTGCATGGCACTGGCGTGGGTAACCTGTACAAGTCGGTGCAGGCCGCGTTCAAGTCGGCGGTAACCCGTTGGCCTACCAGCCGGCTGACGCAGATCCTGGAAGACGCCGTGAGCGAGCACCAGCCACCGCTGGTGAACGGTCGCCGCATCAAGCTGCGCTATGCCCACCTGGGGGGGGCCAACCCGCCGCTGATTGTGATTCACGGTAACCAGACCGAGAAAATTCCGAAGTCGTACTCGCGTTACCTGGAGAACACCTACCGCCGTGTGCTGAAGCTGGTCGGTACGCCGATCCGCATCGAGTACAAGGGCGGTGAGAACCCGTACGAGGGCAAGAAGAACACCCTCACCGACCGCCAGGTCAACAAGAAGCGCCGCCTGATGTCGCACCACAAGAAGGCCGAGAAGAAGCGCCGCGACAAGCGCTGATTCCGCCTCAGCCTCTTCGCGGGCTTGCTCGCGAAGAGGCCGTTTGATCCAAAGCAATGCCCCTAATGTTTCAACCTTTTTCCTGACCGCCCGATCCGCTATGCTCGGACTCCACCCCGTGCCGGATACACCCCAGGAAAGAGGGCTCCATGATCCGCAGCAAACTGCCGAACGTCGGCACGACCATCTTCACCACCATGTCCCAGCTCGCCGTGCAGACCGGTGCGCTCAACCTGTCCCAGGGTTTCCCTGATTTCAACGGCCCGCAGGCCCTGCTCGATGCAGTGGGCCAGCATGTGGCTGCCGGGCACAACCAGTATTCGCCCATGACCGGCCTGCCGGCCCTGCGCCAGCAGGTGGCAGCCAAGGTCGAGCGCCTGTATGGCGCCAAGGTGGATGCGGACCAGGAAGTGACCATCACCCCCGGTGCCACCGAGGCGATCTTCTGTGCCATTCAGGCTGTGGTCCATGCGGGTGACGAGGTCATCGTCTTCGACCCTTGCTACGACAGTTACGAGCCGTCCGTGGAGCTGGCCGGTGGCCGCTGCGTGCATGTGCAACTCAGCGACGGCGACTTCCGCATCGACTGGCAGAAGTTCAGCGATGCCTTGAGCCCGCGCACGCGCATGATCATTCTCAACTCGCCGCATAATCCCAGTGGCGCGTTGATTACCCGCGAAGACCTCGACCAGTTGGCGGCACTCATTGCCGACCGTGATATCTACCTGGTCAGCGACGAGGTCTACGAGCACCTGGTGTACGACGGCGTACGCCACGCCAGCGTGCTGGCCCATGAGCAGTTGTATCAACGCGCCTTCGTGGTCAGCTCGTTCGGCAAGACCTACCACGTGACCGGCTGGAAGACCGGCTACGTGATCGCGCCCCCGGCGCTGAGCGCGGAGCTGCGCAAGGTTCACCAGTACGTCAACTTCTGCGGCGTGACGCCTTTGCAATGTGCGCTGGCCGACTTCATGGCCGAGCACCCCGAGCACATCGATGAACTGCCGGCCTTCTACCAGGCCAAGCGTGACCTGTTCTGCGGTTTGCTGGACGGTTCGCGGTTCAGCTTCACCCGCACGGCGGGTACCTATTTCCAGCTGGTGGACTATTCGCAGATCCGCCCGGACCTGAACGATGTCGACATGTCGCTGTGGCTCACCCGCGAGCACGGTGTGGCGACCATTCCGGTGTCGGTGTTCTACCAGCAACCCATCCCCGAGCAACGCCTGGTCCGCCTGTGCTTTGCCAAACGAGAGGAGACGCTGCGTCAGGCAGCGGAACGACTATGCGCGATTTGAGCACACTGCCGAACCTGAGAGTCGCCCTGGTGCAAACCACCCTGGCCTGGCACGACCGCGAGGCCAACTATGCGCACTTCGAGGTGCTGCTGGAGCAGGTGGGCGAGGTGGACCTGGTAATCCTGCCGGAAATGTTCACCACCGGTTTCTCGATGCAATCGGAAAGCCTGTGCGAGCCGGAGAACGGCCCGACCTACAAGTGGCTGAAGGCCCAAGCGAAGAAATGCAACGCGGTGATTACCGGTAGCGTGATCATCCAGGCCGCTGACGGCAGCCACCGCAACCGCCTGCTGTGGGCGCGGCCGGATGGCGAAATTCTGCATTACGACAAGCGCCACCTTTTCCGCATGGCCGGTGAGCACAAGCACTACACCCCGGGCGAGCGCCAGGTCCAGTTCGAGCTCAAGGGCTGGCGAATTCGCCCACTGATCTGCTACGACCTGCGCTTCCCGGTGTGGAGCCGCGATGCCCAGGACACCGACCTGCTGCTGTACACCGCTAACTGGCCGGCTGCGCGGCGCCAACACTGGAACCGGCTGCTGCCGGCGCGGGGGATCGAGAACCTGTGCTATGTGGCAGCGGTTAACCGGGTGGGGACGGATGGCAAAGGCTTTGCGTATTCGGGCGATAGCCAGGTGCTGGACTTCCAGGGTGAGAGCCTGCTCAGTGCCGGGGAAGCGGACGGGGTGTTCACTGCAGTGTTGAGCGCGGCGGAGCTGGCGGCTTACCGGGCCAAGTTCCCGGCCAACCTGGATGCCGATACCTTCGAGCTTCACTGACGGCCTGAACTGTTCCTATCGCCGGCAAGCCAGCTCCCACAGGTACTGCACAGTATTCGAAATCTGTGAGGACCCTGTGGGAGCGGGCTTGCCCGCGAAGAGGCCGGCGCTGGTTACATTAATTTTCGATCAATACACATCCCGGCGATACCGTCCATCTTCGATCAATTGCTGCACAGCGGCCTCCCCAAGCATGCCGTTGAGCGCTGCATCCACGCCAGCAGCCATGCCTCGCAGACTGCCGCAGACATACACACAGGCGCCCTCAGCGACCCAGCGCTTGAACTCATCAGCCTGCTGCAGCAACACATCCTGCACATACACCTTCTCAGCCTGATCGCGTGAAAACGCCAGGTCCAGCCGTGCCAGGTCGCTGCTGTCCAGCCAGCCTTGCAGCTCATCGCCACATAGCAGGTCATGCGCCCGGTTACGCTCGCCGAACAGCAGCCAGTTACGCTGCTCGCCAGCATTCACCCGCGCCCGGATCAGGCTACGCAGGCCGGCCAGGCCGGTGCCGTTACCGATCAGAATCATCGGTGCGGCACTTTCCGGCAGGTGGAAGCCGCTGTTACGCCGCAGGCGCAGGCTCAAGGTGCCGTTCAGCGGCAGGTACTCGGTCAGCCAGCCCGAGCCCAGGCCCAGATGGCCATCGGCGTGGCGTTCCTGGCGCACGATCAGCTCCAGCACGCCATCGCTGGCGATCGAGGCGATGGAGTATTCGCGGCTGCCGATCGGCACCAGTGCGTCGATCAATGCCTGCGGCTGCAAGCCGATCAAGTGATCACGACGTGCCGGCAACTGGCGGCCAGCGAGCGCCTGGGCCAGGGTTTCGCTCAGGCCATTCACCTGCACCTTGGCGCTGGCGTCCAGCGCCAGGCCATTGAGGAAGGCGTCGACACGGGGCTGGCCATTGAGCGGCAGGATCTCCACCAGGTCGCCGGCCTCCCAGCTGGCAGGCGCTTCCGGTTGCAAGCCAAGCAGGTACACCGGCTGGCCCTGGCTGCCAGGGTTCAACAGTTCGCGGCGCACCAGTGACCAATTGGCAAAGCTCGGCGGCTGCCAGGCGGCCACCGGCTGGGCGCCGGTCAGCTGCGCCAGTTCTTGCTGCCACTGCTGCAGCGCTGCCTGGTCGGCATTGTCCACTTCCACCGGGCTGAACGCGCTGCTGGCACCGCGCTCACCCAGCCATGCCTGCAAGCGGCGGGCGAAGCCGCAGAAGTGCGGATACTGGCGGTCGCCGAGGGCGAGTACAGCGTAGCTGAGGTTGTTCAGCGCCCAAGGTTGGCCAAGTACCTTGCGCTCGAAGGCGCGGGCGCTGTCGGGGGCTTCGCCGTCGCCGAAGGTGCTGACCACGAACAGCGCGCGGCGGGCTTGTCGAAGGTCGTTTTCACCCAGTTCGGCCAGGGCGCGCACCTGTACCGGCATGCCCGCTGCTTGCAGCTGCCCGGCGCTCTGCCAGGCCAGTTGCTCGGCAAAGCCGCTTTGGCTGGCAAAACTGATCAGCCAGCTTTCGCCGCTGCCATTGTTGCTGGCAACGCTGCCACGGGCTTCGCGCACCTGGCGCTTCTTGCGGCGGCGGTCGAGGTACAGCAGCCAGCCGGTGACGAAGAACAGCGGCATGGTCAGGCTGGCGATAGTGACGATGATGCGGCCCGGCAGGCCGAAGTATTCGCCAACGTGCAGGGCGTAGACGCTTTGCAGTAGCTGGGCCTTGAAGGACTTGTCGGTGTAGCGGTCGTGGTTTTTCACCTGGCCGGTGGCCGGGTCCAGCACCAAGGTGTTGAACGCGCGCGGGTGATCGGCGTTGTCCAGCAAGTAGAACAGGTTGGCAGGCTGGCCACCCACCGGCGGCAGGCGCAGGTTATACATGGCCAGGCCTGGGCCGGCAGCGTTTTTGAGGTTGGCCCAGATCGCGTCATAGTCGACCACCAGCGGCGGGGCGTTCTTGTCGACTTTCTGCGGCCCGTGGCGGCCACGGCCTTCGCCGCGTTTTTGTTGCTGGCCCGCGGCCGGCTTGTCGGCCAGCAGCTTGTTCAGGCCTTCGCGGTACCATTCATAGGACCAGAACAGCCCGGTAAGGGCGAACAGCAGATAGAACAGCAGGCACCAGGTACCGGCCACGGCGTGCAGGTCCCAGTTGAAGGCTCGACCTTTCTTGGCCCAGTCGAAGGTCAGCCAGGTGCGCCAGTCCAGTGCCTTGCGCGGCCAGCGCAGGTACAGGCCGGAGAGGCAGAAGAACACCAGCATCAGGGTGCAGGCACCGGTAATCTGCCGGCCGGTGTCGCCCATGGCCAGGAAGCGGTGCAGGTTGAGCATGAGGTTGAAGAAGCCTTGCCCGGCCACTTTGCCCTTGAGTTCGCCGGTGTAGGGGTCGGCATAGCGCAGCTCGCCACGGCGTTCGCCGGGTGGCGGCATGAAGAAGATCCGTGCGGCGTTGCCTTCACGCACGTCGACCCACAGCATCGACACCTTGTCGTGTTGCTGGGCCTCGACTCGCTGGACCAGCTCGGCTGGCGGCAGCACGCCTTCGGCGCGCACCTCTACCTTGAGCACATCGGCATTGAATGCGCGCAGCAGTTCTTCCTGGAACGAATACAAGGCCCCGGTGATGCCCATCAAGGCCAGCACCAGGCCAGCGGTGATGCCAAAGAACCAGTGCAATTGGAACAGCGTCTTCTTCACCACGTCTCTCACCTTGTGTTGCTGCCGCTACCTGCGCGGCGTGCATTATGCCTTGATACGCAAAAGCCCCGCTCACTGGTATGAACGGGGCTTTGGGTTGCTGCGTTAGAAGTGAACGCTGGTGGTCAACAGTGCAGTCCGCCCGGCCGCCTGGTTGGCGAAGTGGGTGGAGAAGGCCTTGTCGTAGTACACCTCGTTCGTCAGGTTCTGCACGTTCAGCTGCAGGTCGACGTTCTTGGTCAGCTTGTAGGCCGCCATGGCGTCGTAGCGAACGTAGCTGTCGACCATGGTGGTGTTGGCTACGCTGCCGTACACGTCATCCACGTAGAACGCACCGCCACCGATGGTCAGCTTCGGCGTGATCGCGTAAGTGGTCCACAAGCTGGCGCTGTTGTTTGGCGTGTTCGGCAGTTGGTTGCCGTCGTTGGCCTTGCCCAGCGGGCCGCCGTCGATCTGGCGTGCCTGCATGTAGGTGTAGCCGGCGAACACCTGCCATTTATCGGTCAGCTTGCCGCTGGCAGACAGTTCAATACCTTGCACGCGGGTTTCACCGACGTTCTCGTAGGTGTTGGTGTTGACCTGTACCCGGGCGTTTTCTTTCTCGGTGCGGAACAGCGCCGCAGCCAGAGACAGGCGCTCGTCAAGCAGGTTCCACTTGGTGCCGATCTCGTAGTTGGTGGTTTCTTCCGGCTCCATATCGCTGGCCAGCAGATTCCCGTTGCGGTCAGGTGTGCCACCCAGCGGGTTGCCTTCGGTACCTTCGCCGAGCATGGCGCCTGGTGGCGTTGCGGAGGTGGCGTAGGACACGTAGATGCTGCCGTTTTCGGCCGGCTTCCACACCAGACCCAGTTGGCCGGTCACGAACTCGCTGACGTCGTTGCCTTTGGCAGTGGTGGTGCCAGCGGCGTTGTAGGTTTTGTAGTCGGTGTCGAAGTGGTCGTATCGCAGGCCCATGTTGACCAGCCACTCGGGGGTCAGCTCCAGGGTGTCGAATACATAGATCGCGCGGGTCTTGCTGTTGGTGGTGGTGCCAGCGTAGTTGCGCGAGATGGTGCCGTTCCACGGATCATCCGGGTTCGGGTTGCTCAGCGAGGTGCAGTTGTACCCGCTGGTGGAGCCGATCATGCCCGGTGTGCAGTTGGTATTGGCGCTGCCGCCTGGGACGGTGTCGGTGTCAACGGTGTAGCTGGAGCGCTCGCTTTCTTCACGGCTCAGCTCGATACCGGTGGAGAAGCTGTTTTTCAAACCACCGACGTAGAACTCGCCGAACAGGTCGGTCTGGTTGGTGGTGGTGGCGGTATTACCCACCCGGGTGTTGGCACGACGCCACACGCTGCCGTTGTTGACGTTGCCCTTGCTGTCGTCAGGCTGGGTCAGGATGTAGTCCTGCATGCTGTTGCCGTGACGCAGGGTGTTCTTGATGGTCAGCGCGTCGGTCAGGTCGTGCTCGATGGCGAAGGTGGCGATGTCCACGCGGGTCTTGCGGAAGTCGCGACCGGTCAGGCCGTAGAAGTTATCGCTGTCGCCGCCGTCATTCGGTTTGCTCGGGTGCGCCGAGGTGCGCCCGGCGCTGCCGTTGGTCGGGATGGTGTATGGGATGCCCGAATCCGGCAGATCGTCGCTTTCCAGGTGGTAGTAGTCAAGGTTGACGCGGGTTGGCGTGCCCAGGCCGAAGGCCAGCGACGGGGCGATACCCCAGCGGTCGTAGTTGACCTTGTCGCGGCCGGCGACGTTGCTTTCGTGGGTCATCAGGTTCAGGCGGCCGGCAACGGTATCGCTGAACTGGTAGTTGCCATCGAAGGTGTAGCGCTGGGTCTGGTCGCTGCCCCAAGTCCAGGCGCCGTCGAGCGAGTTGCCAAGGTGCGCGCGCTTGCTCACCAGGTTGATGGTGCCGCCGGCAGCGCCACGGCCACCGATGGCCGAGTTAGGGCCCTTGGCCACTTCCACCGACTCGATGGCGAAAATTTCGCGGGTTTGCGCGCCAGTGTCTCGCACGCCGTCCAGGTAGGTATCACCCTGGGCATCGAAGCCACGAATGAACGGGCGGTCGCCTTGCGGGTTGCCGCCTTCGCCAGCACCGAAGGTAATGCCCGGCACAGTGCGCAGTGCGTCCTGCAGGGTCAAGGCATTGGTGTCCTTGATCACTTGCTGCGGGATCACGGTAACCGAGCGCGGGGTGTCTAACAGCGGCGCGGTGTACTTCTGCGAGGAGGCCTTTTCAACCTTGTAATCGGTGCTGGCTTGTTCAGCCTTGCCATTGACGCTGGTGGCGTCGAGGGTGATAGCGCTGGTGGCGGCCGGGTCGGCGGCGTAGACCGACGTGGCGCTAAGGGCGACACCGATGGCAGACACGATCAGGCGTGGCGAACTCACAGCAGATGGTACGGACTGGCGCATTGCTAAGGACCTTCCCCAAGGTGTTGAGGCGGCGGATCTTAATGTAAGCAATTGTGACTCACAATTGAGAGTCGTTACCATTCGTGAAGAATTTACAATCTTTACAATTTGCCTTTACGGTTTCATCCAGCTGAAACGTCTTAAGCGGCGAATGGGGCTTGTGCAGCGCAAAAGGGAATCAATATCATTGGCGCCTTTACACTTCCTAACGGTGCTGCTGCCATGCTGCTTCACATCCCAGGCCTGTTCGACGCTGATGAGCTGGCCCGTATTCGCGAGGCGCTGGAGCAGGCCGACTGGGCTGATGGCAAGGCTACGGCTGGCTACCAGTCGGCCAAGGCCAAGCACAACCTGCAGTTGCCGGAAGGGCACCCGCTGGCCAAGGAGATTGGCAGCGCGCTGATCGACCGGCTGTGGAAAACCCCGCGCTTCATGTCGGCGGCCTTGCCACACAAGGTGTTCCCGCCGCTGATCAACTGCTACCGCGAAGGCGGCAACTTCGGTTTTCACATCGACAACGCCCTGCGCCAGCCCAAGGGCAGCCCGGAGCGGGTGCGTACCGACCTGTCTTCCACGCTGTTCCTCAGCGACCCGGACAGCTACGACGGTGGCGAGTTGGTGATTCAGGACACTTACGGCGTGCAGCAGGTCAAGTTGGCCGCCGGTGACCTGGTGCTGTACCCCGGCACCAGCCTGCACAAGGTAAACCCGGTAACCCGTGGCCAGCGTTACGCCGCATTTTTCTGGACCCAGAGCCTGGTGCGTGAGGACAGCCAGCGGACGCTGTTGTTCGAGATGGATAACGCTATCCAGCAATTGACTGCCGATGTGCCGGACCATCCGTCGCTGCTGCAACTGACCGGCACGTACCACAACCTGCTGCGCCGCTGGGCTGAGGTATGAGCCGTGTCCTACCAGTTGCGACGTGAGGAAGTGGTGGATGTGGCCGGTTTGCAGGCCATGCTGGAGGAAAGCCCCGGCAAGGCCGCTCAGGCGATTCTGGCGGCAGCGGGGCAGGGCGCGGTCGAGGCGCAGTTGCTGTTGGGGCAGATCCTGCTGGATGGCCGTGGAATCCAGGAGGATGCCACCGTGGCCCGGCGTTGGTTTGGCATCGCCGCACAGGGCGGCAGTGCCATGGCGCACAACATGCTCGGGCGTTGCCTGGAGCATGGTTGGGGCGGCGAGCCGAGCCTGACGCAGGCGGCCATCCACTATGCGCGCGCGGCTGATGCCGGTTTGGATTGGGGCCTTTACAATCTGGGCAACCTGCTGGCCACTGGTCGCGGGGTGCCGGCCAATCAGGCGCAGGCACTGATGTGCTACGAGAAGGCTGCGCAGATGGGGCATGCCAAGTCGATGAACCTGTACGGGCGTTACCTGGAGCAGGGCATTGCAACGGCGCCAAGCCCGGCGCGAGCGGTGCGCTGGTATCGGCGTTCGGCTGAGGCTGGGGATTTTCGAGGGATGTTCAGCCTGGCGCTGGTACTGGTAGAGCGCGGGCAGATGGCGGAGGCCGGGCAGTGGTTGGAGCGGGCGCGGGTTGAGGGGAACATGAATTTCCTGCGCGCTGCGTTGGTGACCTTGCAGGGCGCTGGGCCGGTGTTGATGGCCTTTGCGGGGCGGTATGCCGAGGAGATCGAACGGCGCGAAGACCGTTCCAATCCGACCGGTTGACGCGGTCAGGTGTAGGAGCGGCCTTGGGGGCACGCAAACAAAAACGGGGCCTTGCGGCCCCGTTCTGCATTACAGGTAGTAAGCCTTCAGCGGCGGGAAGCCGTTGAATTCCACCGCGCTGTAGCTGGTGGTGTAGGCGCCGGTCGACAGCCAGTACAGGCGGTCACCGATGGCCAGGTTCAGCGGCAGGCCGTACTTGTAGTTTTCGTACATGATGTCGGCGCTGTCGCAGGTCGGGCCGGCGATGACCACTTCTTCGGCTTCGCCTTTCTTCTCGGTCCAGATCGGGAACTTGATGGCTTCGTCCATGGTTTCGATCAGGCCGGAGAACTTGCCCACATCGGTGTAGATCCAGCGCTCGACTGCGGTACGCGACTTGCGCGCCACCAGCACCACTTCGCTGACCAGGATACCGGCGTTGGCAATCAGCGAACGGCCTGGCTCCAGGATGATTTCCGGCAGCTCGTCACCGAAGTCTTCCTTCAGGAAGCGGATGATTTCTTCAGCGTAGGTTTCCAGGCTGTTGGTACGGGTGATGTAGTTGGCCGGGAAGCCGCCACCCATGTTGATCAGCTTGAGCTCGATGCCATCTTCTTCCTTCAGGCGCTCGAAGATCACCTTGACCTTGGCAATGGCAGCATCCCACACGCTGATGTCGCGCTGCTGCGAGCCCACGTGGAAGGAGATGCCGTAAGGCACCAGGCCCAGGTCGCGGGCGAGGATCAGCAGGTCCATGGCCATGTCGGTCTGGCAGCCGAACTTGCGGGACAGCGGCCAGTCAGCCGTGGTCGAGCCTTCAGTCAGGATACGCACGTACACTTTCGAGCCCGGTGCGGCCTTGGCGATGTTGCGCAGGTCGGCTTCCGAGTCGGTGGCGTACAGGCGCACGCCCTTCTCGTAGAAGTAGCGGATGTCCTTGGACTTCTTGATGGTGTTGCCGTAGCTGATACGGTCGGCGCTGACGCCACGGCCCAGCACTTTGTCCAGCTCGTAGATCGAGGCGATGTCGAAGCTCGAACCTTTCTCTTTGAGCAGGTCGATGATTTCGACGGCCGGGTTGGCCTTGACCGCGTAGTACACCTTGGCGAATTCGAAACCGGCGCGCAGGTCGTCATAGGCCTGGCTGATCATCTGGGTATCGATGAGTACGAACGGGGTTTCCTGCTTGTCGGCGAACGCCTTCATTTTCTGGAAGGTGTCACGCGCGAAATAGTCTTCGACCTGGATCGACATGCTCAGGGACTCCATGGGCAAACTGAAAGAATAAGTGGCTGCAAACTGAACGTCCTCCGTATCCCCACTTTGGTTCGCCTACTCAGTACTTGAGCCGGATGGATCGTTTCCAGCATGGACGTTCGGCGCGCACTTTAGGGCGTGAAGAATGCAGAATCAACAGGTAATCCGGGCGTGATCGGCGTGGATCGACGACCAGCCATTTGAATAGACGACCCATGTGACCGGCTGATGTTCCCCACGATGTTTCAAGCGTAAAAAATTGTGGAATAGACCGCATTGGGGCCTTCGCCGGTAAACCCGCTCCTACAGGGTTTTCGCCATTCCTGTGGGAGCGGGTTTACCCGCGAAAGGGCCAGGGGTGTTCATATTTATGGCCACATTTTCCTGGTACCCACGTACAGGAAATGGCTCATAAATTTTTTGTTACCGACTGGCGGATTTGCTGGTTTTGATGAGAAACATTACTATTCGCACCCTTGTCTGCCTTCCTGATGACCCCCGACCGTGTCCGGACACAAAGGCTTCCTCGACCATTACCATGAGCTGATCGGCACCTGGACGCGCAAACTGCGCAGTCGTCAGCAGGCCGAGGACCTCACCCACGATGCCTTTGTCCGGGTACTGGAGAACCCGCGCGAACAGGTTGAGCAGCCGCGTGCCTACTTGCACCAGACCGCACGCAACATTGTCGTGGATGGCTTGCGCCGCGAAGACCGCCGCCAGGCCCTGGAACTGGAAGCTTTCGACGATGGCGGTAGCGGCAGTGGCGACCCGGAGGCCTACGTGCAAGCCCTGGAGCTGGCCGACAGCGTCGAGCGGGCACTGGCCGAGCTGCCGCTCAACTGCCGGCAGGTGTTCATCTGGCAGAAGCTCGAAGGCCTTACCCAAGCCGAAATCGCCGAGCGCATGGGGTTGAGCAAGAACATGGTCGAAAAGTATATGATCCGCACGCTCCGGCACTTGCGTGAACATGTGGATGTGTCGGCATGAAGCGTCAGGAGACCTTTTCGATGAAACAGCACGGTACCGATACCGTCCGCGAGCAGGCGGCCGCATGGTTCGCCCGCGAGCAGGATGCGCCTCGGGATGCCGGGCTGCAGAAACAGTTGCGTGCCTGGTTGGCGAGCGACGAGCGCCACCGGGAAGAGTACGAACACCTCAGTCGCGTTTGGCAGGCCGCCAGCTTCATTCCACGCCAGCGCCTTGAAGCGCTGTGCCAGCCGGAACCGGTGCAGCAGCTGCCTCGTCGGCGCTTTGTGCGTCAGGCCTTGGCCGCCAGTGTTGCGGTGTTGGCGTTGGGGCTGGGCTGGGCCGGCTGGCACTACCAGCAACTGAACCATCAGGACAGCCTGCAGACTGCCTTTAACGAGCGCCGCCAGGTTGAGTTGCCGGATGGCACGCACCTGGAACTTAATGGCAACACACAGGTGCAGGTCGATTTCAGCGCCGGACAGCGGCATATCCGCCTGAGCGCCGGGGAGGTGATGTTCAGCGTCGCCCACGACAGCGCCAGGCCGTTCGTGGTCGACACCGCCCAGGGCCGTGTGACGGTAACCGGTACCCGCTTTGACGTTCGCCTGGACCCGGCCAGCACGCGGGTAGCGGTGGAGCAGGGTTCGGTGCGTGTGCAGGGCAAGGGAGCGTCACTTGCGCAGCTTACGGCCGGGCAGGGTTCGCAAATAGACGCTCAAGGCGCGGTCACCGCACCTTACGCAGTCAATGCTGCCGCTGTGACCGCCTGGCGCCAGGGCAAGCTGGTGTTCGATAACGCGACCTTGGCCGAGGTAGTGGCTGAAGCCTCGCGCTACCGCAGCCAACCGTTGCGGGTTGCCCCGGGCAAAGTCGCCCAGATGCGCCTTTCCAGCACTTTCAGCACCGACGACACCGACGCGCTGCTGCGGGCCTTGCCGAGCATCCTGCCGGTGGCCATCAAGGCCCATGAAGACGGCTCTCGCGAAATAATTGCGAAATAGATTCAGGTTTTTTTCCACTCGTTCGTCTTCCTCGCCAGCTGCAACTGCCAAGCATTTCCATTTGCACGCAGTTGGCGTTTATTCCGCATTCAGGATGTTTCGACGACGTGAACAACAACAAACCTTTCCCACGTTTGCCCGCCCTGGCGCTGGCCCTGGCGGTCAGTGCCGTGGCCGTCAACAGCCAGGCTGCAGAGGCCGGCAACACCATCCAGATCCAGGCCCAGCCGCTGGGATCGGCGCTGAGCCAGCTTGGCCAGCAGACCAACCTGCAACTGTTCTTCAGCCCCGAGTTGGTGGCTGGCAAGCAGGCCCCGGCGGTGTCTGGCAACCTGGCGCCGGTGCAAGCGCTGCAAGAGTTGCTGCAAGGCAGCGGGCTGACCTTCGAGGTGTCCCAGGACACCGTTGTGGTAAAGCCGCTGCCGACTACCCTTGACCTGGGCAGTGGCAGCCTGGAGCTGGCGCCCACCGACATCAAGGTAGTCGGTGACTGGCTGGGCGATGCGCAGCAGAGCGTGGTGCAGAACCACCCCGGCGCCCGCACCGTGGTGCGCCGCGAGGCGATGGTGGAAAAGGGCGCCATGAACGTTCGCGATGTGCTGCGTGGCATCCCGGGTGTGCAGGTGCAGGATTCCAACGGCACTGGCGGCAGCGATCTGTCGCTGAACGTGGGCGTGCGCGGCCTGACCTCGCGCCTGTCGCCGCGCTCCACCGTGTTGATCGACGGCATCCCGGCCGCGTTCGCGCCGTATGGCCAGCCTCAGCTGTCGATGGCGCCGATTTCCTCGGGCAACCTCGACAGCATCGACGTGGTACGTGGCGCAGGCTCGGTGCGTTATGGCCCGCAGAACGTGGGAGGGGTGATCAACTTCGTCACCCGGGCAATTCCGGAAAAGGCCTCGGCAGAGCTGTCCACCACCCTGGAAACCTCCCAGCACGGCGGCTGGAAGCACACCGAGTCGGCCTTCGTCGGCGGCACGGCAGACAACGGCATGGGGGTGGCACTGCTGTATACCGGCGTCAACGGCAACGGTTACCGTGAAAGCAACAACGGCAACGACATCGACGACGTTATCCTCAAGACCCACTGGGCGCCGACCGATGTCGACGAGTTCTGGCTCAACTTCCACTACTACGATGGCCGCGCCGACATGCCCGGTGGCCTGACCCAGGCCCAGTACGACAGCAACCCGTACCAGTCGCTGCGCGATTACGACTACTTCGCCGGTCGGCGCAAGGACGTATCGTTCAAGTGGCAACGCCAGCTCGACGATGCCACCCAGTTCGAAGTGCTGACTTATTACACCGACAGCTTCCGTGGCAGTGCCATCGCTTCGCGTGACATGAAGACCCTGTCGTCGTACCCGCGCAACTACCACACCTTCGCCATCGAGCCGCGTGTGTCGCGTATCTTCTTTGCCGGCCCGACCACGCAGGAAGTCAGTGTGGGTTACCGCTACCTGAAGGAAGCGATGCGTGAGCAGTCGACGCGCCTGGCGCTGATCGACAACGTGCCCACCGTGACCCCGACCTCCGACGGCCATGTGTTCCAGGACCGTAGCGGTGGTACCGAGGCCAGCGCCTACTACATCGACGACAAGATCGATGTGGGTAACTGGACCATCACCCCGGGCATCCGCTTCGAGCACATCAACACCGACTGGCGCGACCGCCCGGTGCTGGACGCCAACAACCGCCCGGTAGCGGAGAAGAAACGCAGCATCACCAGCAACGAGCCGCTGCCAGCGTTGAGCGTGATGTACCACATCTCCGATGCCTGGAAGGTGTTCGCCAACTACGAGACCTCGTTCGGCAGCCTGCAGTACTTCCAGCTGGGCCAGGGCGGCACCGGCAACAGCACGGCCAATGGCCTGGAGCCGGAAAAGGCCAAGACCTACGAGATCGGTACGCGGTATGACAATGGTGGTTTCGCCGGTGAGCTGACGGCGTTCTACATCGACTTCGATGACGAGTTGCAGTACATCAGCAACGATGTGGGTTGGACCAACCTGGGCGCCACCAAGCACCAGGGTATCGAAGCGTCGGTTCGTTATGACCTGGCCGGGCTGGACCCGCGCTTCGAAGGCCTGTCGGTGAACGGCGGCTACACCTACACCCGCGCCACCTATGAAGGCGAGATTCCCGGCTTCAAGGGCCGTGACCTGCCGTTCTACTCACGCCAGGTGGCCACTGCCGGCGTGCGTTACGAGGTCAACCGCTGGACCTGGAACCTGGATGCCTACGCCCAATCCAAGCAGCGTGCGCCGGGCACCGGGATCAACGCCGACGGCAGCTTCAATGGTGACTACATCACCGAGCCGAGTGCCGATGGGCAGTATGGCGATATTCCGGGTTATGTGACCTGGCATGCCCGTGGCGGGTATGAGTTCGGGCCAGAGATGTCCAATCTGAAGCTGGCGGTGGGGGTGAAGAACCTGTTCGACAAGCAGTACTTCACCCGTTCCAGCGACAACAATGCCGGCATTTATGTGGGTGAGCCGCGCACCTTCTATGTGCAGGCCAGTGTAGGGTTCTGATCTGAAATTGCCGGGGCGCAACGCGCCCCCGGCGATTACGAAGCCACCGCCTCAGCCGGCGAAACGATACTGGTCTTCGCCCCCCGCGACCTACCCGAACTCAGATAAGCCGCAATCGACTCCTGCGTCACCTCGCCCAAGAACACCTGCTCGGCATCCAGCACCGGCAACCACGCCCTATTAAATTCGTACATCCGCGACAGCAGGATGCGCAAATGCTCATCATGCGACGCCGTGGCATTGAACTGGCGCAGGAAGTCCCCGCACGTGCCTTGCTGGCGGTGCATGTCGCGTCGGCGCACATAACCCAGCGCCTTGTTCTGTGCATCGGTCACCACTACGTAGCGGCGGTCGTGCTCGTCCAGCAGCTCCAGCGCATCGCTCACCGGCGTCTCCGGGCTCACCGACGGCGCGTTGTCTGCGGCATCCTCGGCACGCACCAGCAGCAAGCGTTTCAGCGTGCTGTCCTGGCCTACGAAGTTGCTCACGAAGTCATCCACCGGATGCGCCAGCAGGGTGTCCGGGTGGTCCAGCTGCAGCAGCTTGCCGGCGCGGAAAATGGCGATCTTGTCGCCCAGCTTGATGGCTTCGTCGATGTCGTGGCTGACCATGATCACCGTCTTGTTCAGCGCCCGCTGCATCTCGAAGAACTCGTTCTGGATCATCTCGCGGTTGATCGGGTCGACCGCGCCGAAGGGTTCGTCCATAAGCAGCACCGGGGCCTCGGCTGCCAGCGCGCGGATCACGCCGATGCGCTGTTGCTGGCCACCGGACAGTTCACGCGGGTAGCGCTGCAGGTACTGCTTGGGCTCCAGCTTGATCATGTGCATCAGCTCGCGCGCACGCTCGTGGCATTTTTGCTTGTCCCAGCCGAGCAGGCGCGGGACCACGGTGATGTTCTCCTCGATGGTCATGTTGGGGAACAGGCCGATCTGCTGGATCACGTAGCCGATGCGGCGGCGCAGGGTCACTTCGTCCAGGCCGCTGGTGTCTTCGCCGTTGATGAACACCTGGCCGGAGGTGGGGGTGATCAGGCGGTTGATCATTTTCAGCGTGGTGCTTTTGCCGCAGCCCGAGGGGCCGAGGAACACGCAGATTTCCCCTTCGTTGACGGTGAGGTTTACCGCGTCGACGGCTTTCACGTCCTTGCCGTTGACGTTGAAGGTTTTGCTGAGGTTCTTCAGTTCGATCATGAGCGCAGTCCTTCTGGAGTCAGGGCACGTTGCAGGGTTTGCAGGAGCAGGTCGGCAATGATCGCCAGCAGGCTGACCAGCACGGCGCCGACCAGCAGCATCGACATGTCGCTGCGGCTGATGGAGGTGAGGATGAGCACACCCAGGCCGCCGGCGCCGATGGTGGCGGCGATGGTCATGACGCCGATGTTCATGACCACGGCGGTGCGCACACCGGCGAGGATCACCGGCACTGCGATGGGCAGCTCGACCATGCGCAGGCGCTGGCCGAAGGTCATGCCGATGCCGCGTGCGGCTTCACGGATGCCGGGCTCGACGTTGGTCAGGGCCAGGTAGGTGTTGCGCATGATTGGCAGCAGCGAATAGAGGAACACGGCAGTGATCGCCGGGAGTGGTCCAAGGCCTTGGCCAAATTTGGAGTAGAACGGCAGCAGAAGGCCGAACAGGGCAATGGAGGGGATGGTGAGCAGCACCGTGGCGCTGGCCTGCAATGGGCCAGCGAGGGCCGGGAAGCGCGTCATCAGAATGCCCAGCGGCACCCCGACGAGGATCGCCAGGCCTACTGCTACGCCCACCAGCATGATGTGCTGCCAGGTCAGTTGCAGCACCTGGGCCCAGTCCAGGTGGCTGAAGGTATCGATCAGGTTCATGGCTGGCCCTCGCTGTTCAGTGGGTGTTCACGCAGGAAGGCGGCGGCGACGGCGGTCGGGTTCTGGTGCTCGACGTCGACCTTGGCGTTGAGCTGGCGCATGGTTTCGTCATCCAGCTGCTCGGCCAGCGGCTTGAGCAGGCCGGCCAGTTGCGGGTTGGCGTCGAGCACCGCCTTGCGCACCACCGGGGCGGCGGTGTAGTCCGGGAAGTAGTGTTTGTCGTCTTTCAGCAGCTTGAGGTCGAAGGCGTTCAGGCGGCCATCGGTGGTATACACCAAGCCAGCGAACACCTGGTTGTTGCGCATGGCCGTGTAGACGAGGCCGCCGTCCATCTGGCGGATGTTGCGACGGTCCAGCGGCAGGCCGTACATCTCGCGCAGGCCGACCAGGCCGTCGGGGCGGTTGGCGAACTCGGTGTCCAGCGCCACCAGGTGGGTGCGCTGGCTTTCGTCATGCAGCACCTGGCTGAGGTCGCTGATGGTGTTCACCTGCGGGTAGGCTTCGGCCACTTGGCGGGGCAGGCCCAGTGCGTAGGTGTTGCTGAACTTCGACGGGGTCAGCCAGATCAGGTCCTTCTTGGCATCCAGTGCCTTTACCCTGGCGAAAGTGGCTTCGGCGTTGGGCATGCGCTCGTCGATGTGGTTATACGACACCAGCGACACGCCCGTGTATTCCCACATCAGGTCGAGCTGGCCGGTCTCCTGGGCCTGGCGTGCGATGTTGCTGCCAAGGCCGGTGGTGACACGCACGTCGAAGCCATTGGCACGCAGGTATTGCGCGGTGATTTCGGCGAGCACGGTCTGTTCGGTGAATACCCGCGCGCCGATGCGCACCAGCGGTTTTTCAGCTGCTTGGGCAAATCCTGCGAACAGCAGGGCCGCGCCCAGCAGCAAGGCGATTCTTTTCTTCATACGTTCCCTATCCTTATTGGGCCAGGCCACGTTCCAGCCAGCGCTTGCTGGAGAAACTCACCGCTGCGTCCAGCACCAGGGCCAGCAGCGCGGTGCACGCGGCGCCCAGCAGCAGCTGTGGCTGGTTGTTCAGGGCGATGCCGGGGAAGATCAGGCTGCCCAGGCTGTTGGCACCGATCAGGAAAGCCAGGGGCGCGGTGCCCACGTTCAACGCCAGGGCCACGCGAACACCGCCGACAATGATCGGCACGGCGTTGGGCAATTCCACCTGCCAGAGTTGCTGGCGCGGGGTCATGCCGATGCCGGTGGCGGCTTCCTTGAGCGAGGCGGGGACGTTTTTCAGGCCCTCGTAGGTGTTGCGCACGATGGGCAAGAGAGAGGCGAGGAACAGTGCGAAGATCGCAGGCCCGGCGCCGATGCCCAGAATACTCAGGGCGATGGCCAGAACGGCCAGGGGAGGGATGGTGTTGCCAACGTTGAAGAACTGCATGAAGCGCTCGGCTTTGTCGACCCGGTGCGGTCGACTGAGCGCAATGCCAGCGGGGATGCCCACGGCCAACGCCGCCGCCATCGAAGCCAGCACCAGTACCAGGTGCGCTTGCAGGTAGAACCCAAGATCGTCGCGATAACGCGTGATCGTGTCGATGCCGATCCAGTGGATCAGCAGGGCCAGGATGACGAGCACGATGGCGCATCCCAACAGCCCTTTTCCGTAGCGTTTTGCCACAGGCGGACTCCTTGTGTAGTCGGCGAGCACACTTCTTTTTTGCCGGCCAGGCCTGGCGGCGGATGGTGTGTTCGCGAGTAGCAGCTTGATACACGCCGAAGGCTGCGATCAGGCCATGAGCCGAACCCCGTCGGGCCCGAAAATGCTGATGAAACCGATCCCCAACCGAAGCGGGTTGCAGGGGAGTGGACGTCTCCGTGGGTGTAAAGGTTCCCATCTGAGGCGGCATTTGGCCAGCGTTAATCACTGGAGCAATAGAAAATTGACGCGAAAAATAAGCGCAATTCTTACATCAAGGCGTTGAATTACCTGCTATCAAGCCACTTGTCTCGCCAAGCAATATTCCCTTTGAAGTTTCTCGATAATTTCCTTGAGGGAATATTCTCTCGGAGGTATTTTTGTTGTGTGGTGTATAGGGATGTGCCCAGAATTCACAGTCGAGTTCGGGAGGTTGGCAATGGAGGTTCAGGATGAACTGTTGGCTCACCTCCACCTGCTTGCATGCCGCGGCCCGGCTTTAGGGCGACCTCGTGTGGATACCCTGAAGGGTTCAAGGCACGCGAACATGAAAGAGTTGCGGTTCAGCGTCGGCGATGGTGTGTGGCGCGTAGCGTTCGCTTTTGACCCATCTCGATGCGCGTTGCTGTTGGTCGCGGGAGACAAGGGCAGGCATCAATGAGCGTAGGTTTTACCGGAGCCTGATCGACCGTGCCGACGCACGTTTCGAGCGGCACCTGTCCAGAGGTTGAACGATGAAAACACTCGATGACGTCATGAACGAACTTTCACCTGAGCGCAGGGCGAGGGTGGAAGCACGCGGTCGGGAACTGATCCGTGAAGAAATGACCATGCAAGCATTGCGCAGGCAGTTGGATATCACGCAGGAAGAGTTGGCGGAGCGTCTCGATATTCGTCAGGGCAATGTTTCGAAAGTGGAGAAGAGGAGTGACATGTTGATATCCACCCTGCGCAGCTATGTGGAGGCCTTGGGTGGGACATTGGAACTCGTTGTACATATGCCCGGCCGGCCTCCTGTCACGCTTGACGGTTTTTGTGAGGATCAGGCAAAACGCGCGTGATTGACCAGCGGGCGGGGATCAGATTTTCGTCCCCGCCCAACTTCAGGTATGATATCGCCCCTTTTAAATCCCCCAGTCAGGCGATTTCCCATGACCAACCAGGCCGCCGAAGTCGCGAAGCGCCGCACTTTCGCAATCATTTCCCACCCCGACGCCGGTAAGACCACCATCACCGAGAAGCTGCTGCTGATGGGCAAGGCCATTGCCGTCGCCGGTACCGTGAAGTCGCGCAAGTCCGACCGCCACGCCACCTCCGACTGGATGGAAATGGAGAAGCAGCGCGGCATCTCCATCACCACCTCGGTGATGCAGTTCCCGTACCGCGAGCACATGATCAACCTGCTCGACACCCCCGGCCACGAAGACTTCTCGGAAGACACCTACCGCACCCTGACCGCAGTGGACTCGGCGCTGATGGTGCTCGACGGCGGTAAAGGGGTTGAGCCGCGTACCATCGCCCTGATGGACGTGTGCCGCCTGCGCGATACGCCGATCGTCAGCTTCATCAACAAACTCGACCGTGACATCCGCGACCCGATCGAACTGCTGGACGAGATCGAAGCCGTACTGAAGATCAAGGCCGCGCCGATCACCTGGCCGATTGGTTGCTACCGCGACTTCAAAGGCGTGTACCACCTCACCGGCGACTACATCGTGGTGTACACCCCTGGCCACGGCCATGAGCGCACCGAAGCCAAGATCATCCAGAAGCTGGACTCGGACGAAGCCCGCGCACACCTGGGTGACCAGTACGACTCGTTTGTCGAGCAGCTGGAGCTGGTGCAGGGCGCCTGCCATGAGTTCAACCAGGAAGAGTTCATCAACGGGCAGCTGACCCCGGTGTTCTTCGGTACGGCGCTGGGCAACTTCGGTGTGGATCACGTGCTCGACGCCGTGGTCGACTGGGCGCCGCGCCCGCTGGGCCGCGTTGCCCACGAGCGTACCGTCGAGCCTGTGGAAGAGAAGTTCACCGGCTTCGTGTTCAAGATCCAGGCGAACATGGACCCGAAACACCGCGACCGTATCGCCTTCATGCGCATCTGCTCGGGCAAGTACGAGAAGGGCATGAAGATGCGCCACGTGCGCCTGAACAAGGACCTGCGTATCGGCGATGCGCTGACCTTCTTCTCCTCCGAGCGTGAACAGCTGGAAGAGGCCTTTGCCGGTGACATCATTGGCCTGCACAACCATGGCACCATCCAGATCGGTGACACCTTCACCGAAGGCGAAGCGCTGGGCTTCACCGGTATCCCGCACTTCGCCCCGGAGCTGTTCCGTCGCGTGCGCCTCAAGGACCCGCTGAAGTCCAAGCAGCTGCGCCAGGGCTTGCAGCAGCTGGCTGAAGAAGGTGCTACCCAGGTGTTCTTCCCGGAGCGTAGCAACGACATCATCCTCGGTGCGGTCGGTGTGCTGCAGTTCGACGTGGTCGCCAGCCGCCTGAAGGAAGAGTACAAGGTCGAGTGCGCCTACGAGCCGATCACCGTGTGGTCGGCCCGCTGGATCAGCTGCGACGACAAGAAGAAGCTTGAGGAATTCCAGACCAAGGCCATGGAAAACCTGGCCATCGACGGTGGCGGTCACCTGACCTACCTGGCGCCTACCCGGGTCAACCTGTCGCTGATGGAAGAGCGCTGGCCGGACATCAAATTCCGCGCTACCCGCGAGCATCACTAATAATTGAGAATGGGGCCGCCAAGCGGCCCCTTTTCAATTCCCGGCTTTGATACTGGTCCAGATCCGCGTGCGAATGCGGTCGATCTTCGCCGGCATCGCCTCCAGCGCATACAGCTTGCCCATCACATCCTCGCTTGGGTAAATCATCGTATTACCCTTCATCGCGGGATCCACCAGCCCGTCCGCCTTCAGGTTGCCGTTGGCGTACTGCACATGGTTGCTGATGTTGGCCATCACGTCCGGCTGCAGCAGGTAGTTCATGTAGGCATACCCGGCTTTTTCATCCGGAGCATCCGCCGGCATGGCCACCATGTCGAACCACATGGGCGCGCCTTCCTTGGGGATCGAGTAGCCCACCTTCACCCCGTTCTTCGCCTCTTCGGCACGGTTCTTCGCCTGCAGCACATCCCCCGAGAAACCTACCACCACGCAAATGTCGCCGTTGGCCAGGTCGCCGGTGTACTTCGATGAGTGGAAGTAGCTGATGTACGGGCGTACCTGCATCAGCAGCGCCTTGGCCTTGTCGTAGTCTGCCGGGTTCTGGCTATGGTGTGGCAGGCCCAGGTAGTGCAAGGCAATTGGCAGCAGTTCAGGACCGTTGTCCAGCACGGCAACGCCACAGCTTTTCAGCTTGCTCATGTACTCGGGCTTGAAGATGAGGTCCCACGAATCAACCGGTGCATTGTCGCCGAGCACCGCCTTGACCTTGTCGATGTTGTAGCCGATGCCGGTACTGCCCCACAGGTAAGGGAAGCCGTACTGGTTGCCCGGATCGTTTACCTCCAGTGCCTTGAGCAGCACCGGGTTGAGGTTTTGCCAGTTGGGCAACTGCGACTTGTCCAGGCGCTTCAGGGCCTTGCCCTGGATTTGCCGGGCCATGAAATGGTTGGAGGGGAACACCACGTCGTAGCCGGAGTTGCCGGTCATCAGCTTGCCGTCGAGGGTTTCGTTGCTGTCGTACACGTCGTAGGTGGGCACGATGCCACTGGCCTGCTGGAAGTTTTTCAGCGTGTCGGGGGCGACGTAGCTGGACCAGTTGTAGATCTTTACCGTTTCGGCGGCGCCGGCCACGCTGGCGGCCAGCATCAGGGGAGCGAGAAGGAGCGTGCGCATTTCGGGGTTACCTTGCTTTGTCTGTTGTTATCGAAGGCAGGCGATCAGCGGATCAGAAGATAAGGACGTAGGTCTTGCGCACGGTATCCTGGATGTCCCAGGTGCCAGTGCTGTTGGCCGGTAGCATCAATGCGTCTCCGGCTTCTATGACCAGGGGCTCGCCACCGTCGGGGGTGAAGGTACAGCGGCCCTTGATGAAGTGGCAGAACTCCTGTTGCACGATCTGCCGGCGCCAGCGCCCGGGGGTGCATTCCCAGATGCCGGTTTCCACGCCGTCGCTGCGCTCCACGCAGGTGACCGACGTCACGGCTACGGGTTCGCCGAGCGGTACCGCGACCGGGTTGCTGCTGTCGAGCACGGCGCTGTCAGTGTTCTTGAACTGGGTGATGCTCATGACCGGTGGATCCTGTGTATGGGAAAGGGAAGTCAGTGCATGAAGCCTTCCATGAAGTCCGCAAGCGAGCTGGCCAGGCGCCGCCTCCAGGGCGCGCTGGCGGGGTTGGCGAGGGTCCGGTCCTCGTGGACGAAGCTTTGGATGATGGCGTTGTAGCCCAGCCAGCGGCAGGGTTCGGGTGGCCAGCTGGCCAGGCTGGAAACCGGGCGGTTGTCGAGCACCCAGGGCTGCGCGGTCAGTTCGTTGTGCTGGTTGAGGATCAGCGCTGCAAGTGTGCGCCCGCCCAGGTTGGTGGCGCCGACACCTTCGCCGCCGTAGCCGCCAGCCAGGGCGATGCCGCGCTGGCGGTCGCACAGCATGTGCGGGCGGAAGCGTCGGGCCATGCCCAGGTTGCCCCCCCATGAGTGGGTGATGCGTACGTGTTTCAGTTGCGGGAAAAGCTCGCTGAACAGGTAACGACGCAGTTCGATTTCTTGCGCGTCGAGGTTGAAGTTTTCGCGCAGTCGGCCGCCGAAGCGATAGCCTCCGCGGGCACCGAATACCAGGCGGTTGTCGGCGGTGCGCTGGCCATAGGTGACCTGGCGGCTGCTTTCGCTGAAGGCCTGGCCTTGGCTCAGGCCGATCTGCTCCCAGGTCGAGTCCGGCAGTGGTTCGGTAGCGACCAGCAGGCTCTGTACGGGCAACTGATGTTTGCCCAGTGGCGGCAGGCTGGCAGCGTAACCTTCCACGGCGGGCACTACCCACTGGCAGCGAATCCGTGCCAGCGGCGTGCGCACCTCGCCGGGCTGCCAATCGATGGCCGGCGTGTTTTCATAGATCGGCACGCCCATCGCCTCCACTGTCCGAGCCAAGCCGCGCACGAGTCTGGCCGGCTGGATGGTCGCGGTGTGCGGGCTGTAGATGGCGCCAAAGGCATTGCTGACCCGCAGTTGGGCGTCCAGTTGCTCGGGGCGCAGCCAGCGGTAGTCGTCTTCGGTCATGCCTTGGCGATACAGATCGTCCAGGTAGGCGCGCAGGCTGCGTTCCTGCTCCGGGTAGCGTGCGGCGCAGTACAGCACGCCGCCTTTGCGGTAGTCGCAGTCGATACCTTCGCGTTGCAGCACACGCTGTACTTCATCGGGAATGCCGTGCAGCAGGTCGATGCTGGCGCGGCGCTGTTGTGGCGACAGGGTGGCCAGCAGGCGGTCTTCGCCCAGCAGGTTGCCCATCAGCCAGCCGCCGTTGCGCCCGGAGGCGCCGAAACCGGCGATGTTGGCGTCGATCACCGCGACGTTCAGCTGCGGGGCCTGGCGCTTGAGGTAGTAGGCAGTCCACAGGCCGGTGTAGCCGGCACCGATGATGCACACGTCCGCAACCAGGTCTTCACGCAGGGCCGGGCGAGCGCACAGTGGCTCGTCGAGCTGGTCCATCCACAGGCTGAGCGTGCGCAGGGGTTGCATCGGGTTGGGCTCCACATCCGTCAAGGTTTGTGGGCGATCCTAGTGGGCTGTGCGGGCGGCTGTCTTACGTGCGTGCACGCAGGGAAATTTGCTTCAGGTACGCCTTGGGCGTGAGGCCGGTGTGTTCCCGGAAGCACTTGTAGAACGCTGACAGTGAGTTGAAGCCGGCGCTGAACGCCAACTCGTCAATCGTTGCCTCGACGCTGTCGTCGTCCAGGCTGGCCATCAGGTGTTGCAAGCGAGCCTGGTTGACGTAGCGGTAGAAGCTTTGCCCAAGCACCTGGTTGAGCAGGTAGGAAATCTGGTTGCGGCTGTAACCACTGGCGTCGGCGACCTGCTGCAGGTCCAGCTCCGGGTCCAGGTAGGGGCGCTGGCGCTGGAAGTAGTGTTCCAGGTCCTGGGCCATGGTCGACAGTTGCCGTGGTGACAACCCCAGGCGGCTGGTGGCAGGGCGCGGGCCGGTACTGGTGCGCCCGCTGCTGTTCTGGCGAACCAGCGTGGCGTATTCGTTGACCCGCCAGATCAGGCCGTCCTTGACGGTGATCGCCTCGCTGGACTGGAACGCCACCAGGCCATCGCCACCCTGGACCGTGACCTGGTACTGGATGAACGCGGTGCAGCCATCGACGCGGATGCGGTCACTGTGAACGATGTCTTCGCCGGCTTCATGGGGCAGGCAGGCGCGTACGTAGTCGCGCATCTCAACGTAGCCAAGCACCCGGTTCTGGAAAAAGTCGTGGTACTGGATGTCGGGGTGGTACAGCGCTATGACCCCGTCCAGGTCTCGATGCTTCCAGCACAGGTGGTAGCGCAGCACGGTGTCAGCGGTGAGCGGGGTCTGGGCGGAGTCGTCAGGGAGCGTCATTGCCAGATCATGCCTCGCCGGCGTAAAGGCCACAATATTGCAGAACACCTGATGCCGGAGCGCCACTCGCGCTTTTTGCACGATTCTTAAATCGAAGAATTCACTAACTATCTGATTTTTATGTAAGTAATTTTTTGTAATGAATGGCACAGCCTCTGCAACGGTTACTGCGCGAATGGACTTCTCGCTAACAACATACATAGGCGCACATATCATGATCCCCTCTGCCGACTCCTCCGTTTTCGATACTCAAGGCCGCTCAGGTGTTTCCTGGGCGGCCATCTTCGCGGGTGCTGCTGCGGCGGCCGCTTTATCCCTGATATTGGTGGTGCTGGGTGCGGGCTTGGGCTTTGCCGCCACTTCACCTTGGGCCAACGAGGGCGCGAGCGCGAAAACGCTGGCGGTTTCCACCATCATCTGGCTGTTGCTGACGCAGATCATCGCTTCTGGCCTGGGCGGGTATATCGCCGGCAGGCTGCGTGTGAAGTGGGCCAACTTGCATGGCGATGAAGTGTACTTCCGCGACACCGCCCATGGGTTCCTGTCCTGGGCAGTCGCCACCTTGGTAGCTGCGATGCTGGTCCTGGGTACGGCGGGCAACCTGGTAGGTGCTGGAGCCAGCGCGGCGACGCAAGTGGTTGGCATGAGTGCTGCTGCCGGTGGCGCGGCGGCTGCCAATGCCGATAAGGATTCGATGGGGTATTTCGTCGACAGCCTGTTCCGTGGTGACGGCCCTGCGCCGGTGAGCGAGGACGCTGCCAATGGGGTAGCGGCGCGCATTCTGGCCAAGGGCCTGGCAGGTGACGGTGCACTTGCGCCTGAAGACCGCGCTTACCTGGCGCAGTTGGTGGCGCAACGCACCCGCTTGACCCAACCCGAAGCAGAGGCCCGCGTCGACCAGGTGATGGCCCAGGTGCAACAGCTCAAGCTGCAGGCCAAGCAAGCGGCTGAGGCTGCCGCGAAGGCTGCTGCATGGACCGCGCTGTGGACTTTTGTAGCACTGCTGTGTGGCGCCTTCTTCGCCAGCCTTGCAGCGCTTTATGGTGGTCGCCGTCGTGACCAGGTGCAGTGGCTGGAAGGCGAATACGTCGCCCATCGCACCATTCAACGTTAAGCAAGGAGAACCGACATGCGCTCGATACTGCTTTGGATGCTTGGGGTACCGATTCCGGTCATCATCCTGATCGCCATTTTCATGCATTGACCGAAAGAGCCGCTTTGCGGCCCTCTCGCAGCATAAGGCTGCGAATGGGGCGCAAAGCGCCCCCGGTCATCTACAGAAACTGCTCCGCATAATGGCAAGCCACCTGCCGCGTACTCACCTGCCGCAACGCCGGCACCTCCTTGGCACAGCGCTCGGTCGCATACGGGCACCGCTTGTGAAACGCACACCCATCCGGCGGGTTGAGCGGGTTGGGCAATTCCCCGGCAATGCGGATCTTCGGCTTCAGCGGGTCCGGGTGAATAGTGGGAGTTGCCGACAGCAACGCCTGGGTATACGGGTGCAACGGCCTCTCATAGATATCCTCTTTCGGCCCCATTTCCGCCGGTCGCCCGAGGTACATCACCAGCACCTGATCGGCCACATGTCGCACCACCGCCAGGTTGTGCGAGATGAACACGTAGGCGGTGTTGAATTCCTTCTGCAAGTCCATGAACAGGTTCAGTACCTGCGCCTGGATCGACACGTCCAGCGCCGAGGTCGGCTCGTCCGCTACCAGCACCTTCGGTTGCAGCATCATCGCTCGGGCCAAGGCGATACGTTGGCGCTGGCCCCCGGAGAACATGTGTGGGTAACGCTGATAGTGCTCGGGGCGCAGGCCGACCTGTTCCATCATCTTCTGCACTTTTTCACGCCGCTCGGCCTTGCTCAGCGAGGTGTTTATCAGCAGTGGCTCGGCCAATTGGTCACCAATCTTCTGTCGGGGATTGAGCGAGGCGTAGGGGCTCTGGAACACCATCTGCACGTCGCGGCGCAGTTGCTTGCGCTCAGCCTTGCTGGCGCCTTTCACCTCGGTGCCGGCGATTTGCAGCGAGCCGGAGGACGGCTCTTCGATCAGGGTCAGTGCGCGGGCCAGGGTCGATTTGCCACAGCCGGACTCGCCAACCACGGCCAGGGTCTTGCCGGCTTCCAGTTCGAACGACACACCATTCAGCGCACGGACCAACGCATGGCCTTTGAACAGCCCGCGGGAGACTTCGTAATGCCGGGTCAGCTCCCGGGCGGATAGAACGACGGTCATTACGCCACCTCCTGGTTCAGCGGGTAGAAGCAGCGCACCAGGCTGTACGCCTGGGGATCAAGGGGCGGCCGTTGGTGGCGGCAGTTGTCCTGCACATAGGGGCAGCGCGGCGACAACAGGCAGCCGACAGGGCGGTCGTAACGGCCGGGGACGATGCCGGGCAGGGTGGCCAGGCGTTCGGCGCCGATGCTGTGCTCGGGGATCGCTGCCAGCAAGGCTTCGCTGTAGGGGTGGGCAGGCACGTCGAACAACTCAGGCACCTGGCCTACTTCCACCGCCTGGCCGGCGTACATCACGCACACGCGCCTGGCGGTTTCGGCGACCACGGCGAGGTCGTGGGTGATCAGAATGAGCGCCATGTTGCGCTCCTTCTGCAGGTTGACCAGCAGCTCCATGATCTGCGCCTGGATGGTCACGTCCAGTGCCGTGGTCGGTTCGTCGGCGATCAGCAGCTTGGGCTCGCCGGCAATGGCCATGGCAATCGCCACACGCTGGCTCATGCCGCCGGACAGCTGGTGCGGGTAGGCATCCAGGCGGCTTTCCGCTGCCGGGATCTCGACTTTTTTCAGCAGCTCCAGAGCACGCTGGCGCGCGGCCTTGCCCTTCAGGCCCAGGTGCTGGCGCAGCACTTCCTCGATCTGGTAACCCACGGTGTAGCTGGGGTTGAGCGCGGTCATCGGGTCCTGGAAGACCATGGCGATGTCCTTGCCCACCACCTTGCGCCGCTGGCGGCCGCTGAGCTTGAGCATGTCGGTGCCATCGAAGGTGAGGGCGTCGGCGGTGATGCGCCCGGGGGCGTCGATCAGGCCCATCAAGGCCATCATGGTGACCGATTTGCCCGAGCCGGATTCGCCGACGATGGCCAGGATTTCGCCCGCTTCTACCGTCAGGTCCAGGCCGTCGACCACCGGTACCGCCGTGGCGTCGCCGAAGCGCACGTTCAGGTTTTTGATCTGCAACAGTGACATGGCGTTCTCCTCAGGCGGCGTTCTTGAGTTTCGGGTCCAGCGCATCGCGCAGGCCGTCGCCCATCAGGTTGATTGCCAGCACACTGAGCAGAATGGTCAGGCCAGGCAGGCTCACCACCCACCAGGCGCGCTCGATGTAGTCACGGGCCGAAGCCAGCATGGTGCCCCACTCCGGGGTTGGCGGCTGTACACCGAGGCCGAGGAAACCCAGGGCAGCGGCGTCGAGGATCGCCGAGGAGAAGCTGAGGGTTGCCTGCACGATCAGCGGTGCCATGCAGTTGGGCAGCACGGTGACGAACATCAGCCGTGGTAGCCCGGCACCGGCCAGGCGTGCTGCGGTCACGTAGTCGCGGTTCAGCTCGCCCATCACGGCGGCACGGGTCAGGCGCACGTAGGAGGGCAGGGAAACGATGGCAATGGCAATGACGGTGTTGATCAGGCCTGGACCGAGGATGGCAACGATGGCCACCGCCAGCAGCAGCGAGGGCAGGGCCAGCATCACGTCCATCAGACGCATGATCGATGGGCCGAGCAATTGCGGGAAAAAGCCGGCCAGCAGGCCCAGCAGGATGCCCGGGATCAGCGATATCACCACTGACGACAGGCCGATCAGCAGCGACAGCCGCGCGCCCTGGATCAAGCGTGAAAGCAGGTCGCGGCCCAGCTCGTCAGTGCCGAGGATGAATTGCCAGGTGCCGCCCTCCAGCCACACGGGCGGTGTCAGCAGGAAGTCGCGGTACTGCTCGCTGGGGTCATGCGGGGCGACCCACGGTGCAAACAGCGCACAGAACACCACCAGGCACATGAAGGCCAGGCCCATTACAGCGCCTTTGTTGCGCGCGAAGGCTTGCCAGAACTCTTTGTAGGGCGAGGGGTAGAGCAGGCTCTGGTCCACCGGGCTGGCCGGCGACACGGGTTTGGGAATCGGGCTAGTCATGGCAAGGGCCTCAGCGCTGATGACGGATGCGTGGGTTGGCCAGGCCGTAGAGAATGTCCACGACGAAGTTGACCAGGATCACCAGGCAGGCGATCAACAGGATGCCGTTCTGGACCACGGGGTAGTCACGGGCGCCGATGGCTTCGATCAGCCATTTGCCGATGCCCGGCCAGGAAAAGATTGTTTCGGTCAGCACCGCACCGGCCAGCAATGTGCCAACCTGCAGGCCGAACACGGTCAGCACCGGGATCAAGGCATTGCGCAGGCCATGCACGAACACCACGCGCGCTGGCGACAGGCCTTTGGCGCGGGCGGTGCGGATGTAGTCTTCGCGCAATACTTCGAGCATCGACGAGCGGGTCATACGGGCGATGACCGCCAACGGGATGGTGCCGAGCACGATGGCCGGCAATATCAGGTGCATCACCGCGTCCTTGAACGCGCCTTCCTCATCACTGAGCAGCGTGTCGATCAGCATGAAGCCGGTTTTGGGCTCGATGTCGTAGAGCAGGTCGATGCGCCCGGACACCGGGGTCCAGCCCAGGCTCACCGAGAAGAACATGATCAGGATCAGGCCCCACCAGAAGATCGGCATCGAGTAGCCGACCAGGGAAATACCCATCACCCCATGGTCGAACAGCGAACCGCGCTTGAGCGCGGCGATCACCCCGGCCAGCAGGCCGACGATGCCGGCGAACAGCAGGGCGGCGAAGGCCAGTTCCAGGGTGGCCGGGAATAAGGTGAGAAACTCGCTCCACACGCTTTCGCGGGTACGCAGCGATTCACCCAGGTCACCTTGGGCGAGCTTGCCCACGTAGTCCAGGTACTGGACCGGCAGTGGTTTGTTCAGGCCCAGGCGTTCCATGGCCTGGGCATGCATTTCGGGGTCGACCCTGCGCTCGCCCATCATGACTTCCACCGGGTCACCGGGGATCAGGCGTATGAGCGCGAAGGTCAGCAAGGTGATGCCGAAAAAGGTCGGTATCAGCAGGCCCAGGCGCCGGGCAATAAAGCTCAACATTGTCGGGGTTACCTCTTCAGACCGTGCGGCCAGTAGCACGCCACGGCAGTGCCGCCGGTCCCCGTGTGGGGTGCCGGCGGTCGTAGTTGTTCTACTTCACCTTGGTGGTGGCGAAGTTATTTTTGGTCAGAGGGCTGATCACGTAGCCCTCCACGTTGTCACGCATGGCCACGAACACCTTGGGGTGGGCCATGCTGATCCAGGGTTGGTCGTCATCGTACACCTTCAATGCCTCGCTATAGAGCCTTGCACGTTCGTCGTCGTTGATCACTTCGCGGGCGCGGGTGATCAGCTCCTGGAATTTCGGGTTGCACCAGCGGGCGTAGTTTTCGCCGTTCTTCGCCGCTTCGCAGCTCAGCAGCGGGGTGAGGAAGTTATCGGGGTCGCCGTTGTCGCCGGCCCAGCCGGTAGACACCAGGTCGGCTTCGCCCTTTTTGGCGCGGCGCAGCATTTCGGCCCACTCCATCACGCGGATATCCAGCTTCAGGCCGATCTGCTTCAGGTCAGCCTGCAGCATTTCGGCGGAGAGCCGCGGGTTAGGATTGGTCATGCCGCCGCCGTTGCGGGTGAACAGCGTGATCACCGTGCCCTGCGGCACGCCAGCTTCCTTGAGCAGCGCGCGCGCCTTGTCGAGGTCGCGTGGCGGGTTCTGGTTACGGGTGTTGTAACCGATCATGGTCGGTGGATAAGGGTTCACGCCGACCAGCGCATTGCCTTTGCCAAAAAGCTGGTCAACGTGGGCCTGGCGGTCGAAGGCCATGTCGATGGCTTTGCGCACGCGCACATCGCTGAGGTATTTGTGCTCGGTATTCATGGCGATGTAGCCGGTGACCAGCGCTTCGGTCTCGGCCACCTTGAGCCTGGGGGCGGCCTTGATCGCCGGTACGTCTTCCGGCTTGGGGTACAGCGCGATCTGGCACTCGTTGGCGCGCAACTTCTGCAGGCGCACGTTGCTGTCGGTCGCGATGGCGAACACCAGGGCATCGGCCGGCGGTTTGCCCCGGAAGTAGTCCGGGTTGGGCTTGAAGCGGACCTGGGCGTCCTTGTTGTAGCGCTGGAAGATGAACGGGCCGGTGCCGATCGGCTTGCTGTTCAGCTCGGCGGTTTTACCGGCCTTGAGCAACTGGTCGCCGTATTCGGCGGAATAGATCGACGTGAAGCCCATGGCCATGTCGCGCAGGAACGGTGCTTCGGCCCGGGTGAGGGTGATCACCACGGTGTGGTCGTCAGTCTTGTCCACCGACTTGAGCAGGCTCTTGAAGGCCATGCTTTCGAAATACGGGTAACCGACACTGGTCTTGTCATGCCAAGGGTGCGCAGGGTCGAGCTGACGGCGCAGGCTCCATAGCACATCGTCGGCGTTGAACGTGCGCGTGGGGGTGAAGTAGTCGGTGCTGTGGAATTTGACGCCCTGACGCAAATGGAAGGTGTAGGTCAGGCCGTCTGGGGAAATGTCCCAGCGTTCGGCCAGCGCTGGCTCGATGTCGGTTGTACCTGGCTTGAAGTCGACCAGGCGATTGAACAGCGTTTCGGCGGTGGCATCGAACGTGACGCCGGTGGTGTACTGCACAACGTCGAACCCTTCCGGGCTGGCCTCGGTACACACCACCAGCGGTTTGGCCGCTAGCTGCGTGGCGCTGCTCAGCACCAGCGCGGCCAGGGCAAGGCGTAACGGTATCGATTTGATGAAAGCGCTCTGCATGGGTCACGGACTCCCGGCTTGCATTGATTCCAGCGTAGCTGCCACGGCCCGCAGCGAAACGGGCCGTGGCGCCAGCGGTCAGAGAATGTTGAATGGAATGGTGGTCACCACCCGGAACTCGTCGAGGCTGCCGTCACCTTGTGCCTTGCTGGCGCGGTGCGCGGTATAGGTGGCGCGGATGCTGGTGTCTTTCAGCGGCCCGCTTTGCACCGCATAGCTGGTGCCGATGCCCCACTCGTAGTGGTTTTCGCCGTCCAGGCCATTCACGTCGTAGGCCGTGCCACGGTAATGGGTGCCGTCGATACCCCAGCCACGGGCGTTGTACAGGTTGAACTTCAGGCCCGGCACGCCATAGGGCGCCATGTTCAGTACGTAGGAGATCTTCAGCGATTTTTCGTTGGGGCCGTTGAAGTCCGACAGCAGCGAGTTGGCCAGGTAGATGCCGTTGGTCTCGTGCAGGTAGTCGAAGTACTCGTTGCCGTTGACCTGCTGCCAGGAGGCACCGAGGGTGTGGGCCTGATGGGTCAGGTCGAGCGACAGGCTGTAGACGTCGTTGTCGATCTTGCCCATTTTCTGGCTGCCGGCGTCTACGGTCTTGTAGTAGTTCAGGCCGGTGCTCAGGCTGAGTACCGCGCTGTCGCCCAGCATGTGGTTGGCGCCGAAGTAGTACTGGTTCCAGAAGTCGTCGACCTTGGTGGCGTACAGGCTGGTGCTCAGGCTCTTGAACGGCTGGTAGTTGATGCCGGCGGTACTGGCGCGGTCGGTTTCTACGCCGGTGGCGCTGTATTCGCTGCGGAATTTGCTGAGGCTTTGCTCGGTACGCGGCGAGACGCGGTCGAAGGTGCCCGCGTCGAAGCTGAGATTTTCGAACTCGGCGCTGTGCAGGAACGCACCCTGGAAACTCGACGGCAGGGCGCGGTTGCCGATGTAGGCGATCATCGGCGTGTCCACCGACTGACGGCCGAGGGTAAGGGTGGTGTTGGACACGCGCGCCTTGATATTGCCCAAGCCCAGCTTGCTCCACTGGCCGATGGGGTCGCCATCGCTGTGGGTGAGCGTGCGGTTGTTGGGGCCGGCGACGGCCTGGCGGCTCTGTTGCAGGGCGATGGCGTTATAGCCGGCGGCCTCGACGGCAAAGCCTACGGTGCCTTGGGTGAAGCCGGAGCTGTAGTTGAGGATGGTGCCCTGCAGCCAGTTTTCGCGGCTGTGGGTGGCGTGGCGGGTGCCGTCGCTTTTGTAGTAGCGCCACAGCGGGGCGCGGGCGGCGCGCTCGCGGGCGTACCAGTTGCGCGTGGTGCCGGACAGGCTCTGGCCGTCGATGAAGCCGCTGGCTTGTGCCTGCTCGCTGCTGGCTTTGAGGGTGAGTGGAATGTATTCCTGGCTTTGCGGGTCGGCCTGCGCCACGGTGGATAAGGCACTGATGGATAAAGCCAGTGCGGTCAAGGTGAATACTCTCAAGGTTGAAGCTCCCATTCTTTTCTAGTTATTGCCGGCCTTGTGGGCCGGATGGTTGTTGCGGTGTTGCCAGGGTTGCCGCGGGATCACCGGGCTAAATCGGGGGCGTTGTGTTGGCCGGTACTGGCTAACGCTTAATCAACACTCACACCGGAAAAATCATTGCGCCCAAACGGGCTGACCTTGAACTGGGAAACCTTGACGCTGAGCGGTTGGTTAATCGTGGAATGCGCAACCGGGGTAATCGGCACCTGTTGCTTCAACCGCTGCTGGGCCTGCTGGTACAGGGCGGTGCGCTGGGTGCGGTCGGTAACCTGCTTGGCTTGCTTGACCAGGCTGTCGTACTGCGGGTCGCACCACAGCGAGTAGTTGTTGCTGCCGATGGCATCGCAGCTGTAGAGGGTGCCCAGCCAGTTGTCCGGGTCGCCGTTGTCACCGGTCCAGCCGATCAGGGCGATGTCGTGCTCGCCGCTTTTCATGCGCTTGATGTACTCGCCCCATTCATAGCTGACGATGCGCACCTTGAAGCCGAGCTTGCTCCAGTCGGCCTGGAGCATTTCAGCCATCAGCTTGGCGTTAGGGTTGTACGGGCGCTGTACGGGCATGGCCCACAGGGTTACCTCGGTGCCAGGCTTGACCCCTGCCTGCTGGAGCAGCTGTTTGGCCTTTTCCGGGTCGTAGGGTGCGTCCTTGAGGCTTTCGTCATAGGACCACTGGGTGGGCGGCATGGCGTTGACCGCCTGTTGGCCGGAGTCCTGATACACCGCCTGGATGATGGCTGTCTTATTCACCGCCATGTCCATCGCCTGGCGTACTTCCAGGCGGTCGAATGGCGGGTGCTGGGTGTTGTAGGCGATGTAGCCGAGGTTGAAGCCCGGCTGCTGCAGCACCTGCAGCTTGTTGTCGGCCTTGAGTGCCGGCAGGTCGGCCGGGCGTGGGTGCAGGGTGACCTGGCATTCGTTGCGGCGCAGCTTCTGGATACGCACTGAGGGGTCGATGTTGATCGAGAACACCAGGTTGTCGATCTTCACTTCATTCGGTGCCCAGTAATCCTTGTTGCCCTTGTAGCGGATCTGCGAATCCTTCTGGTAACGCTGGAACACGAACGGCCCGGTGCCGATGGGCTGCTGGTTGATGTCGCTGGGGCGACCGCTGGCCATCAGTTGGTTGGCGTATTCGGCAGAGAGGATGGAGGCGAAACTCATGGCCAGGTTCTGGATGAACGCGGCGTCGACTTCGTTGAGGGTGAACTTCACCGTGTGCTCGTCGAGTTTCTCCACCTTGGCGATGTTCTTGTCCAGGCCCATGCTGATGAAATAGGGAAATTCGGTGGGGTAGGCCTTGCGGAACGGATGGCCCTTGTCGAGCATGCGATTGAACGTGAACAGCACGTCGTCGGCGTTGAAGTCACGGCTCGGGCTAAAGGCCTTGTTGCTGTGGAACTTCACCCCTTCGCGCAGGTGGAAGGTGTACTGCAGGCCATCGTCCGATACCTCCCAGTGCGTCGCCAGGGCAGGGTGTACGGCGGTCCCGCCGCGCTCGAACTCCACCAGGCGGTTGTAGATCGGTTCGGCGGCGTCGTTGTCGGTGGCGGTGGTGTACTGGGCGGTGTCGAAGCCGGCAGGGCTGCCTTCGGAGCAGAACACCAGGTTGTTGGCCAGCAGGGCCGGGGATTGGCTGAGCAGTCCGAGGGCTAGCAGGGTCGATAGGCAAGTAGCGTGGCGCATGGCGAGTCCTTTTTCATCTGTTTGCACCGCCTCGGGGTACGAATGACGGCAACAGTTCGCCTACCCCGCGGCGGGTAGCCGCAGGACGACATGAAGAGGTGATGGGGGAAGGCACCCGCTATTGTGCGGGTGCCGCAGTTACCCTATTTTTCCACGCTGACGCCATAGAAGGAGTTCAGCGCAAACGGGCTGATCTTGAAGTCCTTCACCTTGGCGCTCATTGGCTGGTACACGGTGGAGTGGGCGATCGGGGTGATCGGTACCTGCTCCTTGAGTATGTGCTGTGCTTTCTGGTACAGCTCGGTGCGCTTGGCCTGGTCGGAGGTGGCCTTGGCCTGCTTGATCAGGTCGTCGTAGGGCTTGAAGCACCATTTGGAGAAGTTGTTGCCATCGACCGCATCGCAGCCGTAAAGGGTGCCCAGCCAGTTGTCCGGGTCGCCGTTGTCGCCGCTCCAGCCAATCAGCATCGCGCCCTGTTCGCCGCCTTTGGAGCGTTTGATGTACTCGCCCCATTCGTAGCTGACGATTTTTGCCTTGATGCCGATCTTGGCCCAGTCCGATTGCAACATCTCGGCCATCAGCTTGGCATTGGGGTTGTAAGGGCGTTGCACGGGCATGGCCCACAGGGTGATTTCAGTACCTTCCTTGATGCCGGCTTCCTTGAGCAGTTGCTTGGCCTTTTCGGGGTCGTATGGCGCATCCTTGATGCTGTCGTCATACGACCACTGGGTCGGCGGCATGGCGTTGACGGCCAACTGGCCGGCGCCCTGATAGACCGACTCGATGATCTTCTTCTTGTCCACCGCCATGTCCAGCGCCTGGCGCACTTTCAGCTGCGCCATCGGGTTGGCCTCATTGCTGCCCTTGATCTTGTCCATCACGTTGTAGGCGATGTAGCCGAGGTTGAAGCCGGCCTGCTGTGGCATTTGCAGGTTCTTGTCGGCCTTTAGCGGCTCGATGTCGGCCGGGCGGGGGAACAGGGTGACCTGGCACTCGTTCTTCTTCAGCTTCTGCATGCGCACCGAGGCGTCGGTGGTGATGGCGAAGATCAGGTTGTCGATCTTCACATCATCGGGCTGCCAGTAGTCCTTGTTGCCCTTGAAGCGGATCTGCGCGTCTTTCTGATACTTGCTGAACACGAACGGGCCGGTACCGATCGGCTTCTGGTTGATGTCGGCCGCCTTGCCGTTGTTCAGCAACTGGTCAGCGTATTCGGCGGACTGGATGGAGGCGAAACTCATGGCCAGGTTCTGGATGAACGCGGCGTCGACTTCGTTGAGGGTGAACTTCACCGTGTGCTCGTCGAGTTTCTCAACCTTGGCGATGTTCTTGTCCATGCCCATGTCGGTGAAGTACGGGAACTCGGTGGGGTAGGCCTTGCGGAACGGGTGGTCCTTGTCGAGCATGCGGTTGAAGGTGAACAGCACGTCGTCGGCGTTGAAGGGGCGGGAGGGCTTGAAGTAGTCGGTGGTGTGGAACTTGACGCCTTCACGCAGGTGGAAGGTGTAGGTCTTGCCGTCGTCGGACACTTCCCATTTGGTCGCCAGGCCCGGGATGACTGCTGTACCGCCGCGTTCGAACTGGGTCAGGCGGTTGAACACGGTCTCGGCCGAGGCGTCGAAGTCGGTCCCGGTGGTGTATTGCCCCGGGTCGAAACCGGCCGGGCTGCCTTCGGAGCAGAACACCAGGTTGGACGCGGCAAGCGCCGACGGTGCGCCGGTGAGCAAGCCTGCACCCAGCAGGAACGGAATGACTGCGTGTTTGAGCATGGTGGCCTCATTGTTGTCATTTTTCGGATGAGGTGGCCTCGTGAGCCGACCTGCGGATACTTATGCAGGGGATGTTCCCAATGCAACAGGTAGAAGGATAGTTGGCGTCAGAAAGGTGGTACGTTCGTACATGGATGTCGCATCGGTATAACTTTCGACGAAGTTAAACGTTTGCGCAGGCAAAATGATGGCATTTTGCAGGATGTTTCGAGGCGGGATTAAATGTAGGAAGCACCTTAGTGGTGCGTAGGAAATGTCTGAAATCGCAAAATTGAAGGTGGGCGCGGTCTTTGTGGGAGCGCCCCGGCAAGGCCGCTCCCACAGCGAGTTCGTAGCTTTTACGGCATCTGCACTTCGATCAAGCCATCGGCATTCATGCTCACTTCACTGGTACCCGCCTCGATATCCGGCGCTGGCGCCGCCTCGTCAGCCCCCATGGCCTTCATTGCCATCGGTGCGCTACGCAGGTACGGGCGCGGGTAGCCGCTGCTGTTGAGGTTCAGGCTGACCACTTTGTAGCCCTTGCCGCCCAGCGCCTCGGTGGCCAGTTGCGCACGCGCCTTGAAGGCATCGACTGCGTCCTTGAGCAGTGCATCCTCGCTGGCCTTGCGTGTGGCCGGGGCAATGGAGAAGTCCATGCCGCCCATTTTCAGTTCTTGCAGCAGGTCGGCGGTAAGCTGGGACAGGGCCGGGAAGTTGGCGCTTTCCAGGCGCAGCTCGGCGCGCTCGCGCCAGCCGGTGATCTTCTGGCCCTTGCTGTCATAGACCGGGTAGCTGTTGCGGCTGCCCTGGCTGATCTTCACGTCCTTGACCTGGCGCGACTGCTGCACGGCCTTGTTCATGGTTTCGGTGATCTGCTTGGCGAGCTTGCCCGGGTCGGTGTTCTGCGCTTCGCTGTACAGGGTCACGACCATCAGGTCACGCGCCACTTCCTTGCTGACTTCGGCACGCAGCGATACCTGGTTGTAACGCGGTTCATCGGCAGCCAGCACCGGCAGGCTGGCGAGCAGGCCGCAAGACAGGACAAGGGCGGCGCCGCGACGAGGGATTTGCATGTGGTACTCCTTGGCAATAAAAGGCGTGGGGTCTGGTCATCCATTCCACGCATGGCCCATGTGACCGGCAACAGTGTAGTGGGTTCAAAAGTGCCATCATGAACCTGTGACAAAGTGTGGCGCTTTGCCGCATCGCTGCAGCGAGGCGCCCGGCTTCGGTATACTCCAGCCGATTTTTCTGGAGCACTCATCAGGAGAGCTCATGCTCGCCGCCGAACAACCGCTGTCTGCTACCCGCCAGAACCTCTGGCGCCTGACCGTCATTCGGGTCCTGGTCCTGGCTGCCCAGGCAGGCTCCGTGGGCGTTGCCTACTGGACCGAACTGCTGCCTTTACCTTGGCTGTCGCTGGCTGGCACCTTGGCCTTGTCCTCGCTGCTGTGCGCCTTCACGGCCCTGCGCCTGCGCCTGTCGCTGCCGGTCACCGAAATGGAATATGCCCTGCAGCTGGCCTGCGACCTGCTGATCCACAGTGCCTTGCTGTATTACTCCGGTGGCTCGACCAACCCGTTCGTGTCGTATTACCTGGTACCGCTGGCGATTGCTGCGGTGACTTTGCCGTGGCTGTATTCGCTGATTCTTTCGGGCATTGCCCTGACGGCCTACAGCCTGCTGCTGGTACAGTTCTACCCGCTCGAAGGCCTGCCGATGGCGCGGGACAAAATGCAGGTGTACGGCATGTGGCTCAGTATTGCCCTGGCCGCGGCGGTGATCACCTTCTTTGCTGCGCGCATGGCCGAAGAGCTGCGCCGCCAGGAGCAACTGCGTTCCGAGCGCAGGGAAGAAAGCCTGCGAGACGAGCAGCTACTGGCCGTGGCCACCCAGGCCGCTGGCGCCGCCCATGAACTGGGCACGCCGTTGGCGACCATGAGCGTGCTACTGAATGAAATGCGCCAAGACCACGCTGACCCGTTGCTGCAAGAAGACCTGCAGATCCTTCAGGACCAGGTAAAACTGTGTAAAGAGACTTTGCAGCAGCTGGTGCGCGCCGCCGAAGCCAACCGCCGCCTGGCGATCGTGGAGCAGGACGTGACTGCCTGGCTGGACGAGGCGCTGAACCGCTGGCACCTGATGCGCCCGGAAGCCAGTTACCGCTTCCAGCGCCTGCGCGACGGCAAAGTGCCGCGCCTGACGCCGCCACCGGACCTGACCCAGGCGTTGCTGAACCTGTTGAACAATGCCGCCGATGCCTGCCCCGATGACCTGGAAGTGCGCCTGGACTGGGATGCCCACGACATCGTCATCAGCATCCGCGACCACGGCCCGGGCGTGCCGCCGGCCATTGCCGAAGCCATCGGCAAACCCTTCATTACCACCAAGGGCAAAGGCTTCGGCCTTGGCCTGTTCTTGAGCAAGGCCAGCGTGACCCGTGCGGGCGGTTCGGTGAAACTCTATAGTCATGAACAGGGTGGCACCCTGACCGAACTGCGCCTGCCCTATGGCAAGCGAGGAGATGAATGATGAGCGAAGAAAACCAGGTCGAAAGCGAAGAGCTGCCGCACCTGCTGCTGGTGGACGACGATGCCACCTTCACCCGGGTCATGGCCCGAGCCATGAGCCGCCGCGGTTTCCGCGTGAGCACTGCCAGTTCTGCCGAGGAGGGCTTGATCCTGGCCCAGCAGGACCTGCCGGACTACGCCACGCTGGACCTGAAGATGGACGGCGACTCGGGCCTGGTGCTGCTGCCCAAGCTGCTGGAGCTGGACCCGGAAATGCGCGTGGTGATCCTGACCGGTTACTCGAGTATTGCCACGGCGGTGGAGGCGGTGAAGCGGGGCGCCTGCAACTACCTGTGCAAACCGGCCGACGCCGATGACGTGTTGGCGGCGCTGTTGTCGGAGCACACCGACCTGGATACCCTGGTGCCAGAAAACCCGATGTCGGTCGACCGCCTGCAGTGGGAGCATATCCAGCGCGTATTGAATGAGCACGAGGGCAACATCTCGGCCACTGCACGGGCGCTGGGCATGCACCGGCGTACCTTGCAGCGCAAATTGCAGAAGCGGCCGGTTCGGCGCTGATTCTTGCAGGGCCTGTACCGGCCTCTTCGCGGGCACGCCCGCGAAGAGGCCGGTACAGGCATTGGATAATCTCAAAGACAATTCCTTTTATCACGCTCGATCCCCGCAAATCCCAGCCGTTGGCGTATCATTAGCCCCCTAACGGCAACCCCCCTCCAGGATCGCTTGCGCATGCTCGCCCTTCTTATCCAGACGCTGAACATCACGGCACCGGTCTTCGCCATGCTGTTCATGGGCGTACTGCTCAAACGCATCCATCTGATCGATGACAACTTCAACCGCGTCGCCTCGCAACTGGTGTTCAACGTCTGCATGCCGGCGCTGCTGTTCCTCGGCATCTACCACGCCGACCTGGCCTCAGCGGTAAAACCGGGTGTCATCCTCTACTTCATCGTCGCCACTCTGGTCGGTTTCGCCATCGCCTGGGGCCTGGCCATCTGGCGCAGCCCGCTGGCAGAGCGAGGCATCTATACCCAGGGCGCGTTTCGCGGCAACAACGGCGTGATCGGCCTGGCCTTGGCCGCCAGCCTGTACGGTGACTATGGTATCTCCTTGGGGGCGGTGCTCGCCGGCCTGGTCATCCTCATGTACAACTCGCTGTCGGCAGTGGTACTGGCGGTGTACAGCCCGGACCTCAAGTCCGACCCGTGGAGCATCTGCAAGAGCATTTTCAGCAACCCGTTGATCATCAGCGTTTTGGTCGCCACGCCCATGGCCTACGGCCAGGTGCCGCTGCCCAACTGGCTGCTGACCTCGGGCGATTACCTGGCGCAGATGACCCTGCCGCTGGCGCTCATCTGCATTGGCGGCACACTGTCGCTGGCGGCGTTGCGCGACAGTGGCAGGCTGGCCATCGATGCCAGCCTGGTGAAGATGGTCTGGCTGCCACTGCTCGGTACCCTCGGTGCATGGTTGTGCGGTTTCCGGGGGGCGGAGCTGGGTATCCTGTTCCTGTACATTGGCAGCCCGACCGCAGCCGCCAGCTATGTGATGGCGCGAGCGGCCAATGGTAACCATGAGCTGGCAGCGTCGATCATCGTGATTACCACGCTAATGGCGGCGATCACCACCAATATCGGCATTTTCATCTTGCAGTGGGGCGGATGGATCTAGATCCTTGACTGCAAACAACACAAAAACACAGCCTCACTGAGCTAAAGGACACTTCATGCAAGACCAGAGCACGCCCGAGCGGTTACAGCGCGGGCTGAAGAATCGCCATATCCAGTTGATCGCGCTGGGCGGGGCCATCGGCACCGGTTTGTTCCTGGGCATCGCCCAGACCATCCAGCTGGCAGGCCCTTCCGTCCTGCTGGGCTATGCCATCGCCGGCCTGATGGCTTTCCTGATCATGCGCCAGTTGGGCGAAATGGTGGTGGAAGAGCCGGTCGCCGGCAGCTTCAGTCACTTCGCCCACCAGTACTGGAGCGAGTTCGCCGGCTTCGTGTCGGGCTGGAACTACTGGGTGGTGTACGTGCTGGTCGGCATGGCCGAGCTGACTGCGGTGGGCATCTACGTGCAGTACTGGTGGCCAGAGTTCCCGACCTGGGCCACGGCAGCGATCTTCTTCGTGGTGATCAACCTCATCAACCTGACCCAGGTAAAAGTCTACGGCGAGATGGAGTTCTGGTTCGCCCTGGTCAAGGTGGTCGCCATCGTCAGCATGATCGGCTTTGGCGCCTGGCTGTTGAGCAGCGGCCATGGCGGCCCGGATGCCAGCGTGGCCAACCTGTGGCAATACGGCGGCTTCTTTCCTAACGGTGTCACTGGCCTGGTGATGGCGCTGGCGGTGATCATGTTCTCGTTCGGTGGCCTGGAGCTGGTGGGTATCACCGCTGCCGAGGCTGACAACCCTCGCCAGAGCATTCCCAAGGCCACCAACCAGGTGGTTTACCGCATCCTGATCTTCTACATCGGTGCCCTGGCGGTGCTGCTGTCGCTGTACCCGTGGCAGAAGGTGGTGCAGGGCGGCAGCCCGTTCGTGATGATCTTCCACGAGCTGGACAGCGACCTGGTAGCGACCATCCTCAACATCGTGGTGCTGACGGCCGCGCTGTCGGTCTACAACAGCTGTGTGTATGCCAACAGCCGCATGCTGTTCGGCCTGGCCAGCCAGGGTGACGCGCCGCGTCAATTGCTGAAAGTGAGCCGCAGCGGTGTGCCGCTGACTGCATTGGGTGTTTCGGCCTTTGCGACCGGCCTGTGCGTGGTGATCAACTACCTGATGCCGGGTGAGGCCTTTGGCTTGCTGATGGCCCTGGCGGTGTCGGCATTGGTCATCAACTGGGCGAGCATCAGTATTACCCACCTGAAATTCCGAAAGGCCAAGCTGGCCGCCGGCATTACCCCGTTCTACAAGAGCTGGGGGCACCCGTTGACCAACTACCTGTGCCTGGCGTTCATCGTGCTGATTCTGGTGGTGATGTACCTGACGCCGCCGATCCGCATCTCGGTGATGCTGATCCCGGGGTGGATCCTGGTGCTGTGGGTGGCCTTCAAGATGAAGAAGGCTCGCCAAGCCAGGTAAGACAGTGCCGGCCTCTTGGCGGGTTTGTCCGCGAAGAGGCCGGTACAGGCAACTACTGATAGCTGTCGATCACTTCCTGTGCCGCCCTGAAGGCATCAATCGCCGCCGGCACTCCCGCATACACTGCGCAATGCAGCAATGCCTCGCGAATCTCCTCCACCGTACAGCCATTGTTCAATGCCCCGCGCACATGCCCCTTGAGCTCTTGCGTGCACTTGAGTGCCGTCAGCGTGGCCAGGGTAATCAGGCTGCGGGTCTTCAGTGGTAGCCCCGCGCGGGCCCATACGCTGCCCCAGGCATGTTCATTGACAAAGTCCTGTAGCGGCTGGGTAAAGTCGGTGGCATTGCCCAGTGCGCGGTCGACGAATGCATCGCCCATTACCTGGCGGCGAATCTGTTCGCCGGTCTTGTTGCTATCAGCCATGTTGTTTTCCTTAGTGTTGGCGGCGCCAGGCGCGCACGGTGGTGAACAGCAACACCATGGCGAGTACCGGCAGTACATAGAACAGCATCAAATGCTCAAGACGACCAGCCAGCGGCATGCCCATGGTAAAGGCCGCTACGTGCAGGCCATAAGCCAGGTACAGGCAAAGGAATACCAGGCCTTCGGCACGGGTGACGCGATAGCCGGAATAAAACACCGGCAGGCTCAGTGCCGCAACGCCAAGCATCACCGGCAGGTCGAAAGACAGCGCGTTGGGTGAGATCGACAGGGGCTCGGGCGTGACGAGTGCGGTCAGGCCCAATACAGCCAGCAGGTTCAACAGGTTGCTGCCGATCACTGTACCCACGGCAATTTCCCGTTCGCCGCGCAGGGCGGCAATCAGTGCGGCGGCCAGTTCAGGCAGGGAGGTGCAGATGGCGACAACGGTAAGGCCAATGATGCGCTCGGACAGGCCCAGGTCGGTGGCAACCTCCACAGCGGCCTCCAGCAGCAGGTGGCCCGCCAGGCTCAGCAAGCCAAGGCCGGCCAGCACCTGCAGCAGCGTGCCGGACCAGAAACGCCCGGCACCGGTTTTTGCGCTGTCCGGGGCAGGGTAGGTACGGGCATAGTGGCGTGACTGGTGCCAGAGCATCGCCAGGTAGCCGCCCAGACCCAGCAGCAACAGCCCTCCTTCAACCCGGCCCAAGTGGCCGTTGGCAGACAGCGCATAGACCAGGCCGCTGGCGATGATCATCAGCGGAATGTCCAGGCGCACCAGTTGGCGCGACACGCGCAGGGGAATGATCAGCGCGGCCAGGCCAAGAATGACCAGCACGTTGAAGATATTACTGCCGATTACGCTGCCCACCGCCACATCCGGCGCGCCCTGGTAGGCAGCCTGCAAGCTTACGGTAAGTTGTGGCGCGGTACTGCCGAAGGCCACCAGGCTCAGGCCGATGATCAGCGGGCGTACGTGAAGACGCTGGGCCAGGCGCAGCGCGGCGCGCACCAGCAACTCGGCGCCGCACACCAGCAACACCAGGGCGATGCCCAGTTGCAGGAGGCTGAAGGTGGGTAGGGTAGCCAGGTCGAAAATGGTCGGACTCCTGTCGCGTCAGTCGCTAAGCCCTTGTACTCGCACGCGCGCTGTTCCGCTACGGAGCATGCCGATTTTTTCTGCGGCGGCGCGTGACAGGTCGATCAGCCGGCCGCGGGTATGTGGGCCACGGTCGTTGATGCGTACCACCACACTGCGCTGGTTGGCCAGGTTGGTCACCAGCACGCGGGTGCCGAAAGGCAGGCTGCGGTGGGCGGCGGTAAGGCCATGCTGGTTGAAGGGTTCGCCGCTGGCGGTGCGTTTGCCGTGGTGGCGTGAACCGTAATAGGAGGCGGTTCCGGTTTTGTCATAACCGCGTGGGTCGATGTCGTGGCTGGCGCAGCCGGCCAGGAAAGCGAAGAGGGCCAGGGTGCCGAGGGATCGTTTTAGCAAGTCAGGTGCTCTCCAGTGCGGCCATTCGCGGCTAAAGCCGCTCCTACAGGTACGGCGCAGCCCTTGAGAGCGGCGCCGTACCTGTAGGAGCGGCTTTAGCCGCGAACGAGGGCGAAGCCCTCGCAGCATTAAAGGGGTAAAACAATCACCCTTCGAGCTTGGCCTTGAGCAATTGGTTCACCTGCCCCGGGTTGGCTTTGCCTTTGGACGCTTTCATTGCCTGGCCAACGAAGAAGCCGAACATCTTGCCACGCTTGGCTTCATCGGCCGCGCGGTACTGTTCGACCTGCTCGGCATTGGCTGCCAGCATCTCGTCGAGCATCTTGTCGATCGCACCGGTGTCGGTGACCTGCTTCAGGCCTTTGCTCTCGATGATGCTGTCGGCGTCGCCTTCACCGGCAGCCATGGCCTCGAACACGGTCTTGGCAATTTTGCCGCTGATGGTGTTGTCGCGGATGCGCAGCAGCATGCCACCCAGTTGTGCGGCGCTGACGGGCGCCTGGTCGATTTCGACACCCAGCTTGTTCAGCAGGCTGCCCAGTTCGACCATGACCCAGTTGGCGGCCAGCTTGGCATCGCCACCGATCTTGACCACTTCTTCGAAGTAGTCGGCCTGTTCGCGGCTGGACGCCAGCACGTTGGCGTCGTAGGCCGACAGGCCGTACTGGCTCTGGAAGCGCTCGACCTTCTGCGGGGGCAGTTCCGGCAGGCCGGCGCGGACGGTTTCGAGGAAGCTGTCCTCGATGACCACCGGCAGCAGGTCCGGGTCGGGGAAGTAACGGTAGTCGTTGGCTTCCTCCTTGCTGCGCATGGAGCGGGTTTCGTCCTTGTTCGGGTCGTACAGGCGGGTTTCTTGCACCACCTTGCCGCCGTCTTCGATCAGGTCGATCTGGCGCTGGATTTCGCTGTTGATCGCGCGCTCGATGAAGCGGAACGAGTTGACGTTCTTGATCTCGCAGCGGGTGCCGAATTCGGCCTGGCCTTTCGGGCGGATCGACACGTTGCAGTCGCAACGCAGCGAGCCTTCGGCCATGTTGCCGTCGCAGATGCCCAGGTAGCGCACCAGTGCGTGGATGGCCTTGACGTAGGCCACGGCTTCCTTGGCGCTGCGCATGTCCGGCTCGGAGACGATTTCCAGCAGTGGTGTGCCGGCACGGTTCAGGTCAATGCCGGTGGAGCCGCTGAAGTCTTCGTGCAGGCTCTTGCCGGCGTCTTCCTCAAGGTGCGCGCGGGTGACCCCGATGCGCTTGATGGTGCCGTCCTCCAAGGCGATGTCCAGGTGGCCCTTGCCGACGATCGGCAGGTCCATCTGGCTGATCTGGTAACCCTTGGGCAGGTCCGGGTAAAAGTAGTTCTTGCGCGCGAACACGTTGCGCTTGCCGATTTCGGCATCGATGGCCAGGCCGAACATGCACGCCATGCGCACGGCTTCCTGGTTCAGCACCGGCAGTACGCCAGGCATCCCTAAGTCAACCAGGCTGGCCTGGGTGTTCGGCTCGGAGCCAAAGGTGGTGGCGCTGCCGGAGAAGATCTTCGACTGGGTGGCGAGCTGAGTGTGGATTTCCAGCCCGATCACAACTTCCCATTGCATGTGTGAATTCCTCAGAAGCCGTTGGGGGCGCGGGTGTGCCAGTCGGTCACTTGCTGGTAGCGGTGCGCGACGTTGAGCAGGCGACCTTCCTGGAAGTACGGCGCCAGCAACTGCACGCCGACCGGCAGGCCGTCGACGAAGCCGGCCGGCATCGACAGGCCCGGCAGGCCCGCCAGGTTGGCGGTGATGGTGTAGACGTCTTCCAGGTAGGCGGCGACCGGGTCGCTGCTCTTGGCGCCAAGCTTCCAGGCCGGGTTTGGCGTGGTCGGGCCGAGGATCAGGTCGACGTCGTTGAAGGCGGCCATGAAGTCGTTCTTGATCAGGCGGCGGATTTGCTGCGCCTTCACGTAGTAGGCGTCGTAGTAGCCGGCCGACAGGGCGTAGGTACCAACCATGATACGGCGCTGTACTTCAACGCCGAAGCCTTCGCCACGGGAGCGCTTGTACAGGTCGGTGAGGTCCTTCGGTGCTTCGCAGCGGTAGCCGAAGCGCACGCCGTCGAAGCGCGACAGGTTGGAGGAGGCTTCAGCCGGAGCGATCACGTAGTAGGCCGGGATGGCGTGCTGCATGTTCGGCAGGCTGATTTCCTTGACCACGGCGCCGAGCTTTTCCAGCTCCTTGACGCTGGCCTGGACCAGGTCGGCGATGCGCGGGTCGAGGCCGGCGCCGAAGTATTCCTTCGGCAGGCCGATGCGCAGGCCCTGCAGCGAGGCGTTGAGGTTGGCGCTGTAGTCCGGCACCGGCTCTTCGATGCTGGTGGAGTCCTTGGCGTCGAAACCGGCCATGCCTTGCAGCAGCAGGGCGCAGTCCTCGGCAGTGCGGGCCAGCGGGCCACCCTGGTCGAGGCTGGAGGCGTAGGCGATCATGCCCCAGCGCGAAACGCGACCGTACGTCGGCTTGAGACCGGTGAGGTTGGTCAGTGCTGCCGGCTGGCGGATCGAGCCGCCGGTGTCGGTGCCGGTGGTGGCCGGCAGCAGGCGTGCAGCCACGGCAGCGGCCGAACCACCCGACGAGCCGCCCGGAACGTGTTCGAGGTTCCACGGGTTCTTCACCGCGCCGTAGTGGCTGGATTCGTTGGCCGACCCCATGGCGAATTCGTCCATGTTGGTCTTGCCCAGGGTGACCATACCGGCTTCGGCCAGCTTGGCGACCACGGTGGCGTCATACGGCGCCTTGAAGTTGTCGAGCATCTTCGAGCCGCAGCTGGTGCGCACGCCGTTGGTGCAGAACAGGTCCTTGTGGGCGATGGGGGCACCCAGCAGCGCGCCGGTTTCGCCAGCGGCGCGACGGGCGTCGGCGGCACGCGCCTGGCCCAGGGCCAGGTCTTCGGTGACGCTGATGAAGCTGTTGATCTGAGGGTCGAGCTGCTTGATGCGCGCCAGCAGGGCGCCGGTCAGCTCTTCGGAAGAAAACGACTTGTCGGCGAGTCCGCGGGCGATCTCGGCCAGGGTCAATTGATGCATGGCAGGCTCTATCCCTTACTCGATGACTTTGGGAACCAGGTACAGACCGCTTTCGGTCGATGGCGCGATTGCCTGGTAGGCATCACGCTGGTTGCTTTCGGTGACCTGGTCGGGGCGCAGGCGCTGGCTGGCCTCCAGGGGGTGGGCCAGGGGTTCGATGCCAGTGGTATCGACCGCTTGCATCTGGTCAACCAGCCCGAGAATGCTGTTCAGGGCGTCAGTAATGCGTGGCAGTTCGCCATCATTCAGGCCCAGGCGGGCCAAATGGGCGATCTTTTCCACGTCGCAGCGTTCAAGCGCCATGGGGATCTCCAGGGGAAACAAAGAACGGAATTTGGGTCCGCAGTGAGGAACATGTCAGCTTTCTGACGGTCTAACGGCCGCGAATTTCTGCTGGCGTGCTCGGAAAAACAGCCAATTTAACATATTGGCTCCTTGCCCAAAATCCCTGCCATTGTTAGAGTTTGCCGCACTTTTTTACCCACGCTTTCCCCAGGGTCACTTTCCCATGTTCAAGAAACTGCGTGGCATGTTTTCCAGCGATCTTTCCATCGACCTGGGTACTGCCAACACCCTTATTTACGTGCGTGAGCGCGGTATCGTCCTGAATGAGCCCTCGGTTGTTGCCATCCGTACCCATGGCAACCAGAAAAGCGTTGTCGCCGTCGGTACCGAAGCCAAACGCATGCTGGGCCGTACGCCTGGCAATATTGCTGCCATTCGTCCGATGAAGGACGGCGTCATCGCCGACTTCAGCGTGTGCGAAAAAATGTTGCAATATTTTATCAACAAGGTTCACGAGAACAGCTTCCTGCAGCCAAGCCCGCGTGTGCTGATCTGCGTGCCGTGCAAGTCGACCCAGGTAGAGCGCCGCGCCATTCGCGAGTCGGCCCTGGGGGCCGGTGCCCGTGAAGTGTTCCTGATCGAAGAACCCATGGCTGCCGCCATCGGTGCCGGCCTGCCGGTTGAGGAAGCCCGCGGTTCGATGGTCGTCGATATCGGTGGTGGTACCACTGAAATCGCCCTCATCTCGCTGAACGGCGTGGTTTATGCCGAATCCGTCCGCGTTGGCGGCGACCGCTTCGATGAAGCCATCGTCACCTACGTGCGCCGCAACTACGGCAGCCTGATCGGTGAGTCCACCGCGGAGCGCATCAAGCAGGAAATCGGTACTGCCTACCCGGGCGGCGAAGTGCGCGAAGTCGACGTGCGTGGCCGTAACTTGGCCGAGGGCGTACCGCGTGCCTTCACCCTGAACTCCAACGAAGTGCTCGAAGCGCTGCAGGAATCGCTGGCGACCATCGTCCAGGCGGTCAAGAGCGCCCTGGAGCAGTCGCCGCCCGAGCTGGCTTCGGACATCGCCGAGCGTGGCCTGGTGCTGACCGGTGGTGGCGCGCTGCTGCGTGACCTCGACAAGCTGCTGGCCCAGGAAACCGGCCTGCCGGTGATCGTCGCCGAAGACCCGCTGACCTGTGTCGCCCGTGGTGGCGGTCGCGCTCTGGAGATGATGGACAAGCACGCGATGGACCTGCTCTCCAGCGAGTGATCCCACTTGCTGTTCGCGAGCGCCCGGTTTACAGGTAGTACGCACAGTGCTACCTGTATGTGCTGGGCTGGCGCCCGTTCAGGGCGCCGTATCCGTCAACCCGCAACCAGGCTGGTGCGTTGTCCCATGTCCAATGACCTCCTGAGTCGTCCACGAGGAACGGCCCATTAAACCGCTTTTCTCCAAGGGCCCTTCGCTGGGCGTTCGCCTGCTCGTTCTGGTGGTGATGTCGGTCGCGTTGATGGTTGTCGACGCGCGTTTTGACGTGCTCAAACCCGTGCGCAGCCAGATGGGCGTGGTACTGATGGAGTCGTACTGGATCACCGACCTGCCGCAGCGTGCGTGGCAAGGTGTGGCCGGCCAGTTCGGCAGCCGCAACGAACTGATCGCCGAAAACGAAAAGCTCAAGACCGAGGCCCTGCTGCTGCAGGGGCGCCTGCAGAAGCTGGCGGCCCTGACCGAGCAGAACGTGCGCCTGCGCGAGTTGCTGAACTCTTCGGCGCTGGTCAACGAAAAGGTCGAAGTGGCCGAGCTGATCGGTGTCGACCCCAACCCGTTCACCCACCGCATCCTGATCAACAAGGGCGAGCGTGACGGCGTGTTCCTCGGCCAGCCGGTGCTTGATGCCCGGGGCCTGATGGGCCAGGTGGTCGAACTGATGCCTTACACCTCGCGGGTGCTGCTGCTGACCGACACTACCCACAGCATTCCGGTGCAGGTCAACCGTAACGGCCTGCGCGCCATTGCCAGCGGCACGGGCAACCCGGAGCGCCTGGAACTGCGCCATGTGGCCGATACCGCCGACATCAAGGAAGGCGACCTGCTGGTCAGCTCCGGCATGGGTCAGCGTTTCCCGGCAGGTTACCCGGTGGCCACGGTCAACGAAGTGATTCACGATTCCGGCCAGCCGTTCGCCATCGTGCGCGCCATCCCCACCGCCGCGCTCAATCGCAGCCGCTACATGCTGCTGGTGTTCAGTGACCGGCGTACCCCGGAACAGCGTGCTACCGATGCAGCTATCGCCCAGGAAGAAGCTGACCGTAAGGGCGCCTCGGCCCCTGGCCAGCCGGTAAGCCCGGGCGAGCAGGGCGTGCCAGCCAGCACCGCGCCCGTTGTACCGGCCACGACGGCCGTACCCGCCGCGCCGGCCGCTCAGCCAGCAGCTCCGGCTGCTGCCCCTGCCACGCCGGCTGCCGCGCCTGCCGCACCCGCTCACACCCGGAGGCAATGATGCCTGCATCGCGCCGCAACAACGGCTGGGTCATCTGGCTGACTTTTGCTATCGGCCTGCTGCTCAGCGTCTCGCCCATGCCGCAGTTCATGGAAGTGTTCCGGCCCATGTGGCTGGCCTTGCTGGTGTCGTTCTGGACCCTGGCCGTGCCGAACAAGGTTGGCATGACCACGGCGTTCGTGCTGGGCTTGGCCGAAGATGTGCTGTATGGCACCTTGCTGGGGCAGAACGCACTTATCCTGACCCTCATAACCTTCCTGGTGCTGTCGCTGCAACAGCGCTTGCGCATGTTCCCCATGTGGCAGCAGAGCCTGGTCATCCTGGTGATCTTCGGCATCGCCCAGTTGATCCAGCTGTGGCTCAGCGCACTGACCGGTAATCGCCTGCCTACCCTGGCGCTGGTCTGGTCGGCGGTCATCAGTGCCTTGCTCTGGCCTTGGATCAGCTTTGCCCTGCGCGACCTGCGCCGACGCTTGCATATCAACTGACGGCGACGTCGACACTGACAGGGAGATGTCTGCATGAACCCGCTATACCTGGCCTCCGGCTCGCCCCGTCGTCGTGAACTGCTGACCCAGATCGGTGTGCCGTTCAGCGTCGTCAGTGCCCCCGTCGATGAAACCCCGCTGCCCGACGAAAGCGCCCCGGCCTACGTCGAACGCCTGGCCCGGGCCAAGGCTGCCGCCGGCCTGGCCAGTGTCGAGGGAACGGCTGTCGTCCTGGGCGCAGACACCGCCGTGGTGCTCGATGGTCGTATTCTCGGCAAGCCGGAAAGCCGCGAAGATGCCTTGGCCATGCTGGCCGACCTGTCAGGCCGCGAGCATCAGGTACTGACCGCCGTCGCCCTCACCGATGGCCAGCGCGTTCAAAGCCTGTGCGTCACCAGCCAGGTGCGCTTCCGTGCGATCAGCGACGATGAAGCGCAGCGCTACTGGGCCAGCGGCGAACCGGCGGACAAGGCGGGTGGCTACGCCATCCAGGGCCTGGGCGCGGTGTTCGTCACTGGCCTGTCCGGCAGCTACTCGGCGGTGGTCGGCCTGCCCCTCAGCGAAACGGCCGATTTGCTTGGCCAGTTCGGCGTTGCCTGCTGGCAATCGCCGGCGCATACGCCAGAGGTAACAAACCTGCGGTAGCCAGCAATGCATACGCCATCCATCATTACAAAAGACCTTTGACGAGAGCCGGCCATGAGTGAAGAGATCCTGATCAACATCACCCCGATGGAGTCACGCGTGGCGGTGGTGGAAAACGGGGTACTGCAGGAGGTGCACGTCGAGCGCACCCAGCGCCGTGGCATTGTTGGCAATATCTACAAGGGCAAGGTGGTGCGCGTGCTGCCAGGCATGCAGGCGGCCTTCGTCGACATCGGCCTGGAGCGCGCAGCGTTCATCCATGCCTCGGAAATTTCCCAGCGCGAAGGCTCGGCGGTAGAGAACATCACCGCCCTGGTCCACGAAGGCCAGGCCTTGGTAGTGCAGGTGACCAAGGACCCGATCGGCACCAAGGGTGCGCGCCTGACCACCCAGTTGTCGATCCCTTCGCGCTACCTGGTGTACATGCCCCGCAGCAGCCATGTTGGCATATCGCTGAAGATCGAAGACGAAGCCGAGCGTGATCGCCTCAAGCAGGTGGTCAGCGGCTGCATGGAAAGCGAAAACATCAAAGATGCCGGTGGCTTTATCCTGCGCACCGCCGCTGAAGGCGCACGCGCTGAAGAAATTCTGCAGGACATCCGCTACCTGCGTCGCCTGTGGGAGCAGATTGGCACCCAGATCAAGACCTGCGGCGCGCCCACGGTTATCTACGAAGACCTGGGCTTGGCCCTGCGCACGCTGCGCGACCTGGTCAACCCGAAGATCGAGAAGATCCGTATCGACTCGCGGGAAACCTTCCAGAAAACCACGCAGTTCGTTGGCGAGCTGATGCCGGAAATCGCCGACCGCCTCGAGCACTATCCGGGCGAGCGCCCCATCTTCGACCTGTACGGCGTTGAAGACGAGATCCAGCGTGCGCTGGAGCGCAAGGTGCCGCTCAAGTCGGGTGGCTACCTGGTGGTCGACCCGGCCGAAGCGATGACCACCATCGATGTGAACACCGGCGCGTTCGTCGGCCATCGCAACCTGGAAGAGACCATCTTCAAGACCAACCTGGAAGCCGCCACCGCCATCGCCCGGCAACTGCGTCTGCGCAATATCGGCGGCATCATCATCATCGACTTCATCGACATGGAAGATGAAGAGCACCAGCGCCAGGTGCTGCGCACCCTGGAAAAACAGCTGGAGCGCGATCACGCCAAGACCAACATCATCGGTATTACCGAGCTGGGCCTGGTGCAGATGACCCGCAAGCGCACCCGTGAAAGCCTGGAGCAGGTGCTGTGTGAGCCGTGCCTGGCCTGCCAGGGGCGCGGCAAACTGAAAACCCCCGAGACCATTTGTTACGAGATCTTCCGAGAGATCCTGCGTGAGGCCCGAGCCTATCAGGCTGAGGGCTACCGTGTACTGGCCAACCAGAAGGTGGTCGACCGCCTGCTGGATGAAGAGTCTGGCAACGTCGCTGAGCTGGAGGCTTTCATCGGTCGAACCATTCGCTTCCAGGTTGAGTCGATGTATTCGCAGGAACAATACGACGTGGTGCTGCTCTGAGGCTTTCCAGAACACGCCGCAGGATGGTCGGGCTGGCAAAACTGCCGCTACCAGCCATCATGGATAAACGACTTGGAGGGCCATGGCCATGGGACGTCTGACCCGCGTTCTTGTCGCCTTGACCCGCTGGGGGCTGGGCTTATGCGCCCTGTTGGCGGTGTTGGTGGCGCTGTATGTCAGCCTCGGTCGCGAACTGGTGCCGCTGGTGGCCGAGTACCGCGCCGATGTGGAAAGCAAGGCCGAGCAGGCGCTGGGCCTGCCGGTGCATGTCGGTGCCCTCGAGGGCCGCTGGAGCGGGCTGGCTCCGGTGCTGCGGGTGCGCGACCTGCAACTGGGCGAAGGCGCTACGGCGTTGCGCTTGGATGACGTGAAGGTGGTGCCTGATGTCTGGGCCAGCCTTGCCGCCCGTGAAGTGCGCCTGGCGCGTATTCAGCTGGGCGGCCTGCAACTGATCTTGCGCGAGAACGAGCAGGGCGCCTGGAACCTCGAAGGCCTGCCGAAAAAAGACGATGCACCACTCGACCCCGCCGACCTGCTGCAGCGCCTGCGTCAATTGGGCCGCGTCGATGTGTTCGACAGCCAGGTCACCTTGCACCCCTGGCAGCGTGACCCGCTCACCCTTACCTATGTCAGCGCCGGCCTGCAGGCGGGTGCTTCGCGGCAAGTGCTGGAGTTGCGCGCCACCTTGCCTGATGGCCAGCCTCTGTCGCTGAACCTGCAAAGCCGTGTGTCAGCCAAGGCCTGGCGTGATGGCCAGGTGGAGGCCTACCTGAGCCTGCCGCAAAGTGACTGGGCGCGCTGGTTGCCACCACGCCTGCTCGGTGAGTGGCAAGCTGACGCGTTGCGGGCGGGTGGGGAGTTCTGGGTCGATTGGCGAAAAGGGCAGTTGCAGCAGGCTGTGGTGCGGCTTAATGCGCCTGAACTGCGGGGTGCCTATACCGGGCGCAAAGCTGCCACGCTGAGCAACCTGGCCCTGGGCGCCTGGTTCCAGCGCCGGGATCAAGGCTTCGATGTGGTGGTTGACTCCCTGGCCATGGACATCGACAAGGCCCGCTGGGAGTCGCACTTGCAGTTGCAGCAGCGCCCGGGCGAGAACGCAGCCGATGAAAACTGGCGGGTGCAGGCCGACCGGCTCGATCTCACGCCCTTGACCCCGCTGATCGATGCTTTGGCGCCGTTGCCTGACAAAGTCATGGCCGTGGTCGATGGCCTGAAAGTCACCGGCGCGCTGCGCAATGTGCGGTTGGAGGCCCGGCCGAAAGCCGAGGGCGACAAACGCCTGCAGTTCGAGGCCAACCTGGAAAAGGTCGGTTTCGATGCGTATCACAATGCCCCGGCTGCCGGTAACGTCAGCGGCAGCATCAGCGGTGACCTGGGCCATGGTGAGCTGCGGTTGGATACCGAGGCGTTCATGCTGCATCTGTACCCGATCTTCGCCAAGCCCTGGCACTACCAGAAGGCCAATGCACGCCTGACCTGGGCTTTGGACAAAGACGGTTTCACCCTGATTGCGCCGTACCTCAAGGTGCTTGGCGAAGAGGGCAAGATCGCCGGTGATTTCCTGATTCGCCTGTTGTTCGAGGAAGGCCGCGAGGACTACATGGACCTGCGCGTCGGCCTGACCGAAGGCGATGGGCGCTATACCGCCAAGTACTTGCCCGAGGTGCTCAGCCCGGCCCTCGACGAGTGGTTGCGCAGCGCCATCGTCAAGGGCACGGTGGATGAAGGCTACTTCCAGTACCAGGGCTCGCTGAATCATGGCGCGGCTCCTGAAGCACGCAGTATCAGCCTGTTCTTCAAAGTGCGCGATGCCGCCCTGGACTTCCAGCCTGGCTGGCCGCAGGTGCAGCACGTGGATGGCGATGTGTTCATCGAGGACAGCGGCGTGCGCATCAAGGCCCAACGCGGCGTGCTGCTCGACACCAAGGTCAGCGATGTGACGGTCGATATACCGCATGTCGACGGTGATCAGCACAGCCACCTGTACCTGGATGGAGACTTCGACGGCACCCTGGGCGATGGGCTGAAGATTCTCAAGGAAGCGCCAATCGGTACCGGTGAGATTTTCGCCGGCTGGGAGGGTGAAGGGCCGCTGAAGGGCAAGGTCAAGCTCGATATCCCCTTGGCCCATGGGCCGCTACCGAAAGTACAGGTGGACTTCGCCACCAACGATGCGCGCCTGAAAGTCGCCCCGCCGAGCCTGGAGTTGAACCGCCTGAAGGGTGATTTCAGCTTTGATTTCGACAAAGGCCTGAGCGGCAAGGGCATCAGCCTGCAAGCCTTCGGCAAGCCGGTAACGGCGCAAATCACTGCTGAAGGCCAGGCTGGCCAGATGCAGACCCGCATTAATGCCAATGGCCAGGTGTCGCTCAAGGCGTTGACCGAGTGGCTGCAGTTCAAGCAGGCCCTGCCGGCCTCCGGCGACTTGCCTTACCAGCTACAGGTCAGCCTGGGTAGCCGGGAAAACAGCCTGAGCGTCACCTCCAACCTCAAGGGCCTGGCGATCGACCTGCCGGCACCGTTCGGCAAAACGGTGGCGGATACCCGCGACAGCCGTTTCAGTATGAGCCTGCAGGGGCCGGAGCGTCGCTTCGATGCTGTCTACACCGACCTTGCCCGCTTTGCCTATGCCGCGCCGGCCAACGCACTGGCCCAGGGGCGCGGTGAGTTGCTGCTCGGCGCCGGTAACGCTCAACTGCCGGCCGGTCAAGGCCTGCGGGTACGTGGCCGCCTGGAGGCTTTGGACCTGGCACCTTGGCAAGAGCAGGCAGCGCGCCTGGCGGGTGACGACCCCGGTGGCAGCGCGCGGCAAAACCTGCAAAGCGTAGACCTGAGCATTGGCCAGTTGAAAGCCTTTGGCATGGACCTGAATCAGGCAGTGGTGAGGCTGGCACGAGGCGGCCAGGCTTGGGACCTGCGCCTTGACAGCAAGGAAGTGATAGGTAACGCACGCGTGCCGGATGCCAAAGGATCGCCCATGGTGGTGCGCATGCAAACCTTGCGCTTGCCGGCGGCCGACCCTGCCCAGGCGAAAGCTGAGGATGGCCCCGATCCGCTGGCCTCGTTCGACCCGCGCAAGGTCCCGGCGCTGGACCTGAGCATCGACAAGCTGTACCGCGGCGACGACTTGTTCGGCAGTGCATCGATCAAGTTGCGACCCACCGCGCGTGGTGTTAGCGCCAGTGATATCGACCTCGACTTCAAAGGCCTGCGTATCGACGGCGGCGGTGGCTGGGAAGGCGAAACGGGTAAGACCAGCAGCTGGTACAAAGGGCGCCTGGACGGCAAGAACCTGGCCGATGTACTCAAGGCCTGGGGCTTTGCCCCGACCGTGACCAGCCGCGATTTCCGCCTGGATGTGGATGGCCGCTGGCCGGGTTCGCCGGCTGCGGTCGGGCTGGAGCGCTTCTCGGGCAGCATGGACGCGGCACTGCGTACCGGCCAGTTCGTCGAGGTTGAAGGCAGCGCCCAGGCGTTGCGGGTATTCGGCCTGCTCAACTTCAACTCCATTGGCCGACGCCTGCGTCTGGACTTCTCCGACCTGTTCGAGAAAGGCCTGGCCTATGACCGGGTCAAGGGCCTGCTGGTGGCCAGTGACGGGGTGTATGTGACCCGCGAGCCCATCAGCGTGACCGGCCCGTCGAGCAATTTCGAGCTGGATGGGACCCTGGACATGGTGCGCGACCGGATTGATGCCAACCTGCAGGTCAGCCTGCCGGTGACCAACAACCTGCCGCTGGCGGCACTGATTGTCGGCGCGCCGGCCGTAGGTGGCGCCTTGTTCCTGGTCGATCGGTTGATCGGTGACCGTGTTTCGCGCTTTGCCAGTGTGCACTACCGTGTCGAAGGACCGGTTAAAGAGCCTAGAATCACCTTTGTGAAACCTTTCGAGAAATCCCGCTAGGAGTGCCCATGAAGGCAGCGGTAATCCAGATGGTCAGCCAGGACGATGTGCTGGCCAACCTGCAACGTGCCGGTGCCCTGTTGGAGCAGGCCGCGATGGGCGGCGCACGGCTGGCCGTGCTGCCAGAAAATTTCGCTGCCATGGGCCGTAAGGATGCCGCTGCCATCGGCCGTGCCGAAGCGTTGGGTGAAGGGCCGATCCTGCCATGGTTGAAACGCACCGCCCGTGACCTCAAGTTATGGATTGTTGCCGGTACCTTGCCCTTGCCACCGGTCGGCCAGCCCGAGGCCAAGGCCCATGCCTGCTCGCTGTTGATCGATGAACACGGCGAGATCGCGGCACGTTATGACAAGCTGCACCTGTTTGACGTGGATGTTGTCGACAACCGTGGCCGTTACCGTGAGTCGGACGACTACGCCCATGGTGCTCAGGTGGTGGTGGCTGACACGCCGGTCGGGCGGTTGGGGTTGAGCGTGTGCTACGACTTGCGCTTCCCCGAGCTGTACAGCGCACTGCGTGCTGCCGGCGCGGAGCTGATCACTGCGCCGGCTGCCTTTACGGCAGTGACAGGCGCGGCCCATTGGGAGGTACTGGTACGCGCCCGAGCCATCGAGACCCAGTGCTACCTGCTGGCTGCGGCGCAGGGAGGCACCCACCCAGGCCCACGGGAAACCCATGGGCATGCGGCGATTGTCGACCCTTGGGGGCGCATCGTTGCAGAACAGGCGCAAGGCGAAGCGGTACTGCTTGCCGAGCGCGACATTGAAGAACAAGCGTCCATTCGGGCGCGCATGCCGGTGGTATCGCACCGGCGCTTTTTCTCGCAGGGCGCGTTGCGGCCTGCGCACACCGCGGAGTGACTATGAGCCAGATGTTATCCACCGTCAGTGAGCAGCTCCTGGCCCCAGGCGGCTTGACCCTGGACAGCCTGCAGAGCGTGCTGGGTGAGTTGGCTGGCCCCGGCATCGACGCCGCCGACCTGTATTTCCAGGGCCAGATCTCGGAAACCTGGGCCCTGGAAGACGGCATCGTCAAAGAGGGCAGTTTCAACCTCGACCAGGGCGTGGGCGTGCGTGCCCAGTCCGGTGAAAAGACCGGGTTCGCCTACAGCAATGCAATCAACCTCGAGGCGCTGACCTCGGCGGCGCGCGCCGCCCGTTCCATTTCCCGTGCCGGTCAAAACGGTACGGTGCAGGCCTTCCGCAGCCAGGACGTCACGGCCCTGTATGCGGCGGACAACCCGCTGGATGTACTGAGCCGTGCCGAAAAGGTCGAGCTGCTCAAGCGTGTCGATGCCGCCACCCGTGCCCTGGACCCGCGAATTCAGCAGGTCAGTGTGAGCATGGCCGGGGTTTGGGAGCGTATCCTGATTGCGGCGGCCGATGGCAGCCTGGCTGCCGACGTGCGTCCGCTGGTGCGCTTCAACGTCAGCGTCATCGTCGAGCAGAACGGCCGCCGCGAGCGCGGCGGGCAGGGCGGTGGCGGGCGTACCGACTACCGCTTCTTCACTGAAGAGCGCGTGATGGGCTATGCCCGTGAAGCGCTGCGTCAGGCCCTGGTGAACCTGGAAGCGATTCCGGCTCCGGCCGGTACCTTGCCGGTGGTGTTAGGTTCGGGGTGGTCGGGTGTGCTGTTGCACGAGGCCGTCGGCCATGGCCTGGAAGGTGACTTCAACCGCAAGGGCAGTTCGGCTTTCAGCGGCCGTATCGGCGAGAAAGTGGCATCGAGCCTGTGCACCATCGTTGACGATGGCACGCTTGAGGGCCGCCGTGGTTCGCTGAGCATCGATGACGAAGGTACCCCGACCGAGTGCACCACGTTGATCGAGAACGGGGTGCTCAAGGGTTACATGCAGGACAAGCTGAACGCACGCCTGATGGGCATGGCGGTGACCGGCAACGGGCGCCGCGAATCCTACGCACACCTGCCGATGCCACGCATGACCAATACCTACATGCGGGCTGGCGAAAGCGATCCGCAAGAAATCATCGCATCGGTGAAAAAAGGGATCTACTGCGCCAATCTGGGCGGCGGCCAGGTGGACATCACCAGCGGCAAATTCGTGTTCTCGACCAGTGAGGCCTACCTGATCGAAGACGGCAAGATTACTGCACCTGTGAAAGGCGCAACCCTGATCGGCAATGGTCCTGAGGCGATGAGCCGGGTGTCGATGGTCGGTAACGACCTGGCGCTGGACAGCGGAGTGGGCACATGCGGCAAGGACGGGCAGTCGGTGCCGGTGGGGGTAGGGCAGCCTACCTTGAAGCTGGATGCGATTACCGTGGGCGGTACCGGGGCGTGATGGCTTTTGGGGGCCGCAAAGCGGCCCCCAAGGGTTCAGCGCAACCCGCGCTGCAACTCGTCGAGGTCGCGGATGTACTTGAACACCTTGCGCGCAGCGGCAGGTGGCTTGTTCCGGGCCTTTTCGTGTTGAGCATGGCGCACCAGCGAACGCATTTGCTGGCGATCGGTTTCGGGGTACTCGTTGACGAAACGCTCGAGGTCTTCGTCGTTACCGTCGATCAGCCGGTCACGCCAGCGCTCCAGGTTGTGGAATCGCTCGTTGTACTGGCGAGTCGAGCTGTCCATCTGTTCGAGCAAGGCGTGGATGGCATCCAGGTCCTGTACGCGCATCAGCTTGCCGACGAACGACATGTGGCGCTTACGGGCGCCATGAGCGGTGTGCTTGCTGGCTTCAGCCAGTGCTTTGCGCAGCTCGTCGGTCAACGGCAGGCGTGCCAGGGTATCGGCCTTGAGCGTGGTCAGGCGCTCGCCAAGTTCGACCAGCGCATGCAGTTCGCGCTTGATCTGGGTTTTGCTTTTTTCGCCGTCGAAGGCGTCGTCGTTTGAATCAACCATGGTGGCAGTCCGCTAGAAATCGCCGCCATGATAACCAGTCGGGGGCCGCTTGTCCGGCCCGGTCGTAGAATGACCCTCGCCGAACGCAGAATTTGAGTGGAGAGAACCATGAGTGCAGTCCAGAGCGTAGGTCCGAAAGACCTGCCAGCATTGCAGGAGCAGGTCGAGGCAATCATCGCCGAGGCTCGCCGCCAAGGGGCCAGTGCCTGCGAAGTGGCCGTGTCGCTGGAGCAGGGCCTGTCCACCACGGTACGCCAGCGTGAGGTCGAGACCGTTGAGTTCAATCGCGACCAGGGCTTTGGCATTACCCTCTACGTTGGCCAGCGCAAAGGTTCGGCCAGCACTTCGGCCAGTGGCCCGGACGCGATCCGCGAAACCGTCGCTGCGGCGTTGGCCATTGCCAAGCATACTTCCGAGGACGAATGCTCGGGCCTTGCGGACGCCGCGTTGATGGCCCGGGACATCCCGGACCTGGACCTTTATCACGACTGGGACATTGAGCCCGAGAAGGCCATCGAGATGGCCCTGGCCTGCGAGGCTGCGGCGTTCGATGCCGACCCGCGCATCCTCAATGCCGATGGCACCACCCTCAATACCCACCAGGGCTGCCGCGTGTATGGCAACAGCCATGGCTTCATCGGGGGCTACGCTTCGACCCGGCACAGCCTGAGCTGCGTCATGATCGCCGAAGGCGACGGCCAGATGCAGCGCGACTATTGGTATGACGTAAACCGCCAAGGCAACCTGCTCGCCGATCCGCGCAGTATCGGTGTACGCGCTGCCCAGCGTGCCGCCAGCCGCCTGGGCGCGCGCCCGGTGCCCACTTGCGAGGTGCCGGTGCTGTTTTCCGCCGAGCTGGCCGGCGGCCTGTTCGGCAGCTTCCTCTCGGCCATTTCCGGCGGCAATCTTTACCGCAAATCGTCATTCCTTGAAGGGACCATTGGCCAGCGCCTGTTCCCCTCCTGGCTAACCCTCGACGAGCGCCCGCACATTCCGCGAGCGCTGGGCAGCGCCGCATTCGATGGTGACGGTCTGGCCACCTATGCCAAGCCGTTCGTCGACAAAGGCGAGCTGGTGTCGTACCTGCTGGGCACGTATTCCGGGCGCAAGCTGGGCTTGCCAAGTACTGCCAACGCCGGTGGCGTGCATAACCTGTACGTCAGCCATGGTGTCGAAGACCAGGCAGCACTGATCCGCCGCATGGGCCGTGGCCTGCTGGTCACCGAGCTGATGGGGCATGGCCTGAACATGGTGACCGGGGATTATTCCCGTGGTGCGGCAGGGTTCTGGGTTGAGAACGGCGAGATCCAGCACGCGGTGCAGGAAGTGACCATTGCCGGCAATATGAAGGATATGTTCCAGCAAATTGTCGCGATCGGGAGTGATCTCGAAACCCGTAGCAACATTCACACGGGTTCGGTACTGATCGAGCGAATGACTGTCGCAGGTAGCTGATTCGTTCCAGATACCTTGGCAAATCAGAAGACCCGGCCCTGCGCCGGGTTTTTGTTTCATCACCTTTTTCTTGAAGTGATTCTATTTATCACCTAATAATGAATATCATTATCCAGTAACCCGGCGATGATGTTCATGAAACCCGTCCTCCGCGAACTGCCCTACCTGGAAAACTGGCGCTGGCTCAGCCGGCGCATCCGCTGTGCGCTCGAACCCGACGAGCCGCGCCTGATCGAGCATTACCTGGCCGAGGGCCGCTACCTGGTGTGCTGCACCGAGACTTCGCCATGGACGGTGGCCCTGACCTCCTTGCGCCTGTTACTGGATACCGCCTGCGACCGCATGCTGCCCTGGCATTGGCGCTGCCTGTGCCTGGACCAGGCCTGGCGCCCCTTGCTGGACCTTCGCAATCTCGATCGCCAGGAACAGAACCAGCGCTGGCAGCCCTACGCCCTGCAGTTGGCCAATTGCCGCCTGCTGCCGTCGATTTCTCCCGATGAACTGATGCAAGGATTTGATGATGAGTGATACCCGTATCGAGCGTGACAGCATGGGCGAACTGCAGGTGCCGGCCCAGGCCCTGTACGGTGCCCAGACTCAGCGCGCGGTCGACAACTTCCCGGTCAGCGGCCAGCGCATGCCGGCCCAGTTCATTCGCGCGCTGTTGCTGGCCAAGGCGGCTGCCGCCAAGGCCAACGTCGAGCTGGAGCAATTGTCTGTCGCGCAGGGCAATGCCATCGTCAAGGCGGTCGAGCAACTGCTGGCCGAGGACTTCATCCAGCACTTCCCGGTGGATGTGTTCCAGACCGGCTCCGGCACCAGCTCGAACATGAACGCCAACGAGGTGATCGCCACCCTGGCCAGCCGTGTACTGGGTGATGCGGTCAACGCCAACGACCACGTCAACTGTGGCCAGAGCAGCAACGACATCATCCCGACCACCATTCACGTCAGTGCTGCACTGGCCCTGCACGAACAACTGCTTCCGGCCCTGAGCCACCTGGTGCAGGTGATCGAGACCAAGTCGGTGCAGGTGCATCAGTACGTGAAAACCGGCCGTACCCACTTGATGGACGCCATGCCGGTGCGCATGAGCCAGGTGCTTGATGGCTGGGCCGCGCAGATCAACGCTGCCAAGGCGCACATCGAGGCGACCCTGCCGAGCTTGCAGGCGCTGGCCCAGGGTGGCACGGCCGTGGGTACCGGCATCAACGCCCACCCACAGTTCGCGGCCGGTTTCGCCCGCCAGCTCAGCGGCCTGACCCAGGTCGAGTTCACCCCGGGCCAGAACCTGTTTGCCCTGATCGGCTCGCAAGACACTGCCGTGGCGCTGTCTGGCCAGCTCAAGACCACTGCTGTGGCGCTGATGAAGATCGCCAACGACCTGCGCTGGATGAACTCCGGCCCGCTCGCCGGCCTGGGCGAAATTGAGCTGCAAGGCCTGCAACCGGGCTCTTCGATCATGCCTGGCAAGGTCAACCCGGTGATTCCTGAGGCCACCGCCATGGTTGCTGCCCAGGTGATCGGCAACGACGCCACCATCGCTGTCGCTGGCCAGTCCGGCAACTTCGAGCTGAACGTGATGCTGCCGGTGATCGCCCGCAACCTGCTGGAAAGCATCGAGCTGATGGCCAACGTCAGCCGTCTGCTGGCCGACAAGGCCATCGCCACGTTCAGGGTCAACGAGGGCAAGCTCAAGGAAGCCCTGGCGCGCAACCCGATTCTGGTCACTGCGCTGAACCCGATCATCGGCTACCTCAAGGCCGCCGAAATCGCCAAGACCGCCTACGAGCAGGGCCGCCCGATCATCGACGTGGCGCTGGAGCACACCGACCTGTCACGCGACCAGCTGGAAGCACTGCTGGACCCGGAAAAACTCACCGCTGGCGGTATCTGACACTGCGTCGCCGCTCAGGAGACAACCATGCAGCACTGGAAACGCACTACGGAAACCGCCAACCGCCTGTTCGAACAAGGCGGGTTGGTCGACGCCCGGGAACACTACCTGCAAGCCCTGGCGCTGGCGCAGGTGCTGTTCGAGCGCTGGCATGACGTCGACGAAGCGGTGGCTGCATTCGTCATCGCCCATCACAACCTGGCCGACCTGCACCTGCGCCTCAACCAGCCGCACGAGAGCGCCGACTACCTGTGCGCCGCTCACCAGCGGCTGTTGCAGGCCAGCCAGGAGGCGCGTTTACCCCAGGGGCTGCGTGACGCAGCCCTGCGTCACAGTGGACGCACCTACACCCAGCTGCTGAGTTTTATCGCCGAATACGGCCAGTACCCACGTACCGAGCGTCTGCTTAACCGCCACGGCACCGGGGCCAGCGCGTTCGCTGCCCAGCCAGACGTGGCGCACAGAAACCATGCCTACGGAATTCACTGACATGCCGCATACCTTGCCTGCTTTGCCCTACGCCTACGATGCGCTGGAGCCGCACATCGACGCGCAGACCATGGAAATTCACCACACCAAGCACCATCAGACCTACGTCAACGGCCTCAATGCCGCCATCGAAGGCACCGAATGGGCCGAATGGCCCGTGGAGAAGCTGGTTGGTGCAGTCAAGCAGCTACCGGAAAGCCTGCGTGGCGCTGTGACCAACCATGGCGGGGGGCACGCCAACCATAGCCTGTTCTGGACGGTGATGTCGCCGCAAGGTGGTGGTGAGCCACACGGCCAGCTGGCGCAGGCCATCGCCTCGCAACTGGGTGGTTTCGATGCCTTCAAGGAGGCGTTCACCAAGGCTGCGCTGACCCGCTTTGGCAGCGGCTGGGCCTGGCTCAGCGTAACGCCGCAGAAAACCCTCGTTGTCGAGAGCAGTGGCAACCAGGACAGCCCGCTGATGCTCGGCAACACGCCAATCCTCGGCCTGGACGTGTGGGAACATGCCTACTACCTGAAGTATCAGAACCGTCGTCCGGAATACATCGGTGCCTTCTACAACGTGATTGACTGGGCCGAAGTGGAACGCCGTTACCTCGAAGCCCTGAAGTGAGTCGGACCGGTATGCGCTCTGAGGTGATGTCTGTCAGCAGTGTGCGCCTGTTTCGGCTGGCGCTTGGGACTTTGCTTTTGCTGGCTGGCGCCGCGCTGCTGGTGGCGCGTGGCCTTGCCTGGCTGGACCTGGAACCGCGCATGTTGCGTGCGCTGGAAGGCGGCGCATTATGCGCCCTGGGGACGGCGCTGGGCGCGGTACCGGTACTGGTCATTCGCAACATGCCGGTGGCACTGGCCGATACGCTGCTGGGCTTCGGCGCTGGCGTAATGCTGGCGGCCACCGCGTTTTCCCTGATCATTCCGGGGTTGGACGCCGCTCAATCCATCGGTTTCAGCCCTTGGGGCGCGGGTGGCCTGATCAGCTTTGGCCTGATGTTCGGTGCGCTGTGCCTGTTTCTGGTTGACCTCAAGGTGTCAGGTGCCTCGCCGGAAGCACTGGTCGGCACCGGCAATCAGCCAGTGATTGCCGCGCGCATCTGGCTGTTTGTCATCGCGATCATCGCGCACAACATCCCCGAAGGCATGGCGATTGGCGTATCGGCCGGTGGTGGCATGGCCGACGCCGACAGCCTGGCCATGGGCATCGCCTTGCAGGATGTGCCTGAAGGGCTGGTCATTGCGCTGGTGCTGGCGGGGGCGGGCATGCCGCGCTTCAAAGCCTTCCTGATCGGTGCCGCTTCTGGGCTGGTCGAGCCGGTAGCCGCAGTGATCTGTGCCTGGTTGGTGAACATCGCCGAGCTGCTGCTGCCGCTGGGCCTGGCCTGTGCGGCGGGGGCGATGCTGCTGGTGGTTACCCAGGAAATCATCCCGGAATCACGCAGCAACGGCCACCATCGCCTGGCTAGCCTGGGGCTTTGTATCGGGTTCTGCCTGATGATGGTGATGGACACCGCGATGTCCTGATCTGACCTCATCGCCGGTACAGTCAACCTGGATCGAAGCGGCTTATTCGCCTTCGTCGAAGAAGTTGTTGATCAGCTCGACCAGCGCATCCATGGCGTCGTTGTCCTGCTCACCTTCGGTAAGCAGGTGAACCTGTGTGCCTTTGCCGGCCGCCAGCATCATCACCGCCATGATGCTCTTGCCATCCACCAGCTTGTCCGGTGCGCGGCCAACCCGTACCTGGCAGGGGAAGCGGCCGGCAACGCCGACGAACTTGGCTGCCGCCCGGGCATGCAGGCCCAGCTTGTTGATGATGGTGATTTCGCGGGCGGGCATCGTGGGGCGGATCCTTGGGCTTAGAGGTCGCGGTGGCGGACCTGGACGTTTTTCAGGGATTGCTGCAGCAACTGGCCAAGGCGTTCGGTGATGTAGACCGAGCGGTGGTGGCCGCCGGTGCAGCCGATAGCAATGGTGACGTAGGCGCGGTTGCTGGCGGCGAAGCGGGGTAGCCACTTGAGCAAGTAGCTGGAAATGTCATTGAACATGTCCTCGACGTCTGGCTGTGCGGCCAGGTAGTCGGCGACCGGTTGATCGAGGCCGGAGTGCTCACGCAGTTCGGGCTTCCAGTAGGGATTGGGCAGGCAGCGTACATCGAACACCAGGTCGGCATCGACTGGCATGCCGCGCTTGAAACCAAACGACTCGACCAAAAAGGCTGTGCCGGGCTCGGGCTGGTTGAGCAGGCGCAGCTTGATCGAGTCCCGTAGTTGGTACAGGTTGAGGCTGGTGGTGTCGATCTTCAGGTCTGCCAGGTCGGCAATTGGCCCCAGCAGCTCGCTCTCCACGCGGATCGCTTCTGCCAGCGAACGGTTGGCATTGGTCAGTGGATGGCGACGACGGGTTTCCGAGAAGCGCTTGAGCAGCATGTCTTCGTCGGCATCCAGGAACACCACGTCACACTGGATGTTCCGCGCACGGGCTTCTTCGAGTAGCTCGGGGAAGCGCGTGAGGTGGCTGGGCAGGTTGCGTGCATCGATCGACACGGCAACCTTGGGTTGCAGTAATTCCGTGTTGATCAGTGCATCCTCCGCCAGCTGCGGCAGCAGCCCGGCGGGCAGGTTGTCAATGCAGTAGAAACCGTTGTCTTCCAGGACATCGAGGGCGGTGCTCTTGCCGGAGCCGGACCGGCCGCTGACGATGATCAGGCGCATGTTCAGTGCTCGTTCTGTACGTCCAGGACAACCTGGAACAGGGCCTCACTGCTGGTGGCCGCGCGCAGGCGATCACGGACCTCCTTGCGATCGAGCATGCTGGCGATCTGACGCAGCAGTTCCAGATGCGCATCGGTGGCGGCTTCGGGTACCAGCAGTACAAACAGCAGGTCCACGGGCGCGCCATCGATGGCGTCGTAATCAATAGGTGCTTCCAGGTGCAGCAGGGCGCTAACCGGCGCTGAACAGCCTTCAAGGCGGCAGTGCGGAATGGCGATGCCATTGCCGAAACCGGTCGATCCGAGTTTTTCGCGGGCGACCAGCTTTTCGAAGACGTCTTGCATCTCCAGTTCTGGCACTTGGTCGGCGATGACGGTGGCGACCTTTTCCAGGGCGCGCTTCTTGCTGCCGCCCGGCACGTTCACGAGTGAACGGCCGGGGGTCAGGATGGTTTCAAGTCGGATCATGGATGAGGGGGATCAGCGGGCAGCTGCACCTTGCAGCAGGCTTTGCTGTTTTTCCTTGTGTTTTTTCAGTTGGCGGTCGAGCTTGTCGGCCAAGGCGTCGATCGCTGCATACATGTCTTCGTGTTCGGCGTTGGCTACCACTTCGCCGCCGGGAATCTGCAGGGTCGCCTCGACCTTCTGCTGCAGCTTCTCGACTTTCATGATGACCTGCACGTTGGTGATCTTGTCGAAGTGACTTTCCACGCGGGCGAGCTTTTCAAGCACGTAATCGCGCAGTGGCTGGGTGACTTCTACATGCTGTCCACTGATATTGACTTGCATACAGCTTCTCCTTTGTTGCCCGTGCATAAAGAGGCAGGTCTTGCACCTGCCCCACAAACGCTGTGGCACATCTCAGGGGCTACATCAGTCGCTTGCGCTCACTCGACGGTGCGATGCCGAGGGACTCGCGGTACTTGGCGACGGTGCGACGGGCTACCTGGATGCCTTGTGCCTCCAGTAAACCAGCGATCTTGCTGTCACTCAATGGTTTTTTCTGATTTTCCGCCGCAACCAGTTTTTTGATGATCGCGCGGATCGCCGTGGACGAGCATTCTCCGCCTTCGGAGGTGCTGACGTGGCTGGAGAAAAAGTATTTCAGTTCGTAGATGCCACGCGGTGTATGCATGTATTTCTGCGTGGTAACCCGCGAAATGGTCGACTCGTGCATGCCCACCGCTTCTGCGATGTCATGCAATACCAGCGGCTTCATGGCTTCGTCACCATGGTCGAGGAAACCGCGCTGGTGCTCGACGATCTGTGTGGCAACCTTCATCAGGGTTTCGTTGCGGCTTTGCAGGCTCTTGATGAACCAGCGCGCTTCCTGCAACTGGTTGCGCATGAAGGTGTTGTCGGCGCTGGTATCGGCACGGCGCACGAAACCGGCGTATTGCGGGTTGACGCGCAGGCGCGGGATAGCCTCCTGGTTCAGCTCCACCAGCCAGCGGTCGCTGTCTTTGCGCACGATGACGTCAGGCACCACGTACTCGGGCTCGCTGGACTCGATCTGCGAACCGGGGCGCGGGTTGAGGCTCTGTACCAGTTCGATCACCTGGCGCAGCTCGTCTTCCTTGATTTTCATGCGCCGCATGAGCTGGCTGTAATCGCGGCTGCCGAGCAGGTCGATGAAATCGGTGACCAGGCGCTTGGCTTCGGTCATCCAGGGAGTACTGGCGGGCAACTGGCGCAGTTGCAGCAGCAGGCATTCGCCCAGGTTGCGCGCGCCGACGCCGGCTGGCTCGAACTGCTGGATGCGGTGCAGCACCGCTTCGACCTCGTCCAGCTCGATATCCAGCTCCGGGTCGAAACCGGCGCAGATTTCCTCGAGCGTGTCTTCCAGGTAGCCCTGGCCATTGATGCTGTCGATCAGCGTGACGGCGATCAGGCGGTCGGTGTCGGACATCGGTGCCAGGTTCAGTTGCCACAGCAGGTGGCTCTGCAAGCTCTCGCCGGCTGAGGTGCGGGTGGTGAAGTCCCACTCGTCGTCATCGTTGCTTGGCAGGCTGCTGGCGCTGGTCTGGTAGATGTCTTCCCAGGCGGTATCGACTGGAAGCTCGTTGGGGATGCGCTCGCTCCACTCACCGTCTTCCAGGTTGTCGGCACTGGCGGTGCTTTCCTGGAAACTGTTGTCCTGGACTTCGGCGGCCGGCTTGTTCTCGGCGTTGTCCGCCATCGGGTCGCTGTTGTCGAAGTCGTCGCCGTCTTCCTGACGTTCGAGCATCGGGTTCGACTCCAGCGCTTCCTGGATTTCCTGTTGGAGGTCCAGGGTGGAAAGCTGGAGCAGGCGGATGGCCTGTTGCAACTGCGGTGTCATCGTCAGTTGCTGGCCCATTTTTAGGACGAGCGATGGTTTCATGGCTGGGGCTTAATACCTTGTTCGCCGGCGCGCATGCGCCATCCACTACACGAGGGCGCCGAGGCGCCAGATCAAGCAAGTTTTATGCCTTAAATTGTAGCGTTTGCCTAGAGCACTGTAACAACTTTCACCCCGGTTTCAGGGCGATTTGCCAGTACTCCAGGCATGTGCCGGGGTCAGAGCCGGAACTCGTGACCCAGGTAAACCTCTTTGACCAGCTCGTTGGCCAGGATGGTCTCGGCATCGCCTTCGGCGATCAGGCGGCCATCGTTGACGATATAGGCGGTTTCGCAGATATCCAGGGTTTCGCGCACGTTGTGGTCGGTGATCAGTACACCAATGCCCTTGGCCTTGAGGTGGTGGATGATCTGCTTGATGTCGCCGACCGAAATCGGGTCGACGCCAGCGAACGGTTCGTCCAGCAGGATGAACTTGGGTGCGGTGGCCAGGGCGCGCGCAATCTCGACCCGGCGGCGTTCACCACCGGACAGGCTCATGCCGAGGTTGTCACGGATGTGGCTGATGTGGAACTCCTGTAGCAGGCTTTCCAGTTCTTTGCGGCGCCCGTCGCGGTCGAGGTCCTTGCGGGTCTCGAGGATGGCCATGATGTTGTCGGCCACCGACAGCTTGCGGAAGATCGAGGCCTCCTGCGGCAGGTAGCCGATGCCGGCGCGGGCGCGGCCGTGCATGGGCTGGTGGCTGACATCGAGGTTATCGATAAGCACACGCCCCTGCTCGGCCTGGACCAGCCCGACAATCATGTAGAAGCAAGTGGTCTTGCCGGCGCCGTTGGGGCCAAGCAGGCCGACGATCTGGCCGCTGTCGATCGACAGGCTGACGTCACGTACCACCTGTCGCCCCTTGTAGCTCTTGGCCAGGTGCTGGGCTTTGAGGGTTGCCATTTACTCGGCCTTCTTCTTGGGCTGGATCACCATGTCGATACGCTGACGCGGTGTGGTCACGTTGCCACCGCGACCCGCAGTCGCCACCTGGGTCTGAGTGTTGTAGACGATTTTCTCGCCTTCGGTGGTGTTGCCCTCGTTCTCGACCTTGGCACGGTCGGTGAGGATCACCAGGTCCTTCTGCGACTGGTACTGGATGGTAACGCCCCAGCCTTTCATCTTGTCCGGCTTGGCCGCGCTCTGCTGCTGCTCGAAGTAGGCCAGGTTGCCCACCGAGGTCACCACGTCGATGTCGCCAGAGGCGGAACGGGTGATGGTCACGGTGTTGCCTTTGATCATCATCGAACCCTGGGTGATGATCACGTCGCCGGTGTAGGTGGCCACGCCTTGCTTGTCGTCCAGGTGGGCGTTGTCGGCCTGGATACGGATCGGCTGGTCACGGTCGTTCGGCAGGGCGAGGGCGCTCGCGCTTCCCAGTGCTGCGCTCAGGCTGAGCAAAAGGGGGAGGGTTTTAACGAGCCTCATACTGTCCTCTTACGTTAGAGAGCAAGTCCATCTTGCCTTCTTTCAAATACGCTTTCATTCCTTTGCCCGTAGTAGTGCCACCGGCGCCGTCGATTCTAACGGCTTGCTCGGTCTGCGCATATTGCTTCTGCGGGAACACGGTCATGCGTGAGCTGGTAATGATGGTTTCGCGCTGCTTTTCGTCGGTGCGAGCAACCCGTACCTTGTCGATCAGCTCGACCTCGGTACCGTCCGGGTTGACCTCGGCGCGGGTGCTCTGCACGTGCCACGGGTATTCGGTGCCGCGGTACATGTGCAGGTCCGGCGTGGTCAGCAGGGTGATTTCACTGGCCTTGAGGTGTTCGACCTTGTCGGCGGTCATCTCGTACTGCAGTTTGCCGTCGGGCAGAAACTGCACGCTGTGGGCGTTGATCGCATAGTAGTCGATAGCGCTTTCGTCGACCTGGGCCACCGGCTTGTCGAGGAAGCTTTCCGGGCTGACATTCCAGTAGCCGATCGCCACCAGCAGGGCAGCGATCACTGCGAGCAGCGCAGCATTGCGGGCTTTCTTGCTGAACATGGGCAGCCTTACAGGTAGTTGGCGTTGGCAGCGTCCAGGGTACCCTGGGCCTGCATGATCAGTTCGCAGAATTCACGGGCCGCTCCCTCGCCGCCGCGTGCCTGGGTCACGCCGTGGGCGTGCTGGCGAACGAACGGCGCGGCGTTGGCCACGGCCATGCCCAATGCTACCCGGCGAATGACCGGCAGGTCCGGCAGGTCGTCGCCCAGGTAGGCTACTTGATCATAGCTTAGGCCCAGTTCGGCGAGCAGGCCGTCAAGCACGACCAATTTGTCCTCTCGGCCCTGATACAGGTGCGGGATGCCGAGGTTTCTGGCGCGGCGCTCGACCACCGGGGTCTTGCGGCCGCTGATGATCGCGGTGGTCACGCCCGCGTTCATGAGCATCTTGATGCCCTGGCCGTCGAGGGTGTTGAAGGTCTTGAATTCGCTGCCGTCTTCGAGGAAGTACAGGCGCCCGTCGGTGAGCACGCCGTCCACGTCGAACACTGCCAGCTTGATGTGCTTGCCGCGTTGCATGAGGTCCTGGTCCATTCCATCGCTCCTTACATTACGCCGGCGCGCAGCAGATCGTGCATGTTCAGGGCACCGGTCGGGCGGTCTTCGCGATCCACCACCACCAGGGCGCCGATCTTGTGGTCTTCCATGATCTTCAGGGCTTCGGCGGCAAGCATTTCGGCACGTGCCGTCTTGCCATGCACGGTCATGACCTGATCGATCAGGGTGGTGTGTACGTCGATGTTGCGGTCCAGGCTGCGGCGCAGGTCGCCGTCGGTGAAGATCCCGGCCAGCTTGCCGTCAGCTTCGACGATCACGGTCATGCCCAAACCTTTGCGGGACATTTCAAGGAGCGCGTCCTTGAGCAGGGTGCCACGCGGCACTTGAGGCAGTTCGTCGCCGGCATGCATCACGTTCTCGACCTTGAGCAGCAGGCGTCGGCCCAGTGCGCCACCCGGGTGCGAGAAGGCAAAGTCCTCGGCGGTGAAGCCTCGGGCTTCGAGCAGGGCGATGGCCAGGCAGTCCCCCAGCACCAGCGACGCCGTGGTAGAGGAGGTGGGCGCCAGGTTCAGCGGGCAGGCCTCTTGCGCGACGCGGGCGTCAAGGTTGACCTCGGCGGCCTGGGCCAGGGGCGAATCCGGGTTGCCGGTAAGGCTGATCAGCTTGATGCCCAGGCGCTTGATCAGGGGCAGCAAGGTGACGATCTCTGCGGTGCTGCCGGAATTCGACAGGGCAAGGATGACATCCTCGCGGGTGATCATGCCCATGTCACCATGGCTGGCTTCGGCCGGGTGCACGAAAAATGCCGGGGTGCCGGTGCTGGCCAGGGTGGCGGCGATCTTGTTGCCGATGTGCCCGGACTTGCCCATGCCGACCACGACAACCCGGCCCTTGCAGGCCTGGATCAGTTCGCAGGCCTTGACGAAGTTGTCGTCGATGCGCGCCAGCAGGGCCTCTACGGCCTCGAGTTCCAGGCGCAGGGTGCGTTGGGCGGATTGGATCAGCTCGCTGGATTGGCTCATGTCGAAAAAGCAATGCCTGATGAAAAGGCCGCGATTATACGCGCAATGACAAAAACCCTCACCCTTTCGATTGCTGTGGCGAATGTCATCAAAGCCTGTCTCAGGGCTGAACGACTCGTTGCCCGGCCTTGGGGCGGCGCTGTCAGCGGTGCTATAGTTCGCCGCTATTCGGCCTGCCAGGGGCGCGTGTGCCTTCCTGATGGAGGCCGGCGTCCATTAGGACGAGGCTGCACTAGCAAGGAGTCTAGATGAGTGTGGATAGCGCCTACGCGGTCGAGTTGAAGGGGCTTACCTTCAAACGCGGTTCGCGCAGCATTTTCAGCAACGTCGACATTCGCATCCCGCGCGGCAAGGTCACCGGCATCATGGGGCCATCGGGTTGCGGCAAGACCACGTTGCTCCGCCTGATGGGCGCGCAGCTGCGCCCCTCCAGCGGTGAGGTATGGGTTGCCGGGCAAAACCTGCCGACGCTGTCGCGCAGCGACCTGTTCGACGCCCGCAAGCAGATGGGTGTGCTGTTCCAGAGCGGCGCGCTGTTCACCGACCTCGATGTGTTCGAGAACGTCGCGTTCCCGCTGCGCGTGCACACCCAGCTGTCGGACGAGATGATCCGTGACATCGTGTTGATGAAGCTGCAGGCCGTGGGCCTGCGCGGTGCCATCGACCTGATGCCCGACGAACTGTCTGGCGGCATGAAGCGCCGTGTGGCGCTGGCCCGGGCCATTGCCCTGGACCCGCAGATCCTCATGTACGACGAACCGTTCGTCGGCCAGGACCCGATCGCCATGGGCGTACTGGTGCGCCTGATCCGCCTGCTCAACGATGCGTTAGGCATCACCAGCATCGTCGTATCCCACGACCTGGCAGAAACCGCCAGCATTGCCGACTACATCTATGTGGTGGGGGACGGCCAGGTGTTGGGCCAGGGCACGCCTGATGAGCTGATGGGGTCGGACAACCCACGGATTCGCCAGTTCATGAAGGGCGACCCGGACGGCCCGGTTCCCTTCCACTTTCCTGCGCCTGATTACCGCGCCGACCTGCTGGGGGCGCGTTGATGCGCAGAAGATCCTTACTCGAACGTGTCCGCCTGCTAGGTCGCTCGGCGATCGACGTGCTGGCGGTACTGGGGCGTTCCTGCCTGTTCCTGTTCCATGCACTGATCGGCCGCGGCGGCATCGGCGGCGGTTTCCAGTTGCTGACCAAGCAGCTGTACTCGGTAGGCGTGCTGTCGCTGGCGATCATTGTCGTGTCCGGGGTGTTCATCGGCATGGTGCTGGCGCTGCAGGGCTACAGCATCCTGACCAAATACGGTTCGGAGCAGGCGGTGGGGCAGATGGTCGCCCTGACCCTGCTGCGCGAGCTTGGTCCGGTGGTGACAGCGTTGCTGTTCGCCGGCCGCGCAGGCTCCGCACTGACCGCTGAAATTGGCAACATGAAGTCCACCGAGCAGCTGTCGAGCCTGGAAATGATCGGCGTCGACCCGCTCAAGTACATCGTCGCGCCACGCCTTTGGGCCGGTTTCATCTCGTTGCCGCTGCTGGCGCTGATCTTCAGCGTGGTCGGCATCTGGGGGGGCTCGTGGGTGGCTGTGGACTGGCTGGGTGTATACGAGGGCTCGTTCTGGGCCAACATGCAGAACAGTGTTTCCTTTACCGACGACGTGCTCAACGGGTTGATCAAGAGCCTGGTGTTCGCCTTCGTCACGACCTGGATCGCCGTATTCCAGGGGTACGACTGTGAGCCCACCTCAGAAGGGATCAGCCGTGCCACCACCAAGACCGTGGTCTATGCCTCGTTGGCAGTGCTGGGTCTGGACTTTATTCTGACCGCCTTGATGTTTGGAGATTTCTGATGCAAAACCGCACCCTGGAAATCGGTGTCGGCCTGTTCCTCCTGGCCGGGATCCTGGCGCTGCTGCTGCTGGCCCTGCGTGTCAGCGGGCTGTCGGCCAGCCCGAGCAGCGATACCTATAAAGTTTATGCCTACTTCGACAATATCGCCGGTTTGACGGTCAGAGCTAAAGTGACCATGGCCGGTGTGACGATCGGCAAGGTTACCGCCATCGATCTGGACCGTGATTCCTACACCGGTCGGGTGACGCTGCAGCTGGACAAGTCGGTGGACAACCTGCCGACCGACTCCACGGCCTCGATCCTGACCGCCGGCTTGCTTGGCGAGAAGTACATCGGCATCAGCGTGGGCGGCGAAGACCAGGTGCTCAAGGACGGTGCGACCATCCACGACACCCAGTCAGCACTGGTGCTGGAAGATCTGATTGGCAAGTTCCTGCTCAACTCCGTTGGCAAGGAACCGAAAGAAGCGCAACCGGCTAATTAAGGAGTTTCCATGATTTCGATCCTGCGACGTGGCCTGCTGGTCCTGCTGGCGGCCTTCCCTCTGATGGCCCTGGCCGCGCAGTCGCCGCACGACGTGGTGCAGAGCACCACCACCGAGCTGCTGAGTGAGCTCAAGGCCAACAAAGAGCAGTACAAGTCCAACCCGCAAGCTTTCTACGACACCCTTGACCGGATCCTCGCGCCGGTGGTCGATGCCGACGGTATTTCCAAAAGCATCATGACCGTCAAGTACTCGCGCAAGGCCACGCCCGAGCAGATGCAGCGCTTCCAGGAAAACTTCAAGCGCAGCCTGTTCCAGTTCTACGGTAACGCGCTACTGGAGTACAACAACCAGGGTATCGTCGTAGACCCGGCCAAAGCCGATGACGGCAAGCGCGCTTCCGTAGGTATGAAGGTCACCGGCAACAATGGCGCCGTATACCCGGTGCAGTACACCCTGGAAAACCTGGGTGGCGAATGGAAAGTGCGTAACGTCATCGTCAACGGCATCAACATCGGCAAGCTGTTCCGCGACCAGTTCGCCGATGCCATGCAGCGCAACGGCAACGACCTGGACAAGACCATCGATGGCTGGGCCGGTGAAGTGGCAAAGGCCAAGCAGGCTGCCGACAACTCGCCAGAGAAGACCGTCAAATGAGTGAGGCCGCTGTAAGCATGGCCGAGCCGGGCGTACTGCGCCTGGCTGGCGTGCTGGATTACCGTAGCGGCCCGGTCCTGCGCAAGCAGGGCAAGGCACTGATCGCGGCTTGCCGCGAGGCGCAGCTGGTGCTGGATTGCTCGGCGGTGCAGCACTCCACCAGCGTAGGTCTGTCGCTGTTGCTGGCATTCATGCGCGATGCCCAAGCGGGTGGCAAGGGCTGCCAGGTGCGCAACATGCCCGACGACATGCGGGAAATTGCCGAGGTTTATGACCTCGATGAAGTGCTGGCAACCTGATGGCCCAGCGCGGATGATGGCCCCTCGGTCAGCGAAACCCTCGTTGGGCTTCGCAGGCGAGGGGCTTTTTTGTATGATGGCCGACCCGTGCGCATCGGGCGCCGATTGAGGTTGAGCATGCAGGCCGTAGAAGTTAAAAGCTTCCTTGAAGAGAAATTGCCGGGTTCCCGGGTCGAAGTTGAAGGCGAAGGCTGCAACTTCCAGTTGAACGTGATCAGCGACGAGTTGGCTGGCCTGAGCCCGGTCAAACGCCAGCAGGCGATCTATGCTCACCTGAATCCGTGGATTGCCAATGGCAGCATCCATGCGGTAACCATGAAATTTTTCAGCAGCGCAGCCTGGGCTGAGCGCACCTGAGCCAACTTGGCGGCGAGATTCCAATGGACAAACTGATTATTACTGGCGGCGCTCGCCTTGACGGCGAGATCCGCATTTCGGGTGCGAAGAACGCAGCCCTGCCAATTCTGGCGGCTACCCTGCTGGCTGACGGCCCGGTCACCGTGGGCAACCTGCCGCACCTGCACGACATCACCACCATGATCGAGCTGTTCGGCCGCATGGGCATCGAGCCTGTGATCGACGAAAAGCTGGCGGTGGAGATCGACCCACGCACCATCAAGACCCTGGTCGCGCCTTACGAGCTGGTCAAGACCATGCGCGCCTCGATCCTGGTGCTGGGCCCGATGGTTGCCCGTTTCGGCGAAGCCGAAGTGGCCCTGCCTGGCGGTTGCGCCATTGGCTCACGCCCGGTCGACCTGCACATCCGTGGCCTCGAAGCCATGGGCGCGAAAATCGAAGTGGAAGGCGGCTACATCAAGGCCAAGGCGCCTGAGGGTGGCCTGCGCGGTGCGCACTTCTTCTTCGACACCGTCAGCGTGACCGGTACCGAAAACATCATGATGGCCGCTGCCCTGGCCAAAGGCCGCAGCGTGCTGCAGAACGCCGCGCGTGAGCCGGAAGTGGTCGACCTGGCCAACTTCATCAATGCCATGGGTGGCAACGTCCAGGGCGCTGGCACCGACACCATCACCATCGATGGCGTCGAGCGCCTGCACTCGGCCAACTACCGCGTGATGCCGGACCGCATCGAGACCGGTACCTACCTGGTCGCTGCTGCCGTGACTGGCGGCCGTGTCAAGGTCAAGGACACCGACCCGACCATCCTTGAAGCCGTACTGGAAAAACTCAAGGAAGCCGGCGCCGACATCAACACCGGCGAAGACTGGATCGAGCTGGACATGCACGGCAAGCGGCCGAAAGCCGTCAACCTGCGTACCGCTCCGTACCCGGCGTTCCCGACCGACATGCAGGCGCAGTTCATCTCGCTGAACGCCATTGCCGAAGGCACGGGCGCAGTGATCGAGACCATCTTCGAAAACCGTTTCATGCATGTTTACGAAATGCACCGCATGGGCGCGCAGATCCAGGTCGAAGGCAACACTGCCATCGTCACTGGCGTAAAAGCGCTGAAGGGTGCCCCGGTCATGGCCACCGACCTGCGTGCGTCCGCCAGCCTGGTGCTGTCGGCGCTGGTTGCCGAAGGCGATACCCTGATCGATCGCATCTACCACATCGACCGTGGTTACGAGTGCATCGAAGAGAAACTGCAGATGCTCGGCGCGAAAATCCGCCGCGTACCGGGCTAGTAGCCCGAAGGTGCATGGACGCACCCTTTGAATTGAATGCGGCCAGGTCGATGACCTGGCCGGCAGCAGCCGCTTAAGGACCGACGTTCCAATGTTGACCATCGCGCTTTCCAAAGGCCGTATTCTCGACGATACCCTGCCGTTGCTGGCCGAGGCCGGTATCGTGCCGACCGAGAACCCGGACAAGAGCCGCAAACTGATCATCCCCACCACGCAGGACGACGTGCGCCTGCTGATCGTGCGTGCTACCGACGTGCCGACCTATGTCGAGCATGGTGCCGCCGACCTGGGTGTGGCCGGCAAGGACGTGCTGATGGAGTACGGCGGCCAGGGCCTGTATGAGCCTCTGGACCTGCAGATTGCCCAGTGCAAGCTGATGACGGCTGGCGCGGTTGGCGCGCCTGAGCCCAAGGGCCGCCTGCGCGTGGCCACCAAGTTCGTCAACGTAGCCAAGCGTTACTACGCCGAGCAGGGGCGTCAGGTCGACATCATCAAGCTATATGGCTCGATGGAGCTGGCACCGCTGATCAACCTCGCCGACAAGATCATCGACGTGGTCGACACCGGCAACACCCTGCGTGCCAACGGCCTGGAGCCCCAGGAACTGATCGCCACGATCAGCTCGCGCCTGGTGGTCAACAAGGCCTCCATGAAAATGCAGCACGCCCGTATCCAGAGCCTGATCGACACGCTTCGTCAAGCGGTCGAATCGCGACACCGCGGCTGACTCCTGCGCGCGGCCTTCGCTGTCGCGCCCGTCTATCCGCGTCATAGCCATTTTTCTCGGGTGCCCGCGCGGATGGACTGGTAGCCTAGGGCGCCTGAGCATTCGCTAATAATCGAGGCCCTCGCCATGACCGTGTCCACTGCAATTGCCCGTCTCAACGCCGCTGATCCGGATTTCGCCCGACATCTGGATCATCTGCTGAGCTGGGAAAGTGTGTCCGATGACGCGGTCAATCAGCGCGTGCTCGACATCATCAAGGCCGTGCGTGAGCGCGGTGATGCGGCGCTGGTTGAATTCACCCAGCGTTTCGATGGCGTAGATGCCAAGTCGATTGACGACCTGATCCTCAATCGTGAACGCCTGGAGCTGGCGCTGACCCGCATCACCCCGGCCCAGCGCGAAGCCCTGGAAACAGCCGCCAATCGCGTGCGCATGTACCACGAGCGGCAGAAGCAGGATTCCTGGCAGTACACCGAGGCCGACGGCACTGTGCTTGGCCAGAAGGTTACCCCACTGGACCGTGCTGGCCTGTATGTGCCGGGCGGCAAGGCGTCGTACCCGTCGTCGGTGTTGATGAACGCCATCCCGGCCAAGGTTGCCGGCGTGGCCGAAGTGGTCATGGTGGTACCGACCCCGCGTGGTGAGGTCAACGAGCTGGTGCTGGCGGCCGCGTGCATTGCCGGTGTCGACCGTGTGTTCACCGTCGGTGGTGCCCAGGCTGTTGCCGCGTTGGCCTACGGCACCGAAAGCGTGCCGCAGGTGGACAAGATCGTCGGCCCAGGCAACATCTACGTTGCTACTGCCAAGCGCCATGTGTTCGGCCAGGTGGGCATCGACATGATCGCCGGCCCGTCGGAAATCCTCGTGGTGTGCGACGGCCAGACCGACCCGGACTGGATCGCCATGGACCTGTTCTCCCAGGCCGAGCACGACGAAGACGCCCAGGCCATTCTGGTCAGCCCGGATGCCGCCTTCCTCGACCGCGTTGCCGCCAGCATCGACAAGCTGATGCCGACCATGGAGCGTGCCGAAATCATCGAGAAGTCGATCAACGGCCGTGGTGCACTGATTCAGGTGCGTGACATGCAACAGGCGATGGACGTGGCCAACCGTATTGCACCGGAACACCTGGAACTGTCGGTGGCCGACCCGCAAGCCTGGTTGCCGCACATTCGCCACGCTGGGGCGATCTTCATGGGCCGCCACACCAGCGAAGCGCTGGGCGATTACTGTGCCGGCCCCAACCACGTGTTGCCGACCTCCGGCACCGCACGTTTCTCGTCGCCGCTGGGGGTGTATGACTTCCAGAAGCGTTCGTCGATCATCTTCTGCTCCGAGCAGGGTGCCTCCGAGCTGGGGCACACCGCGTCGGTCCTGGCCCGTGGCGAGTCGCTGACCGCCCACGCCCGCAGCGCTGAATACCGTATCCTGACCCAAGAGAAGGGGAACTGAGCATGAGTCGATTCTGGAGCCCCTTCGTCAAGGACCTGGTGCCTTACGTGCCGGGCGAGCAGCCCAAGCTGGCCCGTCTGGTCAAGCTCAACACCAACGAAAACCCCTATGGCCCATCGCCCAAGGCGCTGGAGGCCATGCGCGGTGAGTTGAACGATAACCTGCGCCTTTACCCGGACCCGAACGGTGACCGCCTCAAGCAAGCGGTGGCCGACTATTACGGCGTAACCCCGGCGCAAGTGTTTGTCGGCAACGGCTCGGATGAGGTGTTGGCGCACATCTTCCACGGCCTGTTCCAGCACGATGCACCGCTGTTGTTCCCGGACATCAGCTACAGCTTCTACCCGGTCTACTGTGGTCTCTACGGTATTGCCTTCGAGCAGGTGGCGCTGGACGAGCAGTTCCAGATCCGCATCGAGGACTACAACAAGCCCAACGCCGGCATCATCTTCCCCAACCCCAACGCGCCGACAGGTTGCCTGATGCCGCTGCAGGCAGTGGAGCAGTTGCTGCAGGCCAACCGTGACTCGGTGGTGGTGGTGGATGAGGCTTACATCGATTTCGGTGGCGAGACGGCCATCAGCCTGGTGGACCGCTACGACAACCTGCTGGTCACCCAGACGCTGTCGAAGTCGCGCTCGCTGGCTGGCCTGCGGGTTGGTCTGGCGGTGGGGCATCCGGACCTGATCGAGGCACTGGAGCGGATCAAGAACAGCTTCAACTCCTACCCGCTGGACCGAGCGGCGATCGTGGGCGCAGCGGTGGCGTTCGAAGACCGTGAGTACTTCGAAGAAACCTGCCGTAAAGTGATCGACAGCCGCGAAGCGTTGGTCGGGCAGTTGCAAGCCAAGGGCTTTGAAGTGTTGCCTTCGGCCGCCAACTTCATCTTCGCCCGCCACCCGCAACAGGATGCCGCCGAACTGGCTGCCCGACTGCGGGAGCAGGGCGTGATCGTGCGTCACTTCAAGCAGGCACGCATTGCCCAGTTCCTGCGCATTACCATCGGTACGCCAGAGATGAACCAGGCGTTGCTCGATGCGTTGAACTGAAGCATTGTCGGGCGCGCCTTTATTAAGAGCGCGCCCGGCTTAATAACTGCTTTCTTCTATGACAAATGCTTTGCCAGCCGGACGGTTACGCACCGCCGCTGGTGTGCCATCGAGCACTAGCACATAGTCGTTCTCCTGCCCCATGCCTTCGGGGTCGGTCCATTGCCCGTCCTTGGCCGGTACTTGCGCAACCACATGCCCGTTCTTGAGTATCGTCAGGTAGCCGGGAGCATTGCTGTTCCAGCGTACCCGCCCTTTGGTTTCGTCGACCCGTACCTTGCGCACGCCGGTATCACCCAGCAAGGGTGTGCCATCCAGTAGCCATTCCGGCAGCAGTTTCAGGCCCATGTGACGTAACACGGTGGGGGCGACCGAGGTTTGCGCAGGCAGGCTGTACAGGTGGTTCGGCCCAGGGTTTTCCGCTGGAATGCCGGGTTGCGAAAGTTCCTGGTTCAACGGCTTGTTGCTGGCAATGAAGATGGTTTTTTCCTGCTCCGACATACCGCCATGCGCTTTGCCCCAGTAATCCCGCCCATGGTCCGTGCTGACGATCACCAGCCAGTCTTCCTGCGGGTTCAGGCGCTGGCGCTCATCGACCTTGTCCAGCAAATGGCCGATCTGGCTGTCGAGCGTGCGCAACGACTGTTGATAGCGTTCGCCAAAGCCGCTGTCGTGGCCAGTCTGGTCTGCTTCATCCAGTTGAATGAAGGTAAAGTCGGCGGGTGTATTGTCCAGGATCTGCAGCGTTCGCTCGATGACGCGTGCATCTGATAAACCACTCTCACGCACATCGGCGCCATGGGCGTCCTCCAGCAGGTAGGCCGTGTTCAGCGGTGACCAGCCGACCACGCTGGACAGGTAGGCATTCGGCATGGCCAGTCGCAGTCGTTTGAACAGGCTGGGAAACGACGGGTCTACCCGCAATGACTCGGCATTGTTGCTGACCCCGTGCTTGTTGCTCCAGACACCCGTCAGCAACGTGACCCATCCCGGGCCGCACAAGGTCGGTTGCTCGCTGGCCTTGCCGTTGATGCCACCCGTATAGGCCTTGCCGTAATACAGCCGCTGGCTGAGGTTGGTCGCGTCGCCCAATTGCAGGTAGCGCTCAAGCTGCACACCATCGAGACCGATTAACAAGGCCTTGGGGCGGCTTGGGTGTCGGGTCGGTTCGCAACCCGGGAGTATGGCCAGAAGCAGCAATAGCAGCAGGCTAGTGAGTCGCATGTCAGGACGCCCTTGAAAGTACACTGCGAGCGTTGCAACAACGTGGGTTGTTCACAACTGGCAGAAATGTCAGGTGGTTTGCGGCGTAGACCGGCCTCCAGTAAGCTTGTGCAAATTCATCGGATGATTGGTTGAGTGCAATGAATACTGAGCTGACCAAGCGTTCCCTGGTTGAGCTTGCTGTGGATCGCATGCGTGAGCGCATCGTGCTGGGCGACTGGCAGGTCGGCCAGCGACTGCCTACCGAGCCGGAGTTGGCCCTGCAACTGGGCATCAGCCGCAATACCGTGCGCGAAGCCATGCGTGTGCTGGCGTTCAGTGGCCTGGTGGAAATTCGCCAAGGTGACGGTAGTTACCTGCGCACGGCCCAGGATCCGCTGCAGGCGGTGCAGGCGATGTCTCGCTGCAGTGCTGAGCAGGCCCGGGAAACCCGTCACATCCTCGAAGCCGAAGCCATCGGCTTGGCGGCGCTGCGCCGTACCGATGCCGATCTGCAGGCGCTACGCGATGCGCTGGCCAGCAGCGCCGGGCACTTTCACGGGGATGTCGATGCTTATGTGGCCTGCGACCTGGTGTTCCACCAGCGGTTGGTCGATGCCGCCCACAACCCGGCGTTAAGCGAGCTGTATCGCTACTTTTCCGGGGTGGTGGCTGCCGCGCTGCAACGCAACATGGCGACTGTTCCGCGGTGTCAGGCCACGTTCGACCTGCACGGCCAGATCCTCGAAGCCATCGAACAACGCGACGCGGAGCGGGCCAAGCGCCTCAGCCGCACCCTCATCGAATCCTGACACCGAGAAGGCCATGGCTGAATCCATCACCCGCAATACCCCGCCGAACGAGCGGGACCTCGATGAGCTGCTGATCGATGCCGAGGCTGACGACGAGCAGGTGCAGCAGCAGCCTGTAGTGTTGCGGCGGCCCTGGCTGTTGCTGCTGGGCCTGGTGCTGGTAGCCTTGAACCTGCGCCCGGCGTTGTCGAGCATGGCGCCGGTGCTGGGGCTGGTGTCTGAAGGGCTGGGGCTGAGTGCCTCGCAGGCCGGCTTGCTGACCACCTTGCCGGTGCTGTGCCTGGGGCTGTTCGCGCCGCTGGCACCCTTGCTGGCGCGGCGTTTTGGCAGTGAGCGGGTGATCCTCGGCATTCTTGTCACGTTGGCGCTGGGTATCGGGGTGCGAAGCGCCTTCGGCCCCGTTGGCGTGTTCCTCGGCAGCCTGATGGCGGGGGCGAGCATTGGCATTATCGGCGTGCTGCTGCCGGGTATCGTCAAGCGCGACTTCCCGCAGCACGCCGGCACGCTGACCGGTGTGTACACCATGGCGTTGTGCCTGGGCGCCGCCATGGCGGCGGGGGCTACCGTACCGTTGGCCCAGCATTTTGGCGGTAGTTGGGCACTTGGGCTGGGCTTCTGGGTATTGCCGGCCTTGCTGGCGATGCTGGTGTGGCTGCCACAGGCCCGCCAGGGGCATGGCCTGCACAAGGTGGCTTATCGTGTACGGGGCCTGTGGCGCGATCCGCTGGCCTGGCAGGTGACCTTGTACATGGGCTTGCAGTCATCGCTGGCTTACATCGTGTTCGGTTGGTTGCCATCGATCCTGATAGGCCGTGGCCTGAGCCCGACCGAGGCAGGGCTGGTGCTGTCGGGGTCGGTGATCGTGCAGCTGGTCAGCTCGCTGAGTGCGCCCTGGCTAGCCACCCGTGGCAAGGACCAACGCCTGGCGATCGTGCTGGTCATGTTGATTACCCTGGCGGGCCTGTTCGGTTGCCTGTATGCGCCGGTTTCGGGGCTGTGGGGATGGGCCGTGGTGCTGGGCCTGGGGCAGGGCGGTACTTTTGCCCTGGCGCTGACCCTGATTGTGCTGCGTTCGAAAGACGCCCATGTAGCGGCGAACCTGTCGAGCATGGCGCAGGGCGTGGGTTACACCTTGGCGTCGATGGGGCCGTTTGCGGTGGGGCTGGTGCATGACCTTACCGGGGGCTGGGCCGCGCTGGGGTGGATTTTTGCGGTATTGGGTATTGGTGCCATCGTGTTCGGGCTGGGTGCCGGGCGGGCGTTGCATGTGCAGGTGACCAGCGAAAAAGTCTGAGACGGGTGATGGCAGTGCCGGCCTCTTCGCGGGTACTGGCATAAGCTATCGGGGCAGATTATCGTGCTGCTTTGAACCCCAGGACGGACCTGCCCCCATGAGCGACGCCAACCGCGACCTGATCACCCGCTTCTACCAGGCCTTCCAGCGCCTGGACGCCGAGGCGATGGTGGCCTGCTACAGCGACGATATCGTTTTCAGCGACCCGGTTTTCGGCACCCTGCGCGGCAAGGATGCAGGTGATATGTGGCGTATGCTCACCCGCCGCGCCAAGAACTTTACCCTGACGTTCGACAGCGTCCGCGCCGATGAGCGCAGTGGCGGCGCGCACTGGGTGGCCACCTACCTGTTCACCCAGACCGACCGTGTTGTGGTCAACGACATCCAGGCGCGTTTTGTCATTCGTGATGGGCTGATCTGCCAGCATGACGACACCTTCGACCTGTGGCGTTGGTCGCGGCAGGCCTTGGGTATGCCTGGCGTATTGCTGGGCTGGTCGCCGCTGGTGCAGAACAAGGTTCGCCTGCAGGCATTCAAGGGATTGCGCGCATTCCAGCAGGCCCAAGGTGAGTGAAACCGTCGAATCCGTTGTTGGCAAACCCTGGTATGTCTACCTGGTAAGGACCGCCAACGGCTCGCTGTACTGCGGCATCAGCGATGACCCTCAGCGGCGTTTTGCGGCGCACCAGAAGGGGCAGGGCGCCCGCTACTTCAAGACCAGTCCAGCCCAGGCGCTGGTGTATGTGGAGCAATGGCCGGATAAAGGCGAGGCTTTGCGTCAGGAGCGGCTGGTAAAGCGGCTGCGCAAATCGGCAAAGGAGGCGCTGGTGGCCTCCTTTACCGGCTTTGAGGGGATTAGTCCTTGCGCCGCTTCAACTGATCCACCAGCGTTGTCGGCAGCCCCTTGATGATCAGGGTGCCTGCCGCCTCGTCATACTCCACTTTGTCGCCCAGCAAGTGTGCCTCGAAGCTGATCGACAGCCCCTCGGCACGCCCGGTGAAGCGGCGGAACTGGTTGAGGGTGCGCTTGTCCGCCGGGATTTCTGGCGACAGGCCATAGTCCTTGTTGCGGATGTGGTCGTAGAACGCTTTGGGCCGGTCTTCGTCGATCAGGCTGGACAGCTCTTCCAGCGTTACCGGCTCGCCCAGTTTGGTCTGGGTGGTGGCGTACTCGACCAGGGTCTGGGTCTTTTCGCGGGCGGACTCTTCCGGCAGGTCTTCGCTCTCGACGAAGTCACTGAAGGCTTTGAGCAGGGTACGGGTTTCGCCTGGGCCATCTACACCTTCCTGGCAGCCGATGAAGTCGCGGAAGTAATCCGACACTTTCTTGCCGTTCTTGCCCTTGATGAACGAGATGTACTGCTTGGAGTTCTGGTTGTTCTTCCACTCCGACAGGTTGATGCGTGCCGCCAGGTGCAACTGGCCAAGGTCAAGGTGGCGCGAGGGCATCACGTCGAGTTCGGCGTTCACCGCTACCCCTTCGCTGTGGTGCAGCAGCGCAATGGCCAGATATTCGGTCATGCCTTGCTGGTAATGGGCGAACAGGATATGGCCGCCAGTGGACAGGTTGGACTCTTCCATCAGCTTTTGCAGGTGTTCCACGGCAATGCGGCTGAAGGCGGTAAAGTCTTTTTCTTCGTCCAGGTACTGCTTCAGCCAGCCGCTCAACGGGTAGGCGCCCGACTCACCGTGGAAAAAGCCCCAGGCTTTGCCTTGCTTGGCGTTATAGCTGTCATTGAGGTCGGCCAGCAGGTTCTCGATGGCATCGGAGGCGGCCAGTTCGGAGTCGCGAGCATGCAGCACCGCGGGGCTGCCATCAGGCTTTTTGTCGATCAGGTGAACGATGCAATGACGGATTGGCATGGGATTCTCGGCGAGCTGCAAAAGTTGCCAAGTTTACCCTAGACACAAGGTGATGCAGTGGCCGTATGTTGGCAGATATGTCGGTTGTTCGTTTTTTGTTCAAATTTGTGCGTTTTAAGCTAAAACCCCCGAAAAACCTGCATTAAATCGAAGTGCGCAGCGGATATTTATCTGCTCCTGTGGTAGTTTTGCGCGGTCTTGTGCCCCTCGTGTGGCGCATTGCTGGCAGCGTGCTGTCGTCGTGTCGAACCAAACGCCGATTTACGTATCTACATACGCGATTGGCGCGGCCCTCCACTTTCAGGGGCTGGCCCGATAACGTCGTAGTTCGCTGCATAACCATCGAATTTGATAGGGAAGGAACACCACCATGGCATTGACCAAAGACCAACTGATTGCCGACATCGCCGAATCGATCGCCGCGCCAAAAGCCACCGCCAAGAACGCTCTGGAGCAACTGGGCCAGATCGTTGCCGACCAACTGGAAAACGGCGCTGAAATCACCCTGCCAGGCATCGGCAAGCTGAAAGTCTCCGAGCGTCCTGCCCGTACCGGCCGCAACCCTTCGACTGGCGCTGCCATCGAAATCGCTGCCAAGAAAGTCGTCAAGTTCGTTCCAGCCAAAGTGCTGACCGACGCCATCAACAAGTAATTGTTGACGTGTTGACGAAACCGCGCCCGGCTTGCCCGGGCGCGGTTTTTTCATGCCTGTGATTTACGCTGGGCGTGCCAGGCCTGGCGCGCGGCATCGTCAAGGAAGCTCCAGGCGACCATGCGGCTCTGTTTCTGCCCCTGGCCCATTTCGATGATGCGTACGGCCTTGGCGCCTGCCTTCTTCAGTGCGGTCTCGATGCCCGGCAAGTTACTGGCCTTGGACACCAGGCTGGTGAACCACAGCACCCGCTCGGCGTACTGCACGCTCTCGCCGACCAGTTGGGTGACAAAGCGGATTTCGCCGCCCTCGCACCACAGTTCATTGTTCTGGCCACCGAAGTTGAGCACAGGCAGCTTGCGCTTGGGGTCTTGCTTGCCCAGGTTCTTCCATTTGCGCTGGCTGCCACGGGTGGCTTCTTCGCGTGAGGCATGGAAGGGCGGGTTGCACAGGGTCAGGTCGAAGCGTTCGTCATCCTGCAGCAGGCCGCTGAGGATGTGCGTGCGATTGGTCTGTTGGCGCAGGGTGATGGCCTTGCCCAACCCATTGGCCTGCACGATGGCCTTGGCCGATGCCAGGGCCACGGGGTCGATGTCCGAGCCCAGGAAGCGCCAGCGGTAGTCGCTGTGCCCAAGCAGTGGGTAGATGCAGTTGGCACCCACACCGATATCCAGTGCATGCACCTTGGCACCCTTTGGCGCCTCGCCGGCGTTGTCTTCGGCCAGCAGATCGGCGGCCACGTGAATGTAGTCGGCGCGGCCGGGGATGGGCGGGCACAGGTAGTCGGCGGGGATATCCCAGTGCTGGATGCCGTACTGGGCCTTGAGCAGGGCACGGTTGAACACGCGCACGGCTTCAGGGTTGGCGAAGTCGATGCTCGGTTTGCCGTGGGGATTGGTGATGGTGAAGCGGGCAAGGTCCGGGTGGGCCTTGATCAGGCTAGGGAAGTCGTAGCGGCCCTGGTGGCGGTTGCGCGGGTGCAGGGTAGGTTTCTGGATCATGGTGGAGTCCTGAAAAGCATCGCGGGCAAGCCCGCTCCTACGTTGACCTGTAGGAGCGGGGTTGCCCGCGATGAATTTACCGAGGTTTACAGCGCAGCGATGCGCGCATGCTGCTCGGTGAAGTTGGCCAGGGCCTGTTCAGACTCGGCCAGCTTGGCACGTTCCTTCTCGATCACCGCAGGCGGAGCCTTGTCGACGAAGGCGGCGTTGGACAGCTTGCCACCCACGCGTGCCACTTCGCCTTGCAGGCGCTGGATTTCCTTGTTCAGGCGCGCCAGCTCGGCATCCTTGTCGATCAGGCCGGCCATTGGCACCAGCACTTGCAGGTCACCGACCAGGGCGGTGGCCGACAGCGGCGCTTCGTCGGCATCGCCCAGCACGGTGAACGACTCCACCTTGGCCAGCTTCTTCAGCAGCGCTTCGTTTTCCAGCAGGCGGCGTTGGTCGTCGGCGTTGGCGTTCTTCAGGAACAGCGGCAGCGGCTTGCCTGGGCCGATGTTCATTTCGGCGCGGATGTTGCGCAGGCCGACCATCAATTCCTTGAGCCACTCGATGTCACCTTCAGCGGCGGCGTCGATGCGTGCCTCATTGGCCACCGGCCACGGCTGCAGCATGATGGTCTTGCCTTCGATACCGGCCAGCGGCGCGATGCGCTGCCAGATTTCTTCGGTAATGAACGGCATGAACGGGTGCGCCAGGCGCAGCGCCACTTCCAGCACGCGCACCAGGGTGCGGCGGGTACCACGAGCGCGCTCGACCGGGGCGTTTTCATCCCACAGTACCGGCTTGGACAGCTCCAGGTACCAGTCGCAGTACTGGTTCCAGATGAACTCGTACAGCGCCTGGCTGGCCAGGTCGAAGCGGAACTGCTCCAGCTGGCGGGTCACTTCGGCTTCGGTGCGCTGCAGCTGCGAGATGATCCAGCGGTCAGCCAGCGACAATTCGTAAGCTTCGCCGTTCTGGCCACAGTCCTCGCCCTTGTCCAGCACGTAGCGGGCGGCGTTCCAGATCTTGTTGCAGAAGTTGCGGTAGCCTTCGACGCGGCCCATGTCGAACTTGATGTCGCGGCCTGTGGAGGCCAGCGAGCAGAAGGTGAAGCGCAGGGCGTCGGTGCCGTAGCTGGCGATACCCTCAGGGAACTCGGCCTTGGTCTGTTTGGCGATTTTCTCGGCCAGCTTGGGCTGCATCATGCCACTGGTGCGTTTTTCCAGCAGGGCGTCGAGGGTGATGCCGTCGACGATGTCCAGCGGGTCCAGCACGTTGCCCTTGGACTTGGACATCTTCTGGCCTTGGCCGTCACGGACCAGGCCGTGCACGTACACGGTCTTGAAAGGTACTTGCGGGGTGCCGTCCTCGTTCTTGATCAGGTGCATGGTCAGCATGATCATGCGCGCAACCCAGAAGAAGATGATGTCGAAGCCGGTTACCAGCACATCGGTGGAGTGGAACTTCTTGAGGAACTCGGTCTGCTCCGGCCAGCCCAGGGTGGAGAAGGTCCACAGGCCAGAACTGAACCAGGTGTCGAGCACGTCGTCGTCCTGGCGCAGGACCACGTCGGCGCCCAGGTTGTGCTTGGCGCGCACTTCTTCCTCGGTGCGGCCAACGTAGACCTGGCCGGCCTCGTCGTACCACGCCGGGATGCGGTGGCCCCACCACAGCTGGCGGCTGATGCACCAGTCCTGGATGTCACGCATCCAGGAGAAGTACATGTTCTCGTACTGCTTGGGCACGAACTGGATACGGCCATCTTCCACGGCGGCGATGGCAGGTTCCGCCAGCGGCTTGGTGGAGACGTACCACTGGTCGGTCAGCCACGGCTCGATCACGGTGCCCGAACGGTCGCCTTTCGGCACCTTCAGGGCGTGGTCGTCGATGCTCACCAGCAGGCCCTGGGCATCCAGGTCGGCAACGATCTGCTTGCGCGCGACGAAGCGGTCGAGGTTGGCGTATTGGGCAGGCAGTCGGGTATCAACCTGCTCGTTGACGCTGCCGTCGAGGTTGAAGGCCTGGGCGCTGGCAAGCACGAAGGCGTTCTTGTCGAAGATGTTCAGCAGCGGCAGGTTGTGGCGCTTGCCGACTTCGTAGTCGTTGAAGTCGTGAGCCGGGGTGATCTTCACGCAGCCGGTACCAAACGCTGGGTCGCAGTAGTCGTCGGCGATGATCGGGATGCGGCGACCAACCAGCGGCAGTTCGACGAACTTGCCGATCAGTGCCTGGTAGCGTTCGTCGTTCGGGTTGACCGCAACGGCCGCGTCACCCAGCAGGGTTTCCGGACGGGTGGTGGCAACCACCAGGTAGTCGTTGCCTTCGGCGGTCTTGGCGCCGTCGGCCAGCGGGTAGCGCAGGTTCCACAGGTGGCCTTTTTCGTCGTGGTTTTCCACTTCGAGGTCAGAGATGGCCGTGTGCAGCTTGGTATCCCAGTTGACCAGGCGCTTGCCACGGTAGATAAGGCCATCTTCATGCAGGCGCACGAACGCTTCTTTAACGGCTTCGGAGAGGCCGTCGTCCATGGTGAAGCGCTCGCGGCTCCAGTCTACCGAGGAGCCCAGGCGGCGGATCTGGCGGCTGATGTTGCCACCGGACTGGTCCTTCCATTCCCAGACCTTTTCCAGGAACTTCTCGCGGCCCAGGTCATGACGGTTCTGGCCTTTGGCTTCGAGCTGGCGCTCGACCAGCATCTGCGTGGCGATACCGGCGTGGTCGGTGCCTGGCTGCCACAGGGTGTCGCGGCCTTGCATGCGGCGGAAACGGATCAGGGCGTCCATGATCGCGTTGTTGAATCCATGGCCCATGTGCAGGCTGCCGGTCACGTTCGGCGGCGGGATCATGATGGTGTAGGACTCGCCTGCACCTTGTGGGGCGAAATAGTTCTCGGACTCCCAGGTGTTGTACCAGGAAGTTTCGATGGCGTGCGGCTGGTAGGTCTTATCCATGCGCGGCGGGACCCTGTGCATTTATTCGGGAAAGCCGGGAAGTATAACCAAGGTGGGGGCCGCAGGCGACAAGCTGCTGCTATCTGGCAGTGCGGCGGCGCCTGCTTCGCGGGCACCGCCGAAATTCAGGCTTACTCCGAACGCTTGATCAACCGCTCGATCCGCGCATCCAGCCGGCGCTTGATCTCGTTCTCGATGTGCGGGGTGAAGTCGTTGATCACGTCCTGCATGATCATCTGCGCCGCCGCACGCAGTTCGCTCTCCAGGTGCAGCAGGGTGTCCTGGCGGCGGGTTTGCGGGTCGTCCTCGGGTTCGGCAGCCACCGGTTCGGCAACCGGTGCAGGGTTGCCGGCAGGTTCGTCAAGCAGCAACGGAATCTGCTCCACCGTTTCGGTCAGCAGCGGCGGTTGCAGGTCGGCGTCGCCAAGCAGCTGGCGGATTGACTCGAGGTCATCGAGCAGATGGGCGGAGTCGGGCAAAGGGGAGGGCTTGTCCATCGTCGTCAAAGTCGCTGTAAGCGGTGGTCTTGCAGAGCATAGCCCTGTTCGCGGTAGAAACGGAATCGCTCTCGGGCCGATTGGCGGATGCCAGGCTCCTCGACCACGATTTCGGCCACCCGCTCGAACTGGCCGACAAAGCCCGGCACGCTGGCGCCCAGGTTGATCAGCAAGTCGCGGTGCTCGCCCGCGCTGTCTGCCAAGCCCAACGCCACGCCGGCATCGGCATGCACCTCGGCCAGGTCGTGGGGCACGAACGCCTCGCCCTTGAAGCGCCACAAGCGTTGGTCCAGCTCGCTGCGCTGTTCCGCGTCCTGGCAGTGCAGGTAGACCCGGTGGCCGAGGCGCCAGGCCTTTTCGCACAGCTTGCAGGCGAAATCCAGCCGCGCCGACAGCGAGTCGGTGGGCAAGATGTAGAAGTCGACTTTGCTCATGGTGAGAATCGCCGGCCAGTGGCGCACAAGGCGCCACCGGCCTCACGGCGTCACGCGCCAGCGCGGTCCAGCAGGTACTGGGTCAGCAGAGGCACTGGGCGGCCGGTGGCGCCTTTGTCCTTGCCGCCACTGACCCAGGCGGTACCGGCGATGTCCATGTGCGCCCAGTTGTAGGCCTTGGCGAAGCGCGACAGGAAGCAACCCGCGGTGATGGTGCCGGCCTTCGGCCCGCCGATGTTGCCCATGTCGGCGAACGGGCTGTCCAGCTGCTCCTGGTATTCGTCGAACAGCGGCAGCTGCCAGGCACGGTCGTCGGCGCGCTTGCCGGCGTCGAGCAACTGGTCCACCAGGTCGTCGTTGTTGCCCATCAGGCCGGAGGTGTGGCTGCCCAGGGCGACGATGCAGGCGCCGGTCAGGGTGGCGATGTCGATCACCGCCTGCGGCTTGAAGCGCTCGGCGTAGGTCAGGGTGTCGCACAGCACCAGGCGGCCTTCGGCGTCGGTGTTGAGAATTTCCACGGTCTGGCCGCTCATGGTGGTGACGATGTCACCTGGGCGGGTGGCACCGCCGCTCGGCATGTTTTCGGCGCAGGCCAGCAGGCACACGAGGTTGATTGGCAGCTGCAGTTCCAGCACGGCACGCAGGGTTCCGAACACACTGGCGGCGCCACACATGTCGTATTTCATTTCGTCCATGCCGGCGCCTGGCTTGAGGCTGATGCCGCCGGTGTCGAAGGTGATGCCTTTACCGACCAGCACGAATGGCTTGTCGGCCTTTTTGCCGCCCTGGTAATTCAGCACGATCAGGCGTGGAGGCTGGTCGCTGCCCTGGCCCACGGCATAGAACGCACCCATGCCCAGGTCCTTGATCTTCTTCTCGTCCAGCACCTCGACCTTCAGCGCCTTGTGCGCCTTGCCCAGGTCCTTGGCCTGCTCTGCCAGGAAGCTTGGGTGGCAGAGGTTAGGCGGCAGGTTGCCCAGGTCGCGGGTGAAAGCCATACCGGTGGCGATGGCGCTGGCGTGTTTGACCGCACGCTCGACTTCGGCCTGGCCGGCCTTGTCGGCCAACAGGGTGATCTTTTTCAGGGCGCGCGGCTCGGCCTTCTGGCTCTTGAAACGGTCGAAGACGTATTCGCCGTCGAGCAGGGTTTCGGCCAGCAGGCGGTATTTACCGTAATGGGCGTCGCGGTTGTTGACCGCCACATCGTCCAGGGCCAGCACTGCATCGGCACCGTTCAGGCCCTTGAGTACGCCGGCCACGCTGGCAACCAGCTTGCGCCAGGCGCGGTCGCCCAGGGCTTCATCCTTGCCACTGCCTACCAGCAGCACGCGCTCGGCCTTCAGGCCCGCAAGGTTCTGCAGCAGCAGGGTCTGGCCCGGCTTGCCGGCCAGGTCGCCGCGCTTGAGCACGGCGCTAATGGCACCCTCGCTGGCCAGGTCGACAGCCTTGGCCACAGCACCGAGCTTGCGGTTTTCACCTACCGGAATGACCAGTGTGGCGGTTTTTACGGATGCAGCAGCTACGCTTTTTACAACCAGTTCCATGTCAGGATCCCCGAATGATCGATACGAATGGCGCTGTGTGTGCCAGCGCTCTGGACGGGCCTGGCCGCTTAGTGGCGCGCCAGCGGAAAAGCTGCCAGTTTGAGCCTGCGGCAAGCGTGCTGACAACCCCGTTATGCGCGTTCATGCGCGGCCAAGTGACAGGGGCGGTCAATCACAGGATAATGCGCGCACTTTACATGGAGGTTCGCCATTGGCGAACCGGCATTGGTCTTGGATGTACTAAGTCATTGTTTGGCGCCATTGCATGGCAGTCCGCCCTGACAACCCAGGAGTGTCTGGTTTGATCGTCTTTCGTTATCTGTCCCGCGAGGTCCTGGTGACCTTGAGCGCCGTCAGCGCTGTGCTGCTGGTGATCATCATGAGCGGGCGCTTCATCAAGTACCTGGCCCAGGCTGCCCAGGGCGTGCTCGACCCGGGCGTGCTGTTCCTGATCATGGGCTTCCGGTTGCCGGGTTTCCTGCAATTGATCCTGCCGCTGGGGCTGTTCCTCGGTATTCTCCTGGCTTACGGGCGCCTGTACCTGGAGAGCGAGATGACCGTGTTGTCGGCCACCGGCATGAGCCAGCAGCGCCTGTTGGGCCTGACCATGGTGCCGGCCGCCCTGGTCGCCCTGCTGGTGGCCTGGCTGAGCCTGAGCCTTGCACCGCTGGGCGTGGCCCAGGTGCAGCAGATCATCGCCCAGCAAGACGCGCTGACCGAGTTCGACACCCTGGTGCCTGGCCGCTTCCAGACGTTGCGTGACGGCTCGCGGGTCACCTATACCGAGCAGCTGTCGGATGACCGCATCAACCTGGCCGGGGTGTTCATTTCCGAGAAGCGCTTCAACCAGGACAAAACCAAGGACCGCGCGCCGTCGGTGCTGGTCGCGGAAAAGGGTCACCAGGAAATCCAGGCCGACGGCAACCGCTATCTGGTGCTGGAAAACGGTTACCGCTACGACGGTAACCCGGGCCAGGCCGACTACCGCGCCATCAAGTACGACACCTATGGCGTGCTGCTGCCCAAGCCGGAAGTCAGCGAGGAAGTCACCGAACGTGAAGCCATCCCTACCTCCGAGTTGATCGGCAAGAAGGGCCTGCGTGAGCGTGCCGAGTTGCAATGGCGGTTGTCGCTGCCGATCCTGGTGTTCGTCGTCACCCTGCTGGCGGTGCCACTGTCCCGGGTCAACCCGCGTCAGGGCCGCTTCCTCAAGCTGCTGCCGGCAATTCTTCTGTACATGGCCTACCTGACAATGCTGATTTCCGTACGCGGTGCCCTCGAGAAGGGCAAACTTCCGATCGGCCTGGGCATGTGGTGGGTCCACGGTCTGTTCCTGCTGATCGGCCTGGGGCTGATGTACTGGGAGCCGCTGCGCCTCAAGCGCGCTGCCCGTCGTGCGGAGGTGGCCCATGGCTAAGCTCGACCGCTATATCGGCCAGAGCGTGCTGCTGGCCATCCTGGCTGTGCTGGGGATCATCCTCGGCCTGGCTTCGCTGTTCGCCTTCATCGATGAGATGAGCGACCTGAGTGATACCTATACGGTGATGGAGGCTGGCAACTTCGTCCTGCTCACCGCACCGCGGCGGCTGTACGAAATGCTGCCGATGGCGGCACTGATCGGCTGCCTGATCGGCCTGGGCAGCCTGGCCAGCAGCAGCGAGCTGACCATCATGCGTGCGGCCGGCGTTTCCATCGGCCGTATCGTCTGGGCGGTGATGAAGCCGATGCTGGTACTGATGCTGGTCGGCCTGCTGATCGGTGAATACGTGGCACCGGTGACCGAGAACAAGGCCCAGGCCGACCGCTCGCTGGCCCAGGGCGGGGGTGAGGCGCAAAGCTCCAAGCGCGGTATGTGGCACCGTCAGGGTGAAGAGTACGTGCACATCAACGCCGTGCAGCCTAACGGCCTCCTGCTGGGGGTGACCCGTTACCGCTTCGACAACGAGCGCAAGATCGTCACGTCGAGCTTCGCCCGCCGTGCCCAGTACCAGAACGACCACTGGCTGCTCGCCGACGTGCGCACCACCTATTTCCGTGGTGACCACACCGAAGTCGTCAGCACGCCGCAAGAGCGCTGGGACGTTTCGCTCACGCCAGAACTGCTCAATACCGTGATCCTGGCGCCGGAATCGCTGTCGATTACCGGGCTGTGGGACTACATCCACTACCTGTCTGACCAGGGTTTGAACAATGCCCGCTACTGGCTGGCGTTCTGGACCAAGGTACTGCAGCCGATGGTGACTGCGGCACTGGTGCTGATGGCAATTTCCTTCATCTTCGGCCCGCTGCGCTCGGTAACCCTCGGGCAGCGCGTGTTCACCGGTGTGCTGGTGGGCTTCGTGTTCCGCATCGGCCAGGACTTGCTGGGGCCATCTAGCCAGGTGTTTGGCTTCCCGCCGCTGCTGGCGGTGGTGATTCCGGCGGGCATTTGTGCCTTGGCCGGTGTGTGGTTGTTGCGCCGGGCGGGTTGATGGCCTGAGCTGCACAAGAAAGCCGACCTTAGGGTCGGCTTTTTCATGGGTGTTAACCTGTGCTCATTTCTTCTGCTTCGGCACCCGCACCAGCTGGCTCTCTGAATAGATGTCATGCCAGCCCCGCTTGCGCTTGTCGATCAACACCCAGAAGAAACCCAACCCCAGGCACAGCCACGAGGCTATCGAGACCACAAAGCGCAACAGCGCCTGCCACAGGCTGATGGCCGAACCATCGGCGTTCTGCACTCGCACGCCCCATACCTGCATGCCCAGGGTCTGCCCGCCATGGGTCCAGAACTTGGCAAAGAAGCCGAAGAGGGCGAACAGCAGCACCGTCGACAGCAGAGGGTCGCCATCCAGTGCCCCAGCCTCGGTCAGCTCGCGCATGCGTGCCTCGCCGATGATCGCCATCTGGATCATCTTGTAAGCGCCAGCGGTCACGATCAGCAGGGCCGTGCACAGTAAAAAGTCGTAGAACATCGCCGCCAGGCGCCGGCCCAGGCCGACCGGTGGAAAATCTCCCTGAGGGGTGAGCAGAGGCTTGGACATGCGGGACGGCTCCAGAAGACGAAGCCGCTATTCTACGGGCAAAAAAAAGCCCCTGCACTTGGCAGGGGCTTTTCTCGAAGTCGGGTTCGGCTTAACCGGCGACCTGAACTTTGTCAGCCTGCATGCCTTTCTGGCCCTGGACTGCTTCGAAGGTAACCTTCTGGCCTTCTTTCAGGCTCTTGAAGCCGTTGCCTTCGATAGCGCGGAAGTGCACGAACAGATCCGGACCGCTTTCGGGGGTGATGAAGCCGTAACCTTTTTCGTCATTGAACCACTTGACGGTACCGTTCTGACGCTCAGCCATTGTCTTATTTCCTATGAAGCTTGAATTTTGATGACAGTTTCTTTCGCACTTGTTTGTAAGCGAAAGAGTACTGGGCTGGGTTGCAGGAAAGTAAGAGACGTCGAACGGGTTGTAGCAAATCTCGGCTACTGGCCCAGGTCACGAACTGTTGCGACCCATGCAAACACAGTGCAGTGACTCTACGCCAACTCCCGAGCGAAAAACAAGCCCTTGGTCGTATGGAAAATCAGCCGTTTGCCGATAACCGACCGATTTGACGGAAACGGCATGGCGCCTGGCCTGGCGCCATGTTCAAAAGTTATTGGGCAGGTTCGAAAACGAATATGTGGAACCTGCCCGTAACCTTCACAAAGCTGTTTCAACCACGGTAGTAACGTTGTGCCACGAAAGGCATTTTGCTGACTTTCAAGGCAACCTTCTTGCCCCGCACCACGGCAAACAGCGGGGTGTCGACTGCAGCATGTTCACTATCGATATAACCCATTGCTACAGGTGCGCCGAGTGTCGGGCCAAAGCCGCCGCTGCAGACTTTGCCGACCGGTTTATCGTTTGCATCGACAATATCCGCGCCTTCACGAACGGGCGTACGTTCTTGCGGTAGCAGCCCGACGCGCTTGCGTGCCACGCCATCGCCCTGCTGGGCATAGATGGCCTCGGCACCCGGGAACCCGGCGGCACGTGCACCGTCGGCACGGCGCACCTTGGAAATCGCCCACAGCAGGCTGGCCTCGACCGGGGTGGTCTCGGCATTCATGTCGTGGCCATACAGGCACAGGCCGGCTTCCAGGCGAAGCGAGTCGCGAGCGCCCAGGCCAATCGGCTGTACCTCCGGCTCGGCCAGCAGACGACGGGCCAGGGCTTCGGCGGCTTGTGCCGGAACCGAGATTTCGTAGCCATCTTCGCCGGTGTAGCCCGAGCGGCTGACGAAGCAGTCTTCGCCCAGCAGCTTCACCGGGCGGAACTGCATGAAGGTCATGCCGGCCACTTCCGGGGCCAGGCGTTCCAGCACCTTGACCGCAGCTGGGCCTTGCAGGGCCAGCAGGGCACGTTGCTCGAACAGCGGCTGCACCTCGCAACGGTTGCCGATGTGTTTTCGCAGGTGGGCCAGGTCCTGGTCCTTGCAGGCGGCGTTGACCACCAGGAACAGCGTGTCGTCACCCAGGTTGGCCACCATCAGGTCGTCGAGGATGCCGCCCTGCTCGTTGGTGAACATGGCATAGCGCTGCATGCCTGTCGGGAGGTCGATGATGTCCACGGGTACCAGGCTTTCCAGGGCCTTGGCGGCATCAGCGCCGCGCAGGATGATCTGGCCCATGTGCGAAACGTCGAACAGGCCGGCCTGCTCGCGGGTGTGCAAGTGTTCCTTGAGCACGCCCAGCGGGTACTGCACCGGCATGTCGTAGCCGGCGAACGGCACCATGCGGGCACCCAGTTCCAGGTGCAGGGCGTGCAGTGGGGTCTTGAGCAGTGTTTCGGACATCGGTGACTCCTTGGTGTTGTTGTCGGGTCAACATTCGATGATGTTGACGGCCAGGCCGCCACGGGCGGTCTCTTTGTATTTGCTTTTCATGTCGGCGCCGGTCTGGCGCATGGTGCGGATGACCTTGTCGAGCGACACGTAATGTTGCCCGTCGCCGCGCAAGGCCATGCGCACCGCGTTGATTGCCTTCACCGAGCCCATGGCATTGCGCTCGATGCACGGCACCTGGACCAGCCCGCCGATCGGGTCGCAGGTCAGGCCCAGGTTATGTTCCATACCGATTTCTGCAGCGTTCTCCACCTGCTGCACGCTGCCACCCATCACCTCGCATAACGCGCCGGCAGCCATCGAGCAGGCCACGCCGACCTCGCCCTGACAGCCCACTTCCGCGCCAGAGATGGAGGCGTTTTCCTTGTACAGGATGCCGATGGCCGCAGCGGTGAGCAGAAAACGCACCACCCCGTCCTCGCTGGCGCCCGGCACGAAGCGCATGTAATAGTGCAATACTGCCGGGACGATACCTGCCGCCCCATTGGTGGGTGCGGTGACCACGCGCCCGCCGTAGGCGTTTTCTTCGTTCACGGCCAAGGCGTAGAGGTTGACCCAGTCGAGCACCGACAGGGCATCGCGCAGGCTGGCTTCCGGGTGGCGGCTCAGTTGGCGGTACAACGCGGGCGCCCGCCGCTTGACCTTGAGCCCGCCCGGCAATATGCCTTCATGCTGGCAGCCCGCTTCAACGCAATCCTGCATCACCTGCCAGATGCGCAGCAGCCCGGCGCGGGTTTCTGCCTCTGGGCGCCAGGCGGCCTCGTTGGCCAGCATCACTTGGCTTATCGACAGGTTTTGCGTGGTGCAATGGCCGAGCAGTTCCTTGGCGGTCTTGAACGGGTAGGGCAGCACGGTGCTGTCCTCGACGATGCGGTCGTGGCCGGCGGCGTCCTCGTCGACCACGAAACCGCCGCCCACCGAGTAATACTCGCGGCTGCGGATTTGCAGGCCGGCGTCGTCGAACGCGCGAAAGATCATGCCGTTGGGATGGTAGTCCAGCGGCTTGCGGATCATTGCCACATGCTGTTTTTCAATGAACGCAATGCTGTGCTCGCCCAGCAGGTTGATGTGGCCACTGTCGCGGATGGCCTGCAGGCGGGCGGGGATGCTTTCGGTGTCGATAATGTCCGGCTGTTCGCCTTCAAGGCCCAGCAGCACCGCCTTGTCACTGCCGTGGCCCTTGCCGGTGGCGCCCAGTGAGCCATACAACTCGGCTTTGACGCTGGCCGTGCGGGCGAGCAAGCCGTCACGGCGCAGCCCTTCAGCGAACCGCGCGGCGGCGCGCATCGGGCCGACCGTGTGCGAACTGGAGGGGCCGATGCCGATCTTGAACAGGTCGAAGACGCTCAGTGACATGGATGTTCCTCCTGCAAACCTTGGGGCCGCTTTGCGGCCCTTTCGCGGCACAAGGCCGCTCCTACAGGACAGCGCCGCCCGTATAGGAGCGGCCTTGTGCCGCGAAAGGGCTGCGCAGCAGCCCCATGGTTCCCGACTGCATCAGGCGTCCTGATAGCTCTCGGTCGACGGGCAGGCGCACACCAGGTTGCGGTCGCCGAACACGTTGTCGACCCGACCCACTGGCGGCCAGTACTTGGCTTCCACCAGGCTTGGCAGCGGGTAGACCGCCTGCTCGCGGCTGTAGCCGTGGGCCCATTCGCCAACCAGCTCGGCCGCGGTGTGCGGGGCGTTTTTCAGCGGGTTGTCGTCCTTGTCCAGGCTACCGTTTTCGACCGCACGGATTTCTTCGCGGATCTGGATCATCGCGTTGCAGAAGCGGTCCAGTTCTTCCTTGGACTCGCTTTCGGTCGGTTCGATCATCAGCGTGCCCGCCACCGGGAAGGACATGGTCGGGGCGTGGAAGCCAAAGTCGATCAGGCGCTTGGCCACGTCGTCGACGCTGATGCCGCTGGTGTCCTTCAGCGGGCGCAGGTCGAGGATGCACTCGTGGGCCACCAGGCCATTGCCGCCGGTATACAGAACAGGATAGTGCTCTTCCAGGCGGCGGGCGATGTAGTTGGCGTTGAGGATTGCCATCTGCGAGGCACGCTTGAGGCCGGCACCGCCCATCATGCGGATGTACATCCAGGTGATCGGCAGGATGCTGGCGCTGCCGAACGGCGCGGCGCATACGGCCCCTTCGGTGTTTTCAAGCTGCGCGTGGCCTGGCAGGAACGGCGCCAGGTGCGACTTGACGCCAATCGGGCCAACGCCCGGGCCGCCACCGCCGTGCGGGATGCAGAAGGTCTTGTGCAGGTTCAGGTGGGACACGTCGCCGCCGAACTTGCCCGGGGCGCACAGGCCGACCATGGCGTTCATGTTGGCGCCGTCGATGTAAACCTGGCCACCGTTGTCGTGGATGATCGCGCAGATTTCGCCGATCGCTTCCTCGAACACGCCGTGGGTCGACGGGTAGGTGATCATGATCGCGGCCAGGCGCTCGCGGTGCTCGATGGCCTTGGCGCGCAGGTCTTCTACGTCGACGTTGCCGCGTGCGTCACAAGCGGTAACCACCACGCGCATGCCGGCCATGTGGGCGGTGGCAGGGTTGGTGCCGTGGGCCGACGACGGGATCAGGCAGATGTCGCGGTGGCTTTCGCCACGGCTGCGGTGGTAGGCACGGATGGCCAGCAGGCCTGCGTACTCGCCCTGGGAGCCGGCGTTGGGCTGCAGCGATACGGCGTCATAGCCAGTAGCGGCGCACAGCATGGCTTCCAGCTCGGTGGTCATCTGCAGGTAGCCCTGGCTCTGCTCGGCCGGGGCGAACGGGTGCAGGTTGCCGAACTCGGCCCAGGTGACCGGGATCATCTCGCTGGCGGCGTTCAGTTTCATGGTGCACGAGCCCAGCGGTATCATGCTGCGGTCCAGCGCCAGGTCCTTGTCGGCCAGGCGGCGCAGGTAGCGCATCAGCTCGGTTTCGCTGTGGTAGCGGTTGAACACCGGGTGTTCGAGGATCGCCGACTGGCGCAGCAGGGCGGTAGGCAACAGCGAACCGGTGCTGGCGGCTAGCGCGGCGAAGTCTGGTTGAGCCTGGTCGCCAGCGAACAGTTGCCACAGCGACTCGACGTCAGCCTGGCTGCTGGTTTCGTCCAGCGACAGGCCCAGGTGGGTGGCGTCGACCTGGCGCAGGTTGATGCCTTGGGCGCGGGCCTTGTCATGCAGGCTGGCGGTTGCAGCGCCGGTGGCCAGGGTCAGGGTGTCGAAGGCGCTGGCGCCCACTACCTGCACGCCCAACGTTTTCAGGCCGGCGGCCAGGATCGCGGTCAGGGCGTGGGTGCGCTCGGCAATGCGCTTGAGGCCGGCCGGGCCGTGGTACACGGCGAACATGCTGGCAATGTTGGCCAGCAGCACCTGGGCGGTGCAGATGTTGCTGGTGGCCTTTTCGCGGCGGATATGCTGCTCGCGGGTTTGCATGGCCAGGCGCAGGGCGGTCTTGCCGAAGCGGTCGATCGATACGCCGACCAGGCGGCCCGGCATGTCGCGCTTGAAGGCGTCACGGGTGGCGAAGTAAGCCGCGTGCGGGCCACCAAAGCCCAGTGGCACGCCGAAGCGCTGAGCGCTGCCGATGGCCACGTCGGCATCGAACTCGCCCGGCGGGGTCAGCAGGGTCAGGGCCAGCAGGTCAGCGGCCACGGCAACCAAGGCGTTGGCTGCGTGGAAGCGCTGTACCACGTCACGGTAGTCGAACACGTCACCGTTGCTGGCCGGGTATTGCAGCAGGGCGCCGAAGAAGGCGCTGACATCGCCCAGTTCGCGCTCATCGCCGATCACGACTTCGATACCCAGCGGCTCGGCACGGGTGCGCAGCACGTCGAGGGTTTGCGGGTGGCAGTGTACGGAGGCGAAGAAGGCGTGGCTGGCCTTGTTCTTCGACAGGCGTTTGCAGAAGGTCATGGCCTCGGCCGCTGCAGTGGCTTCGTCGAGCAGGGAGGCGTTGGCGATCGGCAGGCCGGTGAGGTCGCTGATCAGGGTCTGGAAGTTCAGCAGCGCTTCCAGGCGGCCTTGGGAAATTTCTGGCTGGTATGGGGTGTAAGCGGTGTACCAGGCCGGGTTTTCCAGCAGGTTGCGCAGGATCGGTGCCGGGGTGTGGGTGTTGTAGTAGCCCTGGCCAATGTAGCTCTTGAACAGTTGGTTCTTGCCGGCGATGGCCTTGAGCGCGGCGAGCGCGTCGGCTTCGCTCTGGCCGTCGTGCGAACCGAGCACGCTGGTGCCCTTGATGCTGTCAGGGATGACCGCAGCGGTCATGGCTTCCAGCGAGTCGAAGCCCAGGGCGGCGAGCATGGCCTGCTCGTCAGCGGCGCGCGGGCCGATGTGGCGGGCGATGAATTCGTTGGCGGTGCCGAGATGGATGGTCATGGCGGGGTTCCTCAGGCGTCGTCGTTGGCTTTGAGCAGGCGGTCGTAGGCGTCCTGGTCGAGCAGGGCGGTTACGGCGCTGGCGTCGGCAGGGATGAAGCGGAAGAACCAGCCTTCGCCCATCGGGTCTTCGTTGACCAGTTCCGGGCTGTCTTCGAGCTGGCCGTTGACCTCGACCACTTCACCGGTCAGGGGCATATAGACGCCGCTGGCGGCTTTTACCGACTCGACGGTGGACGCTTCGCTGCCTTTCTCATACGGCTGCAACTCTGGCAGTTGCACGAAAACCACATCGCCAAGGGCGTTTTGGGCGTAGGCGGTGATGCCCACGGTGACGCTGCCATCGGCTTCGACGCGCAGCCATTCGTGATCTTCAGTGAAACGCAACTCGCTCATGGGGAATCCTCGGGAAGCAGGGCGTTGGGCGCGGTGGCTCCGCGCTCTTGGGGTGCTTTCCCTTAGCAATAATGCGGCCAATAGAGGAAAATCCTTTAAAAACAATACCTTATTTATTTTTGTGGGATGGCTGTTTGTTTGTTTGGAACGAAAACGCTACAGAAGGTTGTGCATGAAAAAGGGTTTGGGGATCAAACCCTTGCGCAATAGCACTCGAACGGGTGTGTACTGATTTCGTTACGGCGTATCGAAATCTATACGGTATCTTGAGGCTGTTCAGTTGTTGCCAAGCCGGAAATGAATCAAACAAGTTCGATACTTGCGAAACTTTGCGAGCTTTCTTCTTGCACCTATAGGGTGTCGCCATATCAACTATTTATGTCACCTGCGTGATAGTTTTCAAATGGCTGAACTAAGTATTTGCCCCCAACGATTTTCCCGCCTATTGCGCGTCACCAGAATGGCCACCTTTCATGTGGGCCGTTAGCCTGAAGCAATAACCACAAGTTGGTAATTCGGCTGTCGGCCAAGCATGTGCCTTGCTGCCCGGGCTCATGCAACCAGCACCGAATATCAGGAAGGGAAAGTGTCATGGGAATGACGAGGCGTAAATTTTTGATTGGCGGCGGCGTCTTGGCGATCGCAGGCGGCGCAGGGGTTCTGACCCCTTTGTTGACCCGGGAAGGCCGATTGATTCCCGGCAAACCGCGGTTTGGTTATGTCGCAGGCACCGAGGGGGCGCTTCCCAAGCAGGCAGACGTAGTGGTTGTTGGCGCTGGTATTCTGGGGCTCATGACTGCAATCAACCTTGTCGAGCGCGGCCTCTCGGTCGTTGTCGTTGAAAAAGGTGAAGTTGCCGGCGAACAGTCTTGCAGGTTCTATGGCCAGGTCATGACCTACAAGATGCCTGATGCGACATTCCAGTTGCACCATCTTGCCAAGCAACGTTGGCGAGAGATGAATGCCAAAGTGGGGGCGGACACAAGTTACCGCACACAAGGTCGGGTCGAAGTACCTTTCGATGAAGAAGACCTGGAAGGCGTCAGAAAGTGGATCGATGTCAAAACGCGGGAAGTCGGCGCGGACATTCCTTTCAAGACGCGAATCATTCAAGGCAGTGAACTTGAACAGCGCCTGCGCGGTGCATCCTCGCGCTGGACGGTCGCAGGCTTCGAGGAAGACTCCGGTAGCCTGGATGCCGAGCGTGCATCGTTCGTCATGGCCGAGTATGCCAAGAAAGTGGGTGTGCGGATCTACACCCACTGCGCGGCCAGGGGCCTGGAAACCCACGCAGGTGCCATCTCCGACGTGGTCACGGAAAAGGGCGCCATCAGGGCGTCTCGCGTGATCGTGGCGGGCGGCGCATGGTCCCGGCTGTTCATGCAGAACCTGGGCGTTGATGTGCCTACCTTGCCCGCCTACCAGTCCCAGCAAATCATCAGCGCGGCACCCCGTGCACCCGGGGGCAACGTTGCATTGCCGGGGAATATCTACTTCCGTGAGCAGGCTGACGGCACATACGCCACCTCGCCACGCGTCGTCGTTGCCCCGGTGGTCAAAGAGTCGTTCATGTATGGCTATAAGTACCTGCCACTGCTGGCCATCCCCGACTTCCCGGTGCACATCTCACTCAACAAGCAACTGATCGATTCGTTCATTCAGCCAACGCACTGGAAGCTGGACGAGGTTTCGCCTTTCGAGAAAAACCGGCTGATGACCGCAGCGCCGGACCTGCCGGAACTGAATGCCTCACTGGAAAAACTCAAGGTCGAGTTCCCCGCGTTCAGCGATGCGAAGCTGATCGATCAGTGGAGCGGTGCGATGGCCATCGCTCCCGACGAAAACCCCATCATTTCGCAGGTCAATGAGTACCCGGGGCTGGTCCTCAACACCGCAACCGGTTGGGGTATGACCGAAAGCCCGGTGTCGTCCGAACTGTCGGCGGACTTGCTGCTTGGAAAGGCGCCGGTGCTGGACCCTAAACCCTTCAGCCTGTATCGGTTCTAAGCACACAAGGCGCAATGGAATGACCCGTGCGCGCAGCATCGATGCGTGCACATTTTTGGCAATCATCAGGAGAACAGTATGAAAGTGGCTTTAACGACCGCAGCAATGGCCGTGGCACTCGCGGGTGCCGGGAGCGTTCATGCACAAGAAATTGTGCGCCATGGCGCAGGTAGTTTCCCTATCTCGTCGGCTGTAGAGGTGCCTGCCGGGAAGACGGTTGTCTACCTGAGTGGTTCTGTCCCGTCGGTTATTCACCCTGACGCACCCAAGGGTTCGCTGGAAGCCTATGGTGATACCAAGGCACAAACCATCAATGTGCTTGGAAACATCCAGCAGCAGCTGAAAGAACTGGGCCTTGGTCTTGCCGATGTGGTGAAGATGCAGGTGTTCCTGGTGGGCGGCCCGGAGAACGGCGGGAAAATGGACTTCGACGGTTTCATGGCCGGCTATACCCAATTCTTCGGGCCAGCCGCCAGGCAGCCAGTCCTTCCTGCACGCTCGGCGTTCCAGATTGCAGGCCTGGCCGACCCTGCCTGGCGTGTCGAGATCGAAGTGACAGCGGTTCGTCCCTGAACCCGGGCATGCGCCGGTCCCGGGCTAGCCATGCCCGGGACTGGCCGGTGGGTTTAGCCAGTGATAAATGGCAATGCCAGGTACAGTTTGATCACGATCACGTTGATGATGTCGATGAAGAACGCACCCACCATCGGCACCACCAGGAAGGCGATGTGCGAGGCGCCGTAGCGTTGGGTCACCGCTTGCATGTTGGCAATCGCCGTGGGTGTTGCACCCAGGCCGAAGCCACAGTGCCCCGCGGCCAGCACGGCTGCATCATAGTTGCGGCCCATGACTCGGAATGTCACGAAGATCGCAAACAGTGCCATGACCAATGTCTGCGCAGCCAGCAGTATGAAGAACGGCAAGGCCAGTGCTGCCAGGTCCCACAGTTTGAGTGACATCAAGGCAATCGCCAGGAACAGCGACAGACTGACGTTGCCCAGTACCGAGACTTCCCGTTCGAAGACATGATAAAAACCGAACGCCGAAAGGCCGTTGCGCAGCAATACGCCCACGAAGAGTACGCAAACGAATGTCGGTAGTTCGAATGCCGTACCTTTCAACAGGCTATTAAGTAATGTGCCGGCCAGTAAGCTGACGGCAATAAGAGCCAAGGTTTCGATAAATGAAAACGATGTAATCAACCGCTCTTTGTCCGGCTGCTCAAAGCCCTTGGGTAACTGCGGCACTTCTTCTTCCACACCCGGTGTTTTGACGCGCTTGATCAGCAACCGGGCAACCGGGCCACCAATCAAACCGCCCAACACCAGGCCGAACGTGGCAGAGGCAAGTGCAAGTTCCGAGGCCGAAGCCAAGCCAAACTTTTCAGTGAAGGTCGCGCTCCAGGCAGCGCCAGTGCCGTGGCCACCAGACAAGGTGATCGAACCGGCCAGCAGGCCCATCAGTGGGTCGAGCCCCAATGCCGTTGCCAGCCCGATACCCATGGCGTTCTGAACCAGCAGCAAGCCCGTCACCACCAGCAGGAACACAGTAACCACGCGTCCGCCCTTCTTCAGGCTGGCAAAGTCTGCACTCAAACCGATGGTGGCGAAGAACGCCAGCATCAACGGTGCTTGCAACGAGGTATCAAACTGGACCTGTACATCGAAACTGCGCAATGCCAAGAGTGCCAGCGCAACGACCAAACCACCTGCCACAGGCTCCGGAATATTGTAAGCGCGCAGAAAGCCAATACGTGCGACCAGACCGCGCCCCAGTAGCAGTACCAAGGAGGCGGCTACAAGTGTCCCGTAAAAATCGAGTTCAAACATCAGGGTACTCTTCGCTCAGGGTGACATGCAAAATTACAATGTCACCATTCTACGGCGAGTACTCCAGTCAATTGCGGCTGAGCGGCTAGGAAAAATCTGAATCAACGGTAAGTTTTGACGACAAGTATCAGGCTTTTCCGGGTATTCCATATTTACGCAGTCGCTGGGCAATAGCGGTATGCGAAGTTTGCAAACGCCCGGCTAACTGCCGCGTCGACGGGTAGCTGGCATACAAGCGCTGCAACAGCTCACGCTCGAAGTCACCCACGGCCTGCTCCAGGCTGGCTACGTCGCCATCCAGCCCACGTGCCACCGAAGTACCGGCGATGTCCAGGTCGCCGATGTCCACCAGGTTGCCCTCACAGATAGCCGCTGCGCGGAAAATCACGTTCTGCAGTTGGCGTACATTGCCCGGCCAAGGGTTGGCCAGCAGCGCCGAATGGGTGGCTGGCGTCAATCGGCAGGGCGGGCGTTGAATCTGCGTGCAGGCTTGCTGCATGAAGAAATGCGCCAGCATCAGGATATCCTGGCCCCGGTCGCGCAGTGGCGGTACCTGCAGGTTGAGCACGTTCAAGCGGTAGAACAGGTCTTCGCGGAAGCTGCCGTCGGCAACCATGCGTTCCAGGTCGCGGTGGGTGGCGCTGATGATGCGCACATCCACCTTCACTTCGCGGTCACCGCCCACCCGGCGGAAGCTGCCGTCACTGAGAAAGCGCAGCAGTTTGGCCTGCAGGTATGGCGACATTTCGCCAATTTCATCGAGGAACACCGTGCCCTGGTTGGCCAGTTCCATCAGCCCGGGCTTGCCGCCCCGTTGCGCGCCGGTGAAGGCGCCAGGGGCATAACCGAACAGCTCGCTCTCGGCCAGGCTCTCGGGCAGCGCGGCACAGTTCAGGGCCAGGAACGGTGCTGCGTGGCGGCTGCTGATGGCATGGCAGGCGCGGGCTACCAGTTCTTTGCCGGTGCCGGTTTCGCCATGCACCAGCAATGGCGCATCGAGCGCCGCCACGCGCAGGGCGCGGGCCTTGAGGGTGCGGATGGCCGGTGAATCGCCGAGCAGGGCATCGAAACCTTCGGCGTGGTCGTGGTGCAAGGCTGACAGGCGTTCGCCCATGCGTGAAGGTGGGTACAGCGTCAGCAGGCCACCGGCGTTGGTGATCGGCATGGCGTCCAGCAGCAGGCTCTGGCCGTTCAGCTGCATCTCGCGCATGGGCAGGTGGAAGTTATTGTCCAGCAGGGCTTGCAGCAGCGCCGGGTCGCCAAACAGTTCGCCCACCGAGCGCCCGGCGGATTCGCGGCCACACAGTTCGATCAGCGCTGGGTTGGCCAGCAGCACCAGCCCGGCGCTGTCCACCGCCAGCACCGGGTCGCTCATGGCGGCCAGCAGGGCATCCAGTTGCAGGTGGCGGCGTTGGCCAGGAAGGATGTCGACCACGTCCACCGATTGCACGCCATGCACCTCGAAGAGCGCGTCGTGCAGTTCTTCGAGCACGGCGGGGCTAAGGGTGGGGGCGTCGATGTAGACGTTCGGCGGGACCATCTCCACGGCGTCCAGGTTGAGGTTGCGGGCACCGAGCAGGGCGAGGACTTCCTGGGTGATGCCGACGCGGTCGATGAAGCTGACGTGGATGCGCATGAGGGAGGGTGAGGTGGTGGCCGGGGAGGGCAGTAGTATGCCTTAACATCGCCGGGGCCGCTGTGCGGCCCCGGTTCTTGAAATCACTCCAGATGTTCAGGCTTGATCGGATCGCCCGATTTCACATCGAGTTTTTCGCGAATGTCGGCGAACATGTAGTCATAGAGCTTGTGCGGCGAACTCAGGGTCTCGAACTTCTTCGGCGGCGCCAGATACGACTGGGCCTTGCGGGTCAGTTGCATGAGAAAGCTGGGCAACACCTGGTCCTTGGCGAGGAAGAACTTTTCTTCCACCGTTTTGCCTTCGATGCTGCCATGCATATGGAACTGAATGCCTCTGCCTTCCTTGGGGTCAGACACTGCCTCGTACTCGATGTTCAGGTCGTAGCTGTGGTCTGCCGCGTTCAGCGCAGTGCGCTCGATGTGTACATGACCGGGGTGGTACTGGGCCATGGCTATCTCCTCTGGAAGGTCGAAAATGGCGGGCGCCGGGCGCCCGCCCACTGCATTCAACGGTAGCTGATCCCCGGCTTCGCGGTGGAGACCCGAGTGCCGGCAGTGCCTTTGACGATGTCTTCGATGTTCTCGAGCGAACTGATCACCGCCACTTTGCCGGTATTGCGGGCGAAGTCACTGGCAGCCTGCACCTTTGGCCCCATGGAGCCGGCAGCGAAGCCAAGCCGTTCGAGTTCGTCAGGGTGTGCCTGGGCGATGGCTTTTTGCGTAGGCTTGCCCCAGTCAATGTACGCCGCATCGACGTCAGTGGCGATTATCAGAAGGTCGGCATCCAGTTGCTCGGCCAGCAAAGCCGAGCACAGGTCCTTGTCGATCACCGCCTCGATGCCCTTGAGCTTGCGGTTTTCATCGTACATGGTGGGGATACCACCACCGCCTGCGCAAATCACGATGCTGCTCTTTTCCAGCAGCCACTTGATCGGGCGGATTTCGAAGATGCGCTTGGGTTTGGGGCTGGCCACCACGCGGCGGTACTTGTCGCCGTCAGCCTTCACCACCCAGCCCTTTTCCTTGGCCAGCCGTTCGGCTTCGTCCTTGCTGTAGACCGGGCCGATGAACTTGGTGGGGTCTTTGAAGGCGGGGTCATTGGCGTCCACTTCCACCTGGGTCAGCAGGGTGGCGAATGGCACTTCGAAGTCCAGCAGGTTGCCCAGTTCCTGCTCGATCATGTAGCCGATCATGCCCTCGGTTTCAGCGCCCAGCACGTCCAGCGGGTAGGCCTCGTCGGGTTTGTAGGACAGTGCCTGAAGTGACAGCAGGCCAACCTGCGGGCCGTTGCCGTGGGCAATGACCAGCTCGTTGCCAGGGTGGATCTTGGCGATCTGTTCGGTGGCGGTGCGGATATTGGCGCGCTGGTTCTCAGCGGTCATGGGCTCGCCGCGACGCAGCAGGGCGTTGCCGCCCAATGCAACAACGATACGCATGGGGAATGTCCTTTGCGGATGAGGTAGCGCCTCGATCCTGCAGGCGCTGGCAAGCCAGCCCCCACAGGAACGAGGTGGTTGTCAGAGGTCAGCCAGGGTCGACACCAGGATCGCCTTGATCGTGTGCATGCGGTTTTCCGCCTGCTCGAAGGCGATGCAGGCCGGCGACTCGAACACGTCGTCGGTCACTTCGATGCCGTTGGCCAGGTCCGGGTACTGTTCGGCGATCTGCTTGCCTACCTTGGTTTCGGAGTTGTGGAACGCCGGCAGGCAGTGCATGAACTTGGTCCGCGGGTTGCCAGTGGACTTCATCAGCTGCGCATTCACCTGATAAGGCTTGAGCTGCTTGATGCGCTCGCCCCACGCCTCGATCGGCTCGCCCATCGACACCCACACGTCGGTGTGCACGAAGTCCACACCCTTGACCGCAGCAACCGGGTCTTCGGTGAGGGTGATGCGGGCGCCACTTTCTTCAGCGTACTTCTTGCAACGCTCGACCAGGTCATCATGCGGCCACAGCGCCTTGGGTGCGGCGATGCGTACATCCATGCCAAGCTTGGCACCGATGAGCAGCAGTGAGTTGCCCATGTTGTTGCGGGCATCGCCCAGGTAGGCGTAGCTGATGTCATGCAGCGGCTTGTCGCTGTGCTCACGCATGGTCAGCACGTCGGCGATCATTTGCGTTGGGTGATATTCGTCAGTCAGGCCGTTGAACACCGGCACGCCGGCAAACTTGGCCAGCTCTTCGACGATTTCCTGCTTGAAGCCACGGTACTCGATGGCATCGTACATGCGCCCGAGCACGCGGGCGGTGTCTTTCATGCTCTCTTTGTGGCCAATCTGCGAGGAATTGGGGTCGATGTAGGTGACGTTGGCGCCTTGGTCATAGGCCGCCACTTCGAACGCGCAGCGGGTACGGGTGGAGGTTTTTTCGAAGATCAGGGCGATGTTGTTGCCCTTCAGGTGCTGCTGCTCGGTGCCGGTGTACTTGGCGCGCTTCAGGTCGCGGGACAGGTCCAGCAGGTAGCGCAACTCGCGCGTGGTGTGGTGTTCCAGGCTGAGCAGGTTGCGGTTGTGAATGTTGAACGCCATGACTTTTCTCCTTGAGTTTGGTGAACGCACCGGCCGCCGCTTTGTGAGGGCGGCCGGGGGTAATGGGCGTTAGTAATCGATAGGGTCGCGCACAATTGGGCAGGTCATGCAGTGGCCGCCGCCACGGCCCCGGCCCAGTTCGCCGGCGCTGATGGTGATGACCTCGATGCCCGCCTTGCGCAGCAGGGTATTGGTGTAGGTGTTACGGTCGTAGCCGATGACCACACCCGGCTCGATGGCCACCACGTTGTTGCCGTCATCCCACTGTTCGCGCTCGGCGGCGAAGCTGTTGCCGCCGGTCTCGACCACGCGCAGCTTGACCCCCAGTTGCTCGCCCACCACTTCGATGAACGACTTGTTGATGCGGCGAACGTCCATGCCGTACGGCTTGCCTTCGTCCGGGCGGATGATGAACGGCACGATCTCTTTCACCACTTCCGGGAAGACCGTGACCAGGTCGCTGTCGCAGAAGCTGAACACGGTGTCCAGGTGCATGGCGGCGCGCGACTTCGGCAGGCCGGCGACGATCACTTCCTTGACGGCGCCCTTGGCGAACAGGTTCTGCGCCAACTGGCCGATGGCCTGGCGCGAGGTGCGCTCGCCCATGCCGATGAGCACGATGCCATTGCCGATCGGCATCACGTCACCGCCTTCGAGGGTGGCATTGCCGTGGTCTTTGTCCGGGTCGCCATACCACACCTGGAAGTCGGCGCCGGTGAACTCCTTGTGGAACTTGTAGATGGCTGTGGTCAGCAGGGTTTCCTGACGTCGCGCCGGCCAGTACATCGGGTTCAGCGTCACGCCACCGTAGATCCAGCAGGTGGTGTCGCGGGTGAACTGGGTGTTGGGCAACGGCGGCAGGATGAAGCTGGAATGGCCCAGGTAGTCGTTGTACATCTTGACCACGTCGGCGCCTTCGCTTTGTGGCAGGTCCTGGCCCGCCACGCCACCGATCAGGAATTCGGCCAGGTGGCGAGGATCAAGGCCTTCGAGCCAGCTGCGCACTTCGTTGGTCAGGCCCACACCCACGGTGTCGGGAGTGATCTTGCGGTCGAGGATCCACTTCAGTGCTTCGGGTTGCTGGACGATGTCGGTCAGCAGGTTGTGCATTTCCAGCACATCTACGCCGCGCTCGCGCATCTTGGTGACGAAGTCGAAATGGTCACGCTTGGCCTGGTCTACCCAGATCACATCGTCGAACAGCAGTTCATCACAGTTGCTCGGCGTCAGGCGCTTGTGCGCCAGGCCCGGGGCGCAAACCATCACTTTGCGCAGTTTGCCGGCTTCGGAGTGGACACCGTACTTCTGTTTTTCAGCGGACATGGTTTCATTCCTCCAATTGGACGAAGACGTGGGTCAAAGGGTCAGGAAGCCGTCGTACAGGCCGAAGGCTGCCACCAGGGCGCCGATGACCACGGCTGCGAAGATCAGTTTTTCCACGTTGGTGAAGACAGGTTGGCCTACCTCACGCTTGGCCTTGGCGAACAGGATGGCGCCAGGTGCGTAGAGCAGGGCCGAGAGCAGTAGGTATTTCACGCCGCCGGCGTACAGCAGCCAGATGGCGTACAACAGGGCGATACCGCCGATGATCAGGTCTTTCTTGCGTTCGGCCAGGGCTTGTTCGTAGGTTTCGCTGCGCAGTGCCAGCAAGAAGGCGTAGGCCGCCGACCACAGGTAAGGCACCAGGATCATCGAGGTGGCGAGGTAGATCAGCGACAGGTAGGTGCTGTTTGAGAACAGCGTGATCACCAGGAAGATCTGCACCATGGCGTTGGTCAGCCACAGGGCGTTGGCCGGCACCTGGTTGGCGTTTTCGCGGCGCAGGAACTCCGGCATGGTGTGGTCCTTGGCGGCGGCGAACATGATCTCGGCGCACAGCAGCACCCAAGACAGCAGGGCCCCCAGCAGCGAGATGATCAGGCCGACGCTGATCAGCACCGCACCCCAGTGGCCGACCACATGTTCCAGCACGGCCGCCATCGACGGGTTCTGCAGCTTGGCCAGTTCGGGTTGGGTCATGATGCCCAGCGACAGCACGTTGACCAGCACCAGGAACAGCAACACGGTGACGAAGCCGATGACCGTGGCCTTGCCCACGTCAGAGCGTTTTTCCGCCCGGGACGAGAAGATGCTCGCACCCTCGATGCCGATGAACACCCACACGGTGACCAGCATCATGTTGCGCACCTGGTTCATCACGCTGCCAAGCTCTGGTGTGCCTACGGCCCAGATATCGGCGCTGAAGATGTCGAGCCTGAAGGCGAACAGGCAGATCAGTGCGAACAGCACCAGTGGCACCACTTTGGCCACGGTGGTGACCAGGTTGATGAACGCTGCTTCCTTGATGCCGCGCAGCACCAGGAAGTGCACCGCCCACAACAGGATCGATGCGCCAATGATGGCGGCCGGCGTGTTGCCTTCACCGAAGATCGGGAAGAAGTACCCCAAGGTACTGAACAGCAACACGAAGTAGCCGACGTTGCCCAGCCAGGCACTGATCCAGTAGCCCCAGGCGGAGGAAAAGCCCATGTAGTCGCCGAAACCGGCCTTGGCGTAGGCATACACCCCGCCATCCAGGTCAGGCTTGCGGTTAGCCAGGGTCTGGAACACGAAGGCCAGGGTCAGCATGCCGATGGCGGTGATGCCCCAGCCAATCAATACCGCACCAACGCCCGCGCTGGCGGCCATGTTTTGCGGCAGCGAGAAGATACCGCCGCCAATCATCGAACCGACGACGAGTGCAACTAACGCGCCGAGCTTTAGTTTTCCAGATGAATCAGACATTTAACAACTCCTGCCAGGAGAAAGTTGACATCAGCATAAATCTGACGCCTTTGCCGTACGCTGACTTGCGTCAGTTTATGGCTACGTGAAGGTAGGAAATTTCCTTCACGGGTGCTCCTGGAGAGTGCCGGCAGCTTAAGCTGCAAGCCTTGCGCGCTGGCACCTCCATGTCGTTCTAGAGCAAACGCTCTGTTCAGCCTGCGATGCTTGAAGCTAGCCGTTTTTGCCGCTTTCGCAAATTTTTCACAAGAATTTCGAGTTTTATCAGTTTCTTTTCTAGTTGCCGCGCAGCTGCTAGTTTTTACAGGATAGGTGTATAGACAAAGCCGTTATGAGTGCTATAGCTTCAATGCCATGCTTCATTATAAGTATCAGCGTTTATATGGCCCGCAACGCTGTTTCAAATGCGTGACAGTGCATAAAAAAGGGAGGCTCATGAGCGAACCGGGACAGAAGCTGCGCCTGGGCGCGCTGATCGCGCTGGTGGTTGGCTCGATGATTGGTGGCGGGATCTTCTCGCTGCCGCAGAACATGGCGGCGCGTGCCGATGTAGGGGCGGTTTTGATCGGCTGGGGCATCACCGCTGTCGGCATGCTGGCGCTGGCATTCGTGTTCCAGACCCTGGCCAACCGCAAGCCGGAGCTCGATTCGGGGGTGTACGCCTACGCCAAGGCGGGCTTTGGTGAATACATGGGCTTCTCCTCGGCCTGGGGTTACTGGATCAGCGCCTGGCTGGGTAACGTCGGTTACTTCGTACTGCTGTTCAGCACCCTGGGCTTTTACTTTCCGGTGTTTGGCGAAGGCAACACGCCAATCGCCATCGGCTGTGCCTCGCTGCTGCTGTGGGCGGTGCATTTCCTGGTGCTGCGCGGCATCAAGGAGGCAGCGTTCATCAACCAGGTGACCACCGTGGCCAAGGTGGTGCCATTGCTGATGTTCGTGGTGATTGCCGCGTTTGCCTTCCGCGCCGATATCTTCACCCGGGATATCTGGGGCATGAGCAACCCGCAGTTCGGCAGCGTGCTGGAGCAGGTGCGCAACATGATGCTGGTGACCGTGTTCGTGTTCATCGGTATCGAGGGGGCCAGCGTGTATTCCGGGCGAGCCGAGCGCCGTTCGGACGTGGGTAAGGCTACGGTCATCGGTTTTCTCGGTGTGCTGGCGTTGCTGGTGCTGGTCAACGTATTGTCGCTGGGGGTGATGACCCAGCCGGAACTGGCCGGGCTGCAGAACCCCTCACTGGCCTCGGTGCTGGAGCACATTGTCGGCCCTTGGGGCGCGTTGCTGATCAGCCTCGGGCTGGCGGTCTCTCTGCTCGGTGCCTTGCTGTCCTGGGCGCTGCTGTGCGCCGAGATTCTGTACGCCACGGCGCGGGACAAGACCATGCCGCGCTTTCTGGCCAGGGAAAACGCCAACCATGTGCCGGCCAACGCCCTGTGGCTGACCAACTGCATGATCCAGGGCTTCCTGTTGATCACGCTGTTCTCGGCCGGTACGTACACCAGCCTGATCTACCTGGCTTCTTCGATGATACTGGTGCCCTACCTGTGGTCGGCGGCTTATGCCGTGCTGCTGGCGGTGCGTGGGGAAACCTACGCCGGGCAACCGGGCCTGCGCCGCAAGGACCTGCTGGTGGCGCTGGTTGCCCTGCTGTATGCCGTTTGGCTGCTGTACGCGGGGGGGCTGAAGTACCTGCTACTTTCTGCGCTGTTGTACGCACCCGGTGTGGTCCTGTTCGCCAGGGCCAAGCATGAGCAGGGGCAGACCTTGTTCACCACCTGGGAAAAACTGATTTTTGCTGCCGTGCTTGTGGGTGCTGCGCTGGCGGCCTACGCCTTGTATTCAGGGCTGCTGAGCTTGTGACGGGGCAGGGCAGGCATGCTCCGGGCGCGACCAGATCCACAGGTTGCCCAGGGTCATGCCGGCGACGGCCAGGAACACCGGCCAGCGGTGTTCGAGAAAGGTCAGCATCAGGCCAGCACACAGCAGCATGCTGACGGTCGCGCTTACCTTGGCCCGGCGCTGGATCACCTTGCCATTGCGCCAGTTGTAAAGGATTGGCCCGAACAACCGGTGGTTTTCCAGCCAGGCTGAAAGGCGCGGTGAGCTGCGCGTAGCAGCCCAGGCGGCCAGCAGGATGAACTCGGTGGTCGGCAAGCCAGGAATCACGATGGCGACAAGGCCCACGCCCAGGCTCACGTAAGCCAGTATTCCATACAGCAGGCGGGCGAGTTTGGAGCGGGCGGGTCGGGTCATGGTCTCACTGCATAAAACGGTGCGGCCACCGGAAGGGTGGCCGGCTACGGCGTATCAAACCAGCGCGGCATCAGCAGCATAGGCGTGCTTGAGCAGCTCGGTGAAGCGTTCGAAGGCGGCAACTGCGCCGCGTTCGGCAGCGGCTTCCTCTTCGGCCGATAATGCCAGGGCATCGAGGATGCGGGTGAACTGCTTCCAGCCTTCGGCACGGCCACCGGCCGGTTCGCCCAGGTGGCGGGCGCCGAAGCTGTCGGACAGTTCCAGGGCCACGGCACGCTTGATCAGAAACGCAGCGCCCAGTTTGGAGCCTTCGGAGACGAAGATCCAGCCCATTGCCTCACCCAGGCTCGGTTTGCCCAGGGCGCCCGGCACGGCTGCCGGTACTTCGGTGTCGAGGTCGGCGAGGTCCAGGCGGGCCTGATCGGCGCGGCAGCGCTCGGCCAGGTCCGGGACGATGGCGATCAGTTGCGGGTCGTTGTACAGGGCCTGCAATTCAGACTGGAACAGGTATTGGGCAACGACGAAGCGGGCAAAGCTTTCGCGACTGTCGAAGGGCGCGTGGGATTTGACCAGGGCATCCAGTTCGGCGTGCGGGGCGTGGGTGATCTGGTTCAGGCGCTGGGAGCGCAGGGCTGGGCGTTCGGTCATGGGGGCAGTCCTTGGAAAAAGGGGCGTCTAGATACAAGACGAAGCAGCGGGGGCGGGACAGTAAAAAAACTGGGTATTAGTGTTGCCTGGACCGGCCTCTTCGCGGGCGTGCTCGCGAAGAGGCCGGTCCAGGCGGAGGGAATCAGATATCCCAAACCACATTGATACCGAAGTTGCGCCCCGGCATGGTCAGGCGGTCGATGTTGGCGGGCTGGGTCACAGCCGCTTCACCCTGGCCGTCGTAGCTGCGTACCGAATCCCACTGCCAGTATTTCTTGTCGGTCAGGTTGTACAGGCCGGCGTTGATGGTGACGTCGTCGGTCACCTTGTAGTAGCCGGTCAGGTCCAGCACGCCGTAGCCCGGTGTACGGAACTTCGAGGTCGAGCCGTCAGGCGAATAGAAGGTGCTGTCGTCGACGCGGGTCTTGCGCTTGACCAGTGTCCAGCTCAGCAGGCCACCGTAGTTCTGCTGCTCGTAACCCAGGCCAAACACGCCTTTCAGCGGATTGACGCTGTTCAGCGGTTCTCCGGTGTCATCGTTGCGGCCGTAGGTGTAGGCAATCGAGCCCTGGGTATACAGGCCTTGCGGCGCACCGAAGTGGTCGAGGTTCAGGCGGCCCTTGACCTCGGCACCCTTGATGGTGGCGTGCTTGATGTTGTTGGCCTGGAAGGTTTGTTCCAGGTTGGCGCTTTGCACGGCGTCTTCGTCGATGAAGTCGCGGTACTTGTTGTAGAACACCGCCACGTCGAAGTTGCCGGCGTCGAAGTTGCCGCGCAGGCCGGTTTCGTAGCTTTTGCTCTTCTCCGGTTCGAGGTTCGGGTTGCCCTCTACACGGTAACCTTGCTCGATGTTTTCAAAGCGACCATACATGGCTTTGGCCGTCGGCGTGCGGAAGCCTTCGGCGTATTGGCCGTACCAGGTGTAGTTATCGTTGAAGGCGTAGGTCAGGCCGAACTTGGGCGAGACGCGGTGCCACTTCTTGTCCGAATCGTCCTGGGATGTTGGGGCGGTACCGGTGGATGCCAGACCACGCAGGAATTCTTCGGTGAACTTGGGCGCCATGCGCGTGTAGTCGTAGCGCGCGCCTGGCATGAAGGTCCAGTTGTTCCAGCGGATTTCGTCCTGCACGAACAGGCTGTAGGTGTTCACGGTCGGGTCCGGGAAGTCGCTGACCAGCGCCTGGCCGTCTGCCGGACGGTCGGCGCCGATGGTGGTGCAACCGGAACCAATGGTCAGGCAGGTGCCGGTGCCACTGCGCGATCCGGTGACCTTCTCATGCTTGAGCGTGGTGCCGTAGGTCAGCAGGTGGTCGGTGGCGCCGATGCTGAAGGCCTTGTCGAGCTGGGCATCGAACACCCACTGACGGTCCTTGTAGGTGGTGTCGCGGGTACGCAGAACCTGGCGGCCAGGCGGTGCGTAGACTTCCTCTGTGTGCTGGTCGGTCTTGGCGATCTGGTAGTTCAGGCTCCACTTCACTTGGTCGGCGACCACCGAGTCCAGGCCGAATTCGTGATTGATGCCGAAGCGCTCGCGGGTGATGGTGTCGTTGCCATTACGCGCCTTGTAGTAGCCCATGCCGCCAAAACCGGGAATGAACGGCCCGCCCACTGCGCTGAGGATGTTCTGGTCGCGGTCATCCTTGTAGCGCTCGTAGGTCACGCCCAGGCGTGCGTCGTCGGCGTAGTTCCAGCCCAGTTTGGCCAGCACGTTGGTGGTGCGTACATCCATCGGGTTGGCTTCGGTGCGCGACAGGCCGTCACCGCTGTGGCTGCCGTGGGTTTCGGTCTCGTGGCCGTTGCGCTGGCTCAGGTGCAGCAGGCCATCGAAGTCGCCCTCGCGGCCGGCGACGGTGGCAGAGGTCAGCCAGCTTTCGTCGGCCGAGCTGTAGCCGGTCTTCAGGCGGGCGCCTACGTCCTTGCCAGGCTTGATGATGTCGTCCGGGTCGAGGGTGAAGTAGCTTACCGCGCCGCCGATGGCGTTGCTGCCGTACAGCACCGAGGCCGGGCCACGCAGGATTTCCACGCGCTTGACGATTTCCGGGTCGACGTAGTTGCGCTGGGTCTGGGCGTAGGGGCCGTAGAAGAAGCTGTCGGGGATCGACACGCCGTCGACCTGGGTGAGGATGCGCTCGCCGTCGATACCGCGGATGTTGTAGCCGTTCAGGCCGCTGCGCTGGCCGGTACCGGCCACCGATACGCCCGGCTCGTAGCGCACCAGGTCCTGGATGTTGTTGACGTTCTGGCGGTCCAGTTGCTCGCGGGTCTGCACGCTGACGGTGCTCGGCACCTGGCTGACATCCTGGGCGCTGCGGGTGGCGCTGACGGTCACCTGCTGCAGCGCGATCACATTGCCGCTCGCCTGGCGTTCGAGCACCACGTTGCCGTTGCTGATCTTGCGAAAGCTCAGGCCGGTACCCTGCAGCAGGCGCTTGAGAGCGGCCTCTGGCGGCAGCGAGCCCTGCACGCCCGGCGAAGCCACGCCGTCGGCCAGTTCGGCGCTGAAGCCGACCTGCCAGCCGGTGACCTGGCTGAAGGCGTTGATTGCCGACACCAGCGGCTGCTGGCCGATGCTGAAGCGATAGTCGCCCATGCGCGGGCTGCTGGCCTGGGCCGGTTCGGCGGCCAGCGCTGGCAGGCTGCAGGCACCGCTGGCGAGCAGAGCCAAGGTCAACAGGGACAGTTGCCCCGTACGACGGGGAAGGGTGGACGAGCGGGTAGGACCAGTGGACATCGGAAGCGCTCCCAGACGCGCGGGCTGTTATAGGTGATGGCTGTTCTCGTTTTCAAACAAGAATCAGTTGCATTGGCTATAACGAGACGGGTGGGGTAGCGCGATTGCGTAAAAATAATTTTCGGGTCAGTTCAGAATGACCAACGCCGGGTACTCATGCAGCTGTGCCGAGGTGATGTGGGCCAACGCGCGCAGGGTTTCCAGCGGCTGGTCGAGGCGGTAGTTGCCGGTGACTGCCACGTCTTTCAGTTGAGCATTGCGGTTGATGATCCAGCCGGGGTAGTAGCGCCGTACTTCGGCCAGCACCTGGCTCAAGGGGCAGTTCTCGAACACCAGGCGGCCATCGACCCAGGCCAGGTCTTTTTGCATGTCGGCGCGTTGGCGCTGCCCAAAGCCCTGCGGGCCGACGCTGATGCTGTCGCCAGCACTCAGGCGGATGCGCTGGTCGCGTGCCCCCTGCAGGTCGACATCGCCGCGTTGCACCCGCACTTGAGCCTCGCCGTCCAGGTAGCGCACGGCAAAGTCGGTGTCGCGTACTTGGGCACGCAACGGCCCGGCTTCTACCTCCAGCGGCAGCAGCGCATCCTCGGGTACCTGGAAGTAGGCCTCGCCTTGCAGCAGGCGGGCGACCTGCCGGCCGTCGCGGCGGTCGCTGGCAAAGGCCGAATTGGTGTTGAGCAGCACTTTTGCGCCGTCTTCCAGCTGCAGGCGCTGGCGCTCGCCCACCACGGTCAGGTGGTCAGCCTGCAGGCGCATGGGCAGGTTACCGACGGTGAACAGCCCGACCAGCAGCACAGCCGCAGTGGCCAGGGGTTTCCAGTGGCTGCGCAGGCGCCCGCGCCATGAGCGGCGCTGCTGCTGGTGCATCTGCGCGGCTGCGTGGTGCAGTGGGGCACCGTTCCACAGCGCTTCCGCCTCGACATAGGCCTCGGCGTTTTCGGGAGCCGCGCTCAGCCAGGCTTCGAAAGCCTGGGTATCTGCGGCATCGGCACATTGCAGGCGCACCAGCCAGTCCAGCGCCTCGTCCATGGCACGAGCACGGGCGCTGGGCCCGGCGGGTGACGGGCGAGGGGCGGGGCTGTCGGTCACGGGTAATCCTTGAATGGTTTTTCGCGAATGATCAAGGCTAAGGTGGGGTGTGGCAAGGGCTTTGCGTAACCGCCGGGCAGCGGTCGGCTCACTTGAGTCGGTCGGCGACACCCATGCAGATCGCCATGATCAGTTTCAGCTCCTTCTGCACCGTGCTGGGCGACACATTCAGCTGTTCGGCGATTTCCAGGTAGGTGGCGCCATGCAGCCGGCTGAGGATGAAGATGCGCTGCTGGCGCTCGCTCAGCTGGTTGAGGCTGATGCTGAGTTGCTTGAGCAGTTGCTCGGCATGGGCGGCGTCCTCGCTGCTGGTGGCGGGGGCAGCCACACTGTGCAGGACCTCGTCGGGCACGTCGTCGACCAGCATCCGTGCCTGCACCCGGCGTGCGCGCAGATGGTCCAGTGCCAGGTTGCGCGCGGTCTGGAACACGAACGGCTCGATATGCTCGATGGGCCGCTCGCCCAAGGCACGGGACACCCGCAGGTAGGTTTCCTGCAGCAGGTCTTCGGCCGTGCTGGGGTTAGTGACCATGCGTTGCAGGGTGCGCAGCAGGGTAAGGCGCTGGCCGAGGAAGACGGAGTTGAACCGGGACTGACTCACGGGGGGACCTGGTCGACGAAAGGATAATGATAATGCTTATCATCTATGCCGAAGGTCAAGTGTGGAAGTGTTAGGAAAAGGTAAAGATTGTGAGTGGCGGGGGTATGTTTGTGCTTGCCACAGCAGTTTCAGCGCCTATGAGATCGAGCGCCGCGCGGGCGGCGCTCGATCTCATAGGCGCCAGAAATGTCACGCCATACTCACCCGGCCCGGCACAACGCCAGGCAGTTATCCAGCATCCGGTTGCTGAACCCCCACTCATTGTCATACCAGGCCAGCACCTTGAGCATACGCCCGTTGGCCCGGGTATGGTTGGCATCGAAAATGGACGACAGCGGGTTGTGGTTGAAATCGCAGGAAACCAACGGCAAGGCGTTGTAGCCCAATACCCTGGAATGCTTGCTGGCTTCAAGGAACAGCTGGTTGACCTGCTCGGCCGTGGCCTCGCGCTTGAGGTTGACGGTGAGGTCCACCAGCGACACGTTGATCACCGGTACCCGCACCGCCATGCCGGTCAGCTTGCCGGCCAGCTCCGGCAGTACCAGGCCCACGGCTTCGGCGGCGCCGGTCTTGCTCGGGATCATCGACTGGGTGGCCGAGCGCGCGCGGTACGGGTCGCTGTGGTACACGTCGGTCAGCACCTGGTCGTTGGTGTAGGCGTGAATCGTGGTCATCAGGCCTTGCTCGATGCCGAACTCGCGGTGCAGCACCTGGGCAATCGGCGCGAGGCAGTTGGTGGTGCAGGAGGCGTTGGAAATGACCTGGTGCGAAGCACGCAGGATGTCATGGTTGACCCCGTACACCACGGTGGCATCGGCACCCTTGGCCGGCGCCGAAACAATCACCTTGCCAGCCCCTGCGGCCAGGTGTGCAGCGGCCTTGGCACGGTCGGTGAACAGCCCGGTGCATTCGAACACCACGTCGATCGCCTCGGCCTTCCAGGGCAGTTCGGCCGGGTTGCGGATGGCACTGACCGCGATACGGTCACCATTGACCGTCAGGCTCTCGTGGTCGGCCTCGACGGTGGCGTCGAAGGTGCCGTGCACGCTGTCGTACTTGAGCAGGTGGGCATTCATGGCGCTGTCGCCCAGGTCGTTGATGGCGACGACCTGCAGGTCCTGGCGGTAGCCTTGGGTATACAGTGCGCGCAGGACGTTGCGCCCGATGCGGCCGAATCCATTGATGGCGATGCGTAGGGTCATGGCAGTACCTCTGGCAGTCCGAGTGAAACCTGTGGCAAAAAGGAGCTTCACTGAAACGGTTTTGTTGTTGGAATTACAAGATTATTCACTGGCAGATAGAAAACAAGCCTTTTTAGTGGCAGTATTTTGTTTAAACATACAACGAGTGGTCGGGCGATGGGCCTCCACCGATGCAGCGGGCTCCTTACCTTGAGCCTAGGCCGCAATCGTTTGGAGGGGAAATGCCTGGTAAACCGCCCTTACAATTAGCCTGGAGTCCAGTACATGCATCCGCGCATCCTTGAGGTCACCCAACGGCTGGTCGAACGCAGCCGTGCCACCCGCGAACGCTACCTGCAGCTGATTCGCGGTGCGGCCAGTGAAGGCCCCATGCGCGCCAGCCTGCAGTGCGCCAACTTCGCCCACGGCGTGGCCGGTTGCGGCAGCGAGGACAAACAGACCCTGCGCCTGATGAACGCGGCCAACGTGGCCATCGTCTCGGCCTACAACGACATGTTGTCTGCCCACCAGCCGTACCTGCACTTCCCCGAGCAAATCAAGCAGGCCCTGCGCGAGGTTGGCTCGGTCGGCCAGTTTGCCGGTGGCGTGCCGGCCATGTGCGACGGTGTGACCCAGGGCGAACCAGGCATGGAACTGGCCATCGCCAGCCGCGAAGTCATCGCCATGTCCACTGCGGTAGCGCTGTCGCACAACATGTTCGACGCGGCGCTCATGCTGGGCATCTGCGACAAGATCGTCCCCGGCCTGATGATGGGGGCGCTGCGCTTCGGCCATCTGCCGACCATCTTCGTCCCCGGCGGGCCGATGGTGTCCGGCATCTCCAACAAGCAGAAGGCCGACGTGCGTCAGCGCTATGCGGAAGGCAAGGCCAGCCGCGAAGAGCTGCTGGAGTCGGAGATGAACTCGTACCACAGCCCTGGCACCTGCACCTTCTACGGCACTGCCAACACCAACCAGTTGGTGATGGAAGTGATGGGCCTGCACCTGCCGGGTGCTTCGTTCGTCAACCCGTACACGCCGCTGCGCGATGCCCTTACCGCCGAGGCCGCGCAGCAGGTAACGCGCATGACTAAGGCCAGCGGCAGCTTCATGCCGCTGGGCGAAATCGTCGACGAGAAGGCGCTGGTCAACTCCATCGTCGCCCTGCACGCTACGGGCGGCTCGACCAACCACACCTTGCACATCCCGGCGATTGCCCAGGCGGCAGGTATCCAGCTGACCTGGCAGGACATGGCCGACCTCTCCGAAGTGGTGCCGACCCTGTCCCACGTCTACCCCAACGGCAAGGCCGACATCAACCACTTCCAGGCCGCCGGTGGCATGGCCTTCCTGATCCGCGAGCTGCTCGATGCCGGGCTGCTGCACGAGGACGTCAACACCGTGGCCGGCCATGGCCTGCGCCGCTACACCCAGGAACCGTTCCTCGACAACGGCAAGCTGGTTTGGCGCGAAGGGCCACAGCAGAGCCTGGACGAAACCATCCTGCGCCCGGTGGCGCGACCGTTTTCGGCCGAAGGCGGCTTGCGGGTGATGGAGGGCAACCTGGGCCGTGGCGTGATGAAGGTGTCTGCCGTGGCCCCCGAGCATCAGGTGGTCGAGGCCCCGGCACGGGTGTTCCACGATCAGCAGTCGTTGGCCGATGCGTTCAAGGCCGGCGAACTGGAGCGTGATTTTGTCGCTGTGGTGCGTTTCCAGGGGCCGCGTTGCAACGGCATGCCCGAGTTGCACAAGCTCACGCCATTCCTGGGTGTGTTGCAGGACCGTGGCTTCAAGGTGGCGCTGGTCACCGACGGGCGCATGTCCGGTGCCTCGGGCAAGATCCCGGCGGCGATTCACGTATGCCCCGAAGCCTATGATGGCGGCCCGCTGGCGCGGGTGCGCGATGGTGATATCGTGCGGGTCGACGGTGTCGAAGGCACGTTGCGGGTGATGGTATCGGCCGAAGAACTGGCCAGCCGCGACCTGCCGCCAGCGCCTCAGGGCAACGACCTGGGTTGCGGGCGCGAGCTGTTCGGCTTCATGCGCATGGCGTTCAGCCCGGCAGAGCAGGGCGCAAGCGCCTTCACCTCGGCCCTGGAGAACCTCAAATGAAGGACCTGCTGGTTGGCGACATCGGCGGCACCAATGCTCGTTTTGCGTTGTGGCGTGACAACCAGCTGCATGAAGTCAAAGTCTTCGCCACGGCGGACTACACCAGCCCGGAGCAGGCCATCGAAGCCTATCTGGCAAGCCAGGGCATTGCCCGCGGCGGCCTGGCAGCGGTGTGCTTGGCAGTGGCCGGGCCGGTCGATGGCGACGAATTTCGCTTCACCAACAACCACTGGCGCCTGAGCCGCCCGGCCTTCTGCAAGACCTTGCAGGTCGAGCGGCTGTTGCTGATCAACGATTTCACGGCCATGGCGCTGGGCATGACCCGCCTGCGCGAGGGCGAGTTCCGAGAAGTGTGCCCAGGCCAGGCTGACCCGTCGCGGCCGGCGCTGGTTATCGGGCCGGGCACAGGCTTGGGCGTGGGGTCGCTGTTGCGCCTTGGTGAACAGCACTGGCAGGCCTTGCCGGGGGAGGGTGGGCATGTCGACCTGCCGGTTGGCAATGCCCGTGAAGCGGCGATCCATCAGCAAATCCATGGCCAGATTGGCCATGTCAGCGCCGAAACCGTACTCAGTGGTGGCGGCCTGGTGCGCCTGTATCAGGCAATCTGCGCGCTGGACGGCGAAACACCCAGACACGTGACGCCGGCGCAGGTTACCGATGCCGCGCTGGGCGGCGAGCCGCGTGCGCTGGCGGTGGTCGAGCAGTTCTGTCGGTTCCTAGGGCGTGTGGCCGGTAACAATGTGCTGACGCTGGGCGCGCGAGGCGGGGTTTATATTGTGGGTGGCGTGATTCCGCGCTTTGCCGAGCTGTTCCTGCGTAGCGGGTTTGCGGCGAGTTTTGCTGACAAGGGCTGTATGAGCGGCTACTTCGCTGGCGTGCCGGTGTGGCTGGTGACGGCGGAGTTTTCCGGGTTGCTGGGGGCCGGGGTGGCTTTGCAGCAAGCGTTGGATCGGAGATAGGTGTACGGGGGCCGCTTCGCGCCCCCAATAACAGGCAACCAAGACCTGTAACCAACAAGAGGACGGACCACCTTGAGCACTGCCGGCAAATCGATCCTGATGGTCGACGACGACCAGGAAATCCGCGAACTGTTGCAAACCTACCTGAGCCGCTCCGGCTTTCAGGTGCATGCCGAAGCCGACGGCGCAGGCTTTCGCCGCGCTCTGGAAAGCACCCCCTACGACTTGGTCATCCTCGATGTCATGCTGCCCGACGAAGACGGCTTCAGCCTGTGCCGCTGGGTACGCCAGCACCCGCGCCAGGCGCGGGTACCGATCATCATGCTGACGGCCAGCTCCGATGAAACCGACCGGGTCATCGGCCTGGAGCTGGGTGCCGACGACTACTTGGGCAAACCCTTCAGCCCTCGCGAACTGCAAGCGCGAATCAAGGCCCTGCTGCGCCGCGCCGAATTCGGCACGGCGGCACCCGGCAATGCCGTGCTGGCCTTCGATGACTGGCGCCTGGACACGGTCAGCCACCGGCTGTTCCATCGCGACGGTGAAGAGGTGATTCTGTCGGGCGCCGACTTTGCCCTGCTCAAGCTGTTCCTCGACCACCCGCAGCAGATTCTCGACCGCGACACCATCGGTAATGCCACCCGTGGCCGCGAGCCCATGCCGCTGGACCGCATTGTCGACATGGCGGTCAGCCGCCTGCGTCAGCGCCTGCGCGATACTGAAAAACCACCCCGGCTGATCCGCACGGTGCGCGGCAGCGGCTACCTGCTGGCGACGCATGTCTGCAATGCGCCCTGAGCGGCGCTGGCGCTTGCTGCCGCGTTCGCTGCTGGGGCGCATGCTGCTGCTGACCCTGTTGGTGGTGCTGCTGGCCCAGGGCCTGTCGAGCATCATCTGGGTGGCCCAGCTGCGTGCCAGCCAGTTGCAGGGCCTGCGTGCCAGCGCCAGCAGCCTGGCCCACTCGATGAGCGCCAGTGTCAGTTACTTCCGCTCGCTGCCGGTGGCCTACCGGCCCATGGTGCTCGACCAGTTGCGCAGCATGGGGGGAACGCGCTTTTTCGTGTCACTCAATGCCAAACCACTGGATATGCCGGTGCTGCCCGTTACCCCGCGCAAGCAGGCGGTGATCGATGTGTTCCAGCAGGTGCTGCATGAGCGCCTGGGTTCGCAGATGGACATTTCCGTGGAATTCGTCGGGCCCGATGACCTGCGCATCTTCAACAGCGGCCTGAAGCTCGACGAGCTGCCACGTTCCTGGGCGCATTACTCGTTGACCCTGGAACCGCTCAACCCGCCGGTGCTGGTCACGCAGATCCGCCTGGGCGAGGGCGAGTGGCTGTACATCGCCTCGCTGCTGCCCGAACCCTACACCAGCCTTGAGGCCGAACGCCTGCCTCGCCAGCAGATCGGCTTCATCGTGCTCACCACGGCCTTGCTGTTGCTGTTCATCGGCTTGCTGGTGCACTGGCAAAGCTGGCCGCTCAAGCGCCTGGCGAGGGCCGCGCGGGAGATGTCGCTGGGCGCCGATGTGGCGCCGGTGGCCGAAGGCGGTGGCAGCGAGGTGGTCGAGGTGGGCCGGGCGTTCAACAGCATGCGCGAGCGCATCAGCCGCTACCTGACGGAGCGCAGCCAGCTGTTCAGCGCCATTTCCCATGACCTGCGCACCCCGATTACGCGCCTGCGCCTGCGCGTCGAACTGCTGGAAGACGAACACTTGCAGGCCAAGTTCAGCCAGGACCTGGATGAACTGGAACTGCTGGTGAAAGGCGCCTTGCAGTGTGTGAAAGACACCGACATCCACGAAAACATCGAGCCGGTGGACCTCAACCAGGTGCTGGAAATCCTGGCCGAGCCCTACCTGCGCGATGGCCGTATCACGGTTGAAGGCCGCGCGCTGGCGCCATACCCCGGCAAGCCGCTGGCGCTGCGCCGCTGCATTGGCAACCTGATCGACAACGCCATCAAGTACGGCGAGCGGGCACGGCTGCGCATCATCGACAGTGCCGAGGGGTTTGTGCTGCAGGTGGACGATCAGGGCCCGGGGGTGCCGCAGCAGCAGCTGGAGCAGGTGTTCGAACCGCACTTCCGCCTGGCCGCGCAACAGCAAGGTTATGGGCTGGGGCTGGGGATTGCCCGCAACATCGCCCACAGCCATGGGGGCGAGGTGAGCCTGCTGAACCTGAGGGAAGGTGGTTTGCGGGTGACCTTGTATCTGCCGCGTGGCATGGAGTGAGTCTGTGTGTGGCGGGTGCCGGCAATGTAACCAAACGATGACATTCACGCATCGCTTCGTTACCTGGCGAGGTGGGCAGGCTGTTTAGACTTCAAGCAACGCAAGCGCTCGACTTGCACGGCATAACAACAAGAAAGGTGCTCCGATGAATTCCACGCTCCGGCTCGCTGCCGCAATCTCCCTGGCTTCTCTACTCCCGCTCAGTGCCCAGGCTGCCGAACCCAAAGGCAGCGTCGAAGTCGTGCATTGGTGGACTTCGGGTGGTGAAAAAGCTGCTGCCGATGTGCTCAAGGCCCAGGTCGAAAAAGACGGCTTTACGTGGAAAGATGGCGCCGTCGCGGGTGGTGGCGGTGCCACAGCCATGACCGTGCTCAAGAGCCGCGCCGTGGCCGGCAACCCACCAGGCGTGGCGCAGATCAAAGGGCCTGACATCCAGGACTGGGCGGCCACCGGCTTGCTCGATGGCGATGTGCTCAAGGATGTGGCCAAGGCCGAACAGTGGGACACACTGCTCGACCAGAAGGTCGCCGACACTGTGAAGTACGACGGTGACTACGTCGCCGTACCGGTAAATATCCACCGTACCAACTGGCTGTGGATCAACCCGGAAGTCTTCAGGAAAGCCGGTATCGACAAGGCCCCCACCACACTCGACGAATTTTACGCCGCCGCCGACAAACTCAAGGCTGCCGGCTTCATCGCGCTCGCCCATGGCGGCCAGCCGTGGCAGGACAGCACCGTGTTCGAAAGCGTGGTGCTGTCGGTAATGGGCACCGAAGGCTACAAGAAGGCCATGGTCGATCTCGACAGCGTCGCGCTGACCGGGCCGCAAATGGTCAAGGCGCTGACCGAGCTGAAAAAGGTCGCCACCTACATGGACCCGGACGGTAAAGGCCAGGACTGGAACCTGGAAGCGGCCAAGGTCATCAACGGCAAGGCCGGCATGCAGATCATGGGCGACTGGGCCAAGAGTGAGTGGACCCTGGCGAAGAAAACCGCTGGCAAGGATTACCAGTGCGTGCCATTCCCCGGCACCGAAAAAGCCTTCCTCTACAACATCGACTCGCTGGTGGTGTTCAAGCAGAACAACCCTGGTACGGCTGCCGGCCAGCAGGACATTGCCCGCAAGGTGCTGGGTGAAGACTTCCAGAAGGTCTTCAGCACCAACAAGGGGTCGATCCCGGTGCGCAACGACATGCTCGCCGACATGGGCAAGTATGGCTTCGATGCCTGTGCGCAGGCGTCTGCCAAAGACTTCCTGGCAGATGCCAAAAATGGCGGCCTGCAGCCTAGCATGGCGCACAACATGGCCACCACGCTGGCCGTGCAGGGCGCGTTCTTCGATGTGGTGACCAACTACATCAACGACCCTAAGGCCGACCCGGCCGATGCGGCGAAGAAACTGGCGGCGGCGATCAAGGCAGCCCAGTAACCGCTATTCGCGGGCAAGCCCGCTCCCACAGGTCTGGCGTTCTGCCTGAGACTTGCGGCGAGCAGGGCCCATGTCGGAGCGGGCTTGCCCGCGAAGCGATGCAGAGCATCGCCATTACCTCGGGATCCGATCTATGACCACAACGACCGCCCAACTGCGGGCCTCACCCCTGGACGCGCTTCAGCGCTGGCTGCCCAAACTGGTGCTGGCGCCGAGCATGTTCATCGTCCTGGTGGGCTTCTACGGCTACATCCTCTGGACCTTCGTGCTGTCCTTCACCACCTCGACCTTCCTGCCCACCTACAAATGGGCCGGCCTGGCGCAATACGCCCGGCTATTCGACAACGACCGCTGGTGGGTAGCCAGCAAGAACCTGCTGCTGTTCGGTGGCCTGTTCATCGCCATCAGCCTGGCCATCGGTGTGTTGCTGGCAGTGCTGCTGGACCAGCGCATCCGCCGCGAAGGCTTCATCCGCACCATTTACCTCTACCCCATGGCGCTGTCGATGATCGTTACCGGCACCGCCTGGAAGTGGCTGCTCAACCCCGGCATGGGCCTGGACAAGCTGCTGCGCGACTGGGGCTGGGAGGGCTTTCGGCTGGACTGGCTGATCGACCCCGACCGGGTCGTGTACTGCCTGGTGATCGCGGCCGTGTGGCAGGCCTCGGGCTTCATCATGGCGATGTTCCTGGCCGGCCTGCGCGGTGTCGACCCTTCGATCATCCGCGCGGCGCAAATGGATGGCGCCAGCATGCCGCGCATCTACTGGACCGTGGTTCTGCCCAGCCTGCGCCCGGTGTTTTTCAGTGCGCTGATGATCCTTTCGCACATCGCCATCAAAAGCTTCGACCTGGTGGCGGCGATGACCGCTGGCGGCCCGGGTTACTCATCCGACCTGCCTGCGATGTTCATGTACGCGTTCACCTTCAGCCGCGGTCAGATGGGCATGGGCTCGGCCAGTGCCATTCTCATGCTCGGGGCGATCCTGGCGATCCTCGTGCCTTACCTGTACTCGGAGCTGCGGAGCAAACGCCATGCATAGCCCTGTCGAAAAGCCCGTGCTCAGCATGAGCCGTATCGCCATCCATGCGGTGCTGCTGCTGGCCGTGGCGCTGTACCTGGTGCCGCTGGTGGTGATGCTGCTGACCAGCTTCAAGACCCCGGAAGACATCAGCACCGGCAACTTGCTGAGTTGGCCGCAGGTGATGACCGGCATTGGCTGGGTCAAGGCCTGGGGCACGGTCAGCGGTTACTTCTGGAACTCGATCATGATCACTGTGCCCGCCGTGCTGATTTCCACGGCCATCGGCGCGCTGAACGGCTATGTGCTGTCGATGTGGCGCTTTCGCGGCTCGCAGCTGTTCTTCGGCCTGCTGCTGTTCGGCTGCTTCCTGCCGTTCCAGACCGTGCTGCTGCCGGCTTCGTTCACCCTCGGCAAGCTCGGCCTGGCCAGCACTACCGGCGGCCTGGTACTGGTGCATGTGGTCTATGGCCTGGCCTTCACCACGCTGTTCTTCCGCAACTTCTACGTAAGCATTCCCGATGCGCTGTTCAAGGCAGCACGCCTGGACGGTGCCGGCTTCTTCACCATTTTCCGCCGCATCATCCTGCCGATGTCGACGCCCATCATCATGGTCTGCCTGATCTGGCAGTTCACCCAGATCTGGAATGACTTCCTGTTCGGTGTGGTGTTCTCCAGTGGCGACTCGCAACCGATCACCGTGGCCCTGAACAACCTGGTCAACACCAGCACCGGGGCCAAGGAATACAACGTCGACATGGCGGCGGCGATGATTGCCGGCCTGCCAACCCTGCTGGTCTATGTGGTGGCAGGCAAATATTTCGTGCGCGGGCTGACGGCCGGCGCGGTCAAGGGGTAAGCCATGGCAACGCTCGAACTTCGCAATGTGAACAAGACCTACGGCAGTGGCCTGCCGGATACCCTCAAGGACATCCAGCTGTCGATCAGGGATGGCGAGTTCCTGATCCTGGTCGGCCCCTCGGGCTGCGGCAAGTCAACCTTGATGAACTGCATTGCCGGCCTGGAGCAGATCACTGCCGGTGCGATTCTCATCGACGAGCAGGACGTCAGCGGCATGAGCCCCAAGGACCGCGACATCGCCATGGTGTTCCAGTCCTACGCGTTGTACCCGACCATGAGTGTGCGCGAGAACATCGAGTTTGGCCTGAAGATCCGCAAGCTGCCACAGACCGCCATCGACGAAGAGGTGGCGCGGGTGGCCAAGCTGCTGCAGATCGAGCACCTGCTGGCGCGCAAGCCGGCGCAGCTGTCCGGTGGCCAGCAGCAACGGGTAGCCATGGGGCGGGCGCTGGCGCGGCGGCCGAAGATTTACCTGTTCGACGAACCGCTGTCCAACCTCGATGCCAAGCTGCGGGTCGAGATGCGCACCGAAATGAAGCTGATGCACCAGCGTTTGAAAACCACCACCGTGTACGTCACCCATGACCAGATCGAGGCCATGACCCTGGGCGACAAGGTGGCGGTGATGAAGGACGGCATCATCCAGCAGTTCGGCACCCCCCAGCAGATCTACAACGACCCGGCCAACCAGTTTGTCGCCAGTTTCATCGGTTCGCCGCCGATGAACTTCATCCCGGTGCGCCTCACGCAGCAGGAGGGGCGCTTGTTGGCCGTGCTCGACAGCGGCCAGGCACGCTGCGAGCTGCCCTTGGGCGTCGCCGGTGACGAACTGGACGGCCGCGAGATCATCCTCGGCATCCGCCCCGAGCAGATTGCCTTGGGCACCGTCGAGGGCAACGGCCTGCCGGGCATTCGTGCCGAGGTGCAGGTAACCGAGCCCACCGGGCCGGACCTGCTCGTGTTCGTCACCCTCAACCAGACCAAGGTGTGCTGCCGCCTGGCGCCCGATGTGGCGTGCCGGGTGGGGGACACCCTCAACCTGCAATTCGACCCGGCCCGGGTGCTGCTGTTCGATGCCGGCACGGGCGCGCGCCTGCACCCGGCCAGCCCAGGCGCAGCGGTAAAGGACAACGTGGCTCACTTCAAAGGCCGTTGACTCGTCTACACCATCAATAAGAAAAAAGAGGACGCAAAGGGATGGAACAGCGCAAACGCATCAGGACATTGGGCTCGCTGGCTTTGCTCGCCGTTGTCGGCAGCAGCGGCGCGCAGGCTGCCGAGGCCTTTTCCAGCGAATCGAAATGGATGACCGGCGACTGGGGCGGCACCCGAACCGAATTGCTGGAGAAGGGCTACGACTTCACCCTCGACTACGTCGGCGAGGTGGCTGGCAACCTGCACGGCGGCTACAACGACGACAAGACGGCCCGCTACAGCGACCAGTTTGCCCTTGGCGCACACCTGGACTTGCAAAAGATTCTTGGCTGGCACGATGCCGAGTTCAAGTTGGCGATCACCGAGCGCAGTGGTCGTAACCTGTCCAACGACCGCATCAGCGACCCGCGCGCTGGGCAGTTCAGTTCGGTGCAAGAGGTGTGGGGCCGTGGCCAGACCTGGCGCCTGACCCAGATGTGGATCAAGCAGAAGTACTTCGATGGCGCGCTGGATGTGAAATTCGGCCGCTTCGGCGAGGGCGAGGACTTCAACAGCTTCCCCTGCGACTTCCAGAACCTGGCGTTCTGCGGCTCGCAGGTGGGCAACTGGGTGGGCGGCATCTGGTACAACTGGCCGGTCAGCCAGTGGGCGCTGCGGGTGAAATACAACATCACCCCGGAATTTTTCGTGCAGGTCGGCGCCTTCGAGCAGAACCCCTCCAACCTGGAAACCGGCAACGGCTTCAAGCTCAGCGGCAGCGGAACCAAGGGCGCGATCCTCCCGGTAGAGGCGGTGTGGTCGCCCAAAGTCAACGGCCTGCCGGGCGAGTACCGCCTGGGCTACTACTACAGCACGGCCAAGGCCGACGATGTGTTCGACGACGTCAACGGCAACCCGCAGGCGTTGAGCGGCGAGGCCTTCAAGTCGCATTCCAGCAAGCATGGCTGGTGGGTGGTGGCACAGCAGCAGGTCACTGCACAGGCGGGTGACGTCAACCGTGGCCTTAGCCTGTTCGCCAACTTCACCGTGCACGACAAGGCCACCAACGTGGTCGACAATTACCAGCAGGTGGGGCTGGTCTACAAGGGCGCCTTCGATGCCCGGCCCAAGGATGACATCGGCTTCGGCGTGGCGCGTATTCATGTGAATGACGACGTGAAGAAGCGTGCCGAACTGCTCAATGCCCAGAGCGGTATCAGCGATTACGACAACCCAGGCTTCGTGCCGCTGCAGCGCACCGAGTACAACGCCGAGCTCTATTACGGCTTTCACGTCACCAACTGGCTGACCGTGCGGCCCAACCTGCAGTACATCAAGAGCCCTGGCGGGGTGGACGAGGTGGACAATGCGCTGGTCGCTGGTTTGAAGATTCAGTCGTCATTCTGAGGGCAATTGTTGTAAATTTACGCCAATCCCTTTTCGGTTCCCGGCACCCACTGGCCTGCAGTGGGTGCCAGGGATAGGCCGAGACAGCGCTATCTCAAACAACAAGAGCTCTGAACCATGCCCGAACATCCGCTCCATCGCTTCTTTTCCTCGCAGCGGCCCAGGCCGACATTCGAGTGGGAGCGTTACCAGCAGCGCGATGTGCTGATCATCGATCACCCCCGTTGCCAGGCGGTATTCAGTCGCCAGGGCGCGCAACTGCTGCACTTTCAGCCAGCGGGTGAACGCCCTTGGCTGTGGTGCGCCGAGCAGTGGCCGCAGGTAGGGGCGATCCGTGGTGGCGTGCCGGTGTGCTGGCCGTGGTATGGCCGCCACCCCAGCGAAGACTTGTGGCCTGCCCATGGCTGGGCACGGCTGCTGGACTGGAAGCTGGTGGACAGCCGTGAGGACGAGGAGGGCGTGACCCTGAAGTGGCGGCTGGACCTGTGTGACTGGCAGGTAGACCTGCATGCCCGGCTGGGTAGCCGCATGGAACTGAGCCTGAGCACCGAGCATCAGGACAGCGAACCCTGCCAGTTGAGCCATGCACTGCTGGCTTACTGGCGCATCAGTGACGTGTCCGAGATAGCGCTATCCGGGCTTGAGGACATCGAAGGTTACGACCGCTTGAACCGCCAGGCCTGCCGAGAAGATGGCGCGCTGAAGCTCAAGGGGGGCTGCCAGAAGGTCTACCCCGGCACACCGCGTGTGCAACTGCAGGACCCGGCCTGGCAGCGTGAGCTGTGCATCGATACGGGGGACAGCGACGACACCGTGGTCTGGCACCCGGGCAACCGCCCGTTGATGGGCGTGACCGGGCGTGAATGCCAACGCTTCGTCTGTGTCGAGGCCGCCAGCGGCAGTGGCGAGGGCCTGAGCCTGGCGCCGGGGCAGCGTGCCCACCTGCGCCTGCAGGCACATCGGCTCAGTTGAGCTCGTCGTCCTCGATCGGGTAGCGGCTGGCGTTGAGGCTTTCCTTGATCTTGCGCAGGTGCGGCTGGAAGTCCACGCCGCGGCGCAGGGTCATGCCGGTGGCCAGCACATCGAGCACTGTCAGCTGAATGATCCGCGAAGTCATCGGCATGTAGATGTCGGTGTCTTCCGGCAGCGGAATGTGCAGGCTCAGGCTGCAGGCGTTGGCCAGGGGCGAGCCGGCAGCGGTCAGGCCCAGTACCGAGGCGCCGTTTTCACGGGCCAGCCGGGCCACTTCGACCAGTTCACGGGTGCGCCCGGTGTAGGAAATGATCACGAACAGGTCGCCGGTGTGCGCCACCGAGGCCAGCATGCGCTGCATCAGCACGTCAGCATGGGCCGACACGGCCAGGTTGAAGCGGAAGAACTTGTGCTGCGCATCCAGGGCTACCGGCGCCGAGGCGCCCAGGCCGAAGAAGTGGATTTGCCGGGCCTGGATCATCATGTCCACGGCGCGGCTGACCTGTTGCGGGTCCAGTTGCTGGCAGGCGCTGTCGAGCGAGGCGATGGCGCTGGCGAAGATCTTCTGGGTATAGGCGGCCGGGTCATCGTCGGCCTCTACTGCGCGGCTGACGTAGGCGGCGCCGCTGGCCAGGCTCTGTGCCAGCTGCAGCTTCAGTTCGGGGTAGCCGCTGACGCCGAACGAGCGGCAAAAGCGGTTGACGGTCGGTTCGCTGACCTTGGCTGCCTGGGCCAGCGCAGCAATGCTGAAACGGGTGGCTTGTTGCGGGTTGAGCAGGATGACTTCGGCGACTTTGCGTTCGGCCTTGTTCAGCTCGTCGAGGCGTCCCTGGATCTGCTCCAGGAGGTTTCGCACGCGGTCCATGGGTGTGTCCTTGGGTCGGGAAGACAGCCGGCTGTGGAAGCAGCAGGCTTTTTGCACGGTCGTCTATCGTACTGTCGGCGCGGTTGGCGTACCACTTGTCTGTAACACTTGCGTGTAATGTTGTGGTTTTTACTACATTATCCCTTGAAAACCGCATGTGAAAGCGGTATTCCTAGACCAACTTTAGGAAAGAACCAACATCATGGCTGCGATCAGTGTCGAACCTTGCACCTTTGCCCTGTTTGGCGCCCTCGGCGACCTGGCATTGCGCAAGCTGTTTCCTGCGCTTTACCAGCTTGACCGGGCCAACCTGTTGCACCCGGACACCCGCTTGTTGGCGTTGGCCCGCGAAGCCGGCAGCGCGCAGGAGCACCTGAACAGCATCGAGGCGCACCTGCGCCGGCATGTGCCCGAGGCGGATATCGAGCCAGCAGCGCTGGGGCGCTTTCTCGCCAGGCTGAATTACCAGCATCTGGATTTTCTTCAGCCCGAGGGCTACCAGGCCCTGGCCGAGCAATTGCCAGGCGAGCTGCCGCTGATCGCCTACTTCGCCACGGCGGCAGCGGTGTATGGGGCAATCTGTGAAAACCTCGACAAGGCCGGGCTGGCCCCGCGCACCCGTGTGGTGCTGGAAAAGCCTATCGGCCACGACCTGGAGTCGTCACGCCGGGTCAACGATGCCGTAGCACGGTTCTTCCCCGAAAGCCGGGTTTACCGTATCGATCACTACCTGGGCAAAGAGACGGTGCAAAACCTCATTGCCCTGCGCTTCGCCAACAGCCTGTTCGAAACCCAGTGGAACCAGAATTCCATCTCCCATGTGGAGATCACCGTTGCCGAAAAAGTCGGTATCGAAGGCCGCTGGGGCTATTTCGACAAGGCTGGCCAACTGCGTGACATGATCCAGAACCACCTGCTGCAGCTGCTGTGCCTGATCGCCATGGACCCGCCCAGCGAACTGTCGGCCGATGCCATTCGCGACGAAAAGGTAAAAGTGCTCAAGGCCCTGGCACCGATCACCGGCGATGGGCTAAGCACCCGTGTGGTGCGTGGCCAGTACATTGCCGGCTACAGCGAAGGCAAACCGGTGCCGGGCTACCTGGAGGAAGACAACGCCAATGCCCAGAGTGACACCGAAACGTTCGTCGCACTGCGTGCCGACATTCGCAACTGGCGCTGGTCGGGCGTGCCGTTCTACCTGCGTACCGGCAAGCGCATGCCGCAGAAACTGTCGCAGATCGTTATCCACTTCAAGGAAACGCCGCACTACATCTTCGCCCCGGAACAGCGTTTGCAGATCGGTAACAAGCTGATCATCCGCCTGCAACCGGACGAAGGCATTTCTCTACGGGTAATGACCAAGGAGCAGGGCCTGGACAAGGGCATGCAGCTGCGCAGCGGCCCGTTGCAGCTGAATTTTTCCGACACCTGGCGCAGCACGCGGATTCCGGATGCCTACGAGCGCTTGCTGCTCGAAGTGATGCGTGGCAACCAGAACCTGTTCGTGCGCAAGGACGAAATCGAATATGCCTGGAAATGGTGCGACCAGTTGATCGCCGGCTGGCGTAATGCAGGCGATGCGCCCAAGCCTTACGCGGCGGGCTCCTGGGGGCCGATGAGCTCGATTGCACTGATCACACGCGATGGGAGGGCGTGGTATGGGGATATCTGAACTGAAACTGCCAGCGGCTGTGAAGGTACACGCGCTGGCAGATGCCAAGGCGCTGGCCGCCACTCAAGCCCACGACGTGGCCGAGCGCCTGCGTGCGGCGATTGCTGCCAAGGGCCAGGCCTGCCTGGTGCTGTCCGGCGGCCGCAGCCCGGTGCCGTTCCTGGAGAAGCTGGCCAGCGAAAACCTGGACTGGTCCAAGGTCACCGTCAGCCTGGCCGATGAGCGCTGGGTGCCCGTGGAGCACGCCGACAGCAATGCTGGCCTGCTGGCCCGCCACCTGCTCAAGGGTGCAGCGGCCAAGGCCCGCTTTGTTGGCCTGTACCAGCAGGCGGAGAACCTCGAAGCCGCCGCGCTCAAGGCCGACCAGGCCTTGGCCGGGCTGCCACTTATCGATGTGTTGGTGTTGGGCATGGGCGACGATGGCCATACCGCCTCGCTGTTCCCGGCCAGCCCCAACCTGGAAGCAGGCCTGGACCTGTCCAGCCCGCGCCGCTGCCTGCCGTTGCTGGCACCGAGCGTGCCGCACCAGCGCCTGTCGATGACCCGCTCGCTGCTGGCCAGTGCTGCCTTTACTGCGCTGTCCGTGCAAGGCCAGGGCAAACTCGCTACCCTGCGCGCCGCGCTGGCTGGCAACGACCTCACTGAAATGCCGATTCGCGCTTTTCTTCACGACCCCCTGGACATCTACTGGTGCCCATGAGCCAAGGATCCACAGTCATGACCACCCTTGAACGCCCACAGCCCAAGCTCTCGATGGCCGATAAAGCCGCGCGGATCGATGCCATCTGCGAAAAGGCGCGCATCCTGCCGGTGATCACCATCGCCCGTGAGGAAGACATCCTGCCACTGGCTGATGCCCTGGCCGCTGGCGGCATCCGTACCCTGGAAGTGACCCTGCGCTCGCAGCATGGCCTGAAGGCCATCCAGGTGCTGCGTGAACAGCGCCCGGAGCTGTGCGTTGGTGCCGGTACCGTGCTTGATCGCAGCATGTTTGCCGCCGTTGAAGCGGCGGGCGCGCAATTCGTCGTTACCCCGGGCATTACCCAGGACATTCTCGAAGCTGGCGTGGACAGTGAAATCCCGCTGCTGCCGGGCATCAGCACCCCGTCCGAAATCATGATGGGCTACGCCCTGGGCTACCGCCGCTTCAAGCTGTTCCCGGCGGAAATCAGCGGCGGTGTTGCAGCGATCAAGGCCTTTGGCGGGCCGTTCGGTGATATCCGCTTCTGCCCTACGGGCGGCGTGAACCCGGCCAACGTGCGCAACTACATGGCCTTGCCCAATGTGATGTGCGTGGGCGGGACCTGGATGCTCGACAGCGGCTGGATCAAGAACGGCGACTGGGCGCGGATCGAGGCGTGCAGTGCCGAGGCGATGGCGTTGCTGGACGCCAACTGAATTTGTTGTGTGCTTTACGGCTTATGGGGCGCTTGGTCGGCGCCCCTTTTTTTGCCTGTCATTCTTGTAGGGCCAGAACAGGCAACAAAAAAGCCCGCATCAAACGATGCGGGCTTTTTCATTCATCACACCAGGGCTCAGGCCGCCTTCGCTTCCTGCTGGCTCAGCGAGCGGTTCAGCGCGCTGAACAGCGCCTTGAAGCTGGCGGTGGTGATGTTTTCATCGATACCCACACCATGCACCGGACGGCCACCGGCCACGCGCAATTCAATGTAGGCAGCAGCCTTGGCATTGGTGCCTGCGCCAATGGCATGCTCGTTGTAGTCCATGATCTCCACCGAGATCGGCAGGCCGGCTACCAGGGCTTCCAGGGCGCCGTTGCCCTTGCCGCGCCAGTGCAGGGTGGTTTCGCCTTCGCCGGCGACTTCCACTTCCACGGCGCTGTGGCCGTTTTCTTCCTGCAGGCGGTGGCTGACCAGCGCGTACGGCGCGTTGGCCTGGAGGTATTCCTTGTGCAGCAGGCTGTAGATCTGCTGGGCGGTCATTTCCAGGCCCAGGCGGTCGGTTTCACCCTGGACGACCTGGCTGAATTCGATCTGCATGCGGCGTGGCAGGCTGATGCCGTATTCCTGCTCGAGCAGGTAGGTGATGCCGCCTTTGCCCGACTGGCTGTTGACGCGGATGACCGCCTCGTAGCTGCGGCCGATGTCGGCCGGGTCGATCGGCAAGTAAGGCACTTCCCACAGATCGCCTTCCTGCTGCTTGGCGAAACCTTTGCGGATGGCGTCCTGGTGCGAGCCGGAGAACGCGGTGTGGACCAGATCGCCCACATACGGGTGGCGTGGGTGCACCGGCAACTGGTTGCACTCTTCGACCACTTTGCGCACGCCGTCGATGTCGGAGAAGTCCAGCAACGGGTCGATGCCCTGGGTGTAGAGGTTCAGTGCCAAGGTCACCAGGTCGACGTTACCGGTACGCTCGCCGTTGCCGAACAGGCAGCCTTCGGCGCGGTCGGCACCCGCCATCAGGCCCAGTTCGGTGGCGGCAATGCCGGTGCCGCGGTCGTTGTGGCAGTGCAGGCTGATGATCACGCTGTCGCGACGGCTGACGTTGCGGCAGAACCACTCGATCTGGTCGGCGTAGATGTTCGGGGTGGACACTTCCACGGTGGCCGGCAGGTTGAGGATGATCTTGTGCTCAGGCGTCGGGTTCCACACTTCGATGACTGCGTCACAGACTTCCTTGGCGAACTCCATTTCGGTGGCGCTGAAGGTTTCTGGCGAGTACTGGAAGGTCCACTGGGTTTCCGGCTGCTGGGCAGCGTACTTGACGAACAGCTTGGCCGCGTTCACCGCGATGTCCTTCACGCCTTGCTTGTCCTGGTTGAAGACGATGCGGCGGAACGACGGGCTGGTGGCGTTGTACAGGTGGACGATGGCTTTCTTGGCACCGCGCAGCGACTCGAAGGTACGGGCGATCAGGTCTTCACGGGCCTGGGTGAGCACCTGAATGGTGGTGTCGTCGGGGATGTGGCCTTCTTCGATCAGCATGCGCACGAAGTCGAAGTCGGTCTGCGAAGCGGACGGGAACGAGGCTTCGATTTCCTTCACACCCACCTGCACCAGGGTCTTCCAGAAGCGCAGTTTCTTCTCCGAATCCATCGGCTCGATCAGCGACTGGTTGCCATCACGCAGGTCAGAGCTGCACCAGATCGGCGCGGCAGTGATGGTCTTCGACGGCCAGGTGCGGTCAGGCAGGTCGATGGTCGGGAAAGCGCGGTACTTCTTCGAAGGGTCTTTGAGCATGGTCATGGAAGCAATCCTTTTGTGTGCGGCCGAGATCGGGCCTGCCGAGCGATAACGAGATGAAGAGGCGAGGCGACGCGATTCAACCTGGTAGTCGGGCGCTGACCAGGCAGAGGCTGCGATGTTGTCGGAGCAGGATGAGGGTGCTGAAGGTTTTCATGCCTTCAAACTTAACCAGTGGGGTGGGGGATGGCAAGCGTTCGAGGAAAATTGAGAGGAATGCTTAAAAAAAGATCTTGTGCGAGATTTTATAGCTGGAATTTGCTGGGTGATTATTGAATGTTGCGCGGTATTTTTCGATGGCGCAACACAGTGGAATTGATGTCGGCAGTGCTGGTCTCTTCGCGGGTAAACCCGCCCCTACCAGCTGCAGCGCAGCCTTCGGATGCGGCGCGCCCTCTGTAGGAGCGGGTTTACCCGCGAAGCAGGCGCTGCGGTTTCAGGGCTGGAACGCCCCAATGAAAATCGCCGGATCCACCCGCGCATCATTCAGGCTGACGTTCCAGTGCATATGCGGCCCGGTCGCCCGCCCGGTGGAGCCCACCCGCCCGACCACCTCGCCACGGCGCAGTTGCTGCCCCACCTGCACATCGATCTTCGACATGTGGCAGAACATGCTGATGAAGCCCTGCCCATGGTCGACGAACACTGTGCGGCCATTGAAGAAGTAGTCCCCCACCAGAATCACCTTGCCATTGGCGGGGGTCTTGATTGGCGTCCCCGCCGGCACCGCGAAGTCCAGCCCTGCATGCGGGTTGCGTTCTTCGCCATTGAAGAAGCGGCGCACGCCAAACTTGCTCGACAGCGGGCCGTTGACCGGCTTGTCGAGGATCAGGTTGCTCGGCAGGCTCGGGCTGAAGCTGCGGTAGGCCTTGATCTGCTCGGCCAGTTCGCGGTCGATGCGCTTGAGGTCGGCGGGGTTCGGGTTGACCTGGCGGGTGTTCTTCAGGGTGATGCGCTGCTCGGGGTATTTTTTGCTCCCCACACTGAAGGGCAGCGTGCGACCGCCCTGGTTCAGCGTGGCGGTGCCGGGCTTCTGGGTCAGCGGGATGCCGACGATGGCAAGCCAGGTATCCTGCTCTTTCACCACCAGCACCGGCTTGCCGTCGAAGAGGGCACCGGGCGCGCTGGCGGCGGGGCCCAGGTCGACCACTGCAACGCCGCCGGGCACCGGCTTGTTCAGCGTGCGGGTGATGTAGCTGGCCTGAGCGCCGCCGGCCAGCAGCAACAGGGAAAGGGCAAGCAAAGGCGCAAGCAGGCGGGGCATGTGTCAGTCCAGTAGTGAGAGGGTGACCGGGGTCAGGTGGTTGTCTTCGACCCGCACCAGCAGCTCGCCTTCGTTCAGGCGAGCGGTCAGGCGCTGGCCGTTGCGGGTCTGTTCGGCGCTGCGGATGGCCTGGCCTTGTTCATCCAGCAAAATGCTGTAGCCGCGGGCAAGGGTGGCCAGCGGGCTGACCACCTGCAGGGTTTGCAACTGAGCCTGGAAGCGTTGGCGGCGATCTTTGAGCACGTCGCGCATGGCCCGCGGCAGGCGCTCGGCCAGGCTGTCCAGGCGCTGGCTCAGCAGTTTCAGGTTACGCCCCGGATGCTGTGCGGCCAAGCGCGTATCCAGTCGTGCCAAGCTCTCGCGGCGCTGGTTGAGGCTGAGCATGAAGGCGCGGCGCAAGCGCATGTCCAGGTCGTCCAGGCGCTGGGCTTGCTGGCGCAAACGCTCGCCCGGGTGGCGCAGGCGCCGGGCCAGGGATTCCAGGCGCAGGCGGTCGTGGGTCAGGCGGTTCTGCATGCGCAGCAGCAGGCGCCGTTGCAGGCCATCCAGGCGTTGCTGCAGGCCACTGTTGTCGGGGGCCAGCAGTTCCGCGGCAGCAGACGGTGTGGGGGCGCGCACGTCAGCGACGAAGTCGCTGATCGACACATCGGTTTCATGGCCCACGGCGCTGACAATCGGCGTTACGCAGGCGGCGACCGCACGCGCCACGGCTTCTTCGTTGAAGCACCACAAGTCTTCCAGCGAGCCGCCCCCACGGGCCAGGATCAGCGCATCGAAACCGAGGCTGTCGGCGAGACGGATGGCACGCACGATCTGCGCGATGGCTTCGCGGCCCTGTACCGCTGTCGGGATCAGGTTCAGCTCTACCTGTGGAGCTCGGCGGCCGAACACGCTGATGATGTCGCGGATCACTGCACCGGTGGGTGATGTGATGATGCCGATGCGTTGGGGGTGGGCCGGTAGCGGCTTCTTGCGTTCGGCGCTGAACAGCCCCTCGGCACCGAGCTTCTCCTTCAGGGCTTCGAACGCCAGGCGCAGTGCGCCATCGCCGGCCGGCTCGACGGTGTCGAGAATCAGCTGGTAGTCGCCACGCCCCTCGAACAGCGAAACCTTGCCGCGCACACGAACGGCAAGGCCGTCTCGCAGTGCCTGGCGTACGCGGGTGGCATTCTGCCGGAACAACGCACAGCGCACCTGGGCGCCGCTGTCCTTGAGGGTGAAGTACATGTGGCCGGACGCCGGGCGGGCGAGGTTGGAAATCTCGCCTTCCACCCACACGCTGCGGAACACGTCTTCCAGCAGCACGCGGGCGCGGCCGTTGAGTTGGCTGACGGTAAGGACCTCACGGTCCAGGCCGAGTCGTTCGAAGGGGTCTTTGATCATGGCGGGCATCATCGCAGTTGAAAGCAGAGAGCTTCAAGCAATATGAGCCTCCATTTGCCAGATTGGCGCCACCTCAGCTCAGACCTGACATATTGTAGATTGGCTCAAATTGAGGCTCGGCGACGACTGAGTGAACTGGTTCGCAACTCATGTGCCTGCATTCCGATATCTGTTACATCCGTCGAGTTCGGAGTTGTAGTTTGCACCGATTGTTGCGTCGCAGACGGGATATCGGTGAGCGAGTTGTTTCCACTGCTTTGCAGGCTCTCCATTGACGCGTAAGGGGTCGCTTCAGCGCTATTGATAGGCTCCTGCGGGCGGGGTTGTATACGCTGGGTCAGTTCCCGTTGCAGGGTGTTAGCTCGCTCAGCTTGTGCAATTTGAAGTGCGGCTCCAGTCGTTTCTTGCTGCTGCGCAAGGCTCTCGAATACTGAAGTCAGGCTGGGTCGCCTGGAAGGGGTTGCTCGGCGTGTTTGGGTAATACGTTTCAAAGGCGCTAAATGTCCAGAAGGGTCGGTAAAGTTCACCGGGTCACCCGCACAGTAGGCATAGCTATTGATTCCACCTTTGCCGAAGGGGCTCAAGCTATCAGCCGAATGGAAACGCAACAGGCGTGGGTTGTAGGTGCGATATCCACTGCCCAGTATGTAGCACCCAGATTGTTGGTCTTGGGGTTCTCCGTTGAATCCCAGCGAGCTTGTGAGGTGGCCTTCCGATTTGCGGTGCCCGTAAGGGCAGTACGGCTTTGCGCGTTGAAGTGCGCAGCACTTGATGCTTTGGTGTGGTTTGAACCCTTCCACGGTGAACGCCCTTCTTCGCTTCCAGATGTTATTCAAACCATCTAGCGGGGCAAACTCAACTGGCAGTTTTGACAGGTATGGTGGTGGCTTGGTTCAACGCTGCATTGCTGCCACGAACTGGCGCACCATCTGCCCTGCATCACGTCGGCAAGCCAGCGCTACGGTGCTCTCGCAGCTCCCCTCCAGCGCCACGAAACTGACCGAAGCCGGCGCAATTTCACGCATGCACGCTGGCAGTAACGCCACCCCGAAGCCCGCCTGAATCAGCTGCAATTGCGTAGTTTTGCGCGACAGCACCTGCGCCGCGCGCGGAAAGAAACCGGCCCCCATGCACAACGAAGCCGACAGGTAACTCAGCCCGCCACGGTCCCGGTGCGGGATGGAAATAAAACGTTCTTCCCTCAATTGCTCCAGTTGAACGTACTGCGCATTGGCCAACGGGTGCCCAGCGGCGACCGCCAGTAACAGCGGTTCGCTGAACAGTTCATGCAGCACCACGCCTTCATGCTGGCGCAGCACTGGCAAGCGCAGCAGGCCAATATCCAGCCGCCCGGCCGCAATATCTTCCAGCTGGGCCTCCGACGACTGCTGCGCGATCTCCAGCGAAACCCCCGGGTTTTCCCGCAGATAGTCCCCCAGGCGAGCCAGCAACGGGCCGATCAGCGGCACGGTACTGGAATGGTTCAGGCGCAGGCTGCCCTGCAACCCCTCGCCAATGTCGCGCGTTACGCGCTCTGCTTGCGCCAGGTCGGCCAGCAAGCGGCGTGCCCGTTCGAGAAAGGCCTGCCCGGCCAGCGTCAGGCGTGGCAGGCGTGCCGTGCGTTCGAACAGTGGCGTGCCCAGTTGCTGCTCCAGCTCCTTGATCTGCCGGCTCAGCGCCGACTGGGCGATGTATAGCCGTTCGGCGGCACCGCTGAAGCTGCCACAATGGGCAATTTCCACGAAGTAACGCAACTGGCGGATCGACGTCATGTCATGCCTTTTCAAGATAGCTATGGCGATAAAGTCATATTAGTCGGCATGGCTCATGGCTGGCTAACCTTGGCCTGACTTTTCAGGAACTGCTGCCATGCTTGCCCAACTGTCGTTTTCCGGCCTTGACTGGCTGCCCATCCTGTTCGGTGTCGGTGCCGCCTATATCGTTTTTGGCATCGCCGGTTTCGGCACGGCGCTGGTGGCCGGCCCTGTGTTGATCCACTTCATGCCGTTGTCACGCATCATCCCGTTGTTGGTGTTGCTAGACTTCGTTGCCGCGTTCGGCAACCTGCTGCCATCGCGCCGGGACGTGGTGCGCAGCGAGTTGTTGCGGCTGCTACCGTTCATGGCTGTGGGCTGCACGCTGGGCGTGGTATTCCTGCTGCAACTGAAGTCCGATCTGCTGTTGCTACTGATGGGGCTGTTCGTGACTGCCTACGCCGTTTATGGCCTGGCGGTGAAGGTACGGCCAGCGAAACTATCGGGCATCTGGGCAGTGCCGATGGGCACGGTAGGCGGGTTGTTCGGCGCGCTGTTCGGCAGTGGTGGCTTCCTTTATGCGATCTACCTGAGTGCACGTCTTGAAGTAAAAGAGCAGGTGCGCGCGACGCAGAGTGCACTGATCAGTTGCAGTACCATCGTTCGGTTGTCCCTGTTCCTTATTGCCGGTGTCTATGCCGACCAAAGCCTGTTGCTGCTCGCCGTCTGTTTGCTACCCGTCATGTTCGTGGGCCTCTGGGTGGGGCGCAGACTGACCAATCGACTGTCACGTGAAGCCTTTGTACGCTTGGTCACCTGGCTGGTGCTGGCCAGCGGCCTGGCGTTGATTGGTCGCTACCTGAGCGCCTGAGCGGTAGAATTGCGTCATTACCGCAGTTTTTCAGGTTTTTCCTGTTCATGAACACCCAGAGCATCATCGTCCCCAAACTGTCCACCGTCCCGGTGCATGAAGCCCGCGCCCGCGCCATCCTGCGTTGGCTGGTGCGCGAGAAGGTCGTCGAGGAGCAACTCACTACCTGTGGTCGCACTGGTAACCGCATGGGGCATGCCCTGGCCGCCGGGGCACGCAAAGTGGCCCTGCACCCCGAAAAACTGCCTTTCGGCGAGCAGGTCAACGGGTTGGAGGTGATGCTCAAGCGATGCATCTATACCCCTACCGAAGGCTTTCTTGAAGAAGCCGGTTGCCCGGAGTGCCGGCGCGAGGTGGGCGAGCCGCTGTTCGAAAGCCTGGAAGAGTGGATGCCGGGGGTAAGTGACAACTTCACCTGCCCGCTGTGCGGCTTCGAAGATGACATCAATGGCTTCATTTACCTGCAGCCATGTGCCTTTTCCAACCTGGGGTTCATCTTCAACAACTGGGGCGAGGCCGGCTTCACCCAGGCCTTTCTCGACAGCTTCGCCGACTGGCTCGACCAGCCGGTGGCCGTGGTGCAGGTAAAACTGCCACAAGGCTGACCGAAGGCCCTTATTTTGCATTGAGCGGCGCGCCGTGCATGAGTATAATGGCGCGCTTCCATTTTTCCCGCCCGGGAGCCCCCGCGATGCTGCGTATCAGCCAAGAAGCCCTGACCTTCGACGATATCCTCCTTGTACCTGGTTATTCCGAGGTACTGCCCAATGAAGTCAGTCTCAAGACCCGTTTGACCCGTGGCATCGAGCTGAACATTCCGCTGGTTTCCGCCGCCATGGATACCGTGACCGAAGCGCGCCTGGCCATTGCCATGGCCCAGGAAGGCGGTATCGGCATCATCCACAAGAACATGACCATCGAACAGCAGGCCGGCGAAGTGCGCAAGGTCAAGAAGTTCGAGGCTGGCGTGGTCAAGGACCCGATCACCATCGACGCCGACGCCACCGTGCGCGACTTGTTCGACCTGACCCGCCTGAACAACATCTCCGGCGTACCGGTGCTGGCGAACGGTGACCTGGTCGGCATCGTCACTTCCCGTGACGTGCGCTTCGAAACCCGCCTGGACGCCAAGGTCCGCGACGTGATGACGCCAAAAGAGCGTCTGGTCACCGTCCGCGAAGGCGCCGACAAGAACGAAGTGCGCGAGCTGCTGCACAAGCACCGCCTGGAAAAGGTCCTGATCGTTGACGACAAGTTCAACCTCAAGGGCATGATGACCGTCAAGGACATCGAAAAAGCCAAGGCCTACCCGCTGGCCAGCAAGGACGACCAAGGTCGTCTGCGCGTTGGCGCTGCGGTCGGCACCGGCAAGGACACCGGCGAGCGCGTTGCCGCCCTGGTTGCCGCTGGCGTTGACGTGGTGGTTGTCGACACCGCCCACGGTCACTCCAAAGGCGTGATCGACCGCGTTCGCTGGGTAAAAGAAACCTACCCGCAAGTGCAGGTCATCGGCGGCAACATCGCCACCGGCGCCGCTGCCAAGGCCCTGGCCGAAGCGGGCGCTGACGCCGTCAAGGTCGGTATCGGCCCAGGCTCCATCTGCACCACCCGTATCGTTGCCGGTGTCGGCGTGCCGCAAATCAGCGCCATCGCCAACGTTGCCGCCGCACTGGAAGGCACTGGCGTGCCACTGATCGCCGACGGCGGTATCCGCTTCTCCGGTGACCTGTCCAAGGCCATCGTTGCCGGTGCTTCCTGCGTGATGATGGGTTCGATGTTCGCCGGTACCGAAGAGGCTCCGGGTGAAGTCGAGCTGTTCCAGGGCCGTTCTTACAAGGCCTACCGTGGCATGGGCTCGCTGGGTGCCATGGCACAGGCGCAAGGCTCGTCCGACCGTTACTTCCAGGACTCCTCGGCCGGCGCCGAGAAGCTGGTACCGGAAGGCATCGAAGGCCGCGTACCTTACAAAGGCGCCCTGGCCGCGATCATCCACCAGCTGATGGGCGGCCTGCGTTCGTCCATGGGCTACACCGGCAGCGCAACCATCGAAGAGATGCGCACCAAGCCGGAATTCGTGCGTATCACCGGTGCCGGCATGGCCGAGTCCCACGTGCATGACGTGCAGATCACCAAAGAAGCCCCTAACTACCGTGTAGGCTAAGGCTTCCAGCAATATAAGCATGCGGGGCTGTCACGACAGCCCCGCGTCGTTTCCGATTTCCACTGACGAGATTGAGTCATGGCCCTCGACATTCACGCTCACCGCATCCTGATCCTCGATTTCGGTTCCCAGTACACCCAGCTGATCGCCCGCCGCGTGCGCGAAATCGGCGTGTACTGCGAACTGCACCCGTTCGACATGGACGATGAAGCGATCCGCGAATTCAACCCGCGCGGCATCATCCTCGCCGGCGGCCCCGAGTCGGTCCACGAAGCCAACAGCCCACGCGCTCCGCAGGCCGTGTTCGACCTGAACGTACCGGTGCTGGGCATCTGCTACGGCATGCAGACCATGGCCGAGCAGATGGGCGGCAAGGTAGAAGGTTCTGACCTGCGTGAATTCGGTTATGCCCGCGTAGACGTGGTCGGCAAGAGCCGCCTGCTCGACGGCATCGAAGACCACGTTGACGGCGACGGCGTACTGGGCCTGGACGTGTGGATGAGCCACGGCGACAAGGTTACCCAGATGCCGGGCAACTTCCACGTGCTGGCCAGCACCCCAAGCTGCCCGATCGCCGGCATGTTCGACGATTCCCGTGGCTATTACGGCGTGCAGTTCCACCCGGAAGTGACCCACACCAAGCAAGGCGGTCGCATCCTGTCCCGCTTCGTGCAGGACATCTGCGGCTGTGAAGCCCTGTGGACGCCTTCCAACATTGTTGAAGACGCCATCGCCCAGGTGCGTGAGCAAGTCGGTTCGGCCAACGTCCTGCTGGGCCTGTCCGGCGGCGTCGACAGCTCGGTGGTTGCCGCGCTGCTGCACCGGGCCATCGGCGACCAGCTGACCTGCGTATTCGTCGACAACGGCCTGCTGCGCCTGCACGAAGGCGACCAGGTGATGGCCATGTTCAAAGAGAACATGGGCGTCAAAGTGATCCGCGCCGATGCTGAAAAGCAGTTCCTCGATAACCTGGAAGGCGAAGCCGACCCGGAGAAGAAGCGCAAGATCATCGGCCGTACCTTCATCGACATCTTCGATGCCGAAGCCAGCAAACTGGAAAACATCCAGTTCCTCGCTCAGGGCACCATCTACCCGGACGTGATCGAGTCGGCTGGCGCCAAGAGCGGCAAGGCCCACGTGATCAAGTCGCACCACAACGTGGGCGGCCTGCCGGAGGAAATGAACCTCAAGCTGGTCGAGCCGCTGCGTGAGCTGTTCAAGGACGAAGTGCGCAAGATCGGCCTGGAACTGGGCCTGCCGTACGACATGGTCTACCGCCACCCGTTCCCGGGCCCGGGCCTGGGCGTGCGCATTCTGGGTGAAGTGAAGAAGGAATACGCCGACATCCTGCGTCGCGCCGACCACATCTTCATCGAAGAACTGCGCAAGGCCGACTGGTACCACAAGACCAGCCAGGCGTTCGTGGTGTTCCAGCCGGTCAAGTCGGTTGGCGTCGTTGGCGACGGCCGTCGCTACGCCTGGGTCGTGGCCCTGCGTGCCGTCGAGACCGTGGACTTCATGACCGCGCGCTGGGCACACCTGCCGTACGAACTGCTGGAAACCGTCAGCGGCCGTATCATCAACGAAATCGACGGTATCTCCCGCGTTACCTACGACGTGTCGAGCAAGCCGCCGGCGACTATCGAGTGGGAATGATCCCCGCGTGGTATGAAAGAACCGGCTTTTGCCGGTTTTTTCATGCCCGAACGAATGGTTTATTCTCTCGATTGAAAGAGCGCATTGTGTTGGTGCCAGCTCTCTGTCGGTAGCTGGGTATCGTCAAGCACGGAAGGCTAGAATGAAAGTCCTCACAGATGATGAGATTAGCGTTGCGTATGCTCACGTAGAAGCCGTAGACGAAGGGCGCGTAGGACCAGATAGAGCAAATTATCTTGCGTTAACGGACGCTGATTTTGAGCTTCTGTTGTACAGCCTCTATCGAGGACATACATCTGATTTGTCGTGGTACAGCAATGCTCGCTTGATGGTCACGGGCGCTGATCAAGGGCGGGATGTTTGGCTCACGAAGGATGAGAGGGCAGTTGGGCTTATTCAGTGCAAAAAGGTTAAGTCCGGTTTTACCCGGCCGGACACGCTCCGTGAGGTAATCAAGTTTCTTCTAAATGCTATACTTGAGCCCGCACTTATGCCGGAATCGGCCGGCTTTCGATTTATTCTTGCCCTTGCTTCAGATCCTGCCAGCACTACAATCGATTTTTTCGATGCGCCACAGACTTGGCTAACTGCCAATGAAACAAAGCTTTTAGGTCTGACTGCCGACGTCATTAAAAAGTATGAAGCATTCTCGATGCTGAAGATCGAGGCTGTCATGCCAGGCATCAGGGCTGCCCTGAAGAACCTGAAATATGAGCTTCTTAGACCAGTCGACCTCGATGCGTTACTGGAGTGTATCCCTGCTGTCCGTCAACGGTTTTTCAAAGTTCAACTTGTCGTGGCTGTGGAGGATGCCGAAGCCATGATTAAGGCTCGGTTCGCTGCAGTTGGCTTGGTCTCAAAGACCACACAAAAATTTACCAGAGCTGATGTTGAGGAAGACATAACACGGGGGTCGCGCGGTCTGGCCGACTGGCCTCAACTGATTTGGGGGCAGCATATAGAGCGACCAGAGTTTGACGATCTGATCCACCGGATCAATCGGCATCCTGCAGGCTCTACGCTAGTCGTCGGAGGAGCAGGGACTGGGAAGTCAGCACTTCTCGCTGAGCTGTATTGTGCCCTCAAGGCCCGCGGCGAGATTGTGCTAGCGATAAAGGCCGACATGCTTAGCCCTAATATTGTGAATTTCGCCGACCTCGCTCGCGATCTTGGTATGTCAGGTGATATCGAGCAGGAGCTTCTCTCGCTTGCGGTTGAAGCCCCGGTTGTGCTCATCATTGATCAGCTTGACGCTGTCAGTGAAGTGATGGACCAGAGTTCACAGCGCATGCAGGTCTTACTTCGTCTTGCGTCTCGGCTACAGGAGGTACAGAGTCAAGAGGGCAATAAACTTCCAATTCATGTTATCGTTTCTTCGCGACCATTTGAGGCGAAGTTCGACGCTCGATTTAAGTTGCTTGATGCGGATGAGTTACTACTTACTCTGCCTCCGTTCGAGCGGGTATCCACACTGCTAGGTGAGCTCGGTATCGACTCCACTGTCGTGCCGGATAGTCTCAAAGAGGCGCTGCGTACACCTTTTGCTCTCGGTATATACGTTGATCTTGCAAAATCTGGTTTGAATCCTGCGGATTTTACAGCAGCAAACTTACTTGATCGATGGCTCGACAAAAAACTACCTGTAGGGGCCGCGCGTGCTTCATGTCTGGCGTTCTTGCGCCAACTCGCAGCTGACATGACGCAGTATGAGAGCCTCTGGCGGCCGGCCGCTTACTATGACCCTGACTCCAGCGAGATGCTGCGTTGGGCCGAGTCGATTGGCATCGTCATCCGTGAAGACGCCAGTATCGGATTCAGTCATCAGTCATGGCTCGATGATTTCCAGGCTAAGACACTCCGAACCGCACAAGAGTTGGCTGATTACGCATGGAGTCGCCAAGAAGGGTTATTTGCGCGGGGAACAGTCTTGCGCGGCCTTGAGCACATGCGAAGGGTTGATATGACTTCCTATGAGGTGTCTATTCGCTTGTTGCTACCAAACCCCAAGACACGCAGACATTTGCGCCATCTTGTGGCCGATTTTTTGGCGAGTGCTGATGATCCGAGCGCAAGTGATATTGCTTGGGTCGATTGGATGGCGCGTAACGATCATGCACTTGCGAATCGGGCATTCAGGCAGCTAGCGATAAGATGGCCGTGCTGGAGGTCAGGTGTGCTGCCGCTTCTTCCTTTTCTTCTACAGGACGAAAAGCATCGCTGGAATGCGACCATGCTGCTCGTCCAAGAAGTTGCTGAAGACTCGAGCCAAGTTATGGATCTGGTCGACCGCTACTGGTCGGATGCTTCACATGACGGAGACGTGTTTAGTCTCTTTGAGCGTTCTGGTATTGCGACCGACCGTGCAATCGCCCATGTCCGTACGATACTCAATCGAACGACGTTGGCAGATTGGGCGATATCCCATTACGCCAAGACTTTGCATGAGAACGGCAATACCAGCGTTGCTTTGGATCTCATCTCATTTTGGGCTGAGTTGCAGTCTGCGGATCGGCACATTGGCATCAGGGTTTATGGTGTTGAAAAGATTGCGGCAGCCGCACCGCTCTATTGTGCCGAACGGCTCCTGCCTTGGTTTGTCGGGGTGGCATCGCGAGAAGTTAGTGGTGGACGGCCCGGGCATCGGTATCCGCAATCGATATCTGTTCCATACAATTGGAAATATGACTCTGGCGAGGGGCATTTGACGCAGCTTCTGCGAAGTGTGCTCGAAGAGTCAGCGGTTTCTGACCCGCAAGGTGCGCGCACCTTGCTTGCTACTGCTGTTGCTGTGGAAATTGACGAGGTCCAATCGCTAGTGGCCGATACCCTGGCGGCGAACTCGGCTGTATTTGCTGAGTATGCGTTCTCGTTTCTCCTGGCCGATGAGCGGCGTCTTCATCTAGGTAGCGACACGTTCGACGATGAAAGTAGTGTCGGCCATGTGATCTGCGGATGGTCGTCAAGCACACTGATTGCCCAGATCACTCCCTACCTCTCTCTCGCTGATATTGAGCGGATGCGCGATTACATCGAGTCTTGGGAGCCTTGGGGGGGAGAATTACAGGAAGAGCGAGATCCTACCCAGCGAAGGCAATTGCTCCGTTGGTCTGATGAGCGGAGGTTGCGTTTACTTGCCGAACTACCTGTGCAAGTGCTGACGCCCCGTCGTCGTAGGCAAGTTGAGGAGTGGCAGGTTGAACAGCCCACGCTAAAAGCAAAGCGTGGCGGTCGGAGGATGGCGCAATTAGTTGGATCCCCCATGAGCCACGATCAGATGGCGAAAGCCAGTGACGATGCGATTATCAAAATGTTCGATGCAGTAAATGACCATACTGGCCGCCATGAGCACCCGAAACACTGGCTGAAGGGCGGCGTTACTGAGTTGTCTCGGGCTTTTGCCGCGTTTGCGAAGTCGTTTCCAGATCGTGTTCTTCGAATCATTCCGCGTTTACAACCGGGTCTACACGAGCAGGTTACGGGCGCCGCGATTAGGGAGTTGTCGGCGGTTGAGGCTGTTGACGCTCAGACACAAAAAGCTTTGATTTGGGATGCCCAATCCCGTGGCTTTTCGTCGACTAGCTTTCGCCACGATGTTGCCAGCGCCATGGAGGTACTCGCTAAACGCCTGAAAGGTCTTGAGGGTCGTGACATCGAGTTGCTCAAGGGCTGGCTGCAGCGCGACCCCAATGTGCTGGCAGCAGAAACAGTACGTAATGCCGAGTTAAACAGATCCAATCGTGAGCGGAATGAGAAACCAGATCAACGCCCTGAGGCCATGCTATTTGGCCGGGGCGGTGGGATGCATTTTCTCCCTCAGCGCAATTTCACGCTGCTGTCAGCGATCGCAGCGGGATATCTCCATCGTGACGGCGTGGATTGTGATGGTTGGCTCGAGGAGTTGGAACTACACGTTACTCATCCTGAAGATCCCGAGGTTTGGAGTGCGATCCTAATGTTCAGGTCGCATGAACTTTGGTGGGCAGACGCGGCAAGAGTGGGCGAACTGATTGAGGCGATCTGGCGGAGGTTTCCAGCGGCGTTTGAAGATGCAGCTGTAGTCCAGTCGTTGTGGCGCCTGCGCGTTCGCATGCATACGAGCCTAAAGCAGGAGATTGTCAACTTCTGGCTCAGTCATAGCGATCATAAGCTTAGGCAGATTGGTGGTGAGTTCTCTGCTGCTAGCGTAATTGTCGATAGCGCTGCTTCTTGTGGGATGGGCGAGATAGTCGAAGCGGTGATGGCCGGGGATGATATTTCTGCCAGGTCTGGCGTGCTATTTGCGGCTGCAGCGGGGTGGAGTGAACTTGATCTCGATATTCGGAGCCGCTCGCATGCCTACCTCATTTCTGTCGCTAGCATTGTCAGTGGGTTCGAGGCTCATGCTCTATCTACAGCTGTAGATCGTGGCGAGCGATTACCTCCCGATGAGATGACGCGAGCCCTGTTGGCTTCTGTTGCAGTAAATATTGATCTGCTTAGAGAATCGATGGGGCTGCTGTTTGTACGCTCGCTTCAGCACCTGTTGCTTTATCCAGGCTTTGAAATGCTGGTGCTTGAAATCGCAGAGGCTGCAACTGAGCTTGCACGTACATCGCCAGATAGGACCGTTGGAGGGTTGTACGACGGCGAATTTATAGGGCTTGTGATTGCACTTCAGCGTTCACCAATAGAGATCAAAACTCGTGCGATGACGGTCTACGAGCGCCTGCTTGACGCCGAGGTTCACGGCGCTGAGGACGCTGCAGCATTTGCGCTGCGCCGTTAAGGCCCAAGCCGTATCCGCTCAACCTGTCCGCTTCCTGGCCTCTCATAGCTTGGATGAGACGATATCCCTATCGGTCGCCCGATTCGATTATGGGCTGATGTTCTCCGGATTCCAGTGTTGATGCGGCAGTTTTTACTGGCGTTGCCCTAGGAAGGTGTTCCTAGCGATATCACCCTCAAGAGGAGTTTCCAGTATGGTATTTTTCATGGTTTCGAAATAGAATTTTCTTTGAATAGTGCGGTTCCAATGGTTCTTATGTGCCTATTGATAATAGAGTTGGAATGATCCCGCACCAATAGCCGGAAACACCCAAAAGCCCGCTTGAATGCGGGCTTTTGCATTTTTTAGCGCTACATCGAACCGAGCTGCAGGATCTCGTCTCCCGCTTCATCCTGCTCACCTGTCGGTTTCCAGCCCAGATGACGATAGAAGCCATATGAGCGTACGTTCGGGTCGCTGGAGCAAGCCAGGAAGGGGTGTTCGAACCCCAGTTCCCGCAGCTGATCGACAACCATCTGAAGCAAACGCTTGCCGGTTCCCTGGCCCTCGTATGCGGGTAGCAGGGCAAGTACGGTGACCTCGCCGCTGTCCTTGTCGGCGAAGCAGTAGCCGACTATCTCATCAGCATTGCAAGCCACGAACCCAGGGGAGCCCCCGTCGCGAATGCCGCTGCTCCAGGTGTCGACGGTGATGCCCAGGGCGCGCAGGTCCTCTTCCGTGAACGCGTTCTCCCTGGTCTGGGCCCGGATGGCTATACAGGTTGCGGCGTCTTCGGGTACTGCAGGGCGAAAGGTAATGGCTGCCATGATGTCGGCCTTGCTGAATAAAAAAACCATTGTGCGTGTACAGCGGTTTGCGAATCTGTAAACAAGCGTAAACACCAGGGACAGGGTGGCTTAGGCCATTGAAACAACACTTCACTTAATCTTTCCTATTTGCAGGTGTATCGTATTCGCCCTTCATCGCCAGCCGCTGCTGGCAGCTTGATTGCGCAGAACACGAGGTACCCGCACCGATGTCCTTCACCCGTCGACAAATGCTCAAGGGCCTGACTGGCCTGGTTGTGGTTGGCCTGGGCGCCGGTGGCGCGGCGCGTTACTGGCTGGGCAAGGTCGAAGACGAAAACGCCGGCCACGATTATGAGTTGATTGCAGCGCCGCTGGACGTCGAGCTGGTGCCGGGCTTCAAGACCGAGGCCTGGGCGTTCGGCCCGTCGGCGCCGGGTACCGAGCTTCGCGTGCGCCAGGGTACCTGGCTGCGGGTACGCTTCATCAACCACCTGCCGGTGGAAACCACCATTCACTGGCACGGCATTCGCCTGCCGCTGGAAATGGACGGTGTGCCCTACGTCTCGCAACTGCCGGTCAAGCCGGGCGAGTATTTTGACTACAAGTTCCGCGTGCCGGATGCCGGCAGCTACTGGTATCACCCGCATGTCAGCAGCTCCGAAGAGCTGGGGCGCGGTCTGGTCGGCCCGCTAATCGTCGAGGAGCGCGAGCCGACCGGTTTCCAGCATGAGCGCACCCTTAGCCTGAAGAACTGGCACGTGGACGAGCAGGGCGCCTGGCTGCCTTTCAGCATCCCGCGCGAGGCCGCGCGCAACGGCACCGCCGGGCGCTTGATCACCATCAATGGTCAGCCCGACTCGGTGATCGAGCTGCCGGCCGGCCACGTGGTGCGGGTGCGCCTGCTGAACCTGGACAACACCTGGACCTACCGCCTCAACCTCAAGGGCAACTGCGAGGCAAAAATCTATGCCCTCGACGGCAACCCGGTGACCCCGCGCCCATTGGAAGACGAGTACTGGCTCGGCCCCGGCATGCGTATCTGCCTGGCCATCCGTATTCCCGAGGCGGGTGAGGAGATTTCCCTGCGAGAGGGTTTCGTGCGCCTGGGCACCCTGCGTTCGGTGGCCAGCAACGACGTGCCGAGTGACTGGCCGCCAGCGCTGCCGCCCAACCCGATCGCCGAGCCGGACCTGGAGAATGCCGAAAAGCTCAACTTCAATTTCGAATGGGCGGCCAACGTCACTGTCACCCCTGACCCGGACAAACCGTCGAGCATGTGGCAGATCAACGGCCAGGCCTGGGACATCACCGACAAGACCTGCGCGGACCGCCCCATCGCCACGTTGCAGAAGGGCAAGAGCTACATCTTCGAGCTGAAGAACATGACCCAGTACCAGCACCCGATCCACCTGCACGGCATGAGCTTCAAGGTGATCGGCTCCAATCGCCACGACATCAAGGAGCCGTGGTTCACCGACACCTACCTGCTGGGCAAGAACGAACGCGCCCAGGTGGCGCTGGTGGCGGATAATCCGGGCACCTGGATGTTCCACTGCCACGTCATCGACCACATGGAAACCGGCCTGATGGCCGCGATCGCGGTGGTCTGATGCGCCCTCAGATCATCGATCGCAGCCGCGATCAGGAATTCATGCGCCTGGCACTGACACTGGCTGCGCAAGGCGCAAGCATGGGGGAAGTGCCGGTGGGGGCAGTGCTGGTGCAGCATGGCCAGGTGATCGGCCAGGGCTTCAACCGGCCGATCATCGACAGCGACCCCAGTGCGCATGCCGAGATGGTGGCCATCCGCGCAGCGGCGAAGTCTGCCAGTAATTACCGGCTGCCCGGCAGCACCCTTTACGTGACCCTGGAACCGTGCAGCATGTGTGCGGGGCTGATCGTGCATTCGCGGGTGATGCGCGTGGTGTTTGGCGCCCTGGAGCCCAAGGCGGGGATCGTGCAGAGCCAAGGGCAGTTTTTCGGGCAGGGGTTCCTGAACCATCGGGTGATGGTGGAAGGCGGGGTGCTGGCGGAGGAGTGCGGGCAGATCCTCAGTGATTTCTTCAAGGCTCGCCGGGCCAAGGCTTAACCTGTACAGGCTTACATGGGCGGCGACTGATCTGCCGGCTTGTCCTTGTTCACCCCAGGCACATGCAGGTTGCCCTCGGCCACCTGGCCTTCGAGCTGCGGCTGGGTCACCCAGGTGAGGATGTCGTAGTAACGGCGGATGTTGGCCACGAAGTGCACCGGCTCGCCACCCCGGGCGTAGCCGTACTTGGTTTGCCGATACCACTGCTTCTGCGACAGGCGCGGCAGCATCTTCTTCACGTCCAGCCACTTGTTCGGGTTGAGCTTCTCGCGCTTGGCCAGGGTACGGGCGTCTTCCAGGTGGCCGCTGCCGACGTTATAGGCAGCCAGGGCGAACCAGGTGCGGTCCGGCTCCTGAATGCTGTCGTCCAGCTCTTCCTTGATCTTCATGAAGTATTTGGCGCCACCCTGAATGCTCTGTTTCGGGTCCAGGCGGTTGGACACGCCCATGGCCTGGGCGGTGCGCTGGGTCAGCATCATCAGGCCGCGCACGCCGGTCTTGGAGGTGACCTCCGGCTGCCACATCGATTCCTGATAGCCGATAGCGGCCAGCAGGCGCCAGTCTACCTGCTCGACCTTGGCGTAGCTCTTGAAGTGCTTCTCGTACTTGGGCAGGCGTTGCTGCAGGTGCTGGGCGAAGGTGTAGGCGCCCACATAGCCCAACACGTCGACATGGCCGTAATAACGGTCTTTCAGGCGCTGCAGGGTGCCGTTCTTCTGCGCCTTGTCGAGAAATTCGTTGATCTCGTTGAGCAGGCTGTTGTCTTCGCCTGCGGCCACTGCCCAGCGCTGGTCACGGGTATCGCCCAGGTCGAAGGCAACCCGCACGTTGGGGAAGTACACCTGGTTCATCGCCAGCTCGTTGGAGTCGACCAAGGTCAGGTCGATCTGGCCTTCGTCGACCATGCGCAACAGGTCGACCACCTCGACGGCGTCGGACTCTTCGTATTGCAGGCCCGGGTACTGCTTCTTCAGTTCGGCCAGCTGGTCGGCATGGCTGCTGCCCTTGAGCACCATGATCTTCTTGCCGACCAGGCCCTTGGCGTCTGTGGGGCGCGGGCGGCCGTTGCGGTAGATGACCTGCGGGGTCACCTCCAGGTACGGGTGAGAGTATCTGACCTGTGCCTTGCGCCGCTCGCTGCTGACCAGGCCGGCAGCGGCCAGCACCGGGCCGGAGGGCTTGCCGAGGGCGTCGTACAGCTCGTCGAGGTTGTCGGCGGTCTCGATTTGCAGCTTTACGCCCAGATCTTCGGCGAAATGCTGAACCAGCTCGTATTCGAAGCCGGTTTCGCCGTTGCGGTCCTGGAAATAGGTGGCCGGGCTGTTGCGGGTGATGACGCGCAGCACGCCATCCTCCTTCACGCGCTCGAGGGTGCTGGGTTTTTCAACGCAGGCACCGAGCAGCAGAAAGAGTCCGGTTGCGAGAAGCCATTTGGCGCAACGCTGGCGCAAAGCAGTGTGGGCGAACATAGGTTGCAGTATACGCAAAGGACCGGTTCAACCATATCTCGACAACGGTTAGCTTGTCTGGTAGCGGTTTATGTGATGTGGGGGCGTGGCGGTGGATTGTGTTTGGGCCACCAAGTGCCTGCCGTGAGAGGTGTGGCGCCTGTGAGATCGAGCGCCGCCCGCGCGGCGCTCGATCTCACAGGCCATAAACCTCTTGAGGCGAGCACCCGAAATATTGACCCGAAAGTCCGGTTCCACCGCCCGGCAGCCGTGGCGTAGAGCGGGTGCCGAAAGCCATCGAATTAGGCTAGAATGCACGGCCTCTAAGCACACCCCTTCCTGAGGCTGTCCCGACGATGTTGATCCTGCGCGGCGCTCCTGCCCTTTCTGCCTTTCGCCACGGTAAATTACTCGAGCAACTGAGCCAGAAAGTCCCCGCTGTTACTGGTTTGTATGCCGAATTCGCCCACTTCGCCGATGTTGATGGCGAACTGACCGCCGACCAGCAGCAGGTGCTGGGCCGTCTGCTCAAGTACGGCCCGAGTGTGCCGGTACAGGAGCCGACCGGTCGCCTGTTCCTGGTCGTGCCGCGCCTGGGCACCATTTCGCCGTGGGCCAGCAAGGCCAGCGACATCGCCCACAACTGCGGCCTGCAGTCGATCCAGCGCCTTGAGCGCGGCATCGCTTACTACGTGGCCGGCACCCTGAGCGATGCTGACGCTGCATTGATCGCCGCCGAGCTGCACGACCGCATGACCCAGCGCGTGCTGGGCCAGCTGGAGCAGGCGGCCGACATGTTCAGCCACGCCCAGCCCAAGCCGATGACCTCGGTCGACATCCTGGCCGGTGGCCGCGACGCGCTGGCCAAGGCCAACATCGACCTGGGCCTGGCCCTGGCCGAAGACGAGATCGACTACCTGGTCAACGCTTTCCAGGGCCTCAAGCGCAACCCGAACGACATCGAACTGATGATGTTCGCCCAGGCCAACTCCGAGCACTGCCGCCACAAAATCTTCAACGCCAGTTGGGACATCGACGGCCAGGCTCAGGAAAAGAGCCTGTTCGGCATGATCAAGAACACCTACCAGATGCACAACGAAGGCGTGCTGTCCGCCTACAAGGACAACGCTTCGGTCATCGTCGGTAACGTGGCCGGCCGCTTCTTCCCGAACCCTGAAACCCGCCAGTACGGCGCAGTGCAGGAGCCGGTGCACATCCTGATGAAGGTGGAAACCCACAACCACCCGACCGCCATCGCCCCGTTCTCTGGTGCCTCCACCGGCTCCGGTGGTGAAATCCGCGACGAAGGTGCTACCGGCCGTGGCGCCAAGCCCAAGGCTGGCCTCACCGGCTTCACCGTGTCCAACCTGCGCATCCCGGGCTTCGAGCAGCCATGGGAGCAGCCTTACGGCAAGCCTGAGCGCATCGTCGACGCCCTCGACATCATGATCGAAGGCCCTCTGGGTGGCGCGGCGTTCAACAACGAATTCGGTCGCCCGGCCCTGACCGGTTACTTCCGTACCTTCGAGCAGGCCATCAACACCCCGCACGGCGAAGAAGTGCGCGGTTACCACAAGCCGATCATGCTCGCCGGTGGTATGGGCAACATCCGTGAAGACCACGTGCAGAAGGGTGAGATCACCGTCGGCGCCAAGCTGATCGTGCTCGGCGGCCCGGCCATGCTGATTGGCCTGGGCGGCGGCGCCGCTTCGTCGGTGGCGACCGGTGCCAGCTCGGCAGACCTGGACTTCGCCTCGGTACAGCGCGAAAACCCTGAAATGGAGCGCCGTTGCCAGGAAGTCATCGACCGCTGCTGGCAGTTGGGCGACGCCAACCCGATCGCCTTCATCCACGACGTTGGCGCCGGCGGTATCTCCAACGCCTTCCCTGAGCTGGTCAACGACGGTGGCCGTGGCGGCCGCTTCGAACTGCGTAACGTGCCCAACGACGAGCCGGGCATGGCCCCGCACGAAATCTGGAGCAACGAATCGCAAGAGCGTTACGTGCTGGCCGTCAGCGCCGTCGATTTCGAGCGCTTCAAGGCCATCTGCGAGCGCGAACGCTGCCCGTTCGCCGTAGTGGGTGAAGCGACTGAAGAGCAACACCTGACCGTCAGCGACAGCCACTTCGGCAACACCCCGGTGGACATGCCGCTGGACGTGCTGCTGGGCAAGCCCCCACGCATGCACCGTTCGGTTACCCGTGAAGCCGAGCTGGGCGATGACTTCGACCCGAGCAAGCTGGACCTGGACAACGCCGTCCAGCGCGTTCTTAGCCACCCGGCCGTGGCCAGCAAGAGCTTCCTGATCACCATCGGCGACCGCACCATCACCGGCCTGGTTGCCCGCGACCAGATGGTCGGCCCGTGGCAGGTACCGGTGGCCGACTGCGCCGTTACCGCCACCAGCTTCGACGTCTACACCGGTGAAGCCATGGCCATGGGCGAGCGTACTCCGCTGGCGCTGCTGGATGCCCCGGCGTCCGGCCGCATGGCCATCGGCGAAACCCTGACCAACCTGGCCGCTTCGCGCATCGAGAAGCTGTCCGACATCAAACTGTCGGCCAACTGGATGTCCGCCGCCGGCCACCCGGGTGAAGACGCCCGCCTGTACGACACCGTCAAGGCTGTCGGCATGGAGCTGTGCCCGGAGCTGGGTATCACCATTCCGGTCGGCAAAGACTCGATGTCGATGAAGACCAAATGGAGCGATGAGGGCGGCGAGAAGAGCGTTACCTCGCCAATGTCGCTGATCATCACCGGCTTCGCCCCGGTCACCGACATCCGTAAAACCCTGACCCCGCAACTGCGCATGGACAAGGGCGAGACCGACCTGATCCTGATCGACCTGGGCCGTGGCAAGAACCGCATGGGCGCCTCGATCCTGGCCCAGACCTACGGCAAGATCGCTGCCCAGGCACCGGACGTCGACGATGCTGAAGACCTCAAGGCCTTCTTCGCCGTGATCCAGGGCTTGAACGCCGACGGCCACCTGCTGGCCTACCACGACCGTTCCGATGGCGGCCTGGTCACCACCGTGCTGGAAATGGCCTTCGCCGGCCACTGCGGCCTCGACCTGCACCTCGACCCGCTGACCGACAGCAAGGGCGACGTGCCAGCCATCCTCTTCAACGAAGAGCTGGGCGCAGTCATCCAGGTTCGCCAGGATGCTACCCCTGACGTACTGGCACAGTTCAGCGCCGCTGGCCTGGGCGAAGGTTGCGTCGCGGTGATCGGCAAGCCGGTCAACAACGGTGAAGTGTCCATCAGCCTGAACGGCGAAGTGCTGTTCGACGATGACCGCCGCATGCTGCAGCGCCAGTGGGCTGAAACCAGCTACCAGATCCAGCGCCTGCGCGACAACGCCGACTGCGCGGACCAGGAATTCGACCTGCTGCTCGAGGAAGACAACCCGGGCCTGTCGGTAAAGCTGGGCTTCGACGTCAACGACGACATCGCCGCACCGTACATCAAGAAGGGCGTGCGCCCGCAAGTGGCCATCCTGCGCGAGCAGGGTGTCAACGGCCAGGTCGAGATGGCCGCAGCCTTCGACCGTGCCGGCTTCGCCGCCATCGACGTGCACATGAGCGACATCCTCGCGGGCCGTGTCGACTTCGAGGCCTTCAAGGGCCTGGTCGCCTGCGGGGGCTTCTCGTACGGTGACGTGCTGGGTGCCGGTGAAGGCTGGGCCAAGTCGGCGTTGTTCAACGCCCGTGCCCGTGACGCCTTCCAGGCCTTCTTCGAGCGTACCGACAGCTTCGCCCTGGGCGTGTGCAACGGTTGCCAGATGATGTCCAACCTGCACGAGCTGATCCCGGGCACCGAGTACTGGCCGCACTTCGTGCGTAACCGCTCGGAGCAGTTCGAAGCGCGTGTGGCCATGGTCGAGGTGCAGAAGTCCAACTCGATCTTCCTGCAGGGCATGGCCGGTTCGCGCATGCCGATCGCCATCGCCCACGGCGAAGGCCACGCCGAGTTCGCCAACGAAGCGGCACTGCTGGAAGCCGACGTGTCCGGTTGCGTGGCCCTGCGCTACGTCGACAACCACGGCAAGGTCACCGAAGCCTACCCGGCCAACCCGAACGGCTCGCCGCGTGGTATCACCGGCCTCACCAGCCGCGACGGCCGTGTGACCATCATGATGCCGCACCCGGAGCGTATGTTCCGCGCCGTGCAGAACTCGTGGCGCCCGGACGAGTGGCAGGAAGATGCCGCGCTGATGCGTATGTTCCGCAACGCACGGGTGTGGGTGAACTAAGGCGTGTACAAGCTCGCCTTTTTCGTCCCCGACAGCCATCTCGAAGTGGTCAAGGCCGCCGTGTTCGCCGCCGGTGGCGGGCGCATCGGTGACTATGACCACTGCGCTTGGCAAACCCTCGGCCAGGGCCAGTTCCGCCCGCTGGACGGCAGTCAGCCGTTCCTCGGGCAAGCCGGCCAGGTCGAGGTGGTGGAAGAGTGGAAGGTGGAGCTGGTGGTGACTGACGATCTGATATCTCAGGTCGTCGCTGCGCTCAAGCAGAGCCACCCGTACGAGACGCCAGCCTATGAAGCCTGGCGGCTCGCCGAGTTCTAGACCGCATCAAGGCCATTCGCGGGCACGCCCGCGAATAGGCCCTACACGCCAGCCACAATGTCCTTGCCAGGCACCGGCCGCTTCAACCAGCCACAAGCCAGCAACCCCACCTCGAACAACACCCACATCGGCACCGCCAGCATCGTCTGCGAAAACACATCCGGCGGCGTCAATATCATCCCCACCACAAAGCACCCGACAATCACGTAGGGCCTGCTGCGCCGCAACGTGGCCACATCGGCCAACCCCACCCAGACCACGATGAACGTCGCCACCGGGATCTCGAACGCCAGCCCGAACGCCAGGAACAGCGCCAGGATAAAGTCCAGGTACTGGCTGATGTCGGTCATCATCGCCACGCCGTCCGGCGTCACGCTGGCAAAAAAGCCGAACATCATCGGAAACACCAGGAAGAACGCGAAGGCCATGCCGGCATAGAACAGCACGATGCTCGACACCAGCAGCGGCAGGGCAATGCGCCGTTCACGGCGGTACAGCCCCGGCGCCAGAAAGCCCCAAGCCTGGTGCAGCAGCAGCGGCATGGCCACGAACAGCGCACACATCGCGGTCAGTTTGAACGGTGTCAGAAACGGCGAGGTGACGCTGGTAGCGATCATGCTCGCGCCTTCTGGCAAAAAGCGCCGCAGTGGTTCGGAAATGAGCGTGTACAGCGTTTGCGCAAAGGGGAACAGGCCGGCGAACACCAATGCCACCAGTGCCAGGCAACGCACCAGGCGTTTGCGCAGGTCGCGCAGGTGTTCGGTCAACGGCATGCTGGCCGCCGGGTCCATGGCAATACTCATGAGGCGTTTTCCTTGGGCTGGGCGACCGTGGCTGCATCATTGGCCGGCTCCGCGTTCAGGCTTATGCCTTGGCGGATCTCCTGCTCCAGGCGCTGTAATGGGGCGCTGTCGAGGTTCGGCATGTCGATTTCGCGTTCTACCTGCGTGCGCAAGGCGTGCATGGCCCGGCGCGCCTGGCCCAGTCCGCGCCCCAGGGTACGCGCCGCCACCGGCAGGCGTTCCGGGCCCAGCACCAGCAACGCGACGATGCCGACCAACAGCAACTCGCTGAAGCCTACCTCGAACATCAGGCCTGACGATCCGCTTGAGGCTGCTGTGTGGCCTGGCCGTTCAGCGGCGCCTGCTGCTGTACCTGAGCCTGGCCAGCGGCATTGACATCGTTGTCACCGCCCATGGACTTGCGAAAACCCTGGATCGCCTCACCCACATCGCTGCCCAGGCCCTTGAGGCGCTTGGTGCCAAACAGCAGGAATACGATCAGCAGTACGATCACCAGTTGCCAGATTCCAATGCCACCCATTGCGACCACTCCTGTAAGGTCATGAAAAGGAAGGCTAATCCTGCCTCGTGTAGATGACGTACACATGACGGACGGGCATTGCCATCTACCTGCAACACACCGCGTGTTGACTGGCGTCTTTATTCTGCGAGCGAGGCACGCACGGATGGGTGGCAGGCAACAGCGGGGGGCGGCCCTGTTGATGGTGATGGTGGTGCTGGCAATGTTGGCGGCGGGTATGGCCTGGCTGGTGGAAGACGGCCGGCGTCAGGTGGATGAAGTGCGCCTGTTGCACCAGCGGGTGCAAGCGCGGGCCATGGAGCAGGCCGGCCTGGCCTACGCCGAGCAAGCCCTGCGCGATCCCGCCTGGCGGCTTAGCCCATTGTTCTGGCAGGCCCTGCGTGGGCAGCCGTTGAACTATGACTTTGGCGCTGGCCAGGCGCAGTTGCGGGTGCGCGACCAGCACACCTGCTTCAACGTCAATGCGCTGCTAGGTGCTGATGGCGAGCGAGCCGAGCGTCAGTTGCGCTATTTGCTAGGCGACGACATGGCGGCTGAGCGGCTGGTCGATGCGCTGGCCGACTGGCTCGACGCCGATAGCGATACCCGCCTGCAAGGCGCCGAAAGCGCCCAGTACCTGCGTCAGCAGCCACCACGCCTGGCGGCCAACCAGCCGATGCTCGACACCAGCGAGCTGAACCTGCTGCTGGAGCCGGACGCCAGTCGGCAGGGCCGCTATCCGATGTTGTGTGCCTTGCCGCAGGTGACCGGTTGGCGCCTGAACGCCAATGCGCTTGGGCTGGAGCATTTGCCGCTGCTGGAGGCGTTATACGAAGGGCGCTATTCGCGCTCGTTGCTCAGCCGCATCATCAGCGGGCGGCCGGCGTCGGGGTATGTGGATGCAGGTGCCTTGCGTCAGGCGTTGGGGGCGGTGGATGACGAAACGTTCGAACGGCTGAGCGAAGGGTTGCTGCTGAACAGCGGGTATTTCCTGTTGCAGTTGTCGTTCGAGGAAGAGGGGCGGGCGATACGCAGCGAATTCCAGGTGGAGGCGTTGGGGGTGGTGCAATGGCATGCCCGGGTGCCGGCGCAGCAGGTGCGGGTGCGCAGCCGCGAGCCGATGGCTTGGTAGGGCTTGAGGTTGCCGGGGCTGCTGTGCAGCCTATTCGCTGGCAAGCCAGTCACATTCAGGAATTGCACGGTATTCAGAACCTGTGATCGTGAGCTGAAACCAGCAGCGTGTACTGATAATCTTGCTAGTTGCGCCTGGCCTCGGAAAGACCAAAACTTCAGCTCACCGTCTTGCGAGGCAAAACCCTGTGTCAGTAGCTCTGCGTGCCTATTGCCCTTACGGGCACCACCAAAACCAAGCTAGCTCGGCATTCATGCTTGGCTACAATGGTGAGCGAGAAGACTGCCGCTCCGGCACCTACGTGCTAGGCAATGGTTATCGGGCTTACAGCCCAGCCCTGAGGCGATTTCTTTCACCTGATGGCTGGAGTCCTTTTGGTGCTGGCGGGCCAAATGCTTATAGCTACTGCTCAGGAGATCCAGTCATGGGGCTGGATCCAAGTGGTCACGCGGATCTAAGTGGTCTGCGTAAAGTACCGCAAAAGCTATTGCAGCAATCACGAAGGGCAGAGGCACAAAGGGCTCCGCGGCAGACTGCAGAACAGCGTGTGGAGGCACTGCGTGCCAGACTACAACAGCGGCAACAAACACAAGCCCATATGCCAACACAACCTGTTAGGCAAACACTGAGAAACCCTATGGCTCAGCAGGGTACAGTGTATCTGGCTAACCGTCTTGCACCAGCGGGTAGTACAGCTCAACAGCTGCCATTGGCCAACGGGGCTCGAACTCCGCCCCGCCATGAAGCTGCGGGACTACAGCCACTTGACCTCGCTCAGGCAGAGTCTCTGTATCAGCAACTTATTGACATGAATCGGCACGAGCAAAACTTTAGTCAGAATCTTTCATATTTGGTAGAAGGCACCGAACAACGTCTGAGTTATGAGCGAGACATATCCAATATCAGAGCGCACGCAGACCAAATCCGCAGTCGACTTGGTGTTGACGCACTCAGCTGGTTCCACTTCTGAAGAAATGGTTGGTCGGTGATTGGGCAGTTTCCCGGGGGCCGGCGCAGCAGGTGCGGGTGCGCAGCCGCGAGCCGATGGCTTGGTAGGGCTTGAGGTTGCCGGGGCTGCTGTGCAGCCCATTCGCGGCACAAGGCCGCTCCTACAAGAGATCGCGTACCCACTGTAGGAGCGGCCTTGTGTCGCGAAAGGGCCGCAAAGCGGCCCCCGTGCACAGGTCGATCAGGCAGTCCCGATCTCCCCGCCATCAATACGCTGAATCACCACCGTCGAAGCCCGCGGCCGTACCGTAGTCCCAGCCGGCGTAGCGTCGGTCGCCTTGTCGGTATATGGCCAGTTCCCCGGGTGCTGAATGTTCACGAACAGCGTCTTGTTGTCCGGCGTAAAGGTAATCCCGGTCACCTCACATTCATTCGGCCCAACGAAGAAGCGGCGCAGGTCCACCTGGTTCTGCGCGTTCACCGGCACCTGCTTGCCGCTGGCGTCTACCAGGTCGGTGGGGATCACTGCCAGCAGCTGGTCGTTGGTGTAATCAGTGAGGGTGCTTTCACCGTTGTCAGTCTCGAACCACAGCACGCCACGGCTATCGAAGCTCATGCCGTCGGGGCTGGCGAACTGGTTCAGTTCGGTCAGGCCGGAACGGTTGATATCGGCAGTACCGGCTGCGTTGGCGCCGAACACGAAGATGTCCCAGGTGAAGCTCAACTGGTCGTCGCTGTCGTGCCAGCGAATGATGTGGCCATGGCGGTTCGGGCCGCGCGGGTTGGCCGCATCGACCTTTTCCGGGGTGCGCGCGCTGTTGTTGGTCAGGGTCAGGTATACATCGCCGTTCAGCGGGTTGACCGTGGTCCATTCCGGACGGTCCATCGGCGTTGCGCCCACGGCATCGCCGGCGCCACGGGTGTTCAGGATGATGCCTGGCAAGTCACCATACAGCGCACCCAGGGTGCTGCCGTTAGTGGTAGCGGTGTTCACATCCAGCAGCAGCCATACGCCGGTGCCGTCGGCATTGAAGCGGGCCACGTAGAGCTTGCCCTGGTCAAGGTACTTGGCACCGGTGGCCAGGCGGTCGGCCGGGTTGGCGTCGGCGGCGTCCCACACCGCGGTGGACACCCACTTGTAGAGGTACTCGTTGTTCGAGTCGTCACCCATGTACCACACCAGCGGCTTGCCGGCGACCGGCAGACCTGGGGCGCAGCCCTCGTGGCGGAAGCGGCCCAGTGCGGTGCGCTTGGTGGCCAGGGTGCTGCTGTTGTACGGGTCGATTTCGACGATGTAGCCGTAGGTGCTGGCTTCGTTGCGGTAGTCGTCGGTGGCGCTGGCGCCTTTGACGGTGACGTCGAAACGGGCGAACTCGTCGGCCACCTCGGTGCTGTCACCGGCAGCGGTTTCCCACTTGTACTGGCCGCTGGAGGTGCCCACGCCAATGCGGCGCTGGTCTTCGGGGCGGGTACCCTTGTTGACGAAGATACCCGGCCAGTTCTCTTCACAGGTCAGGTAGGTGCCCCACGGGGTGTAGCCGTTGCCGCAGTTGTTGTTGGTGCCACGGCAATGGGTGCCGGCGGTGGAGTACTTGGTCTTGACGTGGTCGGTGCCACGCAGCGGGCCGGTGATTTCCATGCGCGAGGCGGTGGTGAAGCGGCGGTTCAGCGGGTCGTTGTCGACCACCTGCCAGCGTCCGCCGATTTTCTGCAGGCGCACCACGCCAGCTCCGTGGGCGTTGATCTCCTTGCGCACTTCTTCGACCGGGCGCTTGCCGTTCACGTCGGTGGTGGGGCCGGCCGGGTGCAGGGCGGCGGTGTCGATGTATTCGAAGTTGATCGCCAGCAAGCCGTCTTCCGAGCTGCCGTTGATGGGGAAGAAGTGCATGCCGTCATGGTGCATGCCCATGGCATTGGCCTGGTCGGTCGAGGTGTTGCTGCCGTCGGACTTCCACGGGTTGCCATTGCTGTTGATGGGCGTACCCCACGGCGCCAGTACATAGGCGCTGTAGCCGGCGGCCACCACGCAGGCGTCGGTGCGTGAGCCCGGGATGGACTGGAAGCCCAGCGCCAGTTTCGGTACCTCTGGTTCGGTAACAGGCGGCTCGGTCACCGGTGGCTCGGTGACCGGATCATCGTGATCGGAACCACCACCGTCGAAGCAGCCTGTCAGGCCGGTACCGGCGATCATGGCGATGGCGGCGCCCAGGCTGCCGCGCATCACGCTGCGGCGGCTGAGGTAGGCGTCCATGACGTTGGCCATCGGCAGGTTGCCGCTTGGGTTCCGGTCCAGGTTGTCGCCGGTATCTCGACTCATCAGGGTGTCCTTATGTTGGCTGAGTTAGAGGAAACCGCGACTTTAGTGCGCAAATATGATGATTCATTGGCAGAAATGTTAACGGCGTTTTAAAACGGCCCGCTCTTAGAACATACGCTGACAGATCGATTTGGAATGATTGTCGGAATTCTGCCATCAAACTGTAATGCCAACGCCGCAACATCCGGAGCCCTGAATGAACATGGATAAGGATGGCGGGTTCGATGGCAAGCAGCATGCACAGGCGCGAAGTGATCAGCTGGATGGGTGTCGGGGCCATGGCCCCGCTGCTCGGCGCCTGTTCTGCTTTCCCGGTACAGCAGGGCGGCAACGCCCACCTCGACCTGCTGTACGTGGCCGATACCCTCGATGCCCGCCAACCCGGCCAGGCGGTGGTGCCGGCGACTCGCCTGGGGCCGGTCAGCCACCTGGGCCGCGCGCCTTGGATGACCGGCAGCAGCGCCAGCCTGGCCTACCCGCAACTGGCGCCGTTGCTCGATGCCAGCCAGGCAAGTGCAGCCCAGCTGGGCGGTTTTGCCGTGCTGGCGGCGCTGCTGGAACAACTGCGGGGGGAGGCCGGTGCAGGTAACAGCCTGACCCTGGAAAACGGCCAGGGCTGGAATGGCAGTGGGCTGGCCTACCTGACTCAAGGCGAAAGTGGCGTTCAAGGCAGCCAGTTGCTGGGCAGTGAGGTGCGTGTCAGCAGCGATGAACGCGTGCTGTGGCCGCAGCGTAGCCATGGGCTGTATCGCCAGGCTAGCGCCATTACCTTGGGCGCCGGGCTGGCGGACGCGCAACGTCAGGCACTGGGGCTGGAGGCTTTGCACGTCTTCGAGCGCGGCGGTGCCCGCGTTGCCGTGGTCGGCGTGACCGACCCTTATGCCCAGGACCAGAAAGCCTCCCTGAAACTGTGGTACCAATCATTACAACCCGTGTTCGAGCAAGCCCGGCGCGAAGCCGACCTGGTGGTAGCCATGGCCGACGTCGGCACAGGCCCTGGCTTGTGGCTGGCCGAGCGGGTGCCGCAAATCGACGTGTTGTTGTGCGCCCGTGGCCAGGACCTGTGGCCGGCGCCGGTCGAGGTCACCCAGGCGAGTGGCCGGCGCGTGCCGGTGTTGTTCGCCGGCTGTCGGGGCAGCGGCGTCTTCCGCCTGCGTTGTCAGCGAATGGCTGGCGCATGGCAATTCGATGGGCGTTTCTTCCCGGCGTTCGAACAGCAACTGTCACCCGCCGCGCAACTGCGGGTGGGGCAGCTCCAGGCTACCTTGCGCCAGCAACGCGCCGGCCATGCGGCCTGGCTCGACCAACCGCTGGCCCGTGCGCCACAGGCTTTGTGGCGCCGCGACACCCGTGGCGGCAGTTGGGACCGCTTGCTGCATCAAGCGTTGGCCGATGACAGCAGCATGCCCGTGCTGCTGCCGGGCCTGCGCTATGACTACCCGCTGCCCGCGGGTGCCCCCATTACCCGCGAACACCTGATCAGCCTGACCGGTGGCTACCCGGCCCCGGTGGTCGAAGCGCCGGCCCGGCAGGTGGAGCAAGTACTGGAGAACGCCGCAGAGCAACTGTTCGGCGACCCGCTACTGCTGGACAACAGCCAAGACCTGCCACGCTGGCAGAGCCAGGCCTGGGGGGTCAGCTACAGCCCGCAAGGCAAGCGCATCACCGGGCTGGAGCCGGTGCAGGGCCTGTGCCGCACTTTTGGCCTGCAGTTTGAAAGCCAGGCGGGCGAGCCCCTGTGGCAGCGGGTTGAAGCCTGGCTTGCCCGTCAGGCACCCGGCTGGCAACTGGTGCCGTTGCAATGGCCAGACGTGCGCTATGTGCAGGGGCACCCGGGCTGGCACCCACGGCAGTTGGCTTCGTGACGTTGGCTTCGCGCCTGCTCTCGTGCGCAGGCCTGACCTTGGCAGGCTGGCTGGCCGCCCAGTGCGTGCTGCAACTGAGCCGCCAGCCACAACCGGCGACAGCACCTGCGGTGGCTGTCGCTCCGTTGCCTGGGCTGATGGTCGGTCACTGGCAGGCGCCCATCGACGACGGTGCAATCGCCGTTACCCGCCTGCCACTGCAATACCTCGGGGGCCTGAAGGCTGAGCCACTGGCCTCCAGCGTGGTGGTGCTGCGCTACGGCGAGCAAGTACGCACGCTGGCGCGTGGCCAACGCTTGGCGCCGGGGATCGTGCTGCAGGACATCGACAGTGATGGCCTGATTTTCAACAACCAGGGGCGGCGCGAACGCCTGCCCTGGCCGCCACGCCCCGCCGTGACCGGCTTCAAGCGGCAAGGATGAACGATGCCTGTTAGATACTGCGTGGCTGCTGCGCTGAGCCTGGTGCTGTCCCTGGCCTGCGCCGAAGAGCCGGTGTTCGATGACAACGGTACGCCAATGTACGAGGTGAACTTCGTCGACACCGAACTGGGCGAGTTCATCGACAGCGTGTCGCGTATCACCGGCACGACGTTCATCGTCGACCCCCGGGTAAAGGGTAAGGTCACTGTGCGCACCGTCGACCTGCACGACGCCGATGCCATCTACGACATCTTCCTCGCGCAGTTGCGCGCCCAAGGCTATGCCACTGTCGACCTGCCCAACGGCAGCGTGAAGATCGTCCCCGACCAGGCCGCGCGCCTGGAACCGGTGCCGGTGGAGGCGGGCGGGCAGCAGGGTGAAGGCAGCGACAGCGTGGCCACCCGTGTATTCAATGTGCGCAACGCCGCCAACGAACAGGTGCTGGGTATCCTCAAACCCCTGATCGACCCACGCGTTGGGGTGATCACCCCGTACCCGGCAGCGCATCAGTTGGTGGTCACCGACTGGCGCAGTAACCTCGACCGCATCGCCAGCCTGCTGCGCCAGCTCGACCGCCCGCAAGAGGCGCCTGGCAATGGCAGCACCCAGGTGATTTACCTGCGCCATGCCAATGCCGGTGAAGTGGTCAAGGTGTTACGCGGGCTCAGCCAGGAAGGTGTGGTGCCGGCTGAAGGGGCGGGTGAAGGTGAGGGTAAGGACAGGCCCGCGGTGGCTACCAGTGGTGGCCCGGGCATTCGCCTTGAATACGAAGAAGGCACCAATGCTGTGGTCATGGTCGGCCCAGACAGCGAGCTGGCCGCCTACCGCGCCATCGTCGAGCAGCTGGACATTCGCCGTGCCCAGGTGGTGGTGGAAGCGATCATTGCCGAGGTGTCCGATAGCAGCGCCCAGGAGCTGGGCGTGCAATGGCTGTTTGCCGACGAAAAGTTCGGTGCCGGCATCGTCAACTTCGGCAGCAACGGGGTGAACATCGCCAACATCGCCGGGGCGGCTGCCAGTGGCGACAACGAGGCGCTTGGCGACCTGCTGTCCGCCACTACCGGCGCCATGGCGGGCATCGGCCATTTCGGCGGCGGGTTCAACTTCGCCATGTTGGTCAATGCGCTAAAGGGCAAGAGTGGTTTTAACCTGCTGTCCACACCTACTTTGCTGACCCTGGACAACGCCGAGGCCTCCATCCTGGTCGGCCAGGAGGTGCCCTTTGTCACCGGTTCGGTCACACAGAACAACGCCAACCCGTACCAGACCATCGAACGTAAAGAGGTCGGGGTGAAGCTGCGCATCAAGCCGCAGATCAACGTCGACAACAGCGTGCGCCTGGACATTGTCCAGGAGGTGTCATCGATCGCCGAATCCAGCGCGGCCAGCGATGTGATCACCAACAAGCGCGAGATCAAGACCAAGGTCATGGTCGAGGACAACGGCCTGGTGATCCTCGGCGGCCTGATCAGCGACGAACTGAGCACCAGCAACCAGCGCGTGCCGCTGCTTGGTGACATCCCTTACCTGGGCCGGCTGTTCCGTTCCGACGCCACCAAAAACACCAAGCAGAACCTGATGGTGTTCATCCGCCCGCGCATCTTGCGGGACGGGCCAAGCCTGGCCGGGCTTAGCGAAGACAAGTACCGCACCTTGCAGCAGACCACGCCGCTGCAACTGCCGGACCTGGCCGAGGGCACCCCTTTGTTGCAGGTATTCCCCGCCAGCCGCGCGCGCCTGGAAGGCGGTGACTGGTGATGCTGCCTTATCGCCAGGCACGGCAAAGCGGGGTGGCCATGGCCCCGGCGGCCGAGGGCTGGCAGCTGTGGCTACGGCGCGATGCCGACAGCGCCCAGTTGCAGGAGCTGCTGCGTGTACATGGCCAGCCCAGTGCGCTGGAATATCTGGAACCGGCCGTGTTCGACGAGCGCCTGGGCCAGTTGTATGAGGTGGGTGATGCCGCCACTGAAGCGCTGATCGAAGGCATTGGTGACCAGGTCGACCTGGACAGCCTGATGAGCGAGATGCCGCGTATCGAAGACCTGCTGGAAAGCGATGACGAAGCCCCGGTCATCCGTCTTATCAATGGCCTGTTTGGCCAGGCGCTGCGCCTGCGCGCCTCGGACATCCATATCGAAACCTTCGAGCAGAGCCTGGTGGTGCGCCTGCGGATCGATGGGCACCTGCGTGAAGTGTTGCGCCCACCGCGAGCGCTGTCGGCCATGCTGGTGTCGCGGATCAAGGTCATGGCGCGCCTGGACATCGCCGAAAAGCGCCAGCCCCAGGACGGCCGTATCACCTTGCGTGCAGCAGGCCGTGAAGTGGATGTACGGGTTTCGACCTTGCCCGGCATTCATGCCGAGCGGGTGGTCATGCGCGTGCTCGACAAGCAGGCCAGCCTGCTGGCGCTGGATAACCTGGGCATGCCGCCCGCCGTGTTACAGGGCCTGCGCAGTTGCCTGGCGCGTCCCAATGGCATCGTGCTGTCCACTGGCCCGACCGGCTCGGGCAAGACCACCACCCTGTACGCCAGCCTCAATAGCCTCAACGACGGCAGCCGCAATATCCTCACGGTCGAAGACCCCGTCGAATACGCCATTGCCGGCATTGGCCAGACAGCCATAAACCCGCGTGCCGGGCTGACGTTTGCCAGTGGCCTGCGCGCCATCCTGCGCCAGGACCCGGACGTGATCATGCTCGGTGAAATCCGCGACCAGGAAACCGCGCAGATCGCGGTACAGGCCAGCCTCACCGGCCATCTGGTGCTGTCCACCCTGCACACCAACAGCGCCGTGGGGGCGGTAACCCGTCTGCGTGACATGGGCATCGAGCCGTTCCTGATCGCCTCGTGCCTGCGTGGTGTGCTGGCCCAGCGCCTGGTACGGCGCTTGTGCCGTTGCGCCGTGTCGTACCCGCTGCAACCTGCCGAGCGTGAGCTGTGGCCAGAACTGGCGGCACTGGGCAGCAGCTACCACGCGGTTGGCTGCGAACAGTGCCAGGGCAGCGGTTATGTCGGGCGCCTGGGCCTGTACGAATTCATCGAGCTGGATGCCGGGTTGATTGGTCTGCTCTACGACGGCGCCAGTGAACTGGCCATGCAGGATTACCTGGCCGAGCGTCGCCAGAGCCTGGTGGCGATGGCCAGTGATTGCCTTGCCCGTGGCGAGACAAGCCTGGCCGAAGTGCTGCGTGTGGTGCAGGGTTAAGGCATGCCGACGTATCGCTACCAGGCCGTCGACCTCGCCGGCAAAGCGCACAAAGCCAGCCTGCAAGCCGACAGCGAGCGCCATGCACGCCAGTTGTTGCGCGAGCAGGGCCTGTTCGCCCGACAGTTGCAGCGCCAGGAAGCCGGAGCCCGGCAAGCCAGGCGCCAGCGTTTAAGCCGCGCCCAGCTCTGTGAACTGACCCGCCAGCTGGCGACCCTTATCGGGGCTGGCATCCCCTTGGTCGATGCGCTGGGTACCCTTGAACGCCAACTGCGCCAGCCCGCCCTGCACAGTGTGCTGGTGGCCCTGCGTGGATCGCTCGCCGAAGGCCTGGGCCTGGCTCGCAGCCTGGCGCGCCAGGGGGCGCCGTTCACGGGTTTGTATTGCGCACTGGTCGAGGCCGGCGAGCGTTCCGGGCGCCTGGCACAGGTGCTTACACGTTTGGCCGACCACCTGGAGCAGGTACAGCGCCAGCAGCACAAAGCCCGTACTGCGCTGATCTACCCCACCGTATTGATGGGTGTGTCACTTGCCGTGGTCGTCGGCCTGATGACCTTCGTCGTGCCCAAACTCACCGAACAATTCGCCCACGCGGGGCAAAGCCTGCCGCTGATCACCTCGCTGCTGATCGGCCTGAGCCAGGGGCTGGTACACGCCGGGCCGTGGTTGTTGGGGGTAGCGTTGATGCTTGGCGTGCTCGGCGGCTGGTTGCTGCGCAAGCCGCATTGGTGCTTGCGCCGCGACCAGTTGCTGCTGCGCCTGCCGCGCATCGGCAGCCTGCTGCAGGTGCTGGAAAGCGCCCGCCTGGCGCGCAGTCTGGCGATTCTCAGTGGCAGTGGCGTGGCCCTGCTCGAAGCCTTGCAAGTAGCCACCGAAACCGTCGGCAACCGGCGCATCCGGCTGGCCATGGAGCAGGTGCGCCAGCAAGTGCAAGGCGGCACCAGCCTGCACCGAGCGCTGGATGCCAGCCAGCAATTCCCGCCGCTACTGGTGAACATGGTCGGCAGCGGCGAGGCTAGCGGCACCCTGGCCGACATGCTCGAACGCGTGGCCGACGACCAGGAGCGCGGCTTTGCCCGCCAGGTGGATACCGCCATGGCGCTGTTCGAACCCCTGATGATCCTGGTGATGGGCGCCGTGGTGCTGTTCATCGTGCTGGCGGTGCTGCTGCCGATCATGCAACTCAACCAGGGCCTGCAACTGTGACGACAAGGAGTTTTGCCATGCTGCATCGACGCAACCGCCAGCGCGGTTTCACCCTCATGGAAATCATGGTGGTGATCTTCATCATCGGCCTGCTCATCGCCGTGGTCGCGCCCAGCGTGCTGGGCAACCAGGACAAGGCCATGAAACAGAAAGTGATGGCCGACCTGGCCACCCTGGAGCAGGCGCTGGACATGTACCGGTTGGATAACCTGCGTTTCCCCAGCAGCGAGCAGGGCCTGGCCGCACTGGTGAAAAAGCCGAGCCAGGAACCACTGCCACGGGCCTGGCGCAACGACGGTTATGTGCGCCGCCTGCCGGAAGACCCGTGGGGCACTCCGTACCAGTACCGCATGCCCGGTGAACATGGTCGGGTGGATGTTTACTCGCTGGGCGCGGACGGCCTGCCCGGGGGGGAAGGCCAGGATGCCGACCTGGGTAACTGGGAACTGTAAAGGTGCGCCGTCAGCGGGGCTTCAGCCTGATCGAATTGCTGGTGGTGCTGGCCATCGCCGGCCTGATGACGGGCCTGGCGGTGGCGGGGCTTGGCAGCGGTCAAGCCAATGTCGACCAGGCGTTGCAGCGCCTGGCGGCCGAAACCCGAGCGCAGGCCGCGTTGGCCCGACATACCGGGCAACTGCGCGGGCTGCGCTGGAATGGCCCGCGTCCGGAGTTTGTGCGGCGCGAGGGCAATGCCTGGGTCGTCGAAGCCGTTGCGGTGGGCGACTGGCCCAAAGGCCTGCACCCGGACTGGCCCGTCAGCCCGCAGCCGCGCCTGGTGTTCACGCCGCATGGCTGGGCACAGCCGGGCAGCGTGATCTGGCGCTGGGCCGATGGCAGCCAGCAATGGGCCTGGGGCCGCGATGGTCGCTTGCAGGTGGCGCCATGAAGCAACGTCAGCGTGGCTTCACCTTGCTGGAGGTGACCGTAGCCTTGGCGATCGCTGCTGTGCTGGCGGTGATCACCAGCCAGGTCCTGCGTCAGCGCCTGGCCGTGCAGGACAACCTGCAGCAGCATCGCCTTGGCCTGCTGTGCGCGCGTGAGCTGCAAACCCGCTTCGCTGTCGAGCAGTTCTGGCCTGCCGCCAATCAGGCTAACGGCGAGCTGAACCAGGGCGGCCAGCCGTGCCATTGGCAATTGCAACTGCGCCGCACCGGCGTGCGCGACTTGCGCCGGGGCGAGCTGCAACTGTTCGCCGACCGTGACCAGCGCCTGCCGCTGGGCCAGTACACCGTGTTTCTGGAGCGCCCATGAAGCGCCGCCAGGCTGGCTTGACCCTGATCGAGCTGATGGTCGCCCTGGCCCTGACAGCCTTGCTCGGCATCATGCTCGCCGCTTTGGTCAACGGCTGGCTCAAGGTCCGCGAACGCCTTCAGGTCACCAGCCAACAAACCTCGGTGCTGGACTTTTGCCTGGCCTTGGAGCGTCGCTTCGACAGCCCGGTGCTGCGCCGGGTCTATGACCAGCGCCTGCCCTTGACCAGCCGCTGGCTGGACTGGCAACCGGCAAGCCACCAATTGCAATGGGTCGCCGCCACCGGCCTGCCAGAGGCCGAGGGCGGATCGCGCCTGCAGCGCCAACGCTTGCGCTTTGAGGCCCGCGATCAACGCCTGCTGCTGGAAAGCTCGGCCGACCTGTACGCGGCCGCCGCCCCGCGCTGGATACAACGCGAACACCTCGACCGGGTCAGCGTGATGAATGTCCTTTATTACCAGGGCGGCCGCTGGCTGACCTGGCCTTCTGACCAGCCCGCGCATCCCGGTCGTGGTGTGCGCCTGGAATTGCAGCGTGATGGAGCACCCTATGTCTGCACTTTCGCCCTCCCGTGGGGGCACTCATGAAATTTGAATGGCGGCGACGAACGCCGGCTCAGCCGTGGTTGTTGCTGCGCCCCGGCGTTGTCTGGCACTGGGCACTGACCGAGGGCGGCATCGTGCAGCGCCAAGGGCAGGGTGAGCCACCGGCGAACCTGCAAGCCCGGGTTGCACTGATTCTGCCTGCCGAGGCGTGCAGCTGCTTCCGCGTACCGGCTCCACCGGGGCTCAAGCGTGAAGAGTGGTCGTTGCTGCTTGAGGACTGCTTGCTGCAACCGCCGGACGAAGTGGCCTGTGCCTGCCTGGCCCGAGAACCCGGGTACCTTCGTCTGCTGGTTGTGGCACGCCAGAAACTGGAGGGCTGGCGTGGGCAGTGTGCCGCATGGGGCCTGCAAGTGGAGCGTTGCTGGGCAGAGCTGCAGTTGCTACCTGCGGTAGAAGCAGGCACTGCCTGGCACTGGCAGCGCCCACCCGGCATGTCCTTGTACAAAGGGTTGGGCGAAGACGAACAGGAACACTGGCTGGCGTGGCCGGATGCACTGGAAGAAATGCCGCAGCAACCTTGGGCACACCTGCAAAAGGTGCCACTGAGTGGCGACTGGCCAAGTGCGCTGGCGCCCCTCGCTTCGCTGCCTGGCTTGTTCGAGCGTGGCCGCAAGGCACCTTCATTGCCTGCCGTTTCGCGTCCGCAGCAACGGCTGTTGGCTGCTTGCCTGGTACTGGCGACTGTATGGGGCAGCCTGTGGTTGAGCCAGCAATGGCGCCAGGCGCAACTCTGGCGGGCCCAGGTCATTGCCGTGACAGGCGAACAGGCCAGCCCACGGCATGCCGCTCAGGCCCTCAAGCGCCTGCGTGAAAGTGGGTTGCAACAGCAAGTGCGCACACGCCAGCTCGAAGACTTGCAGGCAACGTTGCAGGCGTGGCTGCGGGATCACCCCGGCTGGCGCCTGCAAGCCGTGCGCTTCGATGGCCAGCGCTGGCGCGTGCGGTTGGCGGGCGAGGGGGCCGCGCCACCTTGGCAAGACATGGCCAGCGCAGCGGGCGCCGCCGTGCAGGTGCTAAGTGGCGAAGTGATCTTCGACTTGGGAGCAGCCCTATGAACCGTGACTGGATGCAACGTCATCGGTTGAAGTTCGCCTGGTTGTTGATTGCCGTGTTGCTGGCCTTCCTGGCCCTGCGCGGTGGCTTGGCGCAATGGCGCGAACTCAGTCAGTGGCAAGGGTTGGCTGAACAAGCCGCCAGTTTGCAAGGTGGCCCTGGCTTGAGCATGGAGCGTTTGAAGCAGTCGGCCGAGGCGCGGCGGGTGGCGCTGGCCGAGGTTGATGAACAAGGCAAAACCTGGCACATGCGCGGGCAGGTGGCCGATGAGCGGGCGCTGCAAGACTGGTTGCAGGCCCTGCGCACCGAAGGCGTACAGCCGCTGCAATGGGGGCTGGAGCAGGATGGCAAGGTGTTGCGCTTCGATCTGGTGATGCAGCCATGAGCCGTAAAGCTGCGGCGTGGGTGCTGCTCGTGTTCGCCGTGACACTGCTGGTGGAGCTACCTGCTAGCTGGGTGGCGCGCGGGCTCGGCCTGCCAATGCAGGATGCCCGTGGCAGCCTGTGGCAAGGTCACGCACAACAGTTGGGGCCAGTCGGGCCATTGCGTTGGTCGGTGGAGCCTTGGCGCATGCAGGCCACTGCGCAGCTGGGGTTCCAAGGGCAAGCCTGGCAGCTGCGTGCCGAAGGCTGGCCTTGGCGTTGGCGGCTGGAAGCAGCGGCCATGAGGCCCCAGGCTACGGTGGCGGCTGATTACCGCTTGGCTGGGCAGTGGCAGGGCGCAGTGCACCTGAGCGGGGTAGGGCGCCGGTGCCTGGCCAGCGAAGGCCGCGTAACAGTGAGTGATCTGGCACTGAGCCAACCCTGGTCGCTGGGCCTGGGGCAGGGCTGGCTGGAAATGGACTGCCGCAGTGGCTGGCGCCTGCGTGGCCAACTGGCGCAGCAGGGGCAGCATCAGTTGGCGGTGGATGCTGACCTGCCAGGTCGTCGGGCGCAGCTGGTATTCGAGTTGCAACCGGAGGCTGCGTTGACGCCTTTGTTGCGAGGGGCGCAGTGGCTGGGGCCGCAGGCGTTGGCAGGGCAACGCGACTTGCGCTGGTAAACCTGTCGAAGCGGGTACTTGCTTGTAGGGCTAAGGCCGAATCTCGATCAACGTCCCATCCCGCACCAGGTCCCACACTTCCTGCATGTCACGGTTACGCATGGCAATGCAGCCATCGGTCCAGTCCAGGGTATGGAAGTACCATTCCGGGTATTCGTCGTTGATCGGCGTGCCGTGGATCATGATCATGCTGCCGGCACTCACCCCTTCGCGGGTGGCACGGGCGGCGTCGCTGACGTTCGGGTAATTGATGTGCATGGCCAGGTTGAAGCGGTCGCTTTGCTTGCGCCAGTCCAGCCAGTACAGGCCTTCGGGGGTTTTTTTGTCGCCTTCGCGCTCTTTGGCGCCCTTGGGCTGCTTGCCCAGGGAAATGCGGTAGGTTTTCAGCGGCTCGCCACGGCTGATCAGCTGCAGGCGGCGCTCGGACTTGATCACCAGCACCTTGTCGATCAGCGGTTGCATGGCCTGCTGCGAAGGCGAAGGCGTTTGCGCTGCCGGTACGGGCTTGCGGATGATGGTCTCGGTGAAGGCCGCCTGGGACACCGAGGTAACGCAAAGGCAGAAAAGGGCAAGCAACCAACGCATGTAACGGTATCCCTGAAGGCTTTTCTATGTAGAGGTCGTGGTCGAGACGTTCATCGGCGGCAGGTACTCATGGCCAATGGGGTAGTGATGCCCGATGCGGTCGCGATAGTAGCATTCTAGTGTGCGCGTGACGGTGCGAAAAGCCAGCTCGCCCCACGGTACCTCATGTTCTTCGAACAAGCGCACCTCCAGGCTTTCGATACCCACATCAAAGGCAAGGTCCGCCAGCTCGGCGCGGAAGAACACGTGCACCTGGTTGATGTGCGGCAAATCGAACAGCTGGTACAGGCTCATCGACCCGACCCGGGCGCAGGCTTCCTCGACAGTTTCGCGACGGGCGGCCTGGTCGAGGGTTTCGCCGTTCTCCATGAAGCCGGCGGGCAAGGTCCAATAGCCCCGGCGGGGCTCGATGGCACGCCGGCACAACAGCACCTGGCTGCCCCAGGTTGGCAACACGCCAGCAACGATGTTGGGGTTCTGGTAGTGGATGGTCTGGCAAGACTCGCAGACATACCGCAGGCGGCTGTCGCCTTCGGGGATCTGCTGTATGACCGGCTGGCCGCACGCGCTGCAGAATTTCATGTGTAGGTCCTTTTGCTTGGGGCTATCTTGGCGCGCCGGCAAGGCCGCCGCAAGCGCAGGGGCTTGGGTGCTTCGCGGCTTTGGTGCATCATGCAAGGCAGGCCTTGGATACGAGTGTGCGCAATGCTGGACGAGCTACTTCGCCGAATGAGCAACCACCAACCCGCGTCATTGGAAACCGACCGGCGGTTCCCTGAAGCGGCGGTTCTTTTGCCCATTACCCGCAGCGAAGCGCCCGAACTGGTCCTTACCTTGCGCGCCAAGGGCCTGTCCACACATGGTGGCGAAGTGGCCTTTCCCGGTGGCCGTCGCGACCCGGAAGACCCGGACCTGGTGTTCACCGCGCTCCGTGAAGCCGAAGAAGAAATCGGCCTGCCGCCGGGGCTGGTGGAAGTGATCGGCCCGCTCAGCCCGCTGATTTCGCTGCACGGCCTCAAAGTGACGCCATTCGTCGGGGTTATTCCCGACTTCGTCGAATACCGCGCCAACGACGCCGAAATCGCGGCAGTATTCACCGTGCCGCTGGAATTCTTCCGCCAGGACCCGCGCGACCATACCCACCGTATCGATTACCAGGGGCGCAGCTGGTATGTGCCCAGCTACCGCTATGGCGAATACAAGATCTGGGGGTTGTCGGCGATCATGATCGTGGAACTGGTCAACCTGTTGTTCGATGCCGGCATCAGCCTGCACCAGCCCCCTGAGCGTTACATCGAAAACTGAGCGGGGCCAACCCCGCCGTCTGCGTTCCAGCCTGAGGAGCAAGCATGAAATACCGCCTGGGCGACCTGCGGGTCGAGAGCCACCCCACCAGTTGGGCCGCACCCAACGCCACACTGATTGGCAACGTGCGCCTGCAGGCCGATGCCAGCGTATGGTTTGGCGCGGTACTGCGCGGGGATAACGAGCTGATCGACATTGGCGAGGGCAGCAACGTGCAGGATGGCACGGTGATGCACACCGACATGGGCTCGCCGCTGACCTTGGGCAAGGGCGTGACCGTTGGCCACAACGCCATGTTGCATGGCTGCACGGTGGGCGACTACAGCCTGGTCGGTATCAATGCGGTGATTCTCAACGGCGCGCGCATCGGCAAGCACTGCATCATCGGCGCCAATGCATTGATCGCCGAGGGCAAGGAAATCCCTGATGGGTCGCTGGTAATGGGCTCGCCGGGCAAGGTGGTACGTGAATTGACCGAGCAGCAAAAGCGAATGCTCGAAGCCAGCGCCGCGCACTATGTGCATAATGCCCGGCGTTATGCGCAGGAACTGGTGATTGATGATGAGTGATGTTGTAGAGCGGCCGGTAGCCTCGCCGTGCGTGAGCATTTGTGCGCTGGACGAGCAGGATGTCTGCACCGGGTGCCAGCGTACCGTGGCGGAGATTGGCCGCTGGGGGCGGATGGACAATGACGAGCGCCGGGCGGTGTTGAAGCTCTGCCATGAACGGGCAGTAGCCGCCGGCCTCATCCTGTAGGTTGACGCAGAACCTGTGGGCATGCCCGCTCCCACAGGTTATGTGGTGCGGTGCCTGCGGGTTTACCCGCGAAGAAGCCAGCGGTAATCTGTAGGGCTTGCCCACAGACGACTCGCCATGTTCTATCTGATTGCCTACATCAGCAGCGTAGTGCTGATCAACTACGCCTTCTCTAGCGCCCCGCACCTGGACATCATCTGGTCCGCCTGGGGCGGCCTGGTGTTCATCCTGCGTGACATGGTGCAGACCCGCTTCGGCCACGGCGCCCTGGTGGCCATGCTGGTGGCCCTGGTGCTGTCCTACGTCACCTCGGAGCCGGCCATCGCCTTGGCCAGCGCCACCGCGTTCTTCATTTCCGAGCTGATCGACTGGCTGGTGTTCAGCATCACCCGCCGGCCGCTGCGCGACCGCCTGTGGCTGAGCTCGGCACTGAGCATTCCGGTGGATACCTTCATCTTCTTCGGCATGATCGGCGCCCTGACGCCGGTGATAGTCGGCACCGCCATGGCCTCGAAGTTTGCCGGTGTCACCGCCGTGTGGCTGGCCATGGCATTTCGCGCCCGACGGGCCGCCGTTGCGGGCTGATGGTGTAGAATAGCGGTCCTTTTTCAGCGGGCCGTACCAAGCCTGGTGCGACCCCGGATGCCTTCGAGGACCTGAAATGACCCGTATCGGAACCCCTTTGTCGCCCACCGCGACCCGTGTACTGCTGTGCGGCTGTGGCGAGCTGGGCAAGGAAGTGGTGATCGAACTGCAGCGCCTGGGCGTCGAGGTGATCGCCGTCGACCGCTACGCCAATGCCCCGGCCATGCAGGTGGCGCACCGCAGCCACGTGGTCAACATGCTCGATGGCGTGGCCCTGCGGGCCGTGATCGAAGCCGAAAAACCGCACTACATCGTTCCGGAAATCGAAGCCATCGCCACCGCCACCCTGGTCGAGCTGGAGAACGAAGGCTTCAACGTGGTGCCGACTGCCCGTGCCACCCAGCTCACCATGAACCGCGAAGGCATTCGTCGCCTCGCCGCCGAAGAGCTGGAGCTGCCAACGTCGCCCTACCACTTCGCCGACACCTATGAAGACTTCGCCAAGGGCGTGGCCGATGTCGGCTACCCGTGCGTGGTCAAGCCAGTAATGAGCTCGTCGGGCAAGGGCCAGAGCCTGCTGCGCAGCGATGCCGACTTGCAGAAGGCGTGGGACTACGCCCAGGAAGGCGGCCGCGCTGGCAAGGGCCGGGTGATCGTCGAGGGCTTTATCGACTTCGAATACGAAATCACCCTGCTGACCGTGCGCCATGTGGGGGGTACCACCTTCCTGGAGCCGGTTGGTCATCGCCAGGAGAAGGGCGATTATCAGGAATCGTGGCAGCCGCAGGCCATGAGCCCGAAAGCGCTGGCCGAATCGCAACGCGTGGCCAAGGCGGTCACCGATGCCCTGGGCGGTCGTGGCCTGTTTGGTGTTGAGCTGTTCGTGAAGGGCGACCAGGTGTGGTTCAGCGAAGTGTCGCCACGCCCGCATGACACGGGCCTGGTCACCCTGATTTCCCAGGACCTGTCGCAGTTTGCCTTGCATGCCCGCGCCATTCTCGGCTTGCCGATTCCGGTGGTGCGCCAGTTTGGCCCGTCGGCCTCGGCGGTGATCCTGCCGGAAGGGCAGTCGCAGCAGACCAGCTTCGCCAACCTGGGCGCAGCGCTGAGCGAGCCGGATACCGCCATTCGCTTGTTCGGCAAGCCGGAAATCAACGGCACCCGCCGCATGGGCGTGTGCCTGGCGCGTGATGAGTCGGTAGAGCAGGCGCGGGCCAAGGCGACCCGTGCATCGCAAGCGGTCAAGGTCGAGTTCTGATCCGATTGGGGCCGCAACGCGGCCCCATTTGTTTACAGTTCGGTATTGCGCGTCTCTTTCAGGCACAACACGGCAATCAGGCTGATCACCGCCGCCGCCGACACATACCCTCCCACCCAGCTCAACCCACCCATGCTCACCAGCTTCTGGGCAAAGAACGGTGCCGCCGAGGCCCCGACAATCCCGCCCAGGTTATACGCCGCCGAAGCGCCGGTATACCGCACGTGGGTCGGGAACAGTTCAGGCAGCAGTGCCCCCATTGGCGCAAAGGTCACGCCCATCAGGAACAGTTCGATGGCCAGGAACAGCGCTACGCCCGTGGTCGAGCCCGAGGTCAGCAGCGGCTCCATGGTAAAGCCCGACGCTACCGCCAGCAGGCCACCGACGATTAGCACCGGCTTACGCCCGTAACGGTCGCTGAGCCAGGCCGACAGGGGCGTGGCCAAGGCCATGAACACCACCGCGAAGCACAGCAGGCCAAGGAACGTCTCGCGGCTGTAGCCCAGTGTGGTCACGCCATAGCTCAGCGAGAACACTGTAGAGATGTAGAACAGCGCGTAGCACACCACCATGGCCGCAGCGCCCAGCAGGGTTGGCACCCAGTACTTGGAGAACAGGTCGACCACCGGCATTTTCACCCGCTCGTGACGGGCAACGGCCTTGGCGAACACCGGGCTTTCTTCAAGCTTCAGGCGCACATAGAGCCCCACCAGCACCAGCGCGGCGCTGAGCAGGAACGGAATACGCCAGCCCCACTCACGGAACTGCTCGTCGCTGAGCAGCAGGGCCAGGGTCAGGAACAGGCCGTTGGCAGCCAAAAAGCCGATCGACGGCCCAAGTTGCGGGAACATGCCGAACCAGGCGCGCTTGCCTTCCGGGGCGTTCTCGGTGGCCAGCAGCGCCGCGCCACCCCATTCGCCGCCCAGGCCCAGGCCTTGGCCAAAGCGCAGCAGGCAGAGGATGATCGGCGCCCACACGCCGATGCTGTCATAGCCTGGCAGCACGCCAATGGCCGTGGTGGACACACCCATCAGCAGCAGCGACGCGACCAAGGTTGATTTACGGCCGATGCGGTCGCCGAAATGGCCGAACAGCGCCGAGCCCAATGGGCGGGCAAGGAAGGCAATACCAAAGGTGAGGAACGCCGCCAGCATCTGCGCAGTGCCCGACCCCGACGGGAAGAACACCGGGCCGATCACCAGGGCAGCGGCGGTGGCGTAAACGTAAAAGTCGTAGAACTCGATGGCGGTGCCGATAAAGCTGGCTGTGGCCACCCGTGCCGGCGAGTTGACCGGCGCGGCAGGCGCTTCGGCATAGGTGCTGCTGGTTGTCATTAAGTAGGTCCCTAACAGTCTGGTCCGGCTCCATGGGCTTTGCCCGCGACGGTGTGCAATGCAAAAGGGCAGGCACAGATGCGCGGACGCCGGAGCGTTTTGTTGTTGTGTGCGCCCGACTGACGATAGCCCAAGGGGGATAGGGGCGGGGCGGGCTCTGTTCGGGGTGTTGAAGCAGGGCCGCAGGGCGTGTCAGTGGAGCGGACTGGCCGTGTAGCGCCGGGTGCGGGTAGCAGGCGGGACGGCGGGGCTGGGTAAGCGTGACCCGAGTATAGCTATCGGGTCACGGTCCACACCAGTACCTTGCTGGCACAATTGTCCTCCGTTTCGAGGATTTCCAGGCGATAGCGGCCGATCTTCAGGCAAACGGCGCTTTCCGGGATGCTCTCCAGCGCCTCGGTCACCAGCCCGTTGAGGGTTTTCGGCCCGCCGTCGCAAGGCAGGTGCCAGCCCAGGGTGCGGTTGATTTCGCGTAGCGAAGCGGTGCCATCGATGACGAACGTGCCATCGGTCTGCGGGTGTACATGGGGGTTGTCCAGGCTTTGCTCGTCCTCGAACTCACCGACGATCTCTTCGAGGATGTCTTCCAGGGTGACAATGCCAAGCACCTCGCCGTACTCGTCCACCACCACGCCCAGCCGGCGCTGTTGCTTGTGAAAGTTCAGCAGCTGCATTTGCAGCGGCGTGCTTTCCGGCACGAAATAGGGTTCGTAGCAGGCGCTGTGCAGCGCCTCCAGGGTCAGCTCGGCCTTGGGCAGCAGGTGGCTGATCAGCTTGGTGTTGAGGATCGCCTCAACCTGGTTGATGTCGTTGTGGTAAACCGGCAGGCGGGTATGGCGGCTGACGATCAGCTGCTCGATGATGCGCTCGATCGGCTCGTCGAGGTTGATGCCGTCCACTTCATTGCGCGGTACCAGGATGTCGTTGACGGTGATCTTGTCCAGCGATTGCAGGCCGTCGAGCAGCCCGTGGCGGGGTGTTTCGTGTTCTTCGTCTTCGTCGAAGTCATCGACTTCCTGCGGGTGCAGGGCCACTGCGGTTGGTTGCACGCGGAACGGGCGCAGCAGCAGTTTGGCGAAGCCGTCCAGCAGGCAGGCCAGCGGCTGCAGCAGGGCGAGGGGTGCTTTCAGCAGGCTGGCACCAAGGCTGACGAACGCCTGCGGGTTGCGCCGGGCCAGCCGCCGTGGCAGGTACTCGGCAAATACCAGCAAGGTGAAGGTAGCGGCCAACCCCGCCAGCCAGAAGCCGTGCTCGCCGCTATGACGCTGACCCAGCAGGCAGGCCAGGCCTAGCACCAGCAGCTTGCCAAGGCTGGCACACAGCACCAGGGCCTGGGCCGGCAGGGCGTGCATGCCGTCTTCGTGGCTGCGCAGCGAGCCATTGAGCTGCAGGCGGGCGGCATCCACGGCAGTGAACAGTGCTGACCACAACAGGGCCAGTGCGAGGGTGCCGAATAGCGGTGCGTACGGCAGGGTGTCCATGGGCGGCCGTCAGATATGCAGGATGAATTCGCGAACCAGCTTGCTGCCGAAGTAGGCCAGCATCAGCAGGCAGAAACCGGCCAGCGTCCAGCGGATAGCCTTGTGGCCGCGCCAGCCGAGGCGGGTGCGGCCCCACAGCAGTACGCTGAACACCACCCAGGCGACACAGGCCAGCAAGGTCTTGTGCACCAGGTGCTGGGCGAACAGGTTGTCGAGGAACAGCCAGCCGGAGATCAGCGACAGCGACAACAGGCACCAGCCGGCCCAGAGGAAGCCGAACAGCAGGCTTTCCATGGTTTGCAGGGGCGGGAAGTTGCGGATCAGCCCGGACGGGTGCTTGTTCTTCAGCTGGTGGTCCTGCAGTAGCAACAGCAGTGACTGGAATACTGCAATGGTGAACAACCCGTAGGCCAGGATCGACAGGAGGATGTGCGCGAGGATGCCGGGTTCTTCGTTGATCAGCGGCACCGTGCCGGGTGGCGCGAACTGCGCCAGCAGCGCGGTTATCGCACCCAGCGGGAACAGTAGCACCAACAGGTTTTCCACCGGTATGCGCAGGCAGGCCAGCAGGGTCAGGGCAATGACGGCTACGGCGATCAGGCTGGCGGCACTGAAGAAGTCCAGGCTCAGGCCCAGCGGGGTGATCAGCTGGAAGAACAGTGCACCGGCCTGGGCCAGCACCGCGAAGGCACCCAGCAGGCCAAGCAGGCGCTTGTCGGCCTTGCGGCCCTGGGCGAGGTGTGTGCCCTGGTAGATGGCCGCTGCTATATAGAGGCCGGCGGCGATCAGGTTGGGGATGAGGCTGGGTGAGGAGACCATAAGTCCTGGTTGGCGAGCCTTAAAGAGACGGAGTGTGGCATAGATTCCGCTGCTCTAGGAAGACTGGTAGGCCGTGTGGGAGCGGGCTTGCCCGCGAACAGGCCCTGGCAGCCACCGAATATCTCCCAGGCCTCCACCAAGGTGTGCGCCGCCGCCGCACTTCGCTATAATCGCCGCCTTGCTGTGCCCGGCGGGTGTGTATTTCCCCCAGGGCGCCTGACAAACCTCGGCTTTTACTGGGCCTGAAAGGATCACCATGTTCGAAAACCTGACCGACCGCCTGTCACAGACGCTGCGCCATGTCACCGGCAAGGCCAAGCTGACCGAAGACAACATCAAGGACACGCTGCGCGAAGTGCGCATGGCCCTGCTCGAGGCCGACGTTGCCCTGCCGGTGGTCAAGGATTTCGTCAACAGCGTCAAGGAACGTGCGGTCGGCACCGAAGTGTCGCGCAGCCTCACCCCGGGCCAGGCGTTCGTGAAAATCGTCCAGGCCGAGCTGGAAAGCCTGATGGGCGCGGCCAACGAAGACCTCGCGCTGAACGCCGCCCCGCCAGCCGTCGTGCTGATGGCCGGCCTGCAGGGCGCCGGTAAGACCACCACTGCCGGCAAGCTGGCGCGGTTCCTTAAAGAGCGCAAGAAAAAGAGCGTGATGGTGGTGTCCGCCGACGTCTATCGCCCGGCGGCGATCAAGCAGCTGGAAACCCTGGCTAACGACATTGGTGTCACCTTCTTCCCGTCCGACATCAGCCAGAAGCCGGTGGCCATTGCCGAAGCGGCCATCCGCGAAGCCAAGCTGAAGTTCATCGACGTGGTCATCGTCGACACCGCCGGCCGTCTGCACATCGACGCCGACATGATGGACGAGATCAAGGCGCTGCACGCTGCGGTCAAGCCGATCGAGACCCTGTTCGTGGTCGACGCCATGACCGGCCAGGACGCCGCCAACACCGCCAAGGCGTTTGGCGAGGCGCTGCCACTGACCGGCGTGGTGCTGACCAAGGTCGACGGTGATGCCCGTGGCGGTGCTGCGCTGTCGGTGCGTGCCATCACCGGCAAGCCGATCAAGTTCATCGGTATGGGCGAGAAGACCGAGGCCCTCGAGCCGTTCCACCCCGATCGCGTCGCTTCGCGCATCCTCGGCATGGGCGACGTGCTCAGCCTGATCGAGCAGGCCGAGCAGACCATCGACAAGGCCAAGGCCGACAAGCTGGCCAAGAAGCTGAAGAAAGGCAAGGGCTTCGACCTCGAAGACTTCCGTGACCAGCTGCAGCAAATGAAGAACATGGGCGGCCTGGGCGGCCTGATGGACAAGCTGCCGAGCATCGGTGGGGTCAACCTGTCGCAGATGGGCAACGCACAAGGCGCGGCCGAGAAGCAGTTCAAGCAGATGGAAGCGATCATCAACTCCATGACCCCGGCCGAGCGCCGCGACCCTGACCTGATCAGTGGTTCGCGCAAGCGCCGTATCGCCTTGGGTTCCGGCACTCAGGTGCAGGACATCGGCCGGCTGATCAAGCAGCACAAGCAGATGCAGAAGATGATGAAGAAATTCTCTGCCAAAGGCGGCATGGCCAAGATGATGCGCGGCCTGGGCGGCATGCTGCCTGGCGGCGGTATGCCGAAGCTGTAAACCTCTATTCCGGGCGCCTGCCTTTTGTCGGACAGGCGCCCAGAACCCCCGCCTTGGCGGGGCAACGGCCGCGGATTTCGCGGCGCAACCGGCAAATCTGGACGGTGGGGCAGGGCCTTGCCGAAAAAGTCATTTGCAAATGTCCGTGTATTCCCCGAGAATATGCGGCCTTTTGGGCACCCGTGTGCCTATTTGGCATTCAGATTTGCAGTACAAACTGCAACACCGACTATAGGAACGATGTTCACATGGTAACCATTCGTCTGGCCCGTGGCGGCTCGAAAAAGCGCCCATTCTACCACCTGACCGTGACCAACTCGCGTAACGCCCGTGACGGCCGTTTCGTTGAGCGCGTTGGCTTCTTCAACCCGATCGCATCGGGCGCCGAAGTCAAGCTGTCGGTCAACCAAGAGCGCGTCACCTACTGGCTGAGCCAGGGCGCACAGCCGTCTGAGCGCGTTGCTCAGCTGCTGAAGGACGCTGCCAAGGCCGCTGCCTGAACAGTATGAACGCGACGCCAGAAAAGGCTGATGACCTCATCGTCGTCGGCAAGATTTTTTCGGTTCACGGCGTTCGCGGCGAGGTGAAGGTGTATTCCTTTACCGATCCGATTGAAAACCTGTTGGATTATCCACGCTGGACGCTTCGGCACGAAGGCAAGGTAAAGCAGGTCGAGCTGGTCAGCGGTCGTGGCTCCCAAAAGGGCCTGGTCGTGAAGCTTAAAGGCCTCGAGGATCGTGATGAAGCCCGTCTTCTGAGCGGTTATGAAATCTGCATTTCGCGGAGCCTTTTGCCCAACCTGGCTGCCGACGAGTACTACTGGTACCAGTTGGAAGGCCTGAAGGTCATCAACCAGGACGAACAACTGTTCGGCAAGGTCGATCACCTGTTGGAGACCGGTGCGAACGATGTAATGGTGGTCAAGCCCTGCGCAGGCAGCCTGGATGATCGCGAGCGTCTGTTGCCCTATACGGCGCAATGCGTGCTCAACATCGACCTGGAAGCAGGCGTGATGCGGGTTGAATGGGACGCGGACTTCTAAACGATGGGTAACCTTCGCGTAGACGTCATCACGTTGTTCCCCGAGATGTTCTCGGCCATCACGGAGTACGGCATTACCAGCCGCGCGGTGAAACAGGGGTTGCTTCAGGTGACTTGCTGGAACCCGCGGGACTACACCACAGATCGTCACCACACGGTAGATGATCGGCCGTTTGGCGGTGGTCCGGGCATGGTGATGAAAATCAAGCCTCTGGAAGACGCCCTGGTTAGCGCCAGGCAAGCGACCGGAGCAGCGGCGAAGGTGATCTACCTGTCGCCACAAGGCCGCAAGCTGACTCAGCAGGCGGTCAAAGGCCTGGCCGAACAGGAATCGTTGATCCTGATCGCCGGTCGTTATGAAGGCATCGACGAGCGCTTTATCGAGGCTCATGTCGATGAGGAGTGGTCGATTGGCGACTATGTGCTTTCCGGTGGCGAGCTGCCGGCCATGGTACTGATCGATGCGGTTACACGGCTGCTGCCCGGAGCTTTAGGGCATGTGGACTCGGCGGAAGAAGATTCCTTCACCGACGGTCTGCTGGATTGCCCGCACTACACCCGACCTGAGGTGTATGCGGATCAGCGTGTTCCCGACGTGTTGCTAAGTGGCAACCATGCACATATCCGGCGTTGGAGGATGAAGCAGTCCCTTGGTAGGACCTTCGAACGACGCGCCGATCTTCTGGAAAGTCGCTCGCTTTCTGGAGAAGAGAAGAAGCTGCTCGAGGAATACCTCCGCGAGCGGGACGATAGTTAAACGTATCGATGGTGGATCGCGTATCCATCTTAGGAGCACAGCATGACTAACAAGATCATCCAGCAGCTCGAAGCCGAGCAGATGAGCAAGGAAATCCCGACCTTCGCACCAGGCGACACCGTTGTCGTTCAGGTTAAAGTGAAGGAAGGTGAGCGTTCCCGTCTGCAGGCGTTCGAAGGCGTTGTTATCGCCAAGCGTAACCGCGGTCTGAACAGCGCCTTCACCGTGCGCAAGATCTCCAGCGGCGTTGGCGTAGAGCGTACCTTCCAGACCTACAGCCCGCAAATCGACAGCCTGGCCGTGAAACGTCGTGGTGACGTGCGTAAAGCCAAGCTGTACTACCTGCGCGACCTGTCCGGCAAAGCCGCTCGCATCAAGGAAAAACTGTCCTGAGTACAGTTTGCCCGGTGGCCGAGGCCGCCTAGCGAGAAAAAAGCAGCCTTCGGGCTGCTTTTTTGCGTTTTGAACCTTTCAAAGATGTGAATGCCATGACTACCCGAGACCAGGAAATCCAGCGCCGTACCGAGCTGTCGGTGACTCGCGTGACCAAGGCGGTGTTCCCAAACACCACCAACCACCACAACACCCTGTTCGGCGGCACCGCCCTGGCCTGGATGGACGAAGTGTCGTTCATCGCCGCCACGCGCTTCTGCCGCCTGCCGCTGGTGACCGTGTCCACCGATCGCATCGACTTCAAGCACCCGATTCCGGCGGGCTCGATCGTCGAACTGGTAGGCACGGTAATCAAGGTCGGCAATACCAGCTTGCAGGTGCAGGTGGACGTGTTTGTCGAGAACATGTACCTGGACGGCCGCGAACGGGCCATTCACGGTGTGTTCAGCTTTGTCGCCATTGACGAGGACAAGCGCCCGGTGCCGGTGCTCCCGGGCGCCTGAGTGTCAGGGCTCCGGGGCTGGCTCGATCAACGCCACCAGGGTCCATCCCGGTTGCGGCTGTAGCGGGTTGTCGGGGCTGGCTACATGTACCCAGCCATGCCCGTCTCGGGCGAACAGCAAGTGCGCACGCTCGCCATGCAGTGCCTGGTAGGCATCCCAGCCAAAGCCTTCGGTCAGGTTGGTGCTGTACAGTTCGGCGCCCTGATGCAGCCGGTTGGCCAGTTGCAGATAGGTCATTGGGCTGGCTCCCAGTAGATGCCCCCGATGCTCTTCGGCAGCTCGGTGCTTGTCGCTGCGTTGCTTCTCCAGGCCACTGGCCAGCACGAACAGCCGGCCGTTACCGAAGTCATGGCGGAACCTTGCGCAGGCCAGGGCGTTGATTTCGCCAGCGGGAGACAGCCCCAGCAAGTGCCCGAGGCCGACCAGGTCCAGGTGCGCGTCGGCATGTTGCGAGGCGGGGTTGCCAAAGTAGGTCGGTAGCCCGTCCATGCGCGCGGCGCGAATGTTTTCCCAGCTGGAGTCTGTGAGCAAAACCCGACAGCCCAATTGCTGCAGGGCTTTGGCGATGGCCCGGGCCGGCTCGTTGGCACCGACCACCAGAAAACCACTGGGCGCCGGTTCGGCGACCTTGAGCAGACGTGCCAGCGGCCTGGCCGTGGCGCTTTGCAGTACCACCGTGCCGATGATCACGGCGAAGGTCAGCGGCACCAGCAGCAAGGCGTCCGGGTGTCCGGCCTGATGCAGGCGGATGGCGAAAATCGCTGAAACGGCGGCGGCAACGATGCCGCGTGGCGCAATCCAGGCCAGCAGTGCCCGTTCCCGCCAACTGAGCGGTGAGCCCAGTGTTGCCAGCCACACGTTCAGTGGGCGTGCCAGCAGCTGGATCACCAGCAACAACGCCAGTACCGCCGGGCCGAGGCCCAGCAGGGCATGCAGGTCAAGGCGCGCAGCCAGCAGGATGAACAGGCCGGAAATCAGCAGTACGCTGAGGTTCTCCTTGAAGTGCAGGATCTGCCGCACATCCACCCCGCGCATGTTGGCCAGCCACATGCCCATCACGGTCACTGCGAGTAGCCCGGACTCATGCACGATCTGGTTGGCTGCGATGAAAATACCCAGCACCGCCGCCAGTGATGCGAGGTTGTGCAGGTATTCCGGCAGCCATTGTTCGCGCATGATCTGCCCCAGCAGCCAACCCCCGGCCGCACCCAGGGCGCTACCGCAGAAAATGACCCCCGCGAAGGTAGTGAGGCTCTGGAGCAGGCCATTGCCGTCTGCGCTGGCGATGATGAAGCTGTACACCACCACGGCCAGCAGCGCACCGATCGGGTCGATCATGATCCCTTCCCAGCGCAGGATGTTGGCGATGGTCGACTTTGGCCGCACCACGCGCAGCATCGGCACGATCACAGTGGGGCCAGTCACCAGGGTCAAGGTGCCGAACAGAATCGCCAGCGGCCAGTCGAATCCCAGCAGCCAGTGGGTCGCCAGGGCGATGACCAGCCAGGTGACCAGCGCGCCCACGGTGACCAGGCGATGCACCACGCTGCCGATTTCGCGCCACTGCGACAGGTGCAGGGTGAGGCTACCTTCGAACAGGATCAGCGCCACTGCCAGCGACACCAGCGGCATCAGTAGCGGGCCGAACAACGCCTCGGGGTCGAGCCAGCCCAGTGCCGGACCGGCAATGATCCCGGTCAGCAGCAGAAACAGAATCGCCGGTAGCTTCAGGCGCCAGGCCAGCCACTGGCAGGCCAGTGCAGCGGCGCCGATGCCGCCGACGCTAAGTAGTATCTGCTCTTCGCTCATGTGGGCTCCCTATGCCTGCGCTGTTATGAAAGACTAAGCATCAATCCGCCGTTTGCCACCGAGTTTTCATGTCCGCCCTCGACCATCCCCTGATCGACCAGTTTCTTGATGCCCTGTGGCTCGAAAAAGGCCTGTCCGACAACACCCGCGTGTCCTACCGCAGCGACCTGGCCCTGTTCAACGGCTGGCTACAGGAACATTCGGTTTCCCTGCCGGATGCCGGCCGTGACCTGATCCTCGACCACCTGGCCTGGCGCCTCGACCAAGGCTACAAGCCACGCTCCACGGCGCGCTTCCTTTCCGGCCTGCGCGGCTTCTTCCGCTACCTGCTGCGGGAAAAACTGGTGGCCATCGACCCGACCCTGCAGGTCGAAATGCCGCAGCTGGGCAAGCCGCTGCCCAAGTCGCTCTCCGAAGCCGACGTCGAGGCCTTGCTGCAAGCCCCGGACCTGGGCGAAGCCATTGGCCAGCGCGACCGCGCCATGCTCGAAGTGCTGTATGCCTGCGGCCTGCGCGTCACCGAACTGGTCAGCCTGACCCTCGATCAGGTCAATCTGCGCCAAGGTGTACTGCGTGTGATGGGCAAGGGCAGCAAGGAGCGCCTGGTGCCGATGGGGGAAGAGGCGGTCGTGTGGCTGGAGCGCTATCAACGTGACGGTCGCGCCGAACTGCTCAATGGCCGCCCCAGCGACGTGCTGTTCCCCAGCCTGCGTGGCGAGCAGATGACTCGGCAGACCTTCTGGCACCGCATCAAGCACCATGCCCGGGTTGCCGGCATCGACAAGCCGCTGTCGCCGCATACCCTGCGCCACGCCTTCGCCACCCACCTGCTCAACCATGGCGCCGACCTGCGCGTGGTGCAGATGCTGCTTGGCCACAGCGACCTGTCCACCACGCAGATCTACACCCACGTCGCCAAGGCCCGTCTGCAGCAGTTGCACGCCCAGCACCACCCGCGTGGATGAATGTTTTTCATGTTCCGCCGACTGGTCCTTGCAAGGCCCTTCACCGGCGGTGTGATGTGGTAGGCTTGGGCGGTTTGCACCAAGGGCCGCACGGCCACCGCGTATTTTCCGCAGGTGGCGCCCTCCGGCCCCTGTCCGCCTTCAGGAGTTCCCATGCGCGTGACCCAGTTTTTCGCCGCCGCCGCGTTGGCGCTGGCCAGTACGTTTGCCGTAGCTGCGGCAACCGATAACAATGCCGGTGCCGAGCAGGCCATCCGTAAATCGTTGCAAAACCTTGAGCTGGAAGTGCCCGTGGAAAGCGTGGCCAGCAGCCCGCTCAACGGCCTCTATGAAGTGAAGCTGCAGGGCGGCCGTGTGCTTTACGCCAGCGCCGACGGCCAGTTCGTGATGCAGGGCTACCTGTTCCAGATCCAGGACGGCAAGCCGGTCAACCTCACCGAAAAAACCGAGCGCCAAGGCATCGCCAAGCTCATCAACGGCATTCCAGCCGCCGAGATGGTGGTTTATCCTGCCAAGGGTGAGACCAAGTCGCACATTACCGTATTCACCGACACCACCTGCCCGTACTGCCACAAGCTGCACGCCGAAGTGCCCGAGCTGAACCGCCGCGGTATCGAAGTGCGCTACGTCGCCTTCCCGCGTCAGGGCCTCGGCTCGCCGGGTGACCAGCAGTTGCAGGCGGTGTGGTGCTCCAGCGACCGTCGTGGGGCGATGGACAAGATGGTCGAAGGCGAAGAAATCAAGGCTGCCAAGTGCACCAACCCGGTCAGCAAGCAGTTCCAGCTGGGCCAGTCGATCGGCGTCAACGGTACGCCGGCCATCGTGCTTGAAAGCGGCCAGGTCATTCCGGGCTACCAGCCGGCACCGCAGGTCGCCAAGCTGGCACTGGCCAAGTAATCCAATTCAGTACGCCGTCGTCATGGGGTGACGGCATGTTTCACGGTCGGCAAACGTGCCGGCCGTTCAATGGGGAGTTCACAGTGAAACCGGTCAAAGTAGGCATCTGTGGGTTGGGGACCGTCGGTGGCGGAACCTTCAATGTACTTCAGCGCAACGCCGAGGAGATTGCCCGCCGTGCCGGGCGCGGTATTGAAGTGGCACAGATCGCCATGCGCTCGCAGAACCCGAACTGCCAGATTACCGGTACCCCCATTACCGCTGACGTGTTCGAAGTTGCCAGCAACCCGGAGATCGACATTGTCATCGAGCTGATCGGTGGCTACACCATCGCCCGCGACCTGGTACTCAAGGCCATTGAAAACGGTAAGCACGTGGTTACCGCCAACAAGGCGCTGATTGCCGTGCACGGCAACGAAATTTTCGCCAAGGCCCGCGAGAAGGGCGTCATCGTCGCCTTCGAAGCGGCCGTGGCTGGCGGCATCCCGGTGATCAAGGCCATCCGCGAGGGCCTGTCGGCCAACCGCATCAACTGGCTGGCCGGTATCATCAACGGCACCGGCAACTTCATCCTCACCGAAATGCGCGAGAAGGGCCGTGCCTTCCCGGACGTGCTGGCCGAAGCCCAGGCGCTGGGTTACGCCGAAGCCGACCCGACCTTCGACGTCGAAGGCATCGACGCCGCGCACAAGCTGACCATCCTGGCGTCCATCGCCTTCGGCATCCCGCTGCAGTTCGACAAGGCCTACACCGAAGGCATCACCCAGCTGACCACTGCTGACGTGAACTATGCCGAGGCCCTGGGCTACCGCATCAAACACCTGGGTGTGGCGCGTCGTACTGCCGAAGGCATCGAGCTGCGCGTACACCCCACGCTGATCCCGGCTGACCGTCTGATCGCCAACGTCAACGGCGTGATGAACGCCGTGATGGTCAACGGTGACGCCGCCGGTTCCACCCTGTACTACGGCGCGGGCGCCGGCATGGAGCCTACCGCTTCGTCGGTGGTCGGTGACCTGGTGGATGTGGTGCGTGCCATGACCTCCGACCCGGAAAACCGCGTGCCGCACCTGGCCTTCCAGCCAGACGCGCTGTCGGCTCACCCGATCCTGCCGATCGAAGTCTGCGAAAGCGCCTACTACCTGCGCATCCAGGCCAAGGATCACCCGGGCGTACTGGCCCAGGTGGCCAGCATCCTGTCGGAGCGTGGCATCAACATCGAGTCGATCATGCAGAAGGAAGCCGAGGAGCAGGACGGCCTGGTACCGATGATCCTGCTGACCCACGGCGTGGTCGAGCAGCGTATCAACGATGCCATCGTCGCCCTGGAAGCCCTGCAGGACGTGGTCGGCAAGGTCGTGCGCATCCGCGTCGAACAGCTCAATTAATTTTGTTCTCGGGCCGCCGGCGCGGCCCGGGCCTTAGCATCGAAGGTTTGCACCCATGCGCTATATCAGTACCCGCGGCCAGGCACCGGCCCTGAATTTCGAAGACGTGCTGCTGGCTGGCCTGGCCAGTGACGGCGGCCTGTACGTACCCGAGAACCTGCCACGCTTCACCCAGGAAGAAATCGCCTCGTGGGCCGGCCTGCCGTACCACGAACTGGCCTTCCGTGTGATGCGTCCGTTCGTCGAAGGCAGCATCGCCGACGCCGATTTCAAGAAAATCCTTGAAGAAACCTACGGCGAGTTCGCCCATGCCGCAGTCGCCCCGCTGCGTCAGCTGAACAGCAACGAGTGGGTGCTGGAGCTGTTCCACGGCCCGACCCTGGCGTTCAAGGACTTCGCCCTGCAACTGCTCGGCCGCCTGCTCGACCACGTACTGGCCAAGCGCAACGAGCGCGTGGTGATCATCGGCGCCACCAGCGGTGACACCGGCTCCGCCGCCATCGAAGGCTGCCGTCGTTGCGACAACGTCGACATCTTCATCCTGCACCCGCACCAGCGCGTGTCGGAAGTGCAGCGCCGCCAGATGACCACCCTCTTCGGCGACAACATCCACAACATCGCCATCGAAGGCAACTTCGACGACTGCCAGGAAATGGTCAAGGCCAGCTTCGCTGACCAGTCGTTCCTCAAGGGCACCCGCCTGGTAGCGGTCAACTCGATCAACTGGGCGCGGATCATGGCCCAGATCGTCTACTACTTCCATGCAGCCCTGCAGTTGGGCGGCCCGGCGCGTTCGGTCGCGTTCTCGGTACCTACCGGCAACTTTGGCGACATTTTCGCCGGTTACCTGGCCCGCAACATGGGCCTGCCGGTCAGCCAGCTGATCGTCGCCACCAACCGCAACGACATCCTGCACCGCTTCATGAGCGGCAACCAGTATGTGAAGGAAACCCTGCACGCGACCCTGTCGCCGTCGATGGACATCATGGTTTCGTCCAACTTCGAGCGCCTGCTGTTCGACCTGCACGGCCGCAACGGTGGCGCCATCGCCGAACTGATGGCCAACTTCAAGCAGGGCGGTGGTTTCAGCGTCGAGCAAGACCGCTGGACCGAAGCGCGCAAGCTGTTCGACTCGCTGGCCGTCAGCGACGAGCAAACCTGCGAGACCATTGCCGAGGTGTTCGCCGCCACGGGTGAAGTGCTCGACCCGCATACCGCAATCGGCGTCAAAGCCGCGCGCGAGTGCCGTCGCAGCCTGGACACGCCGATGGTGGTGCTGGGTACCGCACACCCGGTCAAGTTCCCGGAAGCGGTGGAGAAGGCAGGTGTTGGCAAGGCGCTGGAGCTGCCAGCACACCTCAGCGACCTGTTCAGCCGTGAAGAGCGTTGCACGGTGTTGGCCAATGACCTGAAAGCAGTGCAGGACTTTGTCAGCCAGCACGGCAACCGCGGCAAGCCGCTTTAAGCATTACCTTCGAAAGGGGGCCGCAGCGCGGCCCGGTCCCTAGGACTTTTCCCGTGGTCACCACAGAAAAGTCCTATTCAGGCTGCCCCGCGCAAAGCCTAAATTAGCCGGTCCTCCCACCAGGAGCGGCTCATGTACCAGCCCTACGTGTTGATTCACCAGCCTCGCCCATCCCATCAGATCCTTCTGCACCAGGCCCTCAACGCCCAAGGCCTGTTCAACGTGCGCATCAGCGCAAACGCCAACGACCTGAACGCCTGCCTGAACGCTGAGCGTCGCCCCGACCTGCTGATTCTCGACCATGCCATGCCAACTCGCTCAGGCCTCGCCTTGCTCGCCCGGCAGCATCGGTCACGCGCGTTGCTGTTCGTCGGCAAGGCCACACCGAAGCATCAGAACCTAGCTCAGGAGGCAAGAAACCAAGGCCTGTGGGTGCTCGCCGAGCTCCCCTGGCCGCTGTCGATGCCGCGCCTGCAGCGTGCCCTGCAAACACTGCAGGCACGCCCCAGGCAGCGTATTCAAACTGTCATCTCATCCCCGCATGCTCACTGACGCGGGCGCGGTTTGACGAACTTTCTGCAGCGCCTGCTGGTCAGTTCCTTTAGATCCCACCACGCAGCGAGTGATCCGGATGGAAAGAATCTGCAGCCTGCTCAACGACGCCCTGACCCCCTATCAGATCCACCTCGGCATCACCGATGCCAATGGCAATCGCCAACTGACCGTTCATGACCGCCTCGCCGGCATCACCCTGCAGCGCACGGTCAGCGAGCGCCAGTTGCAGGAGCAACGCCTGTTGATCGATCTGGTGGATGGCCTGCACCGTGACCTGCAGATTGCCGAAGGGCGCTTGCAGCCCTGTGTGATCGCGGCATTGCAACAGCGTCAACAACCGCAGGGAACCTTTGCCTGAGTGGCTTATCAGACACTGTAGGGGCAGCCAGCCAGTGCTTTGCTCCGGCGCTGGCAAGGCTGTCACGGGAAGTCCCCAAGGACTTTCGCTTGGCCCCGGGCGTCTTCCCCAGCGTCCGGGGTTTCTTTTTTCAGGTGATCAAGGGGCTTCGAAGAAGCGCTTGCTGTCTTCCAGGTAGTCTTCCTGCAACGACGGGTCCAGCCAGTGCGCATACAAGCCAGGCAGCACGTCACGGCGCAAAGCAGGCAATAGCTGGTTGATATGCGCTACCACTTTGCGGCCCGACGGATTGTCAGAGCAGGCGACATGGAGAAACTGATAGCGCTCCACCCCCTGGACAGGATGAAACTGATAGTCGGCCAGTGAGCCGCCTTGCTGCTGAAGCAAGTAACGAACTTCATGCCAGTAGCCGAGCACCAAGCGTAGGCGCCCCAGTTTTTGCATTTGCAGCAGGTTAGCTGTGGCGTCGTTGCCATAGTGCCGGCTAAGCGCAGTATCAGGTAGCTGCTGCAGAATGGCGTCGATCTGCGTGCCATAGCTACGTTCGGCAACAATGCCCAGTTTCACCGGGGCGTTGCTCAGCAGGCCATGCAGGTCCACTTCCTGGCTGTCGAGGTAGGGCGCTACCAGTGCCTGGTTTTCCTTGCGCAGCACCAGGCCACCACTGAGCACACCCAGCGTTGGCATGGAAAAAAGCGCATATTTGGCCCGTTCCGGGGTCCACAGCAGGGTCGGGTCGCAGGTGAATGTGTTTCGGTCTTGCAGCATCTGGATGCCGCGCGCCCGGTTGACCCGCACGATGGTGTGGTCGTACTCGGGCATCTGCCTGGTCAGCAGCGGCAATAGCTGGTCGATCACCCCTTGGCCTTTTTCCGGGCCTTCGAAAATGGTGAAGGGTGGCAGGTCGCGCACCAGCCAGAAGATGCGCTCCTTGGCGCTGGCAGGTTGCATGAGCAATGCGGGCAGTAGCCCGCATAGCAGGATCAGGTGGCGTAGCCAGTAGGCAGCGCGCATCGGCAAGGGCAGCGGCAGGCGTCAGACCGCGCCGGCCTGGCGCAGTCCGGCAATGGCCGCTGCGTCATAGCCCAGGCGGGTGAGCAGTGCCTCGGTGTGTTCGCCCAGCGCCGGGCCGACCCACTCGGTGGAGCCAGGTGTATCCGACAGCTTGGGCACGATGCCCGGCATGCGGAACGGCTTGCCATCCGGCAACTTGGCCTGCAGGAGCATCTCTCGCGCCAGGTATTGCGGGTCGTTGAACATGTCCTCGGCCGAGTAGATGCGGCTGGCAGGTACCTCTGCCGTGGTCAGCACCTGCATCAGTTGGTCCAGCGGCAGGCTGTTGGCCCAGCGGTCAATCACCCCGTAGAGCTCGTCACGGCGCAGGTCGCGCCCATCATTGGTGGCCAGGGTAGGGTCATCCGCCAGGTCGGTGCGGCCAATCGCCAGCATGAAACGTTTGAAGATGGCATCGCCGTTGGCGCCAATCTGCACATGCTTGCCGTCGGCGCTGGTATGGATGGAGGAGGGTGTGATGCCCGGCATGATGTTGCCGGTGCGCTCGCGGATAAACCCGAACACATCGAATTCCGGCACCATGCTTTCCATCATGGCGAAGATCGCTTCATACAGCGCCACGTCCACAACCTGGCCCTGGCCGCCATTGACCTCACGGTGGCGCAGCGCCATTAACGCGCCAATCACCCCCCACAGGGCAGCAATCGAGTCACCGATGGAAATGCCCGTGCGCACCGGCGGGCGGTCGTCGAAGCCGGTAATGTAGCGCAGGCCACCCATCGACTCGCCCACCGCGCCGAAGCCGGGCTGGTCTTTCATTGGCCCGGTCTGGCCAAAGCCCGACAGGCGTACCATGACCAGGCGCGGGTTAAGGGCATGCAGCATATCCCAGCCCAGGCCGAGCTTTTCGAGCACGCCCGGGCGGAAGTTTTCGATCAGAATGTCGGCTTCGGCCAGCAGTTTTTTCAGCACCTCGCGGCCTTCGGGGTGCTTGAGGTTAAGCGTGAGCGACTGCTTGTTGCGTGCCTGCACGAACCACCACAGCGAAGTGCCCTCATACAGCTTTCGCCACTTGCGCAGCGGGTCGCCCCCATCCGGAGACTCGACCTTGATCACTTCGGCACCGAATTCGGCGCAGATGCGCGAGGCGAACGGCCCGGCAATCAGCGTGCCGAGTTCCACAACTTTAAGGCCGGCGAGGGGTTTGCTGGGCGTCGACATGGGGCATCCGTGGCAGCTGGGCAGAGCCGTGGTTTTATCACACGTCGGTTTCGCCGGGTACTGCTGCGGCGCATGGACGGTGCGGATGGGTTAGACTGTGCCACTTTTCTTTTGCACGAAGCCCCTCGACCATGGCCCAGCCGTCCACCACCTACAAGTTCGAATTGAATCTCACCGACCTTGATCGCAATGTCTACGAAAGCGTCAAGCAGACCATCGCTCGTCACCCGTCGGAAACCGAAGAGCGCATGGCAGTTCGTTTGTTGGCGTACGCGCTTTGGTACAACGAGAACTTGTCGTTTGGCCGTGGCCTGTCGGATGTCGATGAGCCGGCGCTGTGGGAAAAGAGCCTGGACGACCGCGTGCTGCACTGGATCGAAGTCGGCCAACCCGATGCCGACCGCCTGACCTGGTGCTCGCGCCGTACCGAGCGCACCAGCCTGCTGGCCTACGGCAGCCTGCGCGTGTGGGAAGGTAAAGTGGTGAGCGCGGTCAAGAATCTGAAGAACCTGAGCATTGCCGCTGTGCCACAGGAAGTGCTGGAAACCCTGGCCACCGACATGCCGCGCAGCATCAAGTGGGACGTGATGATCAGCGAAGGCACGGTGTTCGTGACTGACGACCGTGGCCAGCATGAAGTGCAACTGCAGTGGCTGCTCGGTGAGCGTGGCTGAAGCAACCCATGCGTATCGAACCTCGCCCCCTGCCGCCGACCCTGCCATTCCTCGGTAACCTGCCTCCCTTGCTGACCCGCCTGTACGCCGCGCGTGGCGTGCAAAGCGAGGCCGAGCTGGACAAAAGCCTGGCGCGTCTGCTGCCGTATCAGCAGCTCAAGGGCATCGAGGCCGGTGTTGACCTGCTGGTCGAGGCCCTCGACCAGCGCCAGCGTATCCTGATTGTGGGTGACTTCGATGCCGATGGTGCCACCGCCAGCACTGTCGGGGTGCTGGGCCTGCGCCTGCTGGGCGCGGCCCATGTCGATTACCTGGTGCCCAACCGGTTCGAGTACGGCTACGGCCTGACCCCGGAAATCGTCGAGGTGGCGCTGCAGCGTCAGCCGCAATTGCTGATTACCGTGGACAACGGCATTTCCAGCGTCGAGGGTGTGGCCGCTGCCAAGGCTGCCGGGCTCAAGGTACTGGTCACCGACCACCACCTGCCGGGTCAGCAACTGCCTGACGCCGATGCCATCATCAACCCCAACCAGCCGGGCTGTACGTTCCCGAGCAAGGCGCTGGCCGGGGTCGGGGTGATCTTCTATGTGCTGATGGCCCTGCGCGCCCGCTTGCGCAGCCTGGGGCGCTACGAGACGCAACCGCAGCCGAACATCGGCGAACTGCTCGACCTGGTCGCGCTGGGCAGCGTGGCCGATGTGGTGCCGCTGGATGCCAACAACCGCATCCTGGTGCATCAGGGCCTCGAGCGTATTCGTGCCGGCCGTGCCCGGCCAGGGCTGAAAGCCATTCTGGAAGTGGCCCGCCGTGACCACCGGCGCATTACCTCGACCGACCTGGGTTTCATCCTTGGCCCTCGGTTGAACGCTGCCGGTCGCCTGGACGACATGAGCCTGGGCATCGAGTGCCTGCTGTGCGAAGACGCGGCCCTGGCCCAGGACATGGCTCAACAGCTGGACGACCTGAACCAGGACCGCAAGTCCATCGAGCAGGGCATGCAGCGCGAAGCCCTGGCCCAGCTCAAGGACCTGCCGGTCGAGTCCATGCCTTATGGCCTGTGCCTGTTCGATGCAGATTGGCACCAAGGCGTGATCGGTATTCTGGCTTCGCGCCTGAAAGAACGTTATCACCGGCCGACTATCGCGTTTGCCGATGCCGGCGAGGGCATGCTCAAAGGTTCGGCGCGCTCTGTGCCGGGGTTCCACATCCGTGATGCACTGGATGCCGTGGCGGCCCGCCACCCAGAGCTGATCAGCAAGTTCGGCGGCCACGCCATGGCTGCGGGGCTGTCGTTGCCCGAGGGTAATTTCCCCGCATTTGCCGAAGCATTCGACGAAGAAGTGCGGCGCCAGTTGCGTGAGGAAGACCTCACCGGCCGGTTGCTGTCCGATGGCAGCCTGGCCGTGGAAGAGTTCCACCTCGACCTGGCCAAGGCCCTGCGCAACGCCGGCCCTTGGGGGCAGCACTTCCCCGAGCCGCTGTTCCATGGCGTGTTCCAGCTGGTGGAGCAGCGTGTGGTGGGCGAACGGCACCTGAAGGTGGTGCTCAAGAGCGAGTGCGGTTCGGTGCGGCTGGATGGTATTGCCTTCGGCATCGACCGCGAAGTGTGGCCGAACCCGACCGTGCGCTGGGTCGAGCTGGCCTACAAGCTGGATGTGAACGAGTTTCGTGGCAACGAAAGTGTGCAGTTGATGATTGCCCACATGGAGCCGCGCTGAGCGCACCGACAAATCCGAGGGAACCTACCCCCCACCCATTCTGGTCTAGTCTGAAGTTATGACCGGACCTGGGCCAGGGACGTGCAATTGAGTGTCCGGGCCGGATCACCATTGGAGTCCTTGGGAGGTGCCCTCATGAGCCTGCTGCTCGAGCCTTACACCCTGCGTCAGCTGACCCTGCCCAACCGCATCGCTGTGTCACCGATGTGCCAGTATTCCGCCGTCGATGGCCTGGCCAACGACTGGCACCTTGTTCATTTGGGCAGCCGCGCCGTGGGTGGTGCGGGCCTGGTTATCACTGAAGCCGTGGCGGTAACCGCCGATGGCCGCATCACCGCCGAAGACCTTGGCCTGTGGGACGACGCACAGATCGCCCCGCTGCAACGTATTACCCGCTTCATTACCGCACAGGGTGCCGTGCCTGGCATCCAGTTGGCCCACGCCGGTCGCAAGGCCAGTACCTATCGCCCATGGCTGGGCAAGCAGGGCAGCGTCAAGCTCGAAGACGGTGGCTGGCAGCCAGTAGGGCCATCGAAGATCGCGTTCGACCCACAACACACGCCGCCACATGAATTGAACCACGAAGAGATCCAGGGTGTGATCGCTGCCTTCGTCGCCTCTACCGAGCGCGCCTTGAAGGCCGGTTTCAAGGTGGTCGAAATCCACGCCGCCCATGGCTACCTGTTGCATCAGTTCCTGTCCCCGTTGAGTAACCAGCGCCGCGACGAGTACGGCAGCTGCTTCGAGAACCGCATCCGCCTGACCCTGCAGGTGGTCGAGGCCGTGCGCAAGATCTGGCCAGCCGAATTGCCGCTGTTGGTGCGGGTATCGGCAACCGATTGGGTCGAAGACGGCTGGAACCCCGATGAAACCGTCGAACTGGCCCGCCGACTGCGCGGGTTGGGGGTTGACCTGATCGACGTATCTTCCGGCGGCACCTCGGTAAACGCCGAGATCCCCACCGGCCCCGGCTACCAGACGCGCTTCGCCGAACGCGTGCGCAAGGAATCGGAAATCGCCACCGGCACTGTGGGCATGATCACCGAACCGGCCCAGGCCGAGCACATTTTGCGCACCGGCCAGGCCGACATTATCTTCCTCGCCCGCGAACTGCTGCGCGACCCGTACTGGCCGCTGCATGCCGATGATGATCTGGGCGGTAACAAAGCTACCTGGCCCGCGCAGTACCAACGTGCGACCAGCCGGGCCAACCCGATTCACGAGTCGGATCTGCGGGATTAGGTTTTAGCAGTACCGGCCTCTTCGCGGGCTTGCCCGCTCCCACAGGTACACCACAATCCTCAAGGTCTGTGATGGACCTGTGGGAGCGGGCGAGCCCGCGAAGAGGCCGGTAGATTCAATACTGGGCTAGTGCTTTATCATCACATGCCGCACACAGGTGTAATCCTCCAGCCCATACATCGACATATCCTTCCCATACCCCGAATGCTTCTGCCCGCCATGGGGCATTTCGCTCACCAGCATGAAGTGGGTGTTCACCCAGGTGCAGCCATACTGCAAGCGCGCCGCCAGGCGATGGGCGCGGCCGGTGTCGCGGGTCCATACCGATGAGGCCAGGCCGTAGTTGGAGTCGTTGGCCCATGCCAGCGCCTGCGCTTCGTCGGTGAAGCGCGTGACCGACACCACCGGGCCGAACACTTCGTTGCGCACGATCTCGTCATCCTGCTGGGCATCGGCCAGTACGGTCGGCTCGAAGAAGAAGCCCTCGCCATCGATCGCCTTACCCCCCGTCACCAGGCGAATGTGCGGCTGGGCGATGGCGCGCTGTACCAGGCCGGCTACCTTGTCGCGGTGCTGGGCACTGATCAGTGGCCCCAGTTCGGTGTCCTCGGCATCTTGCAGGCCAGGTTTGAGGCTCGCGACGGCTTCACCCAGGCGCTCGACAAAGCGCTCGTAGATGCCGTCTTGCACATACAGGCGGCAGGCGGCGGTGCAGTCCTGGCCGGCGTTGTAGAAGCCGAAGGTGCGGATGCCGTCGATAGCAGCGTCGATGTCGGCATCGTCGAACACCAGCACCGGGGCCTTGCCGCCCAGTTCCATGTGCATGCGTTTCACGCTGTCGGCGGTGGCGCTGATGATGTGCGCGCCGGTTGGGATCGAGCCGGTCAGCGACACCATGCGCACCTTGGGGTGATTGACCAGCGGGTTGCCCACCGTCTGGCCGCGGCCGAACAGGATGTTCAGTACGCCCGGTGGCAGCAGGTCCTGAGACAGCTCACCCAGGCGCAGGGCGGTCAGTGGGGTCAATTCGGAAGGCTTGATCACCACGGTGTTGCCAGCGGCCAGAGCGGGGGCGATCTTCCAGGCCAGCATCATCAACGGGTAGTTCCACGGGGCAATCGAAGCGACCACGCCCAGCGGGTCGCGGCGGATCATCGAGGTGTGGCCCGGCAGGTACTCGCCGGCCGCCAAACCGCCCAGGCAGCGCGCGGCACCGGCAAAATAGCGGAACACGTCGGCAATGGCGGGGATTTCGTCATTCAACGCGGCACTCAGCGGCTTGCCGCAGTTCTGCGATTCCAGCCGGGCCAGTTCATCGCCATGGGCTTCGATGGCATCAGCCAGCGCCAGCAAGGCTTGCGAGCGGTCCTTGGGGCTGGTTTGCGACCATCTGTCGAAGGCCTGGTCGGCGGCGCGCACGGCGCTGTCCACCTGGGCTTCGGTGGCTTCGTTGATCTGCGCCAGCGCAGTGCCCAGCGCCGGGTTCAGTACGGTCCAGGCCGGGCCTTCGCCTGCGACCAGCCGGCCATTGATCAGCATCTGCGTTTGCATCGGGAACTCCTCCAGGGTCATTTGCCACTGCCCGCGACGCTTTCGCCGCCACGGGTCAGGTAATAGGCGCCAAGGATCGGCAGCATGGTCACCAGCATCACCAGCATGGCGACCACGTTGGTCACCGGCACGTCGCGCGGGCGGCTGAGCTGGTTGAGCAACCAGATCGGCAGCGTGCGCTCGTGGCCGGCGGTGAAGGTGGTGACGATGATTTCATCGAACGACAGGGCAAAGGCCAGCATGCCACCGGCCAGCAGCGCCGAGCCGAGGTTGGGCAGGATGATGTAGCGGAAGGTTTGCCAGCCATCGGCACCCAGGTCCATCGAGGCTTCGATCAGGCTTTGCGAGGTGCGCCGCAGGCGGGCGATCACGTTGTTGTAGACGATGACCACGCAGAACGTGGCGTGGCCGACCACGATGGTGAATACACCGGGCTCTATGCCCAGCGTCTTGAACGCCGAGAGCAGGGCGATACCGGTAATGATGCCGGGTAGGGCGATGGGCAGGATGAGCATCAGCGAAATGCTTTCCTTGCCGAAAAAGCTGCGCCGGTACAGCGCCGCCGAGGCCAAGGTGCCGAGCACCAGGGCGATCAGCGTGGCCATGCAGGCCACCTGCAGCGACAGCTTGATCGCCTCCAGCACATCGGGCCGGGCGAAGGCCACGGCGAACCACTTCAGGGTAAAGCCCTTGGGCGGGAAGCTGAATGCCGCGTCTTCGGTGTTGAACGCATACAGGAAGATGATCAGGATCGGAAAATGCAAAAACAGCAACCCGCCCCAGGCCGCCAGGCGCAGCCCCGTTGACGCATTTTCAGAGTGCATCGAAGGCCCCCAGGCGCTTGACGATGGACAGGTACACCGCAATCAGCACGATCGGCACCAGGGTGAACGCGGCGGCCATCGGCATGTTGCCGATCGCCCCTTGCTGGGCATAGACCATGCTGCCGATGAAGTAGCCGGGCGGGCCGACCAGTTGCGGCACGATGAAGTCGCCCAGGGTGAGCGAGAACGTGAAGATCGAGCCGGCCGCAATGCCCGGAATCGACAGCGGCAAGATCACCTGGACGAAGGTTTGCCCAGGCCGTGCGCCGAGGTCTGCCGAGGCTTGCAGCAGTGAAGGCGGCAGGCGCTCCAGCGAGGCCTGGATCGGCAGGATCATGAACGGCAGCCAGATGTACACGAACACCATGAAGCGCCCCAGGTGCGACGTCGACAGCGTGCTTCCGCCCACACCCGGCACGGCCAGCACCGCTTGCAGCAGCCCGTCCAGGTGCAGCTGCTGGACAAACCACTGCGCCACGCCGCCCTTGGCCAGCAGCAAGGTCCAGGCATAGGTCTTGACGATGTAGCTGGCCCACATCGGCATCATCACCGCGATGTAGAAAAACGCCTTGGTCTTGCCGCTGGTGTAGCGCGCCATGTAGTAGGCGATGGGGAAGGCCAGCACCGCGCTGGCCAACGACACGGCCACGGCCATGCCCAGGGTGCGCAGGATGATGTCGAAGTTCGACGGGTTGAACAGCGCGGCGAAGTTGCCCAGGGTGAGGTCCGGGGTCACCGCCATGGTGAAGTCGTCAAAGGTATAGAAGCCCTGCCACAGCAGGTTCAGCAATGAGCCCAGGTAGATCGCGCCAAACCAGGTCAGCGGCGGTACCAGCAGCAGCGCCAGGTACAGGTTGGGGCGCCGGTACAGCAGGTTGGACAGGCTACGCAGTGCACTCATGTCAGCGGGCCTCGGTTTCCTGCAGCACCGTCATGGCCTCGCGGGGCCAGTGCGCCAGTACCTGTTGCCCGGGCTGCCAGGCCTGGCCCTGTGCTTGCCAACGGTCGTTGGCCTGGCTGACTGCCAGCAGTTGGCCGTTGTCCAGTTGCAACTCATAGCGAGTGGCGCTGCCTTGGTACTGGACATCGCGCAGTACGCCGTTGACCTGCACCTCATGGCTGGTCACCACAGGGTCGCCCAGGCGGATGTGCTCGGGGCGGATGGAGAAGGGGGCCGAGCTGCCGTTAAGCGCCATGGCCAGCTCGCCACGCACCACGTTGGAGGTGCCGACGAACTCGGCAACGAACGTGGTGGCAGGCTTCATGTACAGGTTGCGCGGTGTGTCGACCTGTTCGATGCGGCCGCGGTTGAACACCGCAACCCGGTCGGACATCGACAGCGCTTCGGTCTGGTCGTGGGTGACGAAGATGAAGGTGATGCCCAATTGGCGCTGCAGCTTTTTCAGCTCGCCCTGCATCTGCTCGCGCAACTTCAGGTCCAGCGCGCCCAGCGGCTCGTCCAGTAGCAGCACCCGCGGCCGGTTGACCAGTGCCCGGGCCAAAGCCACGCGCTGGCGCTGGCCGCCGGACAGCTGCGCCGGCTTGCGTGCGCCGTAACCGGCCAGGGCCACCATGGCCAGAGCCTCTTCGGCGCGTTTGTGGCGTTCGGCCTTGGCCACGCCTTTTACCTTCAGGCCATAGGCGATGTTGTCCAGCACGTTCATGTGCGGGAACAGGGCGTAGTCCTGGAACACGGTGTTGACGTCACGCTGATAGGGCGGCACGCCAGCGGCCTCGACACCGTGGATACGGATCGAGCCGCTGGTGGGTTGTTCAAAGCCGGCGATCAGGCGCAGGCAGGTGGTCTTGCCCGAGCCGGAAGGGCCGAGCATGGAGAAGAACTCCCCATCGATGATGTCGATACTGACCTGGTCGACGGCCTTGACCTCGCCGAAGGTGCGGGAAACCTGGGTGAACTGGACGGCTAGGGGCATGCGTGGGCTCCGGACATCAATGTTTCTCCTGTACTGGCCTCTTCGCGGGCTTGCCCGCGAAGAGGCCAGTACAGGCATTCAGGCAACCTCAGCGACCACCCATGATCGCAATGTAATCCTGGGTCCAGCGGCTATAAGGCACGAACTTGCCCCCCTGGGCCTGCGGGGTTTTCCAGAAGGCGATCTTGTCGAAGTTGTCGAACCCGTTGGTCTTGCATCCCTCGGCGCCCAGCAGCTCGCTACCGGTACACGCTGCCGGTACCGCCGGCAACGAGCCGAACCAGGCCGCCACGTCACCCTGCACCTTCGGCTGCAGCGACCAGTCCATCCATTTATAGGCGCAGTTGGGGTGCTTGGCCTCGCTGTGCAGCATGGTGGTGTCGGCCCAGCCGGTCGCACCTTCCTTGGGAATGGTCGAGGCTACTGGCTGGTTCTCGGCCTTAAGGCCATTGACCATGTAGCCCCAGGAGCTGGAGGCAACCACGCCTTCGTTCTTCACATCGCTCATCTGTACTGTGGCGTCATGCCAGTAACGGTGGATCAGCGGTTGCTGCTGGCGCAGCAGCTCGAGCACGGCCTTGTACTGTGCCTCGTTCAGCTCGTACGGGTCCTTGATGCCCAGCTCCGGCTTGGCCGATTTCAGGTACAGCGCCGCGTCGGCGATGTAGATCGGCCCGTCGTAGGCCTGCACGCGGCCTTTGTTCGGCTTGCCGTCGGGCAGGTTCTGCGGCTCGAACACCACGCCCCAGCTGGTGGGGGGCTGCTTGAAAGTATTGGTGTTGTACAGCAGCACGTTCGGCCCCCACTGGTACGGGGTGCCATAAACCTGCTTGTCGACCACGTACCAGCCACCGTTCTGCAAGCGAGGGTCGAGGTTTTTCCAGTTGGGGATCAGTGCGGTGTTGATCGGTTGCACGCGTTTGCCCACGATCAGCCGCAGCGAAGCATCGCCCGAGGCAGTGACCAGGTCGTAGCCGCCCTTGGTCATCAGGCTGACCATTTCGTCCGAGGTGGCGGCCGTTTTCACGCTGACCTTGCAGCCGGTTTCCTTCTCGAAACCGGTCACCCAGTCGTAGGCTTTGTCGCTTTCACCGCGCTCGATGTAGCCGGGCCAGGCGACGATATCCAGGCGCCCCTCGCCAGGCCCCAGGGCCTTGGGCGGTTCGGCAGCCTGCAGGCTGGCGCTGGCCAGCACGGCGCCCGTCATGGCGCCGAGCAATGCGGTCTTGTGCACTGACATGGTGTTCCCTCTTCTTGGAGATCTTGGTCGGGGCAGTCATCAAGCAAGCCGTGAAGCAATTGTTATAAGCGTAGTGCGGTTGCGCGAGGTATTGGCGATATCGAGTCTAGTTGGCTTTTTGCCAGCCAATGCAACATCCCGAAGCAAATCCACGATGGCGTGTACTGCGCCAAGCCTTACTCTGGCGATTGAATTTCCTTACGTGGAGACACGCGAATGAACACCCGGGGCTTGCTTGATCAACTCCTCAAATCCGGCCAGCAACTGCTCGAAAAGCAAGGGGGCGCCAGCAAGGCTGGCGGCGCTGCCGGTGGGCTTGGCGGGCTGTTGTCCGGAGCCGGTGGCGGCCTGTTGGGTGGCGGGGCACTGGGCCTGCTGCTGGGTAGCAAGAAGGCCCGCAAGTACGGCGGCAAGGCCCTGACCTACGGTGGCCTGGCCGCGCTGGGGGTGCTGGCCTATAAAGCCTACGGCAACTGGCAGGCCAACCAGCGGGTGGCCGCAGCCGAACCGCAAACCGTCGACCGCCTGCCGCCCGCCCAGGCCGAGCAGCACAGCCAGGCCGTGCTGCGGGCGCTGGTGGCGGCGGCCAAGTCCGATGGCCACATCGACGAGCGCGAGCGGGCGCTGATCGAAGGTGAATTCACCCGCCTGGACAGCGACCGCGAACTGCAGCACTGGCTGCATGCCGAACTGAACAAACCGCTGGACCCGGCCGAAGTGGCCCGCGCTGCGCAAACGCCAGAGATGGCGGCCGAGATGTACCTGGCCAGCGTGTTGATGGTCGATCAGGAAAACTTCATGGAGCGTGCCTACCTGGATGAACTGGCCCGCCAACTGCGCCTGGACCCGGCGCTGCGCCAGGAGCTGGAGAGCCAGGCACGGATAGCCGCAGGCCAGTGATTGAGCGCACTGGGGCTGCAAAGCAGCCCCAGTGGCATGTCCATCAGTAGGGATGCCTGTTTACCCCTCATTTCACCCGCAAATCTGTAAGGCCTCTGGGCTATACTTCGGCGATTTTCCCGCTCGTTGTGAATTCCTGAGGGCTGAATGTGAAGAACTGGACCTTGCGCCAACGGATCCTGGCAAGTTTCGCCGTGATCATCGCCATCATGCTGCTGATGATCGTGGCCGCCTACTCGCGGTTGGTCGCCATCGAAACCGCCGAAGAGGCGGTGGGGACCGACAGCATTCCCGGGGTCTACTACAGCTCGATGATCCGCAGTGCCTGGGTCGACAGCTATGTCACCAGCCAGCAACTGGTGGGCCTGTCCAACCACCGCGAAATCACTTCGGCCGACATGGAGCTGTTCAAAAGCTTTGAAGACAGGCTCAAGCAACACATGGCCAGCTACCAGGCCACCATTCAAGAAAAAGACGACCAGACCCGCTTCGATGCCTTCGTTCAGCTCGAAGAGACCTACATGAAGCTGATAGGCCAGGTACTGGATGCTTATCGCCAGCACAATTACGACGAAGCCCAGCGACTGATTACCGATGTACTCACCCCTGCCTGGGTGGACGGGCGCAAGCACCTGAATGAAGTGATCGAGAACAACCGGGCTTCTGCCGACGCGGCCACCAACGAAATCGTCAGCGCCGTGAGCACGGCCAAAGGCAGCATGGTGGTTTCGCTGCTGCTGGCAATCGTCGCCGCCGGCATTTGCGGCCTGTTGCTGATGCGTGCCATCACCGCCCCCATGCAGCGCATCGTCCATGCCCTCGACAAGCTGCGCTCCGGCGACCTGAGCATGCGCCTGAGCCTGGACCGCAAAGACGAGTTCGGCGCCATCGAAAGCGGTTTCAACGAAATGGCCGAGGCACTGGCCAACCTGGTGGCCCAGGCCCAGCGCTCGTCGGTGCAGGTAACCACTTCGGTCACTGAAATCGCCGCTACATCCAAACAACAGCAGGCCACCGCTACCGAGACGGCCGCCACCACCACGGAAATTGGCGCTACCTCGCGGGAGATTGCCGCCACCTCGCGTGACCTGGTGCGCACCATGACCGAAGTCACCTCGGCTGCCGACCAGGCTTCCAGCCTTGCAGGCTCCGGCCAGCAGGGCCTGGCGCGCATGGAGGAGACCATGCACCAGGTGATGGGCGCTGCCGACCTGGTCAATGCCAAGCTCGGCATCCTCAATGAAAAGGCCAGCAACATTACCCAGATGGTGGTGACCATCGTCAAGGTCGCCGACCAGACCAACCTGCTGTCGCTCAACGCTGCCATCGAAGCGGAAAAAGCCGGCGAGTACGGCCGTGGCTTTGCCGTGGTGGCCACTGAAGTGCGCCGCCTGGCCGACCAGACCGCCGTGGCCACCTACGACATCGAGCAGATGGTGCGCGAGATCCAGTCGGCGGTATCGGCCGGGGTCATGGGCATGGACAAGTTCTCCGAAGAGGTGCGCCGCGGCATGTTCGAGGTGCAACAGGTGGGCGAGCAGCTCAGCCAGATCATTCACCAGGTGCAGGCTTTGGCGCCGCGTGTGCTGATGGTCAACGAAGGCATGCAGGCCCAGGCGACCGGTGCCGAGCAGATCAACCAGGCGCTGGCCCAGCTCAGCGATGCCAGCACCCAGACTGTCGAGTCGCTGCGCCAGGCCAGTTTTGCCATCGATGAGCTGAGCCAGGTGGCCGCCGGCCTGCGTGGCGGCGTGTCGCGCTTCAAAGTCTGACCGCGATGAACCACTTGCAACCGCACGCCGCACGGGCGGACAACGCCAAAGGGGCGCTGTACCTGCAGTTTCGTATCGGGGAACAGCGTTTTGCCCTGAGCGTGCACGAGGTCATCGAGGTGTTGCCGCGCCAGCCGCTCAAACCGATAGCCCAGGCGCCAGGCTGGGTCGCGGGAATCCTTTCCCATCGTGGGCAATTGGTACCGGTGATCGACCTTGCTGCGCTGAGTTTTGGCCAGCCAGCGGCACACCGCACCAGTACCCGTCTGGTGTTGGTGCATTATCGGGGTGGCCTGCAACTGGGGCTGATCCTGGAGCAGGCCACCGAGACGTTGCGCTGCCACCCCGACGAGTTCCAGCCCTATGGTGTGGACAGCGGCGAAGCCCCTTACCTGGGGCCTGTACGCCAGGATGACCAAGGCCTGCTGCAACGCATCGAGGTCAACGATCTGTTGCCAGATGCCGTGCACCAACTGCTGTACACGGTTGAGCCGACAGGGATGCCGACATGAACGAACGTTTCTTCCGTTTCTTGCGCGAGCGCATTGGCCTGGATGTCGAATCGGTGGGTGCGCCCATGGTCGAGCGCGCGCTGCGCCAGCGTTGCGTGGCCATGAACGCCATCGACCTGGATGATTACTGGCTGCGCCTGCAGCAGTCGGCCGATGAACAACAGGCGTTGATCGAAGCGGTGATCGTCCCGGAAACCTGGTTCTTCCGCTACCCGGAATCCTTCACAGCCCTGGCCAGCCTGGCACACAAGCGCCTGGCCGAATTGGCCGGGGCACGGCCACTGCGCCTGCTCAGCCTGCCATGCTCGACAGGCGAGGAGCCCTATTCCCTGGCCATGGCCCTGCTCGACGCCGGCATCGCGCCGGGGGCGTTCCTGATCGACGGCATGGACATCAGCCCCAATTCGGTGGCCAAGGCCGGGAAGGCCGTATACGGGCGCAACGCCTTCCGGGGCAGCGACCTGGGCTTTCGCGAGCGCTACTTCGATGCCCTCGACGAAGGCCATCGCCTGCATGATCGGGTGCAGCAGCAAGTGAGCCTGCAAGTGGGCAATGTGCTCGACCCGGCGTTGGCCACCCGCGATGGCCTGTACGACTTCGTGTTCTGCCGCAATCTGTTGATCTACTTTGACGTGGCGACCCAGCAGCGTGTGTTCGAAGTGCTCAAGCGTCTGCTGCATCCCCAGGGTGTGTTGTTCATCGGCCCGGCCGAAGGCAGCTTGCTGGCGCGGATGGGGATGCGCCCGCTGGGCATTGCCCAATCGTTCGCCTACGTGCGCCAACAAGGCAGTAGCGCCCCACAGGTCGTGGCCCCGGCACAACCTGCACGGCGTACCGTGCTACCGCAGGCCTCGGTGGGTTATCCACCCTCCGTCGCGCCATTGCCGCGTCCGTTACGGGCAGTACCGGTGGTCGCTAGACCCGCGCCGGCCCGCGAACCCAAACGCGAGGACGCAAACGAACTGCTGGCCAGTATCGCCCGGCTTGCCAATGCTGGCGCCAGCGAACAGGCGCGTGCCGAATGCCAGCGCTACCTGGGCCAGTACGCGCCGTCGGCACAGGTTTACTACTGGCTGGGGTTGCTCAGTGATACCGACGGCGATGCGCAACAGGCACTGACCCACTACCGCAAGGCGCTGTACCTTGAGCCGCAACACCCTGAGGCGCTGGTGCACCTGGCGGCCTTGCTGGCGGCCCAGGGCGACCAGGCCGGTGCCCGACGCCTGCAGGAGCGTGCAGCGCGGGTTGGCCGGGAGCCTGAACGATGAAGGGTGACTCTGCGATGCAGCTACTCGCCGAAGACGACGCGCACATCGACGATTGCTGGAACCGTATTGGTGTGCACGGCGACAAGCAATGCCCACTGTTGGAACGTCATGTTCACTGTCGCAATTGCGACGTGTATGCGGCAGCGGCCACACGCCTGCTTGACCGCTACGCACTGATGCAGGACCACCAGGCCGCGGCGGCGCAGCCGGTCGAGGAAAACACTGGCCGTTCCATGCTGTTGTTCCGTCTGGGCGAAGAGTGGTTGGCACTGGCCACCGCCAGCCTGGCCGAAATCGCCCCATTGCAGGCTGTGCATTCGCTGCCGCACCAGCGCTCGCGGGTGTTGCAGGGGGTTGCCAATGTTCGCGGTGCCCTGGTGCCGTGCCTGTCACTGGCCGATTTGCTGGGCGTACAAGCCGGCACCGCCGAGCAACGTAGCGGCAGGGTGATGCCACGCATGCTGATTCTGGCTGCCGAAGGTGGCCCTGTGGTAATGGCCGTAGAGGAAATCGACGGTATTCACCGGCTCGACCCGCTGCTGCTGGACAGTGGCCAGGACGCCACGCGCTTCACTGCCGCAGTGCTGCAGTGGCGCGGCCGTAGCGTGCGAGTGCTGGACGATCAACACTTACTGTCTGCCGTGCAGCGGAGCCTGTCATGACCCCAGAGCAAATGCGCGATGCATCGTTGCTCGAGCTGTTCAGCCTGGAGGCCGAGGCGCAAACCCAGGTGCTCAGCGCCGGCCTGATGGCGCTGGAGCGCAACCCCACCCAGGCCGACCAGCTTGAGGCCTGCATGCGCGCCGCCCATTCGCTGAAGGGGGCCGCGCGTATCGTCGGGGTGGATGCCGGCGTGAGTGTCGCCCACGTCATGGAAGATTGCCTGGTAGCCGCCCAGGAGGGTCGCTTGCGGTTGAGCGCCGAGCACATCGACGCGCTGTTGCAGGGGACCGACTTGCTGATGCGCATCGCCACACCAGGCGATGCCGTGGCGCAGGCGACCTTGCCGGTATTTCTTGCGCAAATGGCCAGCTTGCTCGACCCTGGCGCTGCAACCGTGCCTGCGGTGCCGCTGGCGGCCCCCCTGCAAGCGGAACCGCTGGTGGCAACCTTGCCGTCTGAACCGGCGGTAGTGCCAGTGGACCCGGCTGAACCCGAGCCGGAGCCCGAGCCTGCCCTGCGGCGCAAACCCGGCAAGCGCGTTGGCGAAGGTGCCGAGCGGGTACTGCGTGTCACCGCCGACCGCCTTAACAGCCTGCTCGACCTGTCCAGCAAGTCGCTCGTGGAAACCCAGCGGCTCAAGCCGTACCTGGCCACTTTGCAGCGCCTCAAACGCATGCACGGTCAGGGCATGCAGGCGCTTGACGGCCTGCGCTTGCAACTGGAGGACAGTGGCCAAAGCAACGAGGTGCTCGAAGCCCTGGCGCAAACCCAGCGGCTGCTGGCGGAAACCCAGCAAATCCTGCAGCAGCAGGCGGCTGACCTGGACGAGTTCGGCTGGCAAGCCAGCCAGCGTGCGCAGTTGCTCTACGACACCGCCCTGGCCTGCCGGATGCGCCCGTTCGCCGACGTGTTGACCGGGCAAAGCCGTATGGTGCGTGACCTTGGGCGCTCGCTGGGTAAACCGGTGCGACTGGTGGTGGACGGCGAGAAGACCCAGGTCGACCGCGATGTGCTGGAAAAGCTCGAAGCGCCCCTGACTCACCTGTTACGCAATGCCGTCGACCACGGTATCGAACTGCCAGAAAGGCGGCTGCTGGCGGGCAAGCCAGACGAGGGTGTGATCCGCCTGCGCGCTTCGCACCAGGCCGGCATGCTCAGCCTGGAGTTGATCGACGATGGTGCCGGCATCGACTTGGAGCGCCTGCGCAGCAGCATCGTCGAGCGTGCCCTGTCACCTGCCGACACGGTGGCGCGGATGAGCGATGCGGAGCTGCTGACGTTCCTGTTCCTGCCCGGTTTCAGCTTGCGTGACAAGGTCACCGAAGTGTCCGGGCGCGGCGTGGGGCTGGATGCGGTGCAGCACATGGTTCGCGAACTGCGCGGCTCGATCGAGCTGACGCAGGTGGCGGGGCAGGGCTGTCGCTTCCATTTGCAGGTGCCGCTGACCCTGTCGGTGGTGCGTAGCCTGGTAGTCGAGGTGGGCGGTGAAGCCTACGCCTTCCCGCTGGCCCATATCGAACGCACGCTGGAAGTGACCGCTGAACAGATCGTTCAGATCGAAGGCCGTCAGCACTTCTGGCACGAAGGCCGGCACATTGGCCTGGTGGCGGCCAGCCAGTTGCTCAACCGTCCAGCCAGGCAAAGTGACGAAGCCAGCCTGCGGGTGGTGGTAATCCGTGAGCGCGAGCAACTCTACGGCGTGGCCGTGGAGCGGCTGGTGGGCGAGCGTGTGTTGGTGGTGATGCCTCTCGACCCCCGGCTGGGCAAGGTGCAGGACATTTCCTCCGGCGCCTTGCTGGATGATGGCTCGGTGGTACTGATCGTCGATGTCGAAGACTTGCTGCGCTCGGTGGAAAAACTGCTCAGCACCGGCAGCCTGGAACGCATCGAGCGCGGCAGCAGTGGCGTTCGTGGCGTGACCCGCAAGCGGGTGCTGGTAGTCGATGACTCGCTGACCGTGCGCGAACTGCAGCGCAAGCTGCTGGGTAACCGTGGCTACGACGTGGCGGTGGCGGTGGATGGCATGGACGGCTGGAACGCCCTGCGCGGCGAGGACTTCGACTTGCTGATCACCGACATCGACATGCCGCGCATGGACGGTATCGAACTGGTGACCCTGGTGCGCCGCGATCAGCGCCTGCAATCGCTGCCCGTGATGGTGGTGTCCTACAAAGACCGTGAGGAAGACCGACGGCGCGGCCTGGATGCCGGCGCTGACTACTATTTGGCAAAGGCCAGTTTCCACGACGATGCGTTGCTGGATGCTGTGGTGGAGCTGATCGGAGGTGCTCAGGGATGAAGATCGCCATCGTCAATGACATGCCCATCGCCGTCGAGGCGCTGCGTCGCGCGGTCGCCTTCGAGCCCGCGCACCAGGTGGTGTGGGTAGCCAGCAATGGCGCCGAAGCGGTGCAGCGTTGCACCGAACAGTTGCCGGACCTGATCCTCATGGACCTGATCATGCCGGTCATGGACGGCGTGGAGGCCACCCGGCGGATCATGGCCGAAACCCCGTGCGCCATCGTCATCGTCACGGTCGATCGCAAACAGAACGTGCATCGGGTGTTCGAGGCCATGGGCCATGGCGCCCTCGACGTGGTCGATACGCCGGCGCTGGGGGCTGGTGATGCCCGTGAAGCGGCCGCACCACTGCTGCGCAAAATTCTCAATATCGGCTGGCTGGTCGGCCAGCAGCGAGCCCCGGCAGCAAGGCCGGTGGCGACACCGCTGCGCGAGGCTTCCCAACGTCGCGGGCTGGTGGCGATCGGCTCGTCGGCGGGTGGCCCGGCAGCGCTTGAAGTACTGCTCAAGGGCTTGCCGGCCGCGTTTCCGGCGGCCATCGTGCTGGTCCAGCATGTGGACCAGGTGTTTGCCGCCGGCATGGCCGAATGGCTCAGCAGCGCAGCGGGCCTGCCGGTGCGCCTGGCCCGTGAAGGCGAACCACCGCAGCCCGGGCAGGTGTTGCTGGCCGGTACCAACCACCACATTCGGCTGCTACAGAACGGCCAACTGGCCTACACTGCCGAACCTGTCAATGAAATCTACCGGCCCTCGATCGATGTGTTCTTCGAGAGCGTGGCACGTTACTGGAATGGCGATGCGGTGGGTGTGCTGCTTACCGGCATGGGGCGCGACGGCGCCCAAGGCCTGAAACTGATGCGTCAGCAGGGTTTTCTGACCATTGCCCAGGACCAGGCCAGCAGTGCAGTGTACGGCATGCCCAAGGCCGCTGCGGCCATCGATGCCGCCGTGGAAATCCGCCCGCTGGAACGCATCGCCGGGCGCTTGATGGAATTTTTCGCAAAATGACGAAATGTATTGAATCACGCCGCCAGACCGGTCGTGATCGGGTGAACAGGTATGAATGATTTACCGATCGAAGGTTTCGTGACCCCCAACGAAAACTCGGCGATGGTGCTGCTGGTCGACGACCAGGCCATGATCGGCGAAGCGGTGCGGCGTGGCCTGGCCAATGAAGACAACATCGACTTCCACTTCTGCGCCGACCCGCACCAGGCGGTGACCCAGGCCATGCGCATCAAACCCACGGTCATCCTTCAGGACCTGATCATGCCTGGCCTGGACGGCTTGACCCTGGTGCGCGAATACCGTAATAACCCGGCGACCCAGGACATCCCGATCATCGTTCTGTCGACCAAGGAAGACCCGCTGGTCAAGAGCGCGGCCTTTGCCGCCGGTGCCAACGATTACCTGGTCAAGTTGCCCGACACCATCGAGCTGGTGGCGCGTATCCGCTACCACTCGCGCTCGTACCTCACCCTGCTGCAACGCGACGAGGCCTACCGTGCCCTGCGCGTCAGCCAGCAGCAGTTGCTCGATTCCAACCTGATGCTGCAGCGTCTGATGAACTCCGATGGCCTGACCGGGCTGTCCAACCGCCGCCACTTCGACGAGTACCTGGAGCTGGAGTGGCGCCGGGCGATGCGTGAACAACAGCAGTTGTCGTTGCTGATGATCGACGTCGACTACTTCAAGGCCTATAACGACAGCTTTGGTCACCTGGCCGGCGACGAGGCGTTGCGCCAGGTCGCCGAAGCCATTCGGGCTTCGTGTTCGCGGCCCACCGACCTGCCGGCACGTTATGGCGGCGAGGAGTTTGCCCTGGTACTGCCCAACACCTCGCCTGGTGGGGCACGCCTGGTGGCCGAGAAGCTGCGCCAGACCGTATTGGGGCTGGGCATCCCGCATACCGCGCCAGTGGCCGACTCGTACCTGACCGTGAGCATTGGCCTGGCCACCCAGACCCCGGCCGTCGGCAGCCATTGCCGGCAGTTGATTTCTGCGGCGGACAAAGGCCTGTACCTGGCCAAGAATGGCGGCCGTAACCAGGTCGGCATCGCCTGACATGGGTTTTTTGTTGGTCTTTTCGCGTGTGCTGACTGCCCGGCGGGTCTGCCGCCGTGCGGCGGACTCGGTTATACTCGCGGGCTTTTCACCGAATTCGCACGAGTAGCCAGCCCATGGAAATCCAACCGATCCTGAACACCATCAAGGACCTCACCGAGCGTTCCCAGTCAATTCGGGGGTATCTTTGACTACGATCACAAGCATGACCGCCTGATCGAAGTCAACCGCGAGCTGGAAGACCCCAACGTCTGGAACAAACCCGAGTACGCCCAGGCCCTGGGCCGTGAGCGTGCCATGCTGGCCCAGGTCGTCGAGACCCTGGACAAACTGTCCAACGGCCTGGGCGACTGCCAGGACCTGCTCGACATGGCCGTCGAGGAAAATGACGAAGGCGCCGTCAGCGACGTCGTGACCGAGCTGGAAGGCCTGGAAGAAAACCTGGCCCAGCTTGAGTTCCGTCGCATGTTCAGCGGCGAGATGGACATGAACAACGCCTACCTGGACATCCAGGCCGGGTCCGGTGGTACCGAAGCGCAGGACTGGGCCAACATCCTGCTGCGCATGTACCTGCGTTGGGCCGACAAGCGTGGTTTCGACGCCACCATCATCGAGCTCTCCGAAGGCGAAGTCGCCGGTATCAAAGGCGCGACCGTGCACATCAAGGGTGAATACGCCTTCGGCTGGCTGCGGACTGAAATCGGCGTGCACCGTCTGGTGCGCAAGAGCCCGTTCGACTCCGGTGCCCGTCGTCACACCTCGTTCTCGGCAGTGTTCGTGTCGCCCGAAATCGACGACAAGGTCGAGATCGAGATCAACCCGTCCGACCTGCGCATCGACACCTACCGCTCCTCCGGTGCCGGTGGTCAGCACGTTAACACCACCGACTCGGCCGTACGTATCACCCACGTACCGACCAACACCGTGGTGGCCTGCCAGAACGAACGTTCCCAGCACGCCAACAAGGACACCGCCATGAAAATGCTGCGGGCCAAGTTGTACGAGCTGGAAATGCAGAAACGCAACGCCGCCTCGCAGGCGCTGGAAGACAGCAAGTCGGACATCGGCTGGGGCCACCAGATCCGCTCGTACGTGCTGGATGACTCGCGCATCAAGGACTTGCGTACCGGCGTCGAGCGCAGCGATTGCCAGAAGGTGCTGGACGGCGACCTCGACCAGTACCTGGAAGCGAGCCTCAAGCAAGGGCTGTAAGCCGCACACCACTGCCGCGATACCTGGCAACTGCCGGTGTCGCGTGCCCTGCCCGAAAAGGGCAACGAACACCTGATGGAAAGAATGACGACATGAGCGACCTCAAGACCGAATCGCAAGACCTGCAACAGGAAGAAAACGCCTTGATCGCCCTGCGCAAGGAAAAACTTGCCGCCGAGCGTGCCAAGGGCAATGCCTTCCCCAACGACTTCCGTCGCGACAGCTACTGCAACGACCTGCAGAAGCAGTACGCGGACAAGACCAAGGAAGAGCTGGAAGCAGCCGCGATCCCGGTCAAGGTAGCCGGCCGTATCATGCTCAACCGTGGCTCGTTCATGGTGATCCAGGACATGACCGGTCGCATCCAGGTCTACGTCAACCGCAAAACCCTGCCAGAAGAAACCCTGGCCGCCGTCAAAACCTGGGACCTGGGCGACATCATCAGCGCCGAAGGCACCCTGGCCCGCTCCGGCAAGGGCGACCTGTACGTCGAAATGACCAACGTACGCCTGCTGACCAAGTCGCTGCGCCCGCTGCCCGACAAGCACCACGGCCTCACCGACACCGAACAGCGCTACCGCCAGCGTTACGTCGACCTGATGGTCAACGAAGAAACCCGCCACACCTTCCGTGTGCGTTCGCAGGTGATTTCGCACATCCGCAAGTTCCTCATCGAGCGTGACTTCCTCGAAGTGGAAACCCCGATGCTGCAGACCATCCCGGGTGGTGCCGCCGCCAAGCCGTTCGAAACCCACCATAACGCCCTGGACATGGCCATGTTCCTGCGTATCGCGCCGGAGCTGTACCTCAAGCGCCTGGTCGTGGGTGGCTTCGAGAAGGTGTTCGAGATCAACCGCAACTTCCGTAACGAAGGCGTTTCGACCCGTCACAACCCAGAATTCACCATGCTTGAGTTCTACCAGGCCTACGCCGACTACCGCGACAACATGGACCTCACCGAGGAACTGTTCCGCGAGCTGGCGCTGCTGGTGCTGGGCAGCACCGACGTGCCGTACGGCGACAAGGTGTTCCACTTCGGCGAACCGTTCGCCCGCCTGTCGGTGTTCGACTCGATCCTCAAGTACAACCCGGAGCTGACCGCTGCCGACCTGCAGGACGTCGACCGCGCCCGTGACATCGCCAGGAAGGCCGGTGCCAAGGTGCTGGGCCACGAAGGCCTGGGCAAGCTGCAGGTGATGATTTTCGAAGAGCTGGTCGAGCACAAGCTGGAGCAGCCGCACTTCATCACCGAGTACCCGTTCGAAGTGTCGCCGCTGGCCCGCCGTAACGACGACAACCCGGCGGTTACCGACCGCTTCGAGCTGTTCATCGGTGGCCGCGAAATCGCCAACGCCTACTCCGAGCTCAACGATGCCGAAGACCAGGCCGAGCGCTTCCTGGCCCAGGTGGCCGAGAAGGACGCCGGTGACGACGAAGCCATGCACTACGACGCCGACTTCGTGCGTGCCCTGGAGTACGGCATGCCGCCGACCGCCGGTGAAGGCATTGGCATCGACCGCCTGGTGATGCTGCTGACCAACTCGCCGTCGATCCGCGACGTGATCCTGTTCCCGCACATGCGTCCGCAGGCCTGAGTGATGTGAACGAGCCGCCTTTCGAGGCGGCTTTTTCTTGCCTGAAGCTTTATGTTGTCTGTACTGGCCCATGAGGTAACCCCTGTGACACCCGCCATGCCTGACCAAGGCGCCGCCGGCATCGCCACCGCCGTCGCCGAAAGCGTGCAATACCAAGGCCGCAAGACTGCCCGCCAAGGCAGCGAGCAGCGCCGCCAGCTGATCCTCGACGCCGCCATGCGCATAGTCGTGCGCGATGGCGTGCGTGGTGTGCGCCACCGTGCCGTGGCCGCCGAGGCCGGTGTGCCGCTGTCGGCCACCACCTACTACTTCAAGGACATCGAAGACCTGCTCACCGACACCTTCGCTCAGTACGTCGAGCGCAGCGCGGCCTACATGGCCAAGCTGTGGGCCAACACCGAGGTCGTGTTGCGCCAGTTGCTGGCCCAGGGCGACGGCAGCCCGCAGGCACGGGCGCGGCTGGCTGACGATGTGGCCCGCATGACGGCCGACTACGTACAGCGGCAACTGTTGACCCGGCGCGACTTCCTGATGGCCGAACAGGCCTTCCGCCAGGAGGCATTGCTGTGCCCACGCCTGGCCGAGCTGGTGCGCGCCCATGAGCAGATCCTGTTGCACGGGACCCGGCAATTGCTGCAAGTGGTAGGCTCGCGGCAACCGGAACAGGACGCCCAAATGTTGACGGCGATTATCGAGCAGATGGAATATCAGGGCCTGCTCAAGGATGCGAATGCGCAAGCCGATGGGCAGATGCTCGCTATGCTTACCCGATACCTGCAGCTGGTGCTGGCATCGGCCTGAGCCGAGACCGACTTTTCAAGGAGAACCTGATGAAAGCCTGGCGTGTGGTGCTGTTGACTTTGTCATTCCTGCTGCTGGGCGGTTGTCTGGTGACCTTCCATGAGCCGTTGCCGAGTAACCAGGCGGCGCCCAAGGCCCTGTTGGGCAAGTGGAGCAGCAAGGACGCCTGGGGCGAGCCGTTGAAGCTGACCATCAGCCGCAGCGGTGCAGATGCCTATAAGGCCGTTGCCACGGCCAAGGGCAAGAAGCCTGAGGAATATGTATTCACCGTCTCCCGCCACGGCAACCGCTGGTACCTGTCGGCCGGCGTGCCCAAGCGCCTGGGTGGCAACTTCCTGATTGGCGGTTTCGATATCGTCGATGGCAAGGAACTGGTGGTGTACAACCTGGACGTCGAGCAGGTGCAGCAGGCGGTGGACAAGAAGGAACTGACCGGGCGTGGTATCGAGGTGCCGGAAGACAACGGCGACGGCGTGCTGATCGACAGCCCGGCTGCGCGGGTGCTGGCCTATCTGGATGACCCGGCCAACTCCGACCTGTTCGTTGAAGTGGCGCGGTTCCAGCGTTCTGGCAAGTAGTTGCCTGTACTAGAAAGGAGTCCCCGGTGGACGAATACCAGCGAACCATCCGCGCCTTGTCCGACCGCATCGTTGCAGCCCAGACCCCGATCCGGGTACTGGACGCGGTGAAGTGGGACGACAACATTCGCCAGGGCTTTCTCAAGGCCAAGGGCAAGGAGCCGCCGGCCGTCGACCGCGCTTATTACCAGTCGCGCCCGCTGGCGTTCGACTCCGGCGCGGTCAAGGCCGAGTTCCAGGCCATCGAGCGCGACATCATTCGCCAGCTTGGCCAGTTCAACCCGGTCGGGCAGATCATGAAGCGCATGTGCCGCGAATACCGCATGGTGGTGCGCATGCTCGAAGCGCGTGGCACCGAGGATTTCGGCCTCATCTCTCAGGAACTGTACGGCGCCGCCTCCGATGCCTTCCACGCCGGTGACCCGACCTTGGCCGACCTCGGCCTCATGCTCTCGGATTACCTGAACAACATCGATGGCCGTGGCGATCTCAAGGACGAACCGAAAAACCTCACCGCCAAGGAGGCCGTAGATATCCTCCAGCGTCGGCTGAACAAGGTGTTCGGTGAAGCCGAGGAGACCATTCGGGTATTCGAATCTGACGGGATCGTGGCCGATGCCGCCGCTGGCGCCGACTACATCAAGGTGCGCGCCGATGCCATGTTCAACAGCCGTGATGTGCGTGCCCTCGAAGTGCACGAAGGGCTGGTCCATGTGGGCACCACGCTCAACGGCCTGAACCAGCCGATCTGCACCTTCCTGGCCAAGGGCCCGCCCTCGTCGACGGTAACCCAGGAAGGCCTGGCGATTCTCATGGAGGTCATCGCCTTTGCTTCCTACCCCAGCCGCCTGCGCAAGCTCACCAACCGCACCCGCGCCATCCACATGGTCGAGGAGGGCGCCGATTTCCTCCAGGTGTTCAATTTCTTCCGCGAGCAAGGCTTCGAGATGGCGCAGAGCTACAGCAACGCCAGCCGGGTGTTCCGCGGCTCGGTGCCCAATGGCCTGCCATTCACCAAGGACTTGTCCTACCTCAAGGGCTTCATCATGGTTTACAACTACATTCAGTTGGCCGTGAAGAAGGGCAAGCTCGAACAGATCCCGTTGCTGTTCTGTGGCAAGACCACGCTGGAAGACATGCGTACCTTGCGCCAGTTGGTGGAGGAGGGGCTGGTCGAGCCGCCCAAGTACCTGCCCGAACAGTTCCGCGACCTTAACGCACTGTCGGCGTGGATGTGCTTCTCCAACTTCCTCAACCACCTGAGCCTGGACCGTATTGAAGCCGACTACGCGAACATTCTCTGAGTGCTGCCGCCTGCTGGCGCTTGGCCTGGTCCTGCTGGGCCTTGGCGGCTGCAGCAGCCTGCTGTTCTATCCCGAGCGTGGCCAGGCATTCACCCCCGAACGGGCCAGACTCGACTACCGCGATGTCACCCTTGTCACGTCGGACGGCCTGCGCCTGCACGGCTGGTGGTTGCCGGCCAAGGCGGGTGTCGAGGTGAAGGGCACGGTACTGCATTTGCACGGCAACGGCGGCAACCTGCCTGGGCACCTGGGGGGTAGCTATTGGCTGCCGGAGCAGGGCTACCAGGTGCTGATGATCGATTACCGTGGCTATGGCCTGTCGCAGGGCACGCCGACCCTGCCTGAGGTGTATGAAGACATCGCGGCGGCCATGGCCTGGCTGGACCAGGCACCCGAGGTCAAGGGCAAGCCTTTGGTGCTGCTGGGGCAAAGCCTTGGCGGCGCCATGGCAATCCACTACCTGGCGGCCCACCCCGAGCAGCGCCAGCGCTTCAGCGCCCTGGTGTTCGATGGCGTACCGGCCAGTTACCGTGGGGTAGGGCGCTATGCCCTCAGCACGTCATGGATGACCTGGCCGTTGCAGGTGCCACTGTCGTGGCTGGTGCCGGACGGCGACAGTGCAATCCGTTCGATCGAGCAGTTGAGCAGCCCGCCCAAGCTGTTCTTCCACAGCATCGACGACAACCTGGTGCCGATGGACAACGGCATCCGCCTGTACCAGCACGCACCGCCACCACGGGTACTGCAGCTGACCCGAGGCGGCCATGTGCAGACCTTCGCCGACCCTACCTGGCGCCAGGTGATGCTGCGTTTCCTTGATGACCCCAGCCATTTCAACGGCCTTCGGCGCCTGGCCGAAGTGCCCAATTACCCTGACGAGAAGAACAAGCAATGAGTGAAGAGCGCAACGCCATCCCGCTGATCCTGACCGGCGTCGGCAGCATCATCGTGACGGTGGGGGCCTTGTGGTACTACGGTTACCTGCATTTCGCCAAACCCGAGGATGCCCTGTTGTTGCAGGACTTCACCATGCTCAAGACCATCCCGGGCGAGGACTACAAGGTTTCGCTGGACCCGGCGCCGCAAGTGGCCCAGTGCGTCGATGGCGTGCTGGTGCTGTTCGACACCCAGCAGAAAGGCCTGACCGGCGTGCTGGTGGACAACCGCAAGCGTGCCGTGCGCTGCATGGGCGAGGAAACACCGCAGCAGGTGCAGTGAGGGAGCGAAGTGATTTTTGTGGCGCCTGGGAAATCGAGCGCCGCCCGCGATGCGCCGCGCGGGCGGCGCTCGGTCTCCCAATCACCACATCTCTAAAGGCACGAGACCAAACGCCCAAATAAAAACCCCGCCAGGAAGGCGGGGTCTTGGGTTAAGCCAACCGGTCTTACTGGCTGACCTGGCTCACCGAACGTGGCGCCACCGGCTGGTTGTCGTTGGAGATGGTCACCTCCACCCGACGGTTTTGCGCCCGGCCCGAATTGCTGCCGTTGTCCGCTACCGGGTACTCCTTGCCGTAACCCTGGGCGACGATGCGCGCAGGGTCTACGCCGGCACGCACCAGCGCCATGCGCACGGAACCCGCGCGGCGTTCGGACAGGCTCTGGTTGTAGTTGGCCGAACCGACGCTGTCGGTGTAGCCCTCGACAATCACCTTGCGCTCAGGGTTTTCCTGAAGGAACTGGGCCAGCTTGGTGATGTTCGGGTAGGCGTTGCTCTTGAGCTCGGCCTTGTTGAAGTCGAACAGCACGTCCCCGAAGGTGACCAGCGTACCGCGATCGGTCTGCTTGGCGTTGAGGCTGTCCTGCAGCTTGGCGATCTGTGCGTCGCGGGCGTCCAGCTTGGCCTGGGCGCGTTGCGCAGCGGCGTTTTTCAGCTCGCCTTCGGCGGTACGCAGGGCGATGGTCTGCTTGGCCACCTCGACACGCTGGTTGGTCAGGTAGGCGAGTTGGTCGACCTTCTTCTGGTCTTCCCGGTCCATGTAGGCCTTGTCGGCCTTGTTAAGCCAGTCCTGGGCGTCCTTGGTCTCCAGCGCCGCCACCTTGCTCGATTGCGGGTCGCTCTGCAGCGAGGAGAAGTTGGTGCGGGCCGCCTCCAGGTTGGCGTTAGGGTCGTGCGAGCAGGCAGCAAGGCCGACGCTCAGGGCCAGCAGGGCGGGAATCATGACGTAATTGCGCATAGTGTTCATCCTTTGATCGTGTGCGAAGGCTAAGGTTGGCGGGGCAGGGCTCACTGAGCGCTGCGCAGGCCTTCCTCACGTACGTCCTGGACACCCTGGCGGGCGTCCTGCACGGCCTTCTGGGCCTTGGCCGCCTGGGCCTTGCGTTCGGCGAGGCGTGCGTCCCACTCGGCTTGCTGGGCCAGCAGTTTGGCTTCGTCATACTTTTTGTCGTGCATGGCGATTTCGGCCTGCTTGAACTTGTCCTGGGCCGCTTTCATCTCCACGGCGGCGAACTCGGTACCGCCAGCGCTGACGGCGGCGTTCACGGCGGACTGGGTAACGGCATACTGCTCGGTAGGCGGGTTGCCAGCACAGCCGGCCAGGACCAGGCTACTGCCCAGGGCCAGCGCGGCCTGCTTGAACCCGCGCACGTGAGTGGATGACAGTTTGCTAGTGCGGGTTTTCATGGTGGTCAGCTCCATTGGATCACTCCTGATTACGACGATGTCCGTAGCAGTCCATCGCTCATTCCCTGACAACTCCGTGCGCTTCAGCTGAACGGTGCACAAGGACAGGTGTGCAGGGTTTTAGCGTGATGGCTATTGGCTCCGACTCGATCGTTTTTCGAATGGTTCCGAAAAAAGTGATCCGCACGAGCGATTATTTCTGACTGATTGGTCAGCGAGGATTTTCTTGAACTTTCGCGGGCGAAAGCGGTATTCCGGGCCTCGAGCAGGCCCGGAACGGTGGCGCGGAGGTTATTCGTCGTTGTCGGCAGCGGTGTTGCTCAGGCTGTGCAGGTGCTGGCGCGAGAGCGACAGAAAGCGTGGGGTAGGCCCTATATCTTCGTACAGCGGGTCGCCTTCTTCATCGGTGGCGATGACCTGACGGCCCTGCACATAGGGGAAGCTGGCCTCCACCTCTTCAAGGGCGGCGGCTACCAGTTCGCCGAGCAATTCCTCGGCGGTACGTTTGGGGTACATGTCGATCAGCGCGGCCAGACGCGCCTCTGACTCCAGGTCAAGGTGCAGGACATGGCCCGTGCGGCTGAGGGTGCCGGCGGCATTCTGTTCCCAGTGCTGGGCGAGTTCACGGATTTTCATGATGACCTCTGGTTACGCCTGCTAAGGCATGCATGGCATGGGAGTGTTATGCCTTCACTTTAGTTTGCTTTAGCCGATCACGGCTTGCCATTGCCTCCAGCCTGGGGGCACTCTTCGGGAGAGCTGTGTACAGGAGTGCGCCAGAGCCGCGCCAAAGAGAGGGCCAATGACCGATATCGATGTGCGTTTGCGTGAAGATGTCCATGTGTTGGGTGAGCTGCTCGGCGAAACCATTCGCCAGCAGCATGGCGATGCGTTCCTGCAGAAGATCGAGGACATCCGCTACAGTGCCAAGGCCGACCGGCGCGGCCCCGGCGAGCAACTGAGCTCGACCCTGGCAGACCTGGCCGAAGAAGACCTGCTGCCCGTGGCCAGGGCCTTCAACCAGTTCCTCAACCTGGCCAACATGGCCGAGCAGTACCAGTTGATCCGCCGTCGCGACGCTGACCAGCCCGAACCCTTCGAGGCCCGTGTGCTGCCCGAGTTGCTGGCGCGCCTGAAGCAGGCCGGGCTTGGTAACGATGCCCTGGCTCGGCAACTGGCCAAGCTCGACATCCAGCTGGTACTGACCGCACACCCCACCGAAGTGGCCCGCCGCACCCTGATTCAGAAGTACGACGCCATCGCCGGCCAGCTGGCTGCCCAGGACCACCGCGACCTGACCCCGGCCGAACGCCAGCAGGTACGCGAACGCCTGCGCCGGCTGATTGCCGAGGCCTGGCACACCGAAGAAATCCGCCGCACCCGCCCCACGCCGGTAGACGAAGCCAAGTGGGGCTTTGCAGTGATTGAGCATTCGCTCTGGCACGCCATCCCCAGCCACCTGCGCAAGGTCGACAAGGCGCTGCTGGAGGCCACCGGCCTGCGTCTGCCGCTTGAAGCCGCGCCAATCCGCTTTGCCTCGTGGATGGGCGGTGACCGTGACGGCAACCCCAACGTGACTGCCGCCGTCACCCGCGAAGTGTTGCTGCTGGCCCGCTGGATGGCCGCCGACCTGTTCCTGCGTGACATCGATGCATTGGCTGCGGAGCTGTCCATGCAGCAGGCCAACGAGGCCCTGCGCGAACAGGTTGGCGACACTGTCGAGCCCTACCGGGCCGTGCTCAAGCAGTTGCGCGACCGGCTACGGGCGACGCGTGCCTGGGCGCATTCGGCATTGACCAGCAGCCAACCGGCCAGCGCCGACGTGCTGGTGGATAACCGCGACCTGATCGCACCGCTGGAGCTGTGCTACCAGTCGCTGCACGAATGCGGCATGGGCGTGATCGCCGAAGGCCCGCTGCTGGACTGCCTGCGCCGCGCTGTCACCTTTGGCCTGTTCCTGGGCCGCCTGGATGTACGCCAGGACGCTGCCCGCCACCGTGACGCACTGACCGAGATTACCGACTACCTGGGCCTGGGGCGCTATGCCGACTGGGATGAAGAGCAGCGCATCGAATTCCTCCAGGCCGAGCTGAAGAACCGTCGGCCCCTGCTGCCTGCGCATTTCAAGCCGCAAGCGGATACCGCCGAAGTGCTGGCCACCTGTCGCGAAGTGGCCGCCGCGCCGGCTGCCTCCCTGGGCTCCTACGTCATTTCCATGGCCGGTGCCGCTTCGGATGTGCTCGCGGTGCAACTGCTGCTCAAGGAAGCCGGCCTTACCCGCCCCATGCGTGTGGTACCGCTGTTCGAAACCCTGGCCGACCTGGACAACGCTGGCCCCGTGATGCAGCGACTGGTCGGCCTGCCAGGTTACCGCGCCGGGCTGCGCGGCCCGCAGGAAGTGATGATTGGCTACTCCGACTCAGCCAAGGACGCTGGCACTACGGCGGCGGCCTGGGCGCAGTACCGGGCCCAGGAAAACCTGGTGCGCATTTGTGCCGAACATCAGGTCGAACTGCTGCTGTTCCACGGCCGTGGCGGCACGGTAGGGCGCGGCGGTGGCCCCGCCCACGCGGCGATCCTGTCGCAACCGCCGGGATCGGTGGCGGGACGTTTCCGCACCACCGAACAGGGCGAGATGATCCGCTTCAAGTTCGGTTTGCCGGGCATTGCCGAGCAAAACCTCAACCTGTACCTGGCTGCCGTGCTCGAAGCCACGCTGTTGCCACCACCGCCCCCGCAGCCGGCCTGGCGTGAGGTGATGGACCAGCTGGCTGCCGATGGTGTCAAGGCCTACCGCAGCGTGGTGCGGGACAACCCCGATTTTGTCGAATACTTCCGTCAGTCGACACCGGAACAGGAGTTGGGGCGCCTGCCACTGGGCAGCCGCCCGGCCAAGCGTCGCGCTGGAGGCATCGAAAGCCTGCGGGCCATCCCGTGGATTTTCGGCTGGACCCAGACGCGCCTGATGCTGCCGGCCTGGCTGGGCTGGGAAACGGCCCTGAGCAACGCATTGGCCCGTGGCCAGGGCGAGCTGCTGGCGCAGATGCGCGAACAGTGGCCGTTCTTCCGCACCCGTATCGACATGCTGGAGATGGTGCTGGCCAAGGCCGATGCGCAAATTGCCGAGGCCTACGACGAACGTCTGGTGCAACCGCACTTGCTTCCTTTAGGTGCACACCTGCGCGACCTATTGTCGCAGTCCTGCCAGGTGGTACTGGGCCTGACCGGGCAGCCGGTGCTACTGGCGCACAGCCCCGAAACGCTGGAATTCATCAGCCTGCGCAACACCTACCTGGACCCGCTGCACCGCCTGCAGGCCGAGTTGCTGGCTCGCTCGCGCAGCCGCGAAGCCGCTCTGGACAGCCCGTTGGAGCAGGCCTTGCTGGTGACCGTGGCGGGTATTGCCGCCGGGCTGCGCAACACCGGCTGAGGGCGCGTGCGGGCTGCCCTGAATGTGTGCCGTGCAGACCCTGCATGGGTAAGGGGAGGGTGGTTGCGCCGGGCGCAACCACCTGCCAGGTCAGCCGCAAGTGGCGCATTCCTGCAACTTTGGGACGCTTGTCTGGCTGCCGGGCGCTGTGTATCTTGAGCAGCCTTCTGACCGATTTTGGGTCATACCCGATTTTCCGGACTTGGCCCTGGTTGCCGAATCCATTGAATTTCATAAAAAAATTTGAGGAGCACAAGATGCGCGTAATTCTGCTGGGAGCTCCCGGGGCCGGTAAAGGTACTCAGGCAAAGTTCATCACCGAAAAGTTCGGTATTCCACAGATCTCCACCGGTGACATGCTGCGTGCCGCTGTCAAGGCCGGCACCCCGCTGGGCCTGGAGCTGAAGAAAGTCATGGATGCCGGCCAGCTGGTCTCCGACGAGCTGATCATCAGCCTGGTCAAGGAGCGCATCGCTCAGCCTGATTGCGCCAACGGCTGCCTGTTCGACGGCTTCCCACGCACCATCCCGCAAGCCGAAGCCATGGTCGCTGCCGGTGTCGACATCGACGCCGTGGTCGAAATTGCCGTGGACGACGAAGAAATCGTTGGTCGCATGGCGGGCCGCCGCGTGCACCTGGCCTCGGGCCGCACCTACCACATTCAGTACAACCCGCCGAAAGTGGAAGGCAAGGACGACGAGACTGGCGAAGACCTGATCCAGCGCGACGACGACAAGGAAGAAACCGTTCGCCATCGCCTGTCGGTCTACCACAGCCAGACCAAGCCGCTGGTGGACTTCTACCAGAAGCTGTCGGCCGCCAACGCCGGCAAGCCGAAGTACAGCCACATCGAAGGTGTCGGCTCGGTTGAAGCCATCACCGCCAAGGTTCTGGCAGCCCTGAGCTGATCCAGCGCCTGACACCCATCGACAACGGCCCGCTAGCGGGCCGTTGTCGTTTATACTGCCGCTCTTTTCCCTGCACCTGGATACCCGTTCGATGACCACCCTGCTGGCCCTGGATACCGCCACCGAAGCCTGTTCCGTTGCGCTGCTGCATGACGGCAAGGTAACCAGCCATTACGAGGTGATCCCACGTCAGCACGCGCAGAAGCTGCTGCCGATGATCAAGCAGCTGCTGGCCGAGTCGGGCGTTGCGCTGAATCAACTGGATGCCATCGCCTTTGGCCGCGGCCCGGGCGCCTTCACCGGCGTGCGCATTGCCATTGGTGTGGTCCAGGGCCTGGCCTTCGCGCTGGAGCGCCCGGTGCTGCCGGTGTCCAACCTGGCTGCGCTGGCCCAGGGTGCATTGCGCGAGCAGGGCGTGCAACAGGTGGCGGCTGCCATCGATGCGCGCATGGATGAAGTGTACTGGGGCTGCTATCAGGCCACGGCGGGCGAAATGCGCCTGGTTGGCCGCGAAGCGGTGTTGCCGCCCGAGCAGGTAGCGCTGCCGGCAGATAGCGAAGGCGAGTGGTTCGGGGCCGGCACCGGTTGGGGCTATGCCGAGCGCCTGGCGGTGCAGGTGGCTGCCAGCAACGCCAGTGCCTTGCCTAACGCTCTGGACGTGCTCAGCCTGGCCAGCTTCGCCTGGGCCCGTGGCGAAGCGATCGGCGCCGAGCAGGCGCAACCGGTTTACCTGCGCGATAATGTCGCTACGCCAAAGAAGCACTGAATGCTGTTCGTCGGTTATCGACGGTAACCCCCAAACCTTCTGCGCGATCTGTGGTCCAGTTATCACTTAAGCATTAGCGACGGAACACTGATGCTGCTAAATTGCCATCATTGGTCCTGAGTATTCATGCCATGCGTATCGACGGTTTCTCATCGCAGTCCTACCCGATCAAGCGCGCGCCGCGCAAGGCAGCGGTGCGTGACGAGGCCATCGATGACGCCGAGGTGATCGAAGAGAACGCCACGGCGCCTCAGGAAACCACCGGCCGCCGCCGCAGCGGTGGCTTGCCTGCCCGCCCGCAGGACATGATCTTCCCCCGCGCCCGTGACCGCCGCACAGCCACCGCATTGGCCAGTTACCTGAATACTGCCGGTTTCACCGATTGGGACATGGAAGTACTGGGGCTCGACCTGTACATTTGATGGATGAGTCCATCACCACTGCCTTATTTTCTCGGTTGCCCGTCGTGGAGTGAAAACGCCTGGCGTGACTACCTGTACCCCGCCGACGCCAACAGCAATCAGATGCTTGGCCTCTACAGCCAGGTGTTCAACGCTGTCGAGGGCAACACCACCTTCTACGCACGCCCCGCCCCCGGCACCCTTGCCCGCTGGGCGCAGGTGATGCCTGAGCACTTTCGTTTCACTGCCAAGTTTCCCCGTGACATCAGCCACGAGGGTGACCTGCGTGATCAGCTTGAGCCTGCTTTCGATTTCACACGCCTGATGGCCCCGCTGGGGCAGCGCGTATCGCCGTACTGGTTGCAGTTGCCGGCGCTGTTCGGCCCGGCACGGCTGGGCGAGCTTTGCCACTTCCTTGATGAAATCGGCGTGCCGGTGGCGGTGGAGGTGCGCAACCAGGCCTTTTTTGCCAAGGGTGACGAAGAGCGCCTGCTCAACCGCCTGCTGCACGAGCGCGGGGTGGAGCGTATCTGCCTCGACCCGCGTGCGTTGTTCAGTTGCACTTCACGCGATGCTGCCGTGCTGCACGCGCAGTCCAAGAAACCCAAGGTGCCACCACGCCCTGCAGCCTTCAGCCAGCACCCGCAGGTGCGCTTCATTGGCCACCCTGAGCTGGAGGCTAATGAGGCCTTCCTTACCCCCTGGGTAGAAAAGGTCGCCGCCTGGATCGAAGAGGGCCGCAGCCCCTACATCTTCCTGCACACCTCGGACAATCGTCTGGCCGCAGCCCTGGCCCAACGGTTCCATCAACGCCTGATGGCACGCCTGCCGGGCCTCGATTCTTTGCCTGAATTGCCGCGCGCACCCGAGGTCGAACAACTGGGGCTACTCTGACCTTTCCCTGACTGCCGGAGGTTGATTCATGGATGTGCAAACCCTGCGAGCCGAAGCCTTCAAGGCACTGCATGAACGTAATGGCGCGTTCGTCATCCCCAATCCGTGGGATGCCGGCTCCGCCAAGTTGTTGGCCAGCCTGGGTTTCGAGGCACTGGCCACGACCAGTGCCGGCCTGGCCTTCAGCCTGGGCCGCCCGGATGCCGAAGGTGCCTTGAACCTGGAGGACACACTGGACAATGCCGGGGAGATTGTCGATGCGACCCCCTTGCCAGTGGCTGCCGACCTGGAAAACGGCTTTGGCGACCTGCCCGAGGATTGCGCCAATACCATCTTGCGTGCCGCTGAAGCGGGCTTGGTGGGCGGCTCCATCGAGGATGCCAGTGGCCGCAGCGAATTGCCCATCTATGACGTGGGGCTTGCGGTGGAGCGCGTTCGCGCCGCCGTGCAGGCTGCCCGTAGCCTGCCGTTCCCGTTCACCCTGTGCGCCCGGGCAGAAAACCTGCTGCACGGGCGCATGGACCTGGACGACACCATCAAGCGCTTGCAGGCTTACGCCGAAGCCGGCGCCGATGTGCTTTACGCCCCGGGCCTGCGTACCGTCGAGGAAATTCGTGCTGTGGTGCAGGCTGTGGCGCCGCGCCCGGTGAACGTGTTGATGGGCATGGCGGGTGTGTCACTGAGCGTGAAACAGTTGCAGGACCTGGGTGTGCGCCGCATCAGTGTCGGCTCGTCGCTGGCTCGCGCCGCCTTGGGGGCGTTCCACCGTGCTGCGCTGGAAATTCGCGATGAGGGTACATTCGGCTATGGAGAGCAGGCACTGCCGTTCGCTCAGCTGAACGACCTGTTCCGACGCTGATGAAGCCTGTGCTGGCGCTGCTGGCCGGCCTGCTGTTGTTGGCTGGCCTGGCCTGGCATTACAGCTGGCGCCTGCCTGGCGCATGGAACCCCTGGGCGCCGCTGGATGTGCGTCAGCCGCCCAACCTGTTGACCCCTTACAAGCTGGCACGCCTGCGCGATGACCCGGCGCTGTGCCGCCAGGCGCTGGGAACCAGCCAGTTGCGTTACCGGGCGCAAGCCGACAGCCCGAATTCGGCCAACTGCCCGTTGCAGAATGCCTGGCGAATCGAAGGCGGCCAGGCGCGGCTCAGCAGCAGCTTCCTGGCCAGTTGCCCGCTGGCAGTGGCCTACGCGCTGTTCGAAGCACATGGCTTGCAGCCGGTGGCGCAGCGGGTGCTGGGGCAACCGGTGACGCAGGTCGACCACCTGGGCAGTTTCGCCTGCCGCAATGTCTACCACCGCAAACAGGGCCGCCTGAGCCAGCACGCCACGGCCAATGCACTGGATATCAGCGGTTTTCGCCTGCAGGACGGCCAGCGCATCGTGTTGGCGCGTGACTGGCAGGCAGGTGGGCAGAAGGCGGAATTCTTGCGCCAAGTGCAGCAGGCGGCCTGCGAGAGCTTCAGCACGGTACTGGGGCCGGGCTACAACGCCGCGCACCATAACCACTTTCATCTGGACATGGGGCGCTGGCAGGTCTGCCGTTAGCCTCAGGCGTGAACGCGCAAGTTGTTCAGCACCACTGGACGCGCCCAGTGGATGTCGAACTCCAGGTCGTTCTGCTGCTTGGCCAAGGTTGCGTCATCAAACGGTTCGGGCGCCGGGTCCAGCAGGTCGGTTTCGAATTCGGCGATGGGCAGGAACAATGAGCGCGGGGTAGGGCCTGGGCCGGGCTCGGTAATCGGCTGGCCCTGGCTCATCACCACCGGGCGCATCCAGCTGTTGCTGATATCGAGCTGACGCTGCTGCTCGATCAGTTCCAGGGCACTGAATGGCTCGGGGGCAGGGGGCAGCAGCTTGGCTTCAAGCTCTGCCTTGGGCAGGAACAGCGGCTCGGGTGGTGCTACCTCGATGTCTTGCACCGGGCACGCGCGCTGGGCGTCGATCAGCGCCAGTGCGCGGGCGCCGCCGATGGGTTCGCCGCTGTCCTGGTCATACTGCACGAACGACTGGCTGACGCTGTCTACGGGCTCTTCCTGCTGCTCGGCCATGGCCCGGGCAAAAAAGTCCTGCCACAGGTGGCTCACGCCCCCGAGTGCCTGGGTATTGTGCTGACTGTAGTTGCCGACGGGCGACAAATAGGTCAAGCCGATGGGAAGAGTATCTGACATGGCAGTCGCGCGCGTTGTGCTCTGGCAGAATAGCGGGATATTGCCTGTATCGGCCGTGGCTGCCGATTCATTAAGGCTTGGTTTGACTTTTTAGGTGTGGACGATGGAAGAGCAAGGCACGGGTATCAGGGTCGAAGCGATGTCGACTGAGTATGCGGAACAGGCCAAGGCGTGGGCCGAGCGTCTAAGCCTGCCGCTACAGGACGATAGCGCCGGCTTCGCCGTGCAGGTGGGCGCCGAGGGTTTGCAGATTCAGCAACTTGGCCCGCAGGCACCGGGGCCGGTGCGGGTGGACTTTGTCGAAGGCCAGGCGGCGCACCGGCGCCAGTTTGGCGGTGGCAACGGGCAGATGATCGCCAAGGCCGTGGGCATTGCCCAAGGCGTGCGGCCGCAGGTGCTGGATGCCACGGCAGGTCTTGGCAAGGATGCGTTCGTTCTGGCCAGCCTGGGCTGCCAGATGACCCTGATCGAGCGCCAGCCGCTGATTGCCGCGTTGCTGGAGGATGGCCTGGCGCGGGCGCGGTCGGATGACGAGGTGGGCCCGATCGTCGGGCGCATGCGCTTGCTGACCGGCAACGCCATCGAGCGCATGCGCGCCTGGGAAGGCGAGGCCCCGCAGGTGATCTACCTCGACCCGATGTTCCCGCACCGCGACAAGAGCGCCCTAGTGAAAAAGGAAATGCGCGTGTTCCGGCCCTTGGTGGGTGACGACCTGGACGCCCCGGCCCTGCTCGAAGCCGCTCTGGCGCTGGCCAGCCACCGGGTGGTGGTGAAGCGGCCGCGCAAGGCGCCGATCATTGATGGGCCCAAGCCGAGCCATAGCCTGGAGGGTAAGTCGAGCCGGTATGACATCTACCCGAAGAAGGCACTGAAGGCCTGATTCTGTTGTGCCTGTACCGGCCTCTTCGCGGCTAGAGCCGTGAAGAGGCCGGTACAGGCACCCGAATTTCAGGGCTTGAACGCCCGCACAAACACCCCCACCACCTCCCGCACATGCGCCTCGGCCTCTTCGCCTTCCAGCGGCCCCGCACAGCCCAGCAGCAAGCGATAATCCGGCGCGCCTTTCACCAGGCAGAAGAAGTGCTCCGCCGCCCGCAGCGGGTCGTCGATGCGCAGCAGCCCACGTTCATCCGCCCCGCGCAGCAGCGCTTCCATCCCCGCCAGCACGCGCTTGGGCCCGGCCTCGTAGAAATACTCGCCAAAGCTCGCGTCCAGGCTGCCCTGGGCCATGATCAGGCGGCTGAGCTTGACCGCTTCGTCACTGCTGATCAGAGACTGGAAACCACGGGCAATGGTCAGCAGTACCTCTTCTATTGGTACACCTTCGGGGTACTCGAACAGCAAGTCAGGCAGCTGGATCTGGCAGGTGGCCATGACCGCCGAGCAGAACAAGGTCTGCTTGTCGGTGAAGTGGCTGTACACGGTGAGCTTTGAAACACCTGCCGCCGCAGCGACCGCATCCATGCTGGTGTTGGCATAGCCAAGGCTAAGGAACAGCGCCTTGGCCGCTTCGAGAATCGCTTCGCGCTTGGCCAGGTCCTTTGGCCGACCTGGGCCGATGGGTGCGTCGTTGGGCATTGTGGTCTGCATCTGGTTGAAGAGTCGTTCATCTTAACGGGTCAGGCGCCATCCGGCTAAAACCAACCCGCAAAACCTGCTGTTCGCCAGTAGACACTTGATCGACACTGGTGTCGTCACGCAGGCAAAGGACGCGTTGATTTTTTTATAAGATGCTGATTTATAAAGATTAATTTTTTTGGCATGAATCGTGTTGATAGAGCAGGAAGGGCACCTTGCAAGGGTGCCGAGCCTATCGAACAGGAGTCCCCATGCCACGTGAAATTCGTTTGAACGCCTTCGAAATGAACTGTGTCGGCCACCAGTCGCCCGGCCTGTGGCGCCACCCCAAGGACCGCGCCTGGCAGTACAAGGACCTGGACTACTGGACCGAGCTGGCCAAGCTGCTGGAGCGCGGCAAGTTCGACGGCATCTTCATCGCCGACGTGATCGGCATCTACGATGTGCTGGGCGGCAATGGCGACGCGGCCATCCGCCAGGCGGCCCAGGTGCCGGTGAACGACCCGCTGGCACTGATCACGCCCATGGCGCTGGTCACCGAGCACCTCGGTTTCGGCCTGACGGCCTCGCTCACCTTCGAGCACCCGTACCCATTCGCCCGTCGGCTATCGACCCTCGACCACCTGACCAAGGGCCGCATCGGCTGGAACATCGTCACCTCTTACCTCGACAGCGGTGCGCGCAACCTTGGGCAGAAGGCGCTGAGCGACCATGACGCCCGCTACGATTACGCCGACGAGTACCTGGAGGTGCTGTACAAGCTGTTCGAAGGCAGTTGGGAAGACGGTGCGGTGGTGCGCGACCGCGAAACAGGCCTGTTCACCGACCCGCGCAAAGTCCACGAGATCCGCCACCACGGCAAACACTTCCAGGTCCCGGGCATCCACCTGTGCGAGCCGTCGCCGCAACGTACACCGGTGCTGTACCAGGCCGGTGCGTCCAGCCGCGGCAAAAATTTCGCTGCCGGCCACGCCGAATGCGTGTTCGTCGCCGCGCCGTCCAAGGTCATTTTGAAAAAGACCGTGGCCGACATTCGCCGCCGTGCCGCCGAGGCCGGGCGCGACCCGCGCAAGGTGCTGATCTTCAACATGCAGACAGTGATCGTCGACGATACCGATGCCAAGGCCCAGGCCAAATGGCAGGAGCTGAAAAGCTACGCCAGCTACGAAGGCGCCCTGGCGCTGATTTCCGGCTGGACCGGCATCGACTTCAGCAAGTACCAGCCCGACCAGGTGCTGGAGCATATCCACACCAATGCCATCCAGTCGGCTGTCGAGGCGTTTTCCACCGCCGACCCGAACAAGCGCTGGACCGTGCAGGAGCTGGCCGACTGGGTCGGCATCGGCGGCTTTGGCCCGCTGATCGTCGGCAGTGCGCAGACCGTAGCGGACGAGTTACAGGCCTGGGTTGAAGAAACCGATGTTGACGGCTTCAACCTGACCTATGCCCTGGCCCACGAAACCTTCCGCGATGTGGTCGAGCTGCTGGTGCCCGAACTGCAGCAACGGGGGGCCTACAAGACCGAATACCGCCCCGGCACCCTGCGCGAGAAGCTGTTCGGTGACGGCCCACGGCTGCCGGCCACGCACCCCGCTGCCGGTTACCGCGACCTGAGCCGCCAACCCACCCCGGCCAGCATTACCGAGCCGGCCTGAGCCGACAGGGAGCCACGCGATGAATGTGCATGAATTTACCCCGCCGCAGGCTGATGCCGTGGCCGACAGCCACTTGCAGGCCCTGCAGCGCTGGGCCCGGGAGCGCCCAACCCGGGTCGCCCTGCGCCATCGGCGCCTGGGCGTGTGGAAGGCCTGGCGCTGGATCGACGTACAGCGAGAAGTCGAACGCCTGGCCGATGGCTTGAGCCAGCAGGGCTTCGTGGCAGGCGCGCGGCTTGCCTTGAGCGGCGCCTATGAGCCCAGCCTGGTGTTGCTTGCGTTGGCCGCACGGCGCCTGAATGGCCATACCCTGCTGATCCCCGCCAACAGCCGGGGCGAAGACTTGCAACGCCAGCTGCGCCTGGCCCACCCGGGGTTCGCCTTTGTCCAGCGCCGCGAACAGGTGGCGCAATGGCTGCAAACGGGGTTGCACGGCCAATGGCCGCTGCGGTTGTTTACGCCGCAAGCCGACGCAGTGCTCACAGGCCAATGGCAGGTTCAGCCGCTGTCGGCGCTGTTTGTCGGTGCTGCACCTGCAGCGCAGCGTTTGGGGTGGGCACAGGTCACCCGGGACGAGGTGCTCTGGGTCGATGAAGGCAGTGAATGGCGCGAAGGCCTGACACACCTGCTCGACCGCTGGCTGGAGCGGGGTGAAGGCCTGGCGTTTCCGGAAACGGCCGAGTCGGCCAGCCGCGATCGCCGCGAAATCGCCCCGACGGCGTTGCTGCTGTCTGCTGAGCGGGTGCAGGCACTGGCCGATGAGATAGAGGCACGGCTGCCGCCTGCCGGCAGTTGGCAACGGCGGCTGTGCGACTGGGTGCAGCAAGATCCGCAACGCGGCCTGCGGCGCTGGCTGAAAACCCGCGTGCGGCAATTGCTCGGCTTCCAGCGCCTGCAACGCATCGATGTGCCCAGTGCCCCTGTTGCCTCGGGCACGGCGCGGCCGGCCTGGCTGCGTGATTACCTGGAGCGTGCGGCATGAGCGCCTTGCTGGAGGTGCGCAACGTGTCGCTGTCGTTCAAGGGCGTCAAGGCGATATCAGACTTGTCATTCAGCGTAAGACGCGGGGAGATCTGCGCCCTGATCGGGCCCAATGGCGCCGGTAAAAGCTCACTGCTGAACATCCTCAACGGGGTCTATCGCGCCGATGCCGGCCAGCTGTTTTTCGCCGAACAGCCGCTGCGCCGGCCGCACCCGCTGACCGCCGCACGGCTGGGCATTGGCCGCACGTTCCAGAACAACGCGTTGTTCAAGAAGATGAGTGTGCTCGACAACCTGCTGACCGGGCTGTCGCGCTTTCAGCGCAGTTTCTTCCTGGAGCAGGCGCTGGGTTTGCCACGTGCCCGCCGCGAGGCGCGGGCGTTTGCCGAACGCGCCGAGCAGGTGCTGGAGTTTCTGGAATTGCAGGCCTGGCGCGAGGTGGCCGTTGGCAGCCTGCCCTATGGCCTGCAGAAACGCGTGGAGCTGGGCCGTGCGCTGATCGCCCATCCGACGCTGTTGCTGCTCGACGAACCGATGGCCGGCATGAACACCGAAGAGAAGCAGGAAATGAGCCGCTTCATCGCCGATATCAATCGTGACCTTGGCACCACGGTGATCCTGATCGAGCACGACATTCAAGTGGTGATGGGCCTGTCCAACCATGTGGTGGTGCTGGATTACGGGCGCAAGGTGGGGGATGGCTCGCCCGCCGACGTGCAGGCCAACCCCGATGTAATCGCCGCGTACCTGGGGGCAGCACACTGATGAACTTCTTCCTCGAAACCCTGATCGGCGGCCTGCTCGCCGGCACCATGTATTCGCTGGTGGCGATCGGCTTCGTGCTGATCTACAAGGCCAGCGGCGTGTTCAACTTTGCCCAGGGCGCCATGCTGCTGTTTGCTGCATTGACCTTCGTCAGCCTGCACCAGCAAGGCCTGCCGTTTGCCGTGGCGCTGGCCATTACCGTGGTGGTGATGATCATCGGCGCACTGCTGATCGAACGGCTGGTGCTGCGGCCACTGGTCAACCGCTCACAGATCACCTTGTTCATGGCTACGCTGGGCCTGTCGTTCATCATCGAAGGGCTGGCCCAAGGGCTGATGGGGGCTCAGGTGCGCGCGCTGGACCTGGGCATCGAAGACGTGCCGCTGTTCGTCGGCGACATCATGATGAGCCAGTTCGACCTGGTGGCCGCTGGTGTTTCCGCCGCACTGGTAACGCTGCTGGCCGTGCTGTTCAACTGCACCCGCATCGGCCTGGCCTTGCGCGCGGTGGCCGACGATACCCGCGCGGCGTTATCGCTGGGCATCAACCTCAACCGCATCTGGCAGGTGGTGTGGGCCGTGGCGGGCGTGGTCGGGCTGGTGGCCGGGCTGCTGTGGGGCGCACGCCAAGGCGTGCAGTTCTCGTTGTCGCTGGTGGTGCTCAAGGCGCTGCCGGTACTGATCATCGGTGGGTTCACCTCGATTGGCGGGGCGATTGTCGGCGGCCTGATCGTGGGTGCCGCAGAGAACCTGGCCGAAGCCTACATCGGGCCGTTGATCGGCGGTGGCATCACCCCTTGGTTCGCCTACTTCCTGGCGCTGATCTTCCTTTACATCCGCCCGGCCGGCCTGTTCGGCGACCGAGCCATTGAACGGGTATGACCGCATGACCACGACTGCCGCGCGCCTGACAGCGCGCTTCGACGACGCACCGCTGACCCTGGTGGCACGCCACCGCCCGTTGGGCCTGGCCCTGTTGCTGCTGGTGGCCTTTGTCGTGTTGCCCTGGTTGGGCAGCGACTACTGGCTGAATGCGATCCTCATCCCGTTCCTGGTGCTGTCGCTGGCCGGCCTTGGCCTGAACCTGCTGACCGGCTACACCGGGCAGACCTCGGTGGGGGCGGCGGGCTTCATGGCGGTGGGGGCCTTTGCCACCTACGGCTTGCTGCTGCGTGTGCCGGGGCTGCCATTGCCGCTGGCGCTGCTGGGCGGTGGCCTGATCGCCGGGGTGGTAGGGCTGGTGTTCGGCCTGCCCAGTTCGCGCATCAAGGGTTTCTACCTGATGGTCACCACCCTGGCCGCGCAGTTCTTCCTGGAGTGGGTGTTCGCCAAGTTCCCGTGGTTCTACAACTACGCCTCGTCCGGCACCATCAGCGCACCGCGCCTGGAACTGTTCGGGCATAACCTGGCCACGCCAGTAGGGCGTTACCTGCTGACCCTCAGTTGCGTGGTGGTACTGACCTGGGTGGCGGTCAACCTGGTGCGTAGCCAGGTGGGCCGTAACTGGATGGCGATCCGCGACATGGACACCGCCGCCGCCGTCATCGGCATCCAGGTGGAGCGTTACAAGCGCCTGGCCTTTGCCGTCAGCGCGTTCTACCTGGGCATTGCCGGGGCGCTGTGGGCCTTTGCCTACCTGGGCACGGCCAGCGCCAGCAGCTTTGACATCAACCGCTCATTCCAGATCCTGTTCATCATCATTATCGGCGGCATGGGCAGCATTGCCGGCAACTTCATTGGCGCAGCCTTCATCAGCCTTACGCCGATTTTGCTCAGCCATGCCGGGCAGTGGCTGTTCAACGGCCATGTCGATGCCGGGCAATTGCAGAATCTGCAGAAGATCCTGTTCGGCAGCCTGATCATCTGGTTCCTGATCAAGGAGCCCGAGGGCCTGGTGCGCCTGCTGGGTAACCTGCGTGAACGCATTCGCGTCTGGCCGCTGCGCTTCTGACTCCAAACCAACACCTTCAGGCGCCTTGACCCGGCCACGGGAAAGGAGGTTTCAAACCCTTTACTCAAAAGAACTGAATATGCGTAAAACCTTGCGTCGCCACCTGCTCGCCAGCCTGTTCCTGCTGGGCGCGCCTACCTTGCTGCCGGCTGTTGCCGCAGCTGCCGACAACCAGCAATTCGTGCCCATGGCCACCTACCGGGTCGGCGCCTATGCCTCCAGCGGGATCCCGTGGTGGGCCGGCGAAATCGACTATTTCCGCTACATCAACGAGGTCGAAGGCGGCATCAACGGCGTCAAACTCACCTGGCAGGAATGCGAGACCGAGTGGAACGTCGACCGCATCGTCGAATGCTACGAGCGCTACAAGAACGGCCAGGACGGGGCGCCCACGGCGTTCTTCTTCACCCACAGCACGCCGGGCTCGTATGCCTTGATGGAGAAGGGCGCAGCCGACCGAATTCCGTTGATCGACGGTGCCGGTGGGCGTACCGAGTCCACCGATGGCAGCGTGTTCCCCTATGCCTTCCCGCTGTTGCTGAACTACTACGGCCAGGCTTCGGTGGGCATCAACTACATCGCTGAACGCGAAGGTGGTTTCGACAAGCTCAAGGGCAAGAAGATAGTCACCGTTTACCACGATTCGGCGTATGGCCGCGAAACCCAGGCGCCGATGCAATTGCTGGCGCAGAAGTATGGCTTCGAAAACATCCAGATCCCGGTGGCCGACCCAGGCAATGAACAGTCGGCGCAGTGGCGCCAGGTACGCCAGCTGAAACCGGACTGGGTGTTCCTGCGCACCTGGGGTGTGTCGACCCCGGTCGGCATCAAGACGGCGGCGCGTTTCGGTATTCCGGTCGACCACATCATCGGTGACGTCTGGGCCGGCTCCGAGGCCGATGTAATCCCGGCCGGCACTGCGGCCAAGGGCTACCAGGCGCTGGCACCATTCCCGGGCGGCAGCGACTTTGCCATCCACCAGCGCCTGCGCCAGCACATCCTCGACACCGGCAAGAGCGACCTCAAGGACCCGAGCTACTTCGGCAAGGTGTACTACAACATCGGCCTGATCAACGCCGCCATTGCCGTCGAGGCGCTACGCACGGCTCAGGCCAAGTTCGGCAACCGCCCGCTCAGCGGCGAAGAGGCGCGCTGGGGCTTCGAGCACCTGAACATCGACGCGGCACGGCTCAAGGCCATTGGCTTTGAAGGCTTGCTGCCGCCACTGCAGCTTTCCTGCTCGGACCACGAAGGCGGCGGCGCGGCACGCGTGCAGCAGTGGGACGGTGAGAAATGGGTACTGGTGACCGACTGGGTGCAGGCCGACCGTGCCACCTTGCGCCCGTTGATCGAGGCCAAGTCGGCCGCCTACGCCAAGGAAAAAGGCATCACGCCGCGCGATTGCTCCAGCGAGCAGTGAACACTCAATAACAGATCAGGGAAATCACCATGTACGTACCTTTCAAACGCTACGGCGCCGCCCTCGGCCTGGCACTGGGCCTTGCCTCGGCCTGGCAGCCGGTGGCCCAGGCCGCCAGCAACGAACAGTTCTTCCCGTTGGCCACCTACCGGGTTGGCGCTTACGCCTCCAGTGGCATTCCGGTATGGGCCGGGATGATCGACTACCTGCACTACATCAACGAGGTCGAAGGCGGTATCAACGGCGTAAAGCTGGTCTGGCAGGAATGCGAAACCGAATGGACGGCCGAGAAGGGCATCGAATGCTATGAGCGCTTCAAGAATGGCCTGAACGGTGCGCCGGTGGCGTTGTATCAGCCTAACGGCGCACCGGCTGCCTACGCCCTGGCGGAAAAGGCCGAGGCCGACAAGATCCCGCTGATTACCCTGGGCTATGGCCGCACCGAAGCCACCGACGGCCGGGTGTTCCCCTACAACTTCCCGGTGATGCTGACTTTCTACAGCGAGGCCTCGGCGTTCCTCAACTACGTGGCCGAGCGCGAAGGCGGGCTGGACAAGCTCAAGGGCAAAAAGATTGCCACTGTCTATCACGACTCCGCCTATGGCCGCGAAACCCAAGGGCCAATGGCGCTGCTGGCGCAGAAATACGGCTTCGAGAACATCCAGATTCCGGTGGCCGACCCGGGCAACGAACAGGCCGGGCAATGGCGCCAGGTGCGCCAGCAGAAGCCGGACTGGGTATTCCTGCGTACCTGGGGTGTGTCCACGCCGGTAGCGATCAAGACGGCGGCGCGTTTCGGCTTCCCGGTAGACCGCATCGTCGGCGACATCTGGGCCAGCTCCAACGAAGACGTGCTGCCGGCGGGCGAGGCCGGCAAGGGTTATCTGGCATTGACGCCCTATCCCGGCGGCGCCGATTTCGACATTCACCAGCGCATCCGCAAGTACATCGTCGACACCGGTAAGAGCGACCTCAAAGACCCGAAAAGCTTTGGCAGCGTGTACTACAACTCTGGCCTGGTGAACGCGGCCATCGCTGTCGAGGCCATCCGCGCCGGGCAGAAGAAGTTCGGCAACCGCCCACTGACTGGTGAGGAAGGGCGCTGGGGCCTGGAGCACCTGGACCTGGGCGATGCCCGTCTGAAGGAAATCGGCTTCCTTGGCCTGATGCAGCCGCTGAAGCTGTCGTGCAGCGACCATGAAGGGGGTGGCGCGGCCAAGGTGCAGCAATGGGATGGCCAGAAGTGGACGCTGGTGACCGACTGGGTACAGGCCGACCGCGCCACCCTGCGCCCGCTGATCGATGCCAAGGCAGGCGAGTTTGCCCGTGAAAAAGGTGTTACCCCCCGCGAATGCGCCAAAGACGAGGCCACCCCATGACCCACAGCCCGCTTGCTGCCGAGCCGGCCCACGCGCTATTGGGCGTGCAGGATATCGAAGTGATCTACGACGGCGCGATCCTGGCCGTGGCCGGGGTTTCCCTGCGGGTCGGGCAGGGCGACATCGTCGCCTTGCTGGGTGCCAATGGCGCAGGCAAGAGCACCACGCTCAAAGCCATTTCCGGGTTGCTGCAAGCCGACCGTGCGCTGGTCAGCCGTGGCCACATCCACTTCCAGGGCCAGGACACCGCCGGCATCGCTGCCAACCGCCTGGCGGCCCAAGGCATTGTGCATGTGCTGGAGGGGCGGCACGTGTTTGCTCACCTCACGATAGAGGAAAACCTGCGTACCGGGGGCTTTCTGCGCAAGCCGGCACGGCGCGAACTGGAACAGGCGCTGGAGCGCATCTATGCCTGGTTCCCGCGTTTGAAAACCAAGCGCAAGACCCAGGCCGGGCTGACCTCGGGTGGCGAGCAGCAGATGCTGGCCATCGGCCGTGCGCTGATGACCCAGCCACGGCTGGTGCTGCTGGACGAGCCCTCGATGGGGCTGGCGCCGATCATCGTCGAAGAAATTTTCGACATTGTCGCCCAGCTCAATGTCAAGGAAGGCATGAGTTTTCTGGTGGCCGAGCAGAACATCAACGTTGCCCTGCGCCATGCCGACTATGCCTACATCCTGGAGAACGGGCGAGTGGCAGGTGAGGGGGCTGCTGCGGAGTTGGCTGTGCGCGAAGACCTGCGGCATTTCTACCTGGGGGGGAAGGCTGGCTAAACACTCTGCTGCTGAGCACGATCTTTTGTAGGAGCGGCCTTGTGTCGCGAAAGGGCCGCAAGGCCGCTCCTACACGCGTCTTCTGCAACCTTCTGTATGAAGTGCAACAGCAACTGAACAATTTGCCTGCAAAACACATTTTTCCGAGCTGTAAAATATTCATAACTATCTGAAAAATATGAATTTTACGTATGGCACAGTTATTGGAGTCGCAGAACACCCCACCGCCCCGGCGGGGTTATCCAACTCATAAGGACGTTCTGCCATGCGCTCGCGCAACTACCCACCCGTCACCCTCGCCCTGGTCATCGGCCTGACCACGCCGGCATTCGCCGAGGACGAAGGTTTTCTCGACGGCACTCAACTGCAAATCATCAACCGCAACTATTACTTCAGCCAGGACTACCGCAACGGCGATTTCACCCGTAACCCCAACACCGGCGAACGCCAGAGCCAGCACCGCGAATGGGGCCACGGCATCATCGCCAACCTGCAGTCGGGGTTCACCCAGGGCACGGTCGGCCTTGGCCTGGACGTGCAAGGCCTGGTCGGGCTGAAGCTGGACGGTGGCAATGGCACGGTGGGCAATGGTGTTGGGGTGCCGGGCATCGTCTCGCGCTCGGGCAGCAACTTCGATGGCGAGCCCAAGGATGCCTACGGCAAGGTCGGCGTAGCGCTGAAGGCGCGCGTGCGGGACATCGAACTGCGCTACGGCGATGTCAGCCCGACCAGCCCGGTGCTGCATGCCAGTGACATCCGCCTGCTGCCGCAGACCCTGCGCGGTTTCATGTTCAACGACCACTCACTGCAAGGCCTGAGCCTGCAGGGCGGCAAGCTGGAGTCCAGCAGCGACCGCAACGCCAGCAACCACCGTGGCGACCTTGGCACCGTGTACGCCGGGCGGCTGAAGGGCGCCAATGACGTGGTGTACCTGGGTGGCGACTACCGCTTCAATGACCAGCTGAACCTGCGCCTGCACGCCAGCCGGCTGGACGATGTGTGGAACCAGCAGTTCTTCAACGTCGACTATGTACAGCCGCTGGGCGACAGCCTGACCCTGAAAACAGGCCTGGATTACTACCGCACCCGCGACAGCGGCCAGGCGCTGGCCGGCAAGATCGACAACGATTCATGGAGCGTGCATGCCGGGGTCAACGCAGGCGGGCATGGCTTCAAGCTGTCGTATACGCGCATCGACGGCGACACGCCGTTCGACTATGTGTGGAACACCTACGACATCCAGCTGGACGCGGCATCGCAGGTATCTGACTTCAACAACCCCAACGAACGGGCCTGGGAAGCGCGCTACGACTACAACTTCGCTGTGCTCGGCCTGCCAGGCCTGTCGCTTACTGCCCGCTATGTGCGCGGCAGCGATATCGATGGCACCCGCGCGGGCGGCGCCTACAGCTACTACAACGGCATCGAGGATGGCCGCCACTGGGAGCGCAACCTGTGGGTGCGCTACGTGGTGCAGGGCGGGCCGGCCAGGAACCTGTCGTTCAACGTGATGCAAGCCACCCACCGGGTTGGCGGCGGCCATACCGCCGAGGCCAACGTCGACGAGTTGCGGGTGATCGTCGAGTACCCGCTGGACATCAGCCTTTGAGTGGCCACGGCGAACTGTTTGCGGGGCAACAGACAATCTGCAGTTTGTCGGCCTCGGGGCTTTTCGAACGCCTGGATAACTCACCTAACCATATGAATTTAAAGGCTTTGTAAGGTTGGCACAGGTTCTGCTCAACAGCTGTGGAACCTGTTACGCATGGAGCAGCACATGACGACCCTTTCATCCGCATCCAGCCTGCCTGCGCAGGCCCGTTCGGCGCCACGACGCGCCGCCCATGTCATCCGCAGCGATGCCGAAGCCATCGAAGTCGCGCAGCGCCTGGCCGAGGAATTTGCCCAGGAGGCCGCCCTTCGCGACCGTGAGCGGCGTTTGCCGTGGGATGAGCTTGACCGCTTTTCCGACAGCGGCCTTTGGGCAATCACCGTGCCCAAGGAGTACGGTGGCGCGGGCGTGTCTTACACCACGCTCAGCGAAGTGATTGCAACCATCTCGGCGGCCGATTCGTCCCTCGGCCAACTGCCGCAAAACCACTTTGGTGTACTCAGCAACCTGCGCCTGACCGGCAGCGAAACGCAGAAGCGCGACTACTTCGCCAAGGTGCTGCAGGGCTACCGCTTCGGTAATGCGTTTTCCGAGTCGCGTGGCCAGTACGTGACCACCTTCCAGACGCAAATCCGCTTCAACGGTGACAGCGCGGTGATCGACGGCGAGAAGGCGTACTGCACCGGTGCCTTGTTTGCCCATATCGTTCCTGTTGCTGGCGTTGATGAAGACGGGCGACCGCATATCGCCTTTGTCCCGCGTGATGCCGAAGGCCTCGCCGTGATCGACAGCTGGGACGGCTTTGGCCAGCGCATCACCGCCAGTGGCCAGGTGCGCCTCGACGGCGTGCGGGTGCCGGTGGGCGATGTGATACCGGCCTGGAAGGCCTACGACCAGCCCACCGCCGATGGCCCGATCTCGCAGATCATCCAGGCCGCTGTGGACACCGGTATCGCCCGTGGCGCTTTCGCCGCGACCTTGCAGGTGGCCCGCCAGGCAAGGCCGTGGGCCGACAGTGGCCTGCAGCATGGCTGGCAGGACCCGTTGAGCCAGGCGCTGATCGGCGAACTGGCCTGGCGCCTGCAGGCAGCCGAAGCCATCTTGCGTCGTGCGGGGCAGGCCGTGGACCTGGCGGTTGCCCAGCCTGACGAAGAGCACGTGGCGCAAGCCTCGGTGATAGTCGGCCAGGCCAAGGTGCTGTCCACGGCCATTTCGCTGGAGGCTTCCAGCCGCCTGCTGGAACTGGGCGGTACGCGCAGTGTTTCGGCCAGCCGGGGGCTGGACCGTTTCTGGCGCAATGCCCGCACGCACACCCTGCATGACCCGGTGCGCTGGAAGTACCACCTGGTCGGAAACCAATTGCTTAACGGCATCAAGCCGCAACGTCACGCCTGGAACTGAGGAGGCGCACATGTCCAATACCCATTCCCACGGCCGGAACGATCTGGTCTATGCCCGTCAGGTGGAAGCGGCCCTGCTTGAGTTCTTGCGTGACCGCAATGCCCGCCACGAAACCCTGGTGATTGCCACGGTGGGTAAGGTGCGCATTGCAATTGATGCGGCCGATGCATTGCTGGAGCGGGCCGATGATTCGCAGGCGTCGGCAATTGCGTTTCGCCTGGCGGCTGCCGAGGGCGCTCGGCTTGCTGACGAGGCGTATTTCGAGTTGGCCGGTCGCAGCGTGGCGCGGCCAGAGGTGAGCGGTGGTGAGCCTGTGCTGGCCACCCAACGGCGGTTGTTGGGGGATCACTACCTCAATGGTGCGGCGTTGGCCGACGGATTGGGTTAGCTGCTGATAGTGCCGGGGCCGCAAAGCGGCCCCAATGCGGTTACTCAGGACTGCTTGGCCCCCCCACCAATCTGCCACACATACGGCGGTTCAGTACCGTTCACATGCCAGTCGCCGACGATCCGCTCCTTGTAGATCACCGGGTTGTGCGACGCCGCGGTGCGGGCGTTGCGCCAGTGGCGGTCGAGCTGGCGGCTGGTGCTGGTGGTGGAGGCACCCAAGGCATTGAACAGGTCGCTGGTGGCGCGCAGTACCAAGTCGATGGCTGCCACCTGGGCCTGGGCCGACTCCAGTTCGGCAAGCACATTGGCCTGCTGTTCTGCGGCCGGGTCATGGGCAAAACGTGCCAGGTAAGCCTGTTGGCTGGCCTCGGCGGCGCGCAGGGTCGCGGCTTCGGCGGCATACACCTGGCCCGAGGCCTTGCCGATCACTTGCAATACCTGTGGGTCCTCACTGACTGCCGCGCCGTTGCCGTGGCTGAACACCCGGGTGCGCTTGCGGGTCTCGTGGCTGAAATCCCGCACGGCGGCACGCCCGGAACCGGTGATCACCGCCAGCAGCACCAGCTGGTAGAACGCGGTCTGGTATTTGAAGCGGGTGGCGAAGTCGATGATGTTCTCTTCCTCGACCACGGCATTTTCGAACACCGAGGTACCGCTGCCGGTGGTGCGCTGGCCGAAGCCATCCCAATCGTCGCTCTGGCGGATGCCGGGTTGTTGGGTGCGGATGGCTGCGATCACGTCGGCCCCGGTGTCGTCGCGGCGGGCGAACAGGTCGATCCAGTCGGAGAACAGGCTGCCGGTGCTGTAGTACTTGGTGCCGTTGACCACCCACTGTTCACCCTGACGTGAGACGCGGGTGATGACATCGCCAATTTTCACCGCGCCGATCTCGGTCCAGGCGCAGCCCACCAGGTCACCTGCAACGAAGCGCTTGAACCACACATTTTGTGGCGCGCTGGCATGGGCGTTGAGGCGGTCTTCGACGAAGGCGAAATGGCCGCGCAGGGCCTGAGGCACGTTGGAGTCGGCTTCGGCCAGTTCGATCAACAACTGGAACAGCTGGGGCAACGAAGCGCCGCCACCGCCGTGCTCGACCGGTACGCGCACGGCACCAAAGCCGGCCTCCTTCAGCCAGCGGATCGGTTCGTGGGGCAGGGCGCGGTTGCGTTCGCGTTCCACGCTGCTTTCGGCAATGCGTGTGAAGATGGGCCTGAAGCGGGCGGCCAGCGTGGCGTAGTCGGCGCCGTTGGCGGGGACGGTAAGGTGTTGTTCGAGGGCAGTCATCGGAATACTCCAGGTACATGAAAGAGGGGGTGTACCGTTGATTGCACAGGTCATGCCGGTTGGTGGAACGCCCGTGATACGGGGTTTGCGGCGTATATGAGGGATTTCTGGCTGTGGCGGGGTGGGGCAACTTGTTGATTGGCTGTGGGCTGTGCAACAGCTGACGGCCGTTGAAAAACCGTCTGGATTTCTTTGTAACGCCAGCTTCCCGGCACCGATTGCCTGATTTAATATACTTGCCAGTATAAATATTCGATGTGCACCTCTGCGAAAGGATTCATCATGTTGCGCCATGCCTTGTCCATCGCTCTGCCCGCCGCTGCCGTGCTGTTACTGGCGGCGTGCGGTCAGGAAGCCACACCACCTGCAGCGCCGCGCCCGGCGCTGGTGGTGCAGCCGCAGCCGGCTGAAGCCGCTGCCGACAGTTACCCCGGTGAAGTGCGTGCGCGCTTCGAGCCGGAGCTGGCTTTCCGCATTGGCGGCAAGGTCAGCAAACGCCTGGTCGAGGAGGGGCAGCGGGTCAAGGCCGACCAGCCGCTGGCTGAACTGGACCCACAGGACGTGCGCCTGCAACTGGAAGCCAACCGCGCCCAACTGGCAGCCGCCGAGGCCAACCTGGCACTGGTGCGCGCCGAGCGCGACCGTTACCGGAAACTGCTGGACCGGCAGATGGTCAGCCATTCCCAGTTCGATAACGCTGAAAACCTCTACCGTGCCGGCCTCGCCCGCTTGAAGCAGGCCAAGGCCGAATTCGATGTGGCCGGCAACCAGGCCGAGTATGCCGTGCTGCGTGCTCCACAGGCCGGGGTGATCGCCAAGCGCCAGGTTGAAGTGGGCCAGGTGGTCGCCGCCGGGCAGACCGTGTTCACCCTGGCCGCCGATGGTGAACGGGAAGTGGCTATCGGCCTGCCAGAGCAGCAGTTCGCCCGCTTCGCCGTGGGCGAGCCGGTGAGCGTGGAGCTGTGGTCGTACCCACGGGAGCGCTTCCAGGGCCGTATCCGCGAGTTGTCGCCGGCCGCCGACCCGCGTTCGCGCACCTTCGCGGCGCGCATCGCCTTTACTTCGGCCGCAGCACCGGCCGAGCTGGGTCAGAGCGCCCGGGTGTTCATTGCCCATGAGGGGCTGATCCCGCTGTCGGTACCGCTGTCGGCGGTTACCGCAGAAAACGGTCAGGCGTATGTATGGCGGGTCAACAAGGACAGCCATCTGGAGCGGGCAGTGGTGCGTCTGGGGGCGTATGGCAGCGACAGTGTGCCAGTGCTCGAAGGCCTTGCCCCGGGCGACTGGGTGGTCGCCGCTGGCGGTCATGTGCTGCGCGAGGGCCAGGAGGTTCGCCCTGTGGACCGCAGCAACCGTGTAGTGAACCTGACGGCCAAGGAGTAAGTCCCGATGGGTTTCAACCTTTCTGCCTGGGCGCTGCGCAACCGCCAGATTGTCCTGTTCCTGATGATCCTGCTGGCGGCCATTGGCGCCATGTCCTACACCAAGCTGGGCCAGAGCGAAGACCCGCCGTTCACCTTCAAGGCCATGGTCATCCGTACCCTGTGGCCCGGCGCCAGCGCCGAGGAAGTGTCGCGCCAGGTTACCGAGCGCATCGAGAAGAAGCTGATGGAAACCGGCGAGTACGAGAGGATCGTCTCGTTCTCACGCCCCGGCGAATCGCAGGTCACCTTCATGGCCCGCGACTCGCTGCATTCCAAGGACATTCCCGAGCTGTGGTACCAGATCCGCAAGAAGGTCGCGGACATCCGTCACACCTTGCCACCGGAAATCCAGGGCCCGTTCTTCAACGACGAGTTCGGCACCACCTTCGGTAATATCTACGCGCTGACCGGTGAAGGCTTCGACTACGCGGTGCTCAAGGATTACGCCGATCGCATCCAGATCCAGCTGCAGCGGGTCAAGGATGTGGGCAAGGTCGAGCTGGTCGGCCTGCAGGACGAGAAAATCTGGATCGAGCTGTCCAACCTCAAGCTGGCCACCCTTGGCGTGCCACTGCAGGCGGTGCAACAGGCCCTGCAGGAGCAGAACGCGGTGAGCACCGCCGGCTTCTTCGAAACACCCAGCGAGCGCCTGCAACTGCGGGTGAGCGGGCGCTTCGACAGCGTCGAGCAGATTCGCCAGTTCCCCATCCGCGTGGGTGACCGCACCTTCCGCATCGGCGATGTCGCCGAGGTGCACCGCGGCTTCAACGACCCGCCCGCGCCGCGCATGCGCTTCATGGGTGAGGATGCCATTGGCCTGGCCGTGTCGATGAAGGACGGTGGCGACATTCTGGTGCTGGGCAAGGCCTTGGAAGGCGAATTCGAGCGCCTGGCGCGGAGCCTGCCGGCCGGTATGGAGCTGCGCAAGGTGTCGGACCAGCCAGCGGCGGTCAAGGCCGGCGTGGGTGAGTTCGTGCAGGTGCTGGTCGAGGCCCTGGTCATCGTGCTGCTGGTGAGCTTCTTCTCGCTGGGCCTGCGCACCGGCCTGGTGGTAGCGCTGGCCATCCCGCTGGTGCTGGCCATGACCTTCGCCGCCATGCATTACTTCGGCATCGGCCTGCACAAGATCTCCCTCGGCGCTTTGGTGCTGGCGCTGGGCTTGCTTGTGGACGACGCGATCATTGCGGTAGAGATGATGGCGATCAAGATGGAGCAGGGCTACGACCGCCTCAAGGCGGCCAGCTATGCCTGGAGCAGCACTGCCTTCCCGATGCTCACCGGCACCTTGATTACCGCAGCGGGCTTCTTGCCCATCGCCACGGCAGCCTCCAGTACCGGCGAATATACCCGCTCGATCTTCCAGGTGGTGACCATTGCGTTGCTGACTTCATGGGTGGCGGCGGTGGTGTTCGTGCCTTACCTGGGCGAGCGCCTGCTGCCAGATCTGGCCAAGTTGCATGCCGCACGCCACGGCAAGGACGGCCACGCGCCAGACCCTTACGCCACGCCGTTCTACCAGCGTGTGCGGCGAGTGGTGGAGTGGTGCGTGCGGCGGCGCAAAACCGTGATTCTGCTGACCATCGCCGCCTTTGTCGGCAGCATCCTGCTGTTCCGTTTCGTGCCCCAGCAGTTCTTCCCGGCCTCCGGGCGCCCGGAGCTGATGGTTGACCTGAAGCTGGCTGAAGGTGCTTCTCTGGCCAATACCGCCGAGCGGGTCAAACAGTTGGAGGCGCTGCTCAAGCAGCAGGACGGTATCGACAACTACGTGGCCTATGTGGGCACTGGCTCGCCACGCTTCTACCTGCCGCTGGACCAGCAGCTCCCGGCCGCCAGCTTTGCCCAGTTCGTGGTGCTGGCCAAGTCGATGGAAGACCGCGAGCGCCTGCGCAGCTGGCTGATCAGCACCGTGGACCAGCAATTCCCCGACCTGCGCGCCCGCGTTACGCGCCTGGAAAACGGCCCGCCCGTGGGCTACCCGGTGCAGTTCCGGGTGACCGGCGAACACATCGAGAAGGCCCGCGCGCTGGCGCGTGAAGTGGCTGACAAGGTGCGGGAGAACCCGCATGTGGTCAACGTGCACCTGGACTGGGAAGAACCGAGCAAGGCGGTGTTCCTGGAGATTGACCAGGACCGCGCCCGTGCCCTGGGCGTGAGCACCTCGCACTTGTCCAGCTTCCTGCAAAGCTCGCTAACCGGTACTACGGTCAGCCAGTACCGCGAAGACAACGAGCTGATCGAGATTCTGCTGCGCGGTACCCAACAGGAACGTGGCGAACTGGGCAACCTCGGCAGCCTGGCATTGCCCACCGATAACGGCCAGAGCGTAGCGCTGTCGCAGGTAGCCACCCTGGAATACGGCTTCGAGGAGGGCATTATCTGGCACCGTAACCGCTTGCCGACCGTGACCGTGCGCGCCGATATCTACGACAAGGAGCAACCGGCCACGCTGGTGAAGCAGATCGAGCCTACCCTGCGTGACATCCGCGCCAAGCTGCCGGATGGCTACCTGCTGGAGGTCGGCGGCACGGTCGAGGACTCCGAGCGCGGTCAGAAGTCGGTTAACGCGGGCATGCCGCTGTTCGTGGTGGTGGTGCTGAGCTTGCTGATGATCCAGCTGCGCAGCTTCTCGCGCACGGTGATGGTGTTCCTCACCGCACCGCTTGGGCTGATTGGCGTCACCCTGTTCCTGCTGGTGTTCCGCCAGCCATTCGGCTTTGTCGCCATGCTCGGCACCATTGCCCTGGCGGGGATGATCATGCGCAACTCGGTGATTCTGGTGGATCAGATCGAGCAGGACATCGCGGCGGGCATGGAGCGCTGGCAGGCAATCATCGAAGCCACGGTGCGGCGTTTCCGCCCGATTGTGCTGACCGCGCTGGCGGCGGTGCTGGCGATGATTCCGTTGTCACGTAGCGTGTTCTACGGGCCGATGGCGGTGGCGATCATGGGTGGGTTGATCGTGGCCACGGTGTTGACCCTGTTGTTCCTGCCGGCGTTGTATGCGGCGTGGTTCAGGGTCAGGAAGGACTGAAGACCGTAGGGGGCTGCAAAGCAGCCCCCTAGGGGCATCAGAGGGCGCCGAAGACTTTTTTGGCCAGGCTGGTAGCCGCTTCAGCCGGATTCTGGCGAATGCTTTGCTCCTGCTTGCCGATCATTTCGAACAGACCGTCCAGCGCTTTTTCGGTCACGTAGTTCTCGATGCTGGCGCTCTTGGCATCCACCACGCCCAGTGCCACGGCCTGCCCGGCAAAGTTGTTGTACTGCTGGGCCAGGCCAACCTTGTCGGTCGCCTGCTTGACGATCGGCAGGAACCTGGCGCGGATCTGCTCGCGGCTGCTTTTGTTCAGGTACTGGGTGGCCGAGTCGTCACCGCCGCTGAGGATGCCTTTGGCATCGGTCACGCTCATGTTCTTCACGGCATCCACCAGAATTGCCTGGGCCTGCGGCACGGCAGCTTCGGCGGCCTTGTTCATGCTGGTTTCCAGGGCTTCGACCTGTTCACCTTTGCCGAACATTTTCATTGCCTTGGCGGCTTTGCCCAGGTTGCCCGGCAATTCGATGCGCACGTCCGGGTTGTTGCTGAAGCCGCCCGGGGTGCTCAGTTGCTTGACGGCCAGCTGCGCGCCTTGGGTCAGGGCATCTTTCAGGCCGCCGGTGGCGTCTTTCTGGGTCAGGTCACCCAGCGACAGAGCCAGGGCACTGGCCGACAGCAGCAGGCCGGCGCACAGGGTGGTGAAACGCAGGGAGGTGCGGATCATGAAGCTTTCCTTGTAAACAGATAGAGGCGGGTATCAGCGAACCGGGTCGACCTTGATGCGTACAGATTTCGGGTCGCTGCCGTCGAGCATCACACCATGGTGCTCGGTACTGATGAACAGCAGTTTGCCATCCAGCTCGATGCGCGCACTCACCGAATAGCGGTGGCCGGGCTTGACCTGCGCAGGGTCGTAGGTGAGGTGGAACGGCAGCGGCACGTTGCCTTTTACAGGGCCGGCCTGGCGGGCCAGGGTCACGGCAGGGGCGTCCATCAGCGAAACATCCTGCAGTTCCACGCTTAAGGTAGCGGCAGGCGGCAGGGCAATACGCTGCAGGTAGAAGACTTCACCGTCCAGGCTGGCCTGGGTGGATGGGGTTTGGCTGGAACAGGCTGCGAGCAGGGATGCGCAACACAGCATAAAGAGTTTTTTCATGGAGTCTCCGGTGTCCTTGGCGTTGGCTTGTGGCCAACCCCAGGGACTTTAGCGGATTTTCCCGGCAGATAAAGCGTTAGAGGGTCGAAGTTTCCAGGCCATCGTCACGGTGCAGGGCCACTTGGCGGATCGACAGGCGTAGCTCCGCAGACAGCACACGCTTGGCCACGCCCTCGGCCAGTTCGCCGAGCTTGTCGTGGTATCCCAGCTTGCCTTGAGCGTCGGCATGCAGCACGCCTTGCTCAAGCAGGGTCTGGATGAAGTGGCGGAACAGCGTTTTGTCGAAGAACTCCGGGGCATTCAGGCCATGCAGGATCGACAGGCGTTGGGCCATCATCACGCACAGGTCTTCCAGCGCCTCGGCGCTGAGGCTGTTCTGCCCGTTGTTGAGCAGCAGCGAAGTGGCCATGTAGAAGCGCTGCAGGGTCTGGGTGATAGTGCGGGCGAGCAGGGTCAGCAACACGAACTGCCGCGAGCTGGGCGCCGGGCGCACATACACCTCGCCGTCCATGCGCAGCAGGCCTTGCTCCACCAGCGCGGCCAGCCATTGGTCGATCACTTCCTCCAGCTGCTCTGGTGTCCAGCGCAAGAACAGTTCGGCCTGCAGGTACGGGTACAGCGCCTGTACATACTGGCCCAGCAATTCGCGGCTCATGCGCGAGCTGCTGAGGAAGAAGCTGGCCAGCAGCGCCGGCAGGGCGAAGATGTGCAGCACGTTGTTGCGGTAGTAGGTCATCAGGACCGCATTGCCTTCATCCAGGTACAGAATGCGGCCCAGGGCGTCCTTCTGTTCGGCCACCAGGTTCATGCTGCGTACATGTTCGATCAGCGCCTGGCCGTCGCCGTCGGGCAGGGTGGTATGGGGCGAGTAGGGCACTTGGCGCAGCAGCGCCAGGTACAGGTCCAGCACGCGGGTCAGGGCGCGTTCGTCCAGGGCCAGGCGGCTGGTGGACAGCAGCGCCAGGGCCACCAGGTTGACCGGGTTGATGGCAGCCGCTTCGTTCAGGTGACGGGCCACGGTTTCACCCAGGCGGGTGGTGGTAGCGTTGAGCCATTCCGGACGGTACTGCGGGCCATGGTCTTGCTCACGCCAGCCGGGCTGTTGTTCGTCGAGGAAGCCGGCCAGGCGGATCGGCTCGCCGAAGTTGACGTAGACCTGGCCAAAGCGCTGCTTGAGCGCGCCAAATACCTTGAAGATGTCGAACACCGACTCCTTCTTCTTGCTGGCACCACGCAGTTCGCCCAGGTAGGTGCGGCCTTCGAGTACGCGCTCGTAGCCGATGTACACCGGCACGAACACGATCGGCGTGCGCGACGAGCGCAGGAAACTGCGCAGGGTGATGGCCAGCATCCCGGTACGTGGTTGCAGCATGCGTCCGGTGCGCGAGCGGCCGCCTTCAACGAAGTACTCGACCGGGAAGCCCTTGGTGTACAGGGTGTGCAGGTACTCGTTGAACACGGCGGTGTACAACGGGTTGCCCTTGAACGTGCGGCGCATGAAGAACGCTCCGCCACGGCGCAGCAGATTGCCCACTACCGGCATGTTGAGGTTGATGCCCGCCGCCACGTGCGGCGGGGTGAGGCCGTTGCGGAACAGCAGGTAAGACAGCAGCAGGTAGTCGATGTGGCTGCGGTGGCAGGGCACGTAAATCACTTCGTGGCCGGGGGCGATGCCCTGCACCTGCTCGATGTGGTTGACCTTGATGCCGTCGTAGATCTTGTTCCAGAACCAGCTCAGCACCACTTCAAGGAAGCGGATGGCGGTGTAGGTGTAGTCCGAGGCGATCTCGTTGCCATAGCGCAGCGCCTGGGCTTCGGCCTTGGCCAGCGGCAGGTTTTCGCGCTGTGCCTCGTCGACGATGGCCTGGCGCACTTGCGGTGCGTGCACCAGGCCTTTGACCAGGTTGCGCCGGTGCGAGATGTCCGGGCCGATGACCGCCGTCTTGAGGTTGCGAAAATGCACGCGCATCAGGCGTTGGGCCATGCGCACGGTGCGCTCGTGCCCTTTGTTGTGCTGCACCAGTTCGCGCAGGTGGATAGGCGCGGAGAACTGCACCCGGGTCTTGCGCCCCAGAATCAGTACGGTCAGCAGCCGGCGCAGGCGCCCGGTAACCGCCCAGCTGTCGGCGAACAGCAGCTTCCACGGGCTGGATTCACTGGCCGGGGTCTGGCCCCAGAACACGCTGACGGGAATGATCTGCGCATCTTCCTCGGCATGCTGGGTGACGGCAGCGACCAGGCGTTCAAGCGTCGGTGGCGCGCCGCTTTTGTCCTGCCGGCCCAGCCAGTCCGGGTCGGGGGTGAGGTAGAAGAACCCGGCCGGCTCCTGCAGTGGGCCCACGGCTACCGGCAATACCGGGCGCGGCAGCCCCGCTTTGGTGCATTCGTGGTCGAGCACGGCCAGGTCGGTGAGCGCGGGCGACGGCAGTGCATAGAACACCGGCCTGCTGCGGTCGAGGTTGAGGGACATGGACGACTGGTTGATGGTCTCGGAGCGCACCCACAGGTACAACAGGCGACGCAGGCCGCCGAAGATCAGGCGGTGCAGGGGGGAACGGGTCATGGGGTGTGTGCCCTGGGTGTGATGTTCAGGTGAGTATCCAGCTAATTAGTCTGCCGTATCGGCGTAAGTTCAGCAAAAATCGGCCAACTGCGGGACCGTCATCAATTTTTTTTGTTCTGTGTCATATACTCGGCCTGCCACTTGCAGGATATTTCGGCAAGCGGCGTTGGCACGGGGCAGGTGACCCTATGCCTGCACGGCGATCTTCACAATAAAAATCCGGAGTAGTTCAGATGTCGTCTCGTGAGACTGGGAACGTAAAGTGGTTCAACGATGCCAAGGGTTATGGCTTCATTCAGCGCGAAGGTGGTGCGGATGTATTCGTCCACTATCGGGCGATCCGCGGTGAGGGGCATCGTACCCTGGTCGAAGGGCAGCGCGTGGAATACGCCTGCGTGCAGGGCCAGAAAGGCCTGCAAGCCGAAGACGTAGTGGGCCTCTGAGCCTTTTGCGGTAAGCCTCAAGCTGCAAGTTGACCGTGTAACTTGCAGCCTGAAGCAACCTGTTTCAGCTGGTGCGCCAGGTGATTTCCTCTTCACCGTCGGCGCTGATGCGGACCCAGCGGTCGGCATCTTCTTCCCCGTCTTCCTCTACCCAGCCACCCGGCGCGCAACGCACTTCCACACCCAGTGCGGCGAAGGCGGCGCGGGCGCAGGCGACATCATCAGCCCATGGCGTCTGGTCGCTTTCCAGGTACAGGCTGTTCCATTTCCCTACAGCCTTGGGTAACCAGGTGACCGGAATGTTACCGGCCTGGCATTTGAAGGTGTGGCCTTTCTGCTTCCATTCGCTGCACGGGCCGATTGCCTGGGCGAGCCACTCGGCAATCTGCTTGTGGTCGACGTCGGCGTCCTTCAGGTAGATCTCGATATCAGGTTGGCGCATAAGGGCTCCGGGTGTGCTCAGTCTTGGCGCACGAAATAGTCATAACGCATGGAAACCGTAACCTCGAACGGCTCGGCCTGGTCGATGACCAGCGCGCGTTTTTCGGCGCTGGCGCGCCAGCCGTGCGGGGTCATGGCCAGCAGGTCGGCGCGGGCCTTGGGTTCGGCCAGGCTCAGGCGGAACTCAAGGGTTTCGCTGTGGGCATGGGTCATGCCTTCGGGGACCAGGGCCAGGTGTTTGTCGTCGGCGTAAGGGCGGACTTCATCGTAGAGCACTTCGCGCAGCTCCATCAGGTGGCCGCTGGTAGGGCCGACCCGCATCAGGCCGCCACCGGGGCTGAGCAGGCGCTTGGCCTCGGCCCAGTCCAGCGGGCTGAATACGCTGGCGATGAACTGGCAACTGGCGTCGGCCAGGGGCACGCGGGCCATGCTGGCAACCATCCAGGTGACTTCCGGTGCTCGACGGCAGGCACGCTTGACCGCCTCGCGGGAAATGTCCAGCGCGTAACCGTCGGCGGCCGGCAGGGCCTGGGCGATCTGTGCGGTGTAGTAACCCTCGCCGCAGCCGATGTCCAGCCAGGCGCCGGGCTGGCGCTCGGCGGCAAGCTCGGCCAGGCGGCTGGCCACCGGGGCATAGTGCCCGGCATCGAGGAAATCACGACGGGCTTCGACCATGGCCTGGTTGTCACCCGGGTCGCGGCTGTTCTTGTGCTGTACCGGCAGCAGGTTCAGGTAACCCTGGCGGGCGCGGTCGAAGCGGTGGCCGGCTGGGCACACCACACCATTGTCGAGCCGGCTCAGCGGCGCCTGGCAAAGGGGGCAGGCGAGCATCAGGCGAGCAACCGGACCAGGGTCTGGTAGTAGATTTCGGTCAGCAGGTCGAGGTCGCTGGCCAGAATCCGCTCGTCCACCTGGTGAATGGTGGCGTTGACCGGGCCCAGCTCGACCACTTGCGTACCCATGGTGGCGATGAAGCGGCCATCGGAGGTACCGCCGCTGGTGGACGGCAGGGTATCGCGGCCGGTGACGCCCTTGATGCTGGCCGCCACAGCGTCCAGCAGTTCGCCCGGTTCGGTGAGGAATGGCAGGCCAGACAGCGCCCAGTCGATGGACCAGTCCAGTTCATGCTTGTCGAGAATCGCCGAGACGCGCGCCTGCAGGCCTTCGACGGTGGACTCGGTAGAGAAGCGGAAGTTGAACAGTGCAGTCAGCTCGCCCGGGACCACGTTGGTGGCGCCGGTGCCGGAATTGAGGTTCGAGATCTGGAAGCTGGTCGGCGGGAAGAACGCGTTGCCTTCGTCCCAGTGCTCGGCTGCCAGCTCCGCCAGGGCCGGGGCGGCCAGGTGGATCGGGTTGCGCGCCAGGTGCGGGTAGGCCACGTGGCCTTGCTTGCCGCGCACGGTCAGTTTGGCACCCAGCGAACCGCGACGGCCGTTCTTGACCACGTCACCCAGCAGGGTGGTGCTGGAGGGTTCGCCGACGATGCACCAGTCCAGGCGTTCGTTGCGCGCTTTCAGGCGTTCGACCACTGCCTTGGTGCCGTGGTGAGCCGGGCCTTCCTCGTCGCTGGTGATCAGGAAGGCGACCTTGCCACGGTGGTTAGGGTAGTCGTGCACGAAGCGCTCGCTGGCGATCACCATGGAGGCCAGGCTGCCCTTCATGTCGGCAGCGCCACGGCCACAGAGCATGCCGTCGGCGTCGATCAGCGCTTCGAACGGTTCATGCTGCCATTGCTGCACCGGGCCGGTGGGCACCACGTCGGTGTGGCCGGCAAAGCACAGCACCGGGCCTTCCTGGGTGCCGTGGGTGGCCCAGAAGTTGTCGACATCTTCAATGCGCATCGGCTCCAGCTGGAAACCCACGGCGCCCAGGCGGTTCATCATCTGCGCCTGGCAATCGGCGTCGACGGGGGTGACCGAGGGGCGACGGATCAGGTCGCAGGCCAGTTGAAGGGTAGGCGAGAGCTCGGCAGGGGCCGTCATGGGGGACTCCGGGGCAAGGCAAGGCGGGAAATCTGAGGGGCGTTATCTTATATCAAACTGAGGGGCGGTGGGGCTGCAAAGCAGCCCCGGCAATCTCAAGCCTGCTGCGGCTCGGCGGCCTTCTCCACTGGCTTGGGCAGCGAAGACAGCAGTGCCATCACCAGAGCCGCCACATACGGCAACGACTGCACCAGCAACATCGCCACCCAGAAGCGCATGTCCGAACTCGGCAGCCCTTGCACCAGGTAGATGCCCAGCGCCGCGCCCCACAGCAGCAACATGATGAACAGCTCTTCGCGTGCTTCGGACAGCGCCACCAGCAACCCATGGCTGTCGGCATTCTTCGGTGTGCGGAAGAACGGCATGCTGCTGGTGAAGAACCCGTACAGCACCGCCTTGGCGATGGTGTGCGACAGCGCAAGGCCGGCGAGCGCAGCGGCAAAGGCATCCTTCAGGTTAACCCCCACCGCGCGGCGATACAGGAAGATGATCTTGCCCACCTTGAAGAAGAACAGCGCCAGCGGCGGGATGGCGAAGATCATCAGCGGCGGGTCTACGCGGTGCGGGACGATGATCATCGCCGCCGACCACAGCAGCGCGCCGATGGTGAAGAAGATGTTCATGCCATCGGCAATCCATGGCAACCAGCCGGCCAGGAAGTGATAACGCTGGCCGCGGGTCAGCTCGCTGTCCTTGCCGCGCAGCAGGGCGCTGGCGTGGTGCTTGATGATCTGGATGGCGCCATAGGCCCAGCGGAAGCGCTGCTTCTTGAAGTCGATGAAGGTGTCGGGCATCAGGCCCTTGCCGTAGCTGTTGTGGGCGTACGCTGCCGACAGGCCTTTTTCGAACACGCGCAGGCCCAGTTCGGCGTCTTCGCAGATGCACCATTCGGCCCAGCCCAGCTCTTCCAGCACCGTACGCCGGGTCATGGTCATGGTGCCGTGCTGGATGATCGCGTCACGGTCGTTGCGGGTGACCATGCCAATGTGGAAAAAGCCTTTGTACTCGCTATAGCACAGCTTCTTGAACGCGCTTTCGTGCTGGTCGCGGTAGTCTTGCGGCGACTGCACCACGGCAATTTTCGGGTCGGCGAAGTGCGGCACCATGTGCTTGAGCCAGTTGCGGTCGACGCAGTAGTCCGAGTCGATCACCGCGATCACTTCGGCGTCCTTGGCGGTGTGCGGGATCAGGTAGTTCAGCGCGCCACCCTTGAAACCGGCCAGGGGCGAGACGTGGAAGAACTTGAAACGCTCGCCGAGCTTTTCACAGTGGGCCTTCAGCGGCTCCCACACGGCCGGGTCCTTGGTGTTGTTATCGATCACCAGCACTTCGTAGTCGGGGTAATCCAGTGCGGCCAGGGCGTCGAGGGTCTGCTTCACCATCTCGGGCGGCTCGTTGTAGCACGGCACATGCACCGACACCTTGGGCCGGTAAGCGCTGTCGGCCTGCACCGGCAAGAATTCGCGGCGGCGCTTGTGTATCCATACCGCCTCGGCCAGTTCATGGGCCTCGGTCAGCAGCACGATGAACACGCCCAGCGCGCCAAGGGCCAGCAGCACGCCCACGGTCAGGCTGAACCAGGTGCTGTATTGCTGGCTGTAGTCGTAAGCGATCCACACCAGCACCGACCCGCACAGGAAGGTGATGAAGGTAAGGAAGGTGCGGCCGCGCTGGCGCAGGGCCGAGCCGTCGATGAACAGCACCATCAAGGCGATCATGGCCAGCACGACCGATGCCACGGCCAACGCACGCCACTGCGGGATCGCCACCACCGGGCCGTCGAAGTTGAACTTTTGCTGGCGCTCGGCGTTATACACGCCCCAGTAGGCGCCTACCGAGCCTTCATCGCTGGCCTTCCACGGCTGGTCATAGGCTTCGATGACGAAGTAGTTGTAGCCACGGCGGTTGAGGGTGTTGACCAGGGTGCGCAGGTAGATGGCCTGGTCGGCCTGGGTGGCATCGGCACCCCCGCGCATGCGGCCGTTGCTCGGCCAGCCGACCTCTGACAGCAGCAGGGGTTTACGCGGGAACTGGTGCCGCAGTTCACGGGCACGGTCGAGCACGAACTCGACCGAATCCTTCATTGGCACGAACTCCCAGTAGGGCAGGATGTGCGCGGCAATCAGGTCGACGTGCTTGGCAATCTCCGGGTTTTCCTTCCAGATGTGCCATTGCTCACTGGTGGTCACGGGCACCTTCACAGCTGCACGCACGCGGTCCAGGTACTTGATCAGGTTTTCCGGGGTAACCTCTTCACGGAACAGCGCCTCGTTGCCGACCACGACCCGCACCACGCTGCGCGAGGTGTTGGCCAACTGGATGGCGGTGGCGATTTCGCGCTCGTTGCGCTCCAGGTCCGGGCTGATCCAGATGCCCAGCGTTACCCGCAGGCCGAATTCCTCGGCCAGGCGCGGGATGTCGGCCTGGGTCCCCTCCACGGTGTAGATGCGGATGCTGTCGGTCAGTTTGCTCAACTGCTCCAGGTCCTGGCGCATCTCGTCGTCACTGGGGTACTGGCCTTTTTGCGGGCTTTCACCCAGGCGGAACGGCGAATACGAAAAGCCAGAGATCTGCTCTGGCCAGGCGGGGGCGGAAACCGGGCGGTTGATCAGGGCCCAGAACCCGGTGAACAACGCGGCGATGGCCAGGACCACGACCAGGTTCAGGCCGAATTTACGTGAAGACATTGTCGTCCATTTGTGTCGAAGTGATAGGACATTAAAGCAGGGTTGGCAGTGTCTTTCCTAACGATGCAGGCCATGGGCCGGCTGGCATATAATGCGCGCCGGTTTTTTGGGGTATGAAGATGAGCACAGAAGATCCACGCTTCGCCGGCGTTGCCCGGTTATACGGCGACCAAGGGCTGCAGCGCCTGGGCCAGGCCCATGTGGCTGTGGTCGGGATTGGCGGGGTAGGCTCGTGGGTAGCTGAAGCGCTGGCCCGGAGCGGCGTAGGGGAAATCACCCTGTTCGACCTGGACGATGTGTGCGTCAGCAACACCAACCGCCAGGCCCATGCCCTGGAAGGCCAGGTGGGGCGGCCCAAGGTCGAGGTCATGGCCGAGCGCCTGCGGGCGATCAATCCGGCGTGCACGGTGCATGCGGTGGCCGACTTCGTTACCCGCGAGACCATGGTCGAGTACATTACCGAAAACCTCGACTGCGTGATCGACTGCATCGACAGCGTCATGGCCAAGGCGGCGCTGATCGCCTGGTGCCGTCGGCGCAAGATCGCCATCGTCACCACCGGTGGTGCCGGCGGGCAGATCGACCCCACGCAAATCCAGATTGCCGACCTGAACAAGACCTTCAACGACCCGCTGGCTTCGCGGGTGCGGTCCACCTTGCGTCGCGATTACAACTTCTCGCGCAATGTCAGCCGCAACTATGGCGTGCCATGCGTGTTCTCCAGCGAGCAGCTGCGCTACCCCAAGGGCGATGGTAGCGTTTGTCTGCAGAAGAGTTTCGTGGGCGAGGGGGTGCGGCTGGACTGCTCGGGTGGCTTTGGCGCGGTGATGATGGTGACCGCGACCTTTGGCATGGTGGCGGCGAGCAAGGCAATCGAAAAGTTGGTGGCAGGTGCGCGGCGGCCCTCGGAACGAGTCAAACCTGATTAAATTGCGTGGGCTTCTTCGTGGGTAAACCCGCGAAGAAGCCAGCGCCGATTTAGCGGTTGGACGCCAGCTCCGCCATCCGCTGCAACACCGCATGCAGCCCATTACTGCGCGATGGCGACAGCTGACGCTCCAGCCCCAGCTGTGTGAACCACTCACGCAGGTCCAGCCCGACCAATTCTTCACTGGCCAAGCCTTGAACCCTTACCAGCAACAAGGCCAGTAGCCCACGCAACAAGCGTGCATCGCTGGTGGCCTTGAACCGCCAAAGCCCATCAACGTGCTCGGCCACCAGCCAAACCAGGCTTTCGCAGCCATGCACCCGGTTGGCGTCGGTCTTCTCGGTATCATCCAGCGGTTCCAGCCGCTCTCCCCACTGCATCAGCAGCCGCGCCCGCTGTTCCCAACCCTTGCCCTGTGCAAAAGCCTCCAGCGCCTGACGTGCTTGCTCCGGCATGCTCATCGCAGCAGCTCCAGGCCCTGATCCAGCGCAGCGAAGAAGCGCTGAAGGTCATCGCTGTCGTTGTACAAGCCCAACGACACTCGAATTGCGCCTTCAAGGCCCAAGCCTTTCAGCAACGGCATGGCGCAATGGTGCCCGGCACGCACGGCAATACCCTGTTCGGTAAGCAAGTGGGCGATATCGGCATTGTGCACCCCCTCGATGACAAAGCTGGCCAAGGCCGCCTGTGGCGCACCGAGCACCCGCACGCCTTCGCGGTCGGCCAGCCCCCGGAGCAGGTGCTGGTGCAGGCTGGTTTCATGGGCTTCGAGCGCCTGGGCGTCGAGGCTGGCCAGGTAGTCCAGGGTTGCGCCCAGACCAATCACCCCGGCGATTGGCGGCGTTCCCGCCTCGAACCCCAGCGGTGCCGGACGGAAGCTGGCGCTCTGGTACTCGGCCAGTTGCACCATCTCGCCCCCGAACTGCCAGTGGCGCAACAGTTCCAGCGCCTGAGGGCGGCCATACAGCACGCCAACCCCGTCCGGGCCATACAGCTTGTGGCTGGAGAACACATAGAAGTCGCAACCCAGGTGCTGCACATCATGGCGACCATGCACCACGCCCTGGGCGCCGTCGACCACGGTCAGTGTGCCCTGGGCGCGGGCATGGGCCAGTAGCGCCGGCAGCGGCTGCCAGGTGCCCAGCACGTTGGACAGCTGGCTGACCGCCAGCACCCGGGTGCGGGGGCCGATCAGTTGCAGCGCCTGGTCCAGGTCGATGCGGCCGTGGGCATCCAGCGGCAGCACCACCAGGCGCAGGTTGCGCCGGCGCGCCAGCTGTTGCCAGGGCAGCAGGTTGGCATGGTGCTCCAGCGCGCTGACGGCGATTTCGTCACCGGCTTCGAAGCGATGTTCCAGGCCATAGGCCAGAAGGTTCAGCGCCGAGGTGGCGCCGTGGGTGAACACGATCTGCCGGGAGTCTGCGGCATTCAGCCAGGCGGCAACCTTGTCGCGGCTGGTCTCGAACGCCTGGGTTGCCAGTGCGCCGGGCAAGTGCTGGGCACGGTGCACGTTGGCCGCGCCATGGCCGTAATAATGGCTCAGGGCGTCAAGCAGGGCTTGCGGCTTCTGGGTGGTGGCGGCACTGTCCAGGTAGGTCTGGTGCTGCCGTTGCAGGGCGGCGATGGCGGGGAAGTCGGCACGCCAGGGGGAGGGCTGGAACATGTTCACGGGGCCTGGAATGAAAATCGGGTCTGGCGCGGTGGCGCCAGACCCGATCTTAACACCTCAAACCGGGGAAGGTTCTCAGTTGTGGGCGTGCAGCGCTTCGTTCAGCTCGATGGCCGACTTGTGGGTCTTGCACTCCACGGCGCCGTTCAGCGAGTTGCGGCGGAACAGCAGGTCGGTCTGGCCAGCCAGGTCGCGGGCCTTGACCACTTTGACCAGCTCGTTGTTCTCGTCCAGCAGGTTCACCTTGGTGCCCGCAGTGATGTACAGGCCGGCTTCGACGGTGTTGCGGTCGCCCAGCGGAATGCCGATACCGGCGTTGGCGCCGATCAGGCAGCCTTCACCCACCTTGATGACGATGTTGCCGCCACCGGACAGGGTACCCATGGTCGAGCAGCCGCCGCCCAGGTCCGAGCCCTTGCCAACGAATACGCCAGCGGACACGCGGCCTTCGATCATGCCTGGGCCTTCGGTGCCAGCGTTAAAGTTGACGAAGCCTTCGTGCATGATGGTAGTGCCTTCGCCGATGTAGGCACCCAGGCGCACACGGGCGGTGTCGGCGATACGCACGCCGGCAGGGACCACGTAGTCGGTCATTTTCGGGAACTTGTCCACCGAGAACACTTCCAGCAGCTCGCCCTTCAGGCGCGCTTCCAGTTGCAGCTCGGCCAGTTCGGCCAGATCGACCGCGCCCTGGTTGGTCCAGGCCACGTTCGGCAGCAGCGGGAAGATACCGGCCAGGCTAACACCGTGCGGCTTGACCAGGCGGTGCGACAGCAGGTGCAGCTTCAGGTAGGCCTCTGGGGTGGAGGTCAGGGCAGCGTCTTCGGCCAGCAGGGTGGCGACCAGCGGCTTGTGGCTCTCGGCCAGGCGGGTCAGCAGGGCGGCCTGGGCCGCGTCAACGCCTTTCAGGGCTTCGGCCAGTTGCGCGGCCTGGGCGTTGCTGAAGGCGATGGCCTGGTTGCCACTTTCATAGCCCAGCACTGGGGCTACAGCAGCGACCAGTTCGGCGCTCGGGTTGAGCAGGGGTTGTGCGTAGAACACTTCAAGCCAGGCGCCCTGGCGGTTCTGGGAGCCGACACCGAAGGCCAGGCTGAACAGGGTATTGGACATGTGATTACCTCGTGCGAAATAGGGGAGGGGGCTCAGGCCAGGGCAGCGGCGTACAGGTCGGGCTTGAAGCCGACCAGGGTACGCGCGCCAAGGTCCAGCACCGGGCGTTTGATCATCGACGGCTGGGCCAGCATCAGCTCGACGGCCTTGGCCTGGTCGAGGTCGGCCTTGCTGGCGTCGTCCAGCTTGCGGAAAGTGGTGCCGGCACGGTTGAGGATGACTTCCCAGCCGTGTTCGTCGCACCAGCGGTTCAGGCTGTCACGGTCGATGCCTTGGGTCTTGTAGTCGTGGAATTCGTAGGCGATGGCCTTGTCTTCGAGCCAGGTACGCGCCTTTTTCATGGTGTCACAAGCTTTGATGCCGTAGAGCGTGTAGGTCATTGTGTGCATTGGGGTCACAGGTTGCCCCAATCTCTCCGTTTTCCAAATGTCAGTCGCGGGATTATGCGGGAACGATCCTGTGAGCGCCACGGGTGTACTTGTCTTGAACCGTGCAGCGTGTCGGAGATCGAGCGAGGTATCATCATGTTACATATTCCCTGGCCACCTGCGACTATCGTGCAGCGGCCCCAAACCGCTGCTCGCCGCTAACATATTGTTTCAATGGCGATGTTTCGCCCTGCTATCGTTTCTGGTTCATAAAGGAAGCTTTCCCGGATGCAGTCCGCCTACACCGTCCTCATCCTGCTGACGCTGGTCAGCCTGTCGAAGCTGGTCGGCCGCATGATTCCGCTGCCCCTGCCGCTGGTGCAGATCGCTGCCGGTGCCTTGCTGGCCTTGCCGACACTGGGCCTGCATGTAGCCCTGGACCCCGAATTGTTCCTGTTCCTGTTCTTGCCGCCGCTGCTGTTTGCCGACGGCTGGCGCATCCCCAAGCGTGAGCTGTGGCGCATCCGCGGGCCAGTGGTGGCGCTGGCCGTTGGTCTGGTGCTGTTCACCGTGGTCGGAGCTGGCTACTTCATTCACTGGTTGCTGCCGAGCATCCCGCTGCCAGTGGCCTTTGCCCTGGCGGCGGTGCTGTCGCCGACTGACGCCGTGGCGGTTTCGGCCATCGCCCAGGACCGCTTGCCCACGCCCCTGATGCACATGCTGCAGGGAGAGGCCCTGATGAACGACGCATCAGGCCTGGTGACCTTCAAGTTCGCCCTGGCGGCGGCGATCACCGGGGTGTTCTCGCTGACGGATGCAAGCTTCAGTTTCGTCCTGGTGGCGCTTGGCGGCCTCGCGGTGGGTGTGGGCCTGAGCTGGCTGGTGGGCCGCCTGCGCGCCTGGATGATCGCCCGTGGCTGGGACGACCCGGCCACCCATGTGGTGTTCATGTTGCTGCTGCCGTTCGCCGCCTACGTGCTGGCCGAGCGCCTGGGCGTGTCGGGCATCCTTTCGGCAGTCGCGGCGGGCATGATGCAGAGCTGGCTCGACCTGCTGCCACGGCAAACCAGCACCCGCCTGCTCAACCGCAGTGTCTGGTCGCTGCTGGAGTTCGCTTTCAATGGCCTGATCTTCCTGCTGCTGGGCCTGCAACTGCCAGACATCATCAAGGCCGTGGTAAGCCATGAAACCACGTTGTGGCCAACCCTGGCCTGGCGCTGCCTGGACGTGGTGGCGATCTTTGCAGCGCTGATTTTACTGCGGTTCATCTGGGTGCAGAGCATCTGGCGCTCGATCGGTGTGGTGCGTCGCTGGCGCGGCAAGCCGGCGCTGGTGCTGATGCCCACGGCGCGCTCCTGCTGGCTGCTGACCCTGGGCGGTGTACGCGGTGCGGTCACCCTGGCCGGTGTGATGTCGGTGCCGCTGCTGATGGGGGCAGGCAAGGCGTTCCCGGAGCGTGACCTGCTGATCTTCATCGCCGCCGGGGTGATCCTGTTGTCGTTGATCAGTGCCTGTATTGCGCTGCCGCTGTTGCTGCGGGGGGTGACCAAGAGCCCGGACGAGCGGCTGCACCAGGAAGTGCAGGATGCCTGGCGGCGCACGGCCGAGGCTGCGATCCATGCGCTGGAGGCAGAGGAAGTGATTGACAGCAACGCGCCGCAGGACGCCGCGCAAGCAACCCTGGCGACCGAACTCAAGGCACGCCTGATGGCTGAATACCGGGATGAACTGGACAGCTACAACGACAGTGCCGAAGCCAAGGCCCTGGCCGAGCAGATGGACTTGCTGGAGCGCCGCTTGCGCCTGCGTGCCCTGCGGGCGCAGCGGCTGGAACTTTACAACCTGCACCGCCAGCACCTGGTGGGTGATGAAGTGGTGCGGCAGGTGCTGGGGGAGTTGGACATGAGTGAGGCGAACCTGGGGCAGGTCAGGTAAGTGTGGGGGCCGCCTTGCCGCCTGAACCTTGGCGCGGCGGCCCTGATGTTTGAATTAATAGTAGGGGTAGGCGCGGCTCATGAACGTTTTGTCTTTTTCACTCAGTTCAGTGTTGAGTTTTATCTCGAAACTACCGTCGGTTAACTCCGGTTGGACCTGATAGTGCATGACCGATAGAGGGTCATAGGGGGTGGTCAGCAACCCTGAAGCTGGGAGTGGGGTGAAGTACTGTTGTTCGACATCTTGTGCACTCCAACCAGGGATCCCTATGTGTAGCGAGTGTATGAGCGCCTTGTTCCAGGGGATCTCTGCATCAGGATGCTGGTGCTCATGTTGTGCGCCTAGTGCGTGGCCGAATTCGTGCAGGACTGTATGGGTAAAGTAATCGCCTTGCTCCGGCCTTACCGTGAGCACCATCGACTCCCATGGGCGGTCCAGCAGGCAGTCAGTGCCGATTGCACATTCATTGATCGGCCCTCTTTCGTTGCTGGTCAAGATGGTGATATCGGCATCCGTCGTGTTGTTTTTCATGAAGCGGAAGCGGATGTTGCCGTAGGGAAGCCATTTGGCGGCGACGTCGGTGATGGCTTCTTTCAAGTCGGCGCTCGGGCTGCCCAGGAACGATACCTTCAGCGTGCTGCCGGTTGGCCACAGCTTGCCATGTTGAGCTACCGAGCGTTTCTTGCGTGAGCCTGACGAGGCACTGTTGGGCGCATTGAGCGGGTTGACCGCAATGGCGTTTTCGTATGACAACTGCGGGTCTTTGTCGCTCCGGCAGCGGCAGAAAGGAAGTGAGTGCATGCGCGAGTCTCCTGGTTGAGGTGCTTCAGTCTCAACTGGCAGCGACTCGCGCGTGCCTTAATTATTTGCTGCAATGTCAGGCGCGAAGAAAGTCCCGAATCCGCTCTGCCGCCTCGATGCACTCGGCCAGCGGTGCAACCAGCGCCATGCGCACACGCCCGGCACCCGGGTTCACGCCGTCCACCTCACGCGACAGGTACGACCCCGGCACCACGGTCACATGCTGGGCTTCGAACAGGTCGCGGGTGAACTCGGCATCGCCACCCGGCACCTTGGCCCACAGGTAGAAGCTGCCGTCCGGGCGCTGCACGTCCAGCACCGGTTGCAGGATGTCCAGCACGGCATCGTACTTGGCGCGGTACTGGTCGCGGTTCTCGCGCACATGCGCCTCGTCCTGCCAGGCGGCAATGCTGGCCAGCTGGGTTTGCACCGGCATGGCGCAGCCGTGGTAGGTGCGGTACAGCAGGAACGGCTTGATAATCTCGGCATCGCCCGCGACGAAGCCCGAACGCAGGCCCGGAAGGTTGGAACGCTTGGACAGGCTGTGGAACACCACGCAACGTTTGAAGTCGCTGCGGCCCAGTTCGGCACAGGCGGTCAGCAGGCCTGGAGGCGGCGCGTCTTCGTCGAAGTACAGCTCGCTGTAGCATTCGTCGGCAGCGATCACGAAGTCGTGCTCGTCAGCCAGGGCGATCAGCTTCTTCAGGGTATCCATCGGCACCAGCGCGCCAGTGGGGTTGCCTGGCGAGCACAGGAACAGGATCTGGCAACGTTTCCACACTTCGGCCGGCACCGCGTCAAAGTCGGGGTTGAAACCATTGCTTTCCAGGCACGGCAGGTAGTGCGGGGTGGCCCCGGCCAACAGCGCTGCGCCTTCGTAGATCTGGTAGAACGGGTTGGGGCTGACCACCAGGCCATCATCGGCGCGGTTGACCACGGCCTGGGTGAAGGCGAACAGCGCTTCGCGGGTACCGTTGACCGGCAGGATGTGGCGGTCGGCGTCCAGCCAGCCGGCGGGCACGCCAAAGCGCCGTTCGCACCATTGACCAATCGCCTGGCGCAGTGCCGGCAGGCCGATGGTGCTGGGATATACCGCCAGCTTGTCGAGGTTGTCGGCCATGGCCTGGGCGACGAACGCCGGCGATTCGTGCTTCGGCTCACCGATCGACAGGGCGATGGCGCGTTTGTCCGCCGCAGGCTTCACGCTACCCAGCAGGGCGCGGAGCTTTTCGAAGGGGTAGGGCTGAAGCTGGGTCAAGGCATGGTTCATCGGCGCAAGGTCTCGTCAATCGTCTAATCGTTAAAAGGTCACGCGGGTCGGGCTGGCGTCGCTACCTTGGCCGGCCTGCAGTTGCTGCACGATGGCTTCCTGCAGGCGGCTGCACAGCTGCGGGTCGGACAGCGGCTGGTTGTCGGCATCGGTGATGAAGAACACGTCTTCCACCCGTTCGCCGAGGGTGGCGATCTTGGCGTTTTGCAGCGACAGGTCGAACTCCAGGAAAATCCGCCCAAGCCGGGCCAGTAGCCCTGGGCGATCGGGCGCAGTGATTTCGAGGATGGTCACCGGGCGCTGGGCATCGTTGAGGATGGTTACCTGTGGCGGGAAGTCGAAGTGCTTGAGCTGGCGCGGTACCCGGCGCTGGATGATGGTCGGGTAGTCCTCGGGGTTGCGCAGCGCTTCGGTCAGGCCGTCGCGAATCTGTTTGACCCGCTGCGGGTTGTCGCCGATCGAGCCGCCGTCGTTATCCAGCACGATGTAGGTGTCGAGGGTGAACTGGCTGCTCGACGTGATGATCCGCGCGTCATGAATGTTCAGGTTCAGCTGCGACATGGCGGCCACCGTCACGGCGAAGAAATCATGCTGGTCGGGGGCATAGATGAAGATCTGCGTGCCGCCTTCGAACTCGCGCTGGGTGGTTTCCTTGATCAGCACCAGCGGCCCGCCATCGGCGGGTTGCTGCAGAATCGCGTCACTGTGCCAGGCCACGTCGGCGGCGTTGTGCTTGAGGAAGTAGTCATCGCCCAGTTGCGACCACAGCTGCTCGACGTCGTCCGGGTCGGTGCCTTCGCGCACCAGGATATCCAGCGCTGCGGATTGTGTCTGGCGAATTTGCTCTTCGCGGTCCAGCGGGTTTTCCAGGCCCCGGCGCAGGGCACGCTTGGTCTCGGTATACAGCTGACGCAGCAGGCTGGCTCGCCAGGAGTTCCACAGGCTGGGGTTGGTGGCGTTGATGTCGGCCACGGTCAGCACGTAGAGGTAGTCAAGGCGTGTCTCGTCACCCACGTGCAGGGCAAAGTCGTTGATCACCTGCGGGTCGGACAGGTCCTTGCGCTGGGCGGTGGTCGACATCACCAGGTGGTTCTGCACCAGCCAGACGATCAGGCGGCTGTCCCAGGCCGGCAACTGGTGGCGCTCGCAGAACTTCTTCGCATCCACTGCGCCGAGGTCGGAGTGGTCGCCCTGGCGGCCTTTGCCGATGTCGTGGTACAGGCCAGCCAGGTAGATCAGCTCGGGTTTGGGCAGGCGGCCCATGAGCTTGCTGGCCAGCGGGAATTTCTCGGACACCGGCGTGTATTGCAGCTTGCGCAGGTGCTTGATGAGGTTGAGGGTGTGCGCATCGACCGTATAGATATGGAACAGGTCATGCTGCATCTGCCCGACAATCAGCCCGAACTCCGGCAGGTAGCGGCCAAGGATGCCGTAGCGGTTCATCCGCCGCAGGTTGCGGTGGATGCCGATTTCGCACTTGAACAGCTCGATGAACAGGCTGGTGTTGCGGATGTCGGTGCGGAACGTGTCATCGATCAGGTGCCGGTGCTCGCGCAGCAGGCGCACGGTATCGGCACGCACGCCTTTGATTTCCGGGTGCTGGGCCATCAGCACGAAGATTTCCAGCATGGCGAACGGCGTGCGCTTGAACACGTTCGCGTTGGTGGCCTCGATATAGCCATCATGCAGGCGGAAACGCGCATTCAGCGGCTGGGTGGTGCCGCTGTCCTCGTCGGCGAGGATCACTTCCTCGAAATGCTGGATGATCAGGTCGCACAGCTGGCTGATGCTCATCACCACCCGGTAGTACTGCTGCATGAACTGCTCGATTGCCCGCTTGGGGTTTTCGTCGCTGTATCCCAGCAGTGCGGCCAGGCTGCGCTGATGATCGAACAGCAGCCGGTCCTCGGCGCGCCCGGCCAGCATGTGCAGGGCGTAGCGCACCTTCCACAGAAAGTCCTGGGAGGAGGCCAGCAGCTCGTTCTCGCTTTCCAGCAAAAAGCCTTCGCCAGCCAGTGCATGCAGGTTCAGGGTGCCGTACTGGCGGCGCGCCACCCACAGTACCGTCTGGATATCGCGCAGGCCGCCTGGTGAGCCCTTGACGTTGGGTTCGAGGTTGTACTCGGTGTCGTTGTACTTGTGGTGGCGGGCCTTGAGTTCGGCGCGCTTGGCCAGGAAAAATTCCTTGCTCGGCCACATGTGTGCGGTGCTGGTTACCTCCAGCATGCGTTGGCGCAGGGCCTCGGGGCCGGCAATGGTGCGGCTTTCCATCAGGTTGGTGATGACCGTCAGGTCGGCGCGGGCCTGCTCGGCACACTCGTCGACGGTGCGCACGCTCTGGCCCACTTCCAGGCCGATGTCCCACAGCAAGGTGAGAAAACGTTCGATGGCATCGCGGTACTGCTCGTGCTCGGCGGCGCCCAGCAAGATCAGCAGGTCGATGTCCGAATGCGGGTGCAGTTCACCGCGCCCGTAGCCGCCCACCGCAACCAGGGCGATGCCGCTGTGGTCGCCCCAGTCGAACTGGTTCCACGCCTGTTGCAGGATATTGTCCACGAGCCAGGCGCGGGCTTCGATCAGTGGGCGGATTTCGCCGCCCGCGCGAAAACGCTTGTCGAGCACCTCGCCGGCCAGGCGGATGGCTTTCTTGAAGGCGGCGATAGGGCTCGCCTTGAGGGCCAGTTCCGCCTGGAACTGACCGCGGTCGAACAGCTCGGGATCCACCTGGGGCATCGCGTCACGTTCCTGTCGTGGGGTGGCCTGTCGGAGTACGGTCAGGCCGAGGTGCGCGGGATGGTGTCGTCCTTGCGCAGGGTGAAGATCTCGTAGCCCGTCGCGGTCACCACCAGTGTGTGTTCCCATTGGGCCGAGAGCTTGCGGTCCTTGGTGATGGCGGTCCAGCCATCGCCCAGTACCTTGGTGTCGGCCTTGCCCTGGTTGATCATCGGCTCGATGGTGAAGGTCATGCCTTCTTTCAGTTCCATGCCGGTGCCGGCACGGCCGTAGTGCAGGATCTGCGGCTCTTCGTGGAACACCTTGCCGATGCCGTGGCCGCAAAACTCGCGCACCACCGAGAAGCCGTTCTTTTCCGCGTGCTTCTGGATCACTTCACCGATGTCGCCCAGGCGGCAGCCTGGCTTGACCAGCTCGATGGCCTTGTACATGCACTCCTGGGTCACCTTGGACAGGCGTTCGGCCCATACCGGCACGGTACCGACGTGGAACATGCGGCTGGTGTCGCCGTGGTAGCCGTCCTTGATCACGGTGACGTCGATGTTGAGCGTGTCACCGTCCTTGAGCGGCTTGTCGTTGGGGATGCCGTGGCAGACCACATGGTTGATCGAGGTGCAGATCGACTTCGGGTAGCCCTTGTAGTTGAGCGGTGCCGGGATGGCCTGCTGGACGTTGACGATATAGTCGTGGCACAGGCGGTCGAGCGCTTCGGTGGTGACACCAGGCTTGACGTGTTCTTCGATCATTTCCAGCACCTCGGCGGCCAGGCGGCCAGCGATGCGCATCTTTTCGATGTCTTCTGCGGTCTTGATGGTGACGGTCATTACAGGCTCTCTACGGCGCCGTATACGGCGCGAACAAACGGGAAAGGCCGGATTCTAGCAGAGCAAGGCGCCGATCGGTCGGGATAAAGGCGGCCAGGCTGCTGTCTATAGCTGGCATTCTGGCGCGAAAGCGCAGGTGCTGCAAAAGCCGCTGACGGACGCAACAGTATCCGGGTTCCGTTCGGCCGCGGTGTGTGGTATAAAATGCGCCGCTTTCGGGGACGACCCCGTCAGCACTTAAACCCACACACGTGTCGACACGATGACCTGGGTGCCCCGAGTTGCGAAATTCGCGGGTTGGTCATTGGGATACGTGGAGGCCCAACCCGACTTATCAAGGAACTATCATGTCCCAAGTCAACATGCGCGATATGCTGAAGGCCGGTGTGCACTTCGGCCACCAGACCCGTTACTGGAACCCGAAAATGGGCAAGTACATTTTCGGCGCGCGCAACAAGATCCACATCGTCAACCTGGAAAAAACCCTGCCAATGTTCAACGACGCTCTGTCGTTCGTTGAGCGCCTGGCCCAGGGCAAGAACAAGATCCTGTTCGTCGGCACCAAGCGTTCCGCCGGCAAGATCGTCGCCGAGCAAGCTGCTCGTTGCGGTTCGCCGTACGTTGACCACCGTTGGTTGGGCGGCATGCTGACCAACTACAAGACCATCCGCGCTTCGATCAAGCGTCTGCGCGACCTGGAAACCCAGGCCGAAGACGGCACTTTCGCCAAGCTGACCAAGAAAGAAGCCCTGATGCGCTCCCGCGACCTGGAAAAACTGGATCGCAGCCTGGGCGGCATCAAGGATATGGGCGGTCTGCCAGACGCTCTGTTCGTTATCGACGTTGATCACGAGCGCATCGCGATCACCGAAGCCAACAAGCTGGGCATCCCGGTTATCGGCGTTGTCGATACCAACAGCAGCCCTGAAGGTGTTGACTACATCATCCCGGGTAACGATGACGCCATCCGCGCTATCGAGCTGTACATGACTTCGATGGCTGACGCAGTCATCCGCGGCCGCAACAACGTTGCCGGCGGCACCGAAGTTTACGCTGAAGAAGCGGCTGCACCTGCTGCTGAGTAATAGGCGCTAGCGTCTACTTGGCACGCAAAAAGGGGGCTCTGCCCCCTTTTTGCCACCTTGAAATCCTGCTGTCAGCATCGGCCCCGCATCATGGGCTCGCTGAAATGAAAACAGCGGATTAGCAGAATTGAACGCCCGTGACGAACGGGTGGAATGGTTGAAAAACTTTCCAAGAGGATTTTGAAATGGCAGCAATTACTGCAGCGCTGGTAAAAGAACTGCGCGAGCGTACCGGCGAAGGCATGATGGATTGCAAAAAGGCCCTGGAAAAGGCCGGCGGCGACATCGAGAAAGCCATTGACGACATGCGTGCCTCGGGCGCCATCAAGGCCGCCAAAAAGGCTGGCAACGTCGCTGCTGAAGGCGCTATCGCCGTCAAGACCGACGGTAAATCCGCCGTCCTGCTGGAAGTGAACTCGCAGACCGACTTCCTGGCCCTGCAAGACGACTTCAAGAACTTCGTAGCCGAAAGCCTCGAGCAAGCCTTCGCCGAGAAGCTTACCGACGCTGCTCCGCTGATCGCTTCGCGTGAAGCGGCTCGTGAAGCCCTGGTTGCCAAGTGCGGCGAGAACGTCAACATCCGTCGCCTGGTGCGCGTTGAGGGTGACGTTGTCGGTGCCTACCTGCACGGCAACAAGATCGGCGCTGCCGTTGTCCTGAAAGGCGGTGACGTCGAGCTGGCCAAGAACATCGCCATGCACGTTGCAGCTTCGAACCCAGAGTTCCTGGATTCGTCGGAAATCTCCGCCGAGGCCATCGAGCGCGAGAAGGGTGTCTTCCTGCAACTGAACGCCGACAAGATCGCCGGCAAGCCGGAAAACATCGTTGAGAACATGATCAACGGCCGTATCACCAAGTTCAAAGCCGAAGCCTCGCTGAAAGAGCAAGCTTTCGTTATGAACCCGGAAGTCAAAGTTGGCGAACTGGCCAAGAAAGCCGGCGCTGAAATCGTTTCCTTCACCTACTTCAAAGTAGGCGAAGGCATCGAGAAGCCAGTCGACGACTTCGCTGCTGAAGTTGCCGCTCAGGTAGCTGCTGCCAAGCAGTAAGACAGCCCCGTCTGTCGCCCAAAAGAGGCTGCCCGCTCACGCGCGCAGCCTCTTTGTCAAAACGGCGAAGGGTTTATAAAACTCGCCGCCGCTGGCACCAAAACGGTGCCACGCTACAGTTAGCAGGCTGCAAACAGCCCGCACGAATTTTCTAAAAGTACGCCGCAGGAGAGACTCGCAATGGCTCAGCAGGTGAGTGGTCGCCAACCTCGCTATAAACGCATTTTGCTCAAACTTAGCGGCGAGGCCCTGATGGGCTCGGAAGACTTCGGGATCGACCCGAAAGTGCTGGATCGCATGGCCCTTGAAGTTGGCCAGCTGGTAGGGATCGGTGTCCAGGTCGGTCTGGTGATCGGTGGTGGCAACCTGTTCCGCGGCGCCGCGCTCAGCGCAGCCGGCATGGACCGCGTCACCGGTGACCACATGGGCATGCTGGCCACCGTGATGAACGGCCTGGCCATGCGCGATGCGCTGGAGCGCTCGAACATCCCGGCTCTGGTCATGTCGGCCATTTCCATGGTCGGTGTCACCGATCATTACGATCGTCGCAAAGCTATTCGCCACCTCAACTCCGGGGATGTGGTAATTTTCTCCGCCGGTACCGGCAACCCGTTCTTCACCACCGACTCCGCGGCCTGCCTGCGCGCCATCGAAATCGATGCCGACGTGGTGCTGAAGGCGACCAAGGTCGATGGTGTGTACACTGCCGATCCATTCAAGGACCCACACGCCGAAAAGTTCGATCACCTGACCTACGATGAGGTCCTGGATCGCAAGCTGGGTGTGATGGACCTGACCGCAATCTGCCTGTGCCGTGACCACAAGATGCCATTGCGGGTATTCAACATGAACAAGCCTGGCGCCCTGCTGAACATCGTGGTGGGTGGCGCTGAAGGTACTCTGATCGAGGAAGGCCAAGCATGATCAACGACATCAAGAAAGACGCGCAGGAGCGCATGGGCAAGTCCATCGAAGCCCTGGCTCGCAACCTCGCGGCAATCCGCACCGGTCGCGCGCACCCAAGCATCCTGGACAGCGTCAAGGTCACTGCCTGGGGTAGCGAGATGCCGCTGAACCAGGTGGCCGCGATCACCGTCGAAGACGCCCGCACCCTGAAGATTGTCGCGCACGACAAGAACCTCAGTGCTGCCATCGAAAAGGCCATCCTCACCTCCGACCTGGGCCTGAACCCGTCCAGCGCCGGTACCACCATTCGCGTGCCGATGCCGGCCCTGACCGAGGAAACCCGCAAGGGTTACACCAAGCAGGCCAGCGGTGTGGCCGAGGATGCCAAGGTCGCTGTGCGCAATGTGCGCCGCGATGCCCTGGGCGACCTGAAGAAGCTGACCAAGGACAAGGAAATCAGCGAAGACGAAGAACGTCGCGCGGCGGACGAGATCCAAAAGCTGACCGACAAGTTCATTGCTGAAGTCGATGCTGCGTACAAAGCCAAGGAAAAGGACCTGATGGCCGTCTAAGGCCGGGGTTTTTTAATGGAAAAGTCCAAGTTGGCGGCACCGTCCTCGGTGCCGCGTCATGTCGCGATCATCATGGATGGCAACAACCGCTGGGCGAAAAAGCGCCTGCTGCCCGGCGTTGCCGGGCACAAGGCGGGTGTCGACGCCGTTCGCGCGGTCATCGAAGTCTGTGCCAAGTCCGGGGTCGAGGTACTGACCCTGTTCGCCTTCTCCAGTGAAAACTGGCAGCGCCCGGCCGAAGAGGTTGGTGCGTTGATGGAGCTGTTCTTCTCGGCCCTGCGCCGGGAGGCCAAGCGCCTCAACGAGAACAACATCAGCCTGCGCATCATCGGTGACCGTTCGCGTTTCCACCCTGAATTGCAGGCCGCCATGCGCGAAGCCGAGGCGCTGACCGCCGGCAACAATCGCTTCATCCTGCAGATCGCAGCCAACTACGGTGGCCAGTGGGATATCGCCCAGGCCGCCCAGCGGCTGGCGCGGGAAGTGCAAGCCGGTCACCTGCGCCCGGAAGATATCACCCCGGGTCTGCTGCAGACGTGCCTGGCAACCGGCGAGCTGCCGCTGCCGGACCTGTGCATCCGCACCGGTGGCGAGCACCGCATCAGCAATTTCCTGTTGTGGCAACTGGCCTACGCCGAGTTGTACTTCTCCGACCTGTACTGGCCGGACTTCAAACACGAGGCCATGCGCAATGCCCTGGCCGATTTCGCTTCGCGCCAGCGCCGCTTCGGTAAGACCAGCGAGCAGGTCGAGGCTGGAGCTCGTGCTTAATGCTTAAACAACGCATCATTACCGCGCTGATCCTGCTGCCGATCGCGCTGGGCGGTTTCTTCCTGCTCAACGGTGGGGACTTTGCCCTGTTCATCGGCTTCGTGGTGACCCTTGGCGCCTGGGAGTGGGCGCGCCTGGCCGGGCTCATGGCTCAGCCGCTGCGCATTGCCTATGCCTTGGTGGTCGCCGGGGCGCTGATGCTGCTGTACATCCTCCCGGAGCTGGCACCCTGGGTGTTGGGCGCTGCGGTGATATGGTGGGGGCTGGCCACCTGGCTGGTGCTTACCTATCCGCGCAGCAGTGAGCTGTGGGCCAGTGCCGCCTGCCGGTTGCTGATTGGCCTGCTGGTGTTGCTGCCAGCCTGGCAGGGGTTGGTACTGCTCAAGCACTGGCCGCTTGGCAACTGGCTGATCCTTTCGGTCATGGTGCTGGTCTGGGCTGCCGACATCGGCGCGTACTTCTCTGGCCGGGCGTTTGGCAAGCGCAAGCTCGCCCCGCAGGTCAGCCCTGGCAAGAGCTGGGAAGGTGTGTATGGCGGCCTTGCCGTCAGCCTGTTGATTACCCTGGGTGTCGGCATCAGCCGCGACTGGGGCTTTGGCCAGCTCTTGCTGGGCCTTCTGGGCGCCGCGTTGCTGGTGATGTCCTCGGTGGTCGGTGACCTGACCGAGAGCATGTTCAAGCGCCGTTCCGGCATCAAGGACAGCAGCAACCTGCTGCCTGGCCATGGTGGTGTGCTGGACCGCATCGACAGCCTGACCGCAGCGATCCCGATCTTCGCCGTGCTGCTGTGGGCTGCCGAATGGGGTGTGATGTGAGTCGCCCGCAGCGTATTACCGTGCTCGGGGCCACTGGCTCCATCGGCCTGAGCACGCTGGATGTGATTGCGCGGCACCCCGACCGCTACCAGGTGTTTGCCCTCAGCGGCTATTCGCGTATCGATGAATTGCTGGCCCTGTGCGTGCGCCATCGTCCGGCGTTTGCCGTGGTGCCAAGCGCCGAGGCGGCCCAGCGGCTGCGCGAAAGCCTGGCTGCGGTCGGTTGCGCTACCGAAGTGCTGGAGGGTGAGGCCGGGCTTTGCCAGGTGGCCTCGGCAGCGGAAGTGGACGCCGTGATGGCAGCCATTGTCGGTGCGGCCGGCCTGCGTCCTACCTTGGCGGCAGTCGAGGCGGGCAAGAAGGTGTTGCTGGCTAACAAGGAAGCCCTGGTGATGTCTGGCGCGCTGTTCATGGAGGCGGTACGGCGCAGTGGTGCCGTGCTGTTGCCAATCGACAGCGAGCACAACGCGATTTTCCAGTGCATGCCCGGCGATTATGCGCGTGGCCTGAGCGCGGTCGGCGTACGCCGGATCCTGCTCACGGCTTCCGGCGGCCCGTTCCGTGAAACGCCGGTCGAGGCACTGCTGGACGTGACCCCTGAACAAGCCTGCGCGCACCCTAACTGGTCGATGGGGCGCAAGATTTCCGTCGACTCGGCCAGCATGATGAACAAGGGGCTTGAGCTGATCGAAGCCTGCTGGCTGTTCGATGCCGCGCCGGCGAAGGTCGAGGTGGTGGTGCACCCGCAGAGCGTGATCCACTCCCTGGTCGACTATGTGGACGGTTCGGTGCTGGCACAGCTGGGCAACCCTGACATGCGCACGCCGATCGCCAATGCCCTGGCGTGGCCAGAGCGGATTGACTCTGGGGTGGCACCGCTGGACCTGTTCGCCATCGCCCGTCTGGATTTTCAGGCGCCCGACGAACAGCGCTTCCCTTGTCTGCGCCTGGCGCGGCAGGCTGCCGAGGCCGGCAACAGTGCACCCGCTGTGCTCAACGCAGCCAACGAGGTGGCGGTCGAGGCATTTCTTGGGCGGCGTATCCGCTTCCCGGAGATCGCGGGTATGATCGAACAGGTGCTCGACCAAGAGCCCGTCGTGCCGCTGCCATCGCTGGATGCGGTGTTTGCCGCCGACCAGCGTGCCCGGGAGCTTTCCCGTGAGTGGCTGAGGCGTCACGGTCGCTGAAGCCGGCCTGCTGAACATCATTCGGAGATGGACATGACAGCGCTCTACATGATTATCGGCACCCTCGTGGCCTTGGGTGTGTTGGTCACCTTCCACGAATTCGGCCACTTCTGGGTGGCGCGCCGCTGCGGTGTCAAGGTGCTGCGCTTCTCGGTGGGCTTCGGCACGCCGCTGCTGCGCTGGCATGACCGCCACGGTACCGAGTTCGTGGTCGCGGCGATTCCGCTGGGTGGCTACGTCAAGATGCTCGACGAGCGCGAGGGTGATGTGCCGCCTGCGTTGGTCGGGCAGTCGTTCAACCGCAAGTCGGTTCGCCAGCGTATCGCGATTGTCGCGGCAGGCCCGATTGCCAACTTCCTGCTGGCCATCCTGTTCTTCTGGGTGTTGGCAATGCTGGGTACCCAGCAGGTCCGTCCGGTGATCGGTGCGGTCGACAGTGGCAGCCTGGCTGCGTCGGCTGGCCTGACCGCAGGTCAGGAAATCGTCTCCATTGACGGCAAGCCGACCAACGGTTGGTCAGCGGTCAATCTCCAGCTGGTTCGCCGCCTGGGCGAGAGCGGCACTTTGCAGGTTGGCGTGCTCGACGAAGGCGCCACTGCCGAGCGCCAATTGCAGGTCAAACTGGACAGCTGGCTCAAGGGCGCCGACGAGCCGGACCCGATCCAGTCGCTTGGTCTGCACCCTTGGCGCCCGGCGATCGTGCCCGTACTGGCCGAGATCGATCCGAAGGGGCCAGCTGCCGCTGCTGGCCTGAAAACCGGTGACAAACTGCTGGCGGTCGATGGCGTGGCCGTGACCGAATGGCAACAGGTTGTCGACAGCGTGCGTGCGCGCCCGGATGCCAAAGTCGTGGTGCGCGTGGAGCGTGATGGCGCGGCCCTGGACGTTCCGGTGACCCTGGCTCGCAAAGGCGAGGGCAAAGCAGTTGGTGGCTATCTGGGTGCCGGGGTAAAAGGTGGCGAGTGGCCTGCCAGCATGCTCCGCGAAGTCAGCTACGGCCCGCTGGACGCGGTGGGTGAGGGCTTGTCGCGCACCTGGAGCATGAGCGTCCTGACCCTTGAGTCGCTGAAGAAAATGCTGTTCGGAGAGCTCTCGGTAAAAAACTTGAGTGGACCGATAACCATTGCTAAAGTGGCGGGCGCTTCGGCCCAGTCCGGCGTGGGGGATTTCCTGAATTTCCTGGCCTACCTGAGCATAAGCCTGGGGGTTCTTAACCTGCTGCCCATCCCGGTACTGGATGGGGGGCATTTGCTGTTTTACCTGGTCGAGTGGGCGCGCGGTCGTCCGCTGTCGGATCGGGTGCAAGGTTGGGGGGTCCAGATCGGTATCAGTTTGGTCATAGGGGTGATGTTGCTCGCCCTGATCAACGATCTGGGTCGACTATAAAGCTTCGCTCAATTGCGAACCTGCCGTGTTGTCGCGGCGGGTTGTTTATTGCCAGTTGGAATAAAAGGACTTCATGAAACGTCTGCTGCTAACTGCGGTCATGTCCGCACTGATGATCGCTGAAGTTCACGCCGAGTCCTTCACCATCTCCGATATTCGCGTCAACGGCCTGCAGCGGGTTTCCGCCGGCAGTGTGTTCGGTGCCCTGCCGCTGAACGTCGGCGACCAGGCGGATGACCGCCGCCTGGTGGACTCGACCCGTTCCCTGTTCAAGACTGGGTTCTTCCAGGACATTCAGCTGAACCGCGATGGCAATGTGCTGATCATCAACGTGGTCGAGCGCCCGTCGGTATCGAGCATCGAGATCGAAGGCAACAAGGCAATCAGCACCGAAGACCTGATGAAGGGCCTGAAGCAATCGGGCCTGGCCGAGGGCGAGATCTTCCAGCGTGCCACCCTCGAAGGCGTGCGTAACGAGCTGCAGCGCCAGTACGTGGCCCAGGGCCGATACTCGGCCGAGGTCGACGCCGAAGTGGTGCCGCAACCGCGCAACCGCGTCGCGCTGAAGATCAAGATCAACGAAGGCACCGTCGCTGCCATCCAGCACATCAACATCGTTGGCAACAACGTGTTCGACGATGAAACCCTGGGGCAGCTGTTCGAGCTGAAGACCACCAACTGGCTGTCGTTCTTCAAGAACGACGACAAGTACGCCCGCGAAAAACTGTCCGGCGACCTGGAG